>CAZMNA010000023.1:0-1526 GCA_964567555.1 uncultured Candidatus Saccharibacteria bacterium | reverse complement strand
AATAAATAAAAATACTTCGTAGCAAAACGCCCGGGCTAAACCGGGCGTTTTTATTGGTCATCGCCCGGCTAGACCTTAACCAAGTCCGCCAGTTTGTCGTATATCTTAACCATCGCCAGTGTATCCAGCCCGCAATATTGCAGTAGCGCATCAAAGGTTTGCTTGGCTTGCTCGAGGCTGGTTCTGCCGGCAACTGCGTCGTACCAGCGGATGGCGGCAACCTCGCCTCCCTGGATGTCCATGCCCTTGTAAGAAAACTCCGGCACCAATACCGGCAGTACGGCCTTAATAGAACTTCTGCCATTAAAACCGTGGTGGATATAATGCTGTTTGCTAAATATTTCCATCAGATCAAAAATTCTGGCGTTCACATCTGTTAGAAAATCAGCATACTGCGAATAGGCCGCAGCCATTTCCTTATTGCGACTCGCCTCAAACGCCTTGTACCAAACAACCACACTTCCAGATTTACTAATGTGTTTAACCAAATCTTCGAGTAGCGCTGGCTCAGGCGGCTGCTTGCCTACTTGGTCTAAAAATTCGAAGTGTTCAAGCGAGCCACTTGGCGAAGGTAGTACATGCAGCGAGTATTGAAAAGGTATTTGTTGGTACGGTTTGTAGCCGTTGTACATCGGCAAGGCCATGTTGACAGCCTCGTAATCTAAAAAATATAAGGGGAACTCAAGCTCACCCAAAAGCTCTGCAATGGCTACTTGGTTTATAATCGGCTTTTTGCTTTTAGCGACTTCCACCTGGTTTTTCTGGATGCCGGATAGCTTTATATCATCGGGTACCTCGTGGACGTTGTATATCTCGCTGTCGATTAATAGTGCCAGGTTTTTGCCGCCAATACGGGCGATGTTAAAGACCGAATATTCCGGGATATCTGGGTTTAAGTAATGGAAGGTTGGGCAATGTTTGGACTTTGATTTTAGCCGGCAGCTACAGCCCTTTGGCTCATCAGGTTGCTTTAAGAGCTCCAGGGCATCATAAGCCATGGCTCGGATCTGGGGCACAATCACGTCAACTTGGTCACTAACGTCTTCCTCGGTAAAAAGCTCGCTCGGATTCAACTCGCCCCGGCGAACATAGTCACCGTTAAGGTGGATTAGATAGGTTTTGCCAATTTTATAACCGGAGTCTTCAAAAGCTACCTTCTGGAAGGCCACGTCTTCTATGTGCTGGCGGTCTTTTTTGACCTTAGTAGTAGATTTTACTTCGTGCAGGCTCCAGGTTTTGGTCTCGGAGTCAAACTTCAGCACATCGGCCTTGGCCAGCAGGCCCTTGTCGGTGAAAGCCGTGGCTTGGAAAATAGTCTCAGCACCTTCTTTAACTAGGTTTTCGGTCTCTTGTCTGGCCTTGTCGAACCCGGTCTCTACCATCTTGCCATCCGGAAAGAGTTTGCGAGCCCAAGTTTCTACCTCATTACCCTGCTCTAGCCTATGCAAAGCTGCCACCTCGTCGTCCAGTGGCACAACTTCTTTTTTATATTTCCATAGCCACAAGTAGCTCGGGCAGATGTAGTA
>CAZMNA010000022.1:0-1553 GCA_964567555.1 uncultured Candidatus Saccharibacteria bacterium | reverse complement strand
GTTATGGACGAACACGATTTTCATCAAGAAATTTCTCCCCCAACGGCGGCCCATTACACAGTTGACCAATTCAACCTAACTACCAACCAGCAAGTAGTTGCTTATTCTAAGCGGGCGGTCATATTCGTAGATTCATTGGCGGTCGTCAGCGTGGCAGCGCTATTTTATGTCAGTCTGGCTTTCTTTTCGCCGATACGCTTTCGGCTGGGTAGCCACGAAAAAGACAAAGAAGACATGCGCCGGTTAATGAAAAATCATGCCAGTACCAGCTAGGACTTCTTTAAGCTGTGGCCACCGGACAAAGCCTATTTCTTCAATAGAGACCGAAGCGCTGGCCTAGCTTACAAAGCCACGCACGGAGTCGCGCTGATTGTCGGTGACCCGCTGGGCTCCACCGGAGAGACCAAAGGCCTGATCAATGAATTTATGTCACTTTGCCGGCTCAACGACTGGCGGCCGGCTTTAATTCATACCGAGCAGACCAATATTAAACTCTATACCAAGCTGGGCTTTGAGATTCAAAAAATCGGCGAAGAGGCCATTATCAGTACTAATAAATTTGTTGAGCAGGTTGCTACCACCAAAGACTTCCGTCACATCAACAATAAATTCAGTAAATTAGGCTACTCCACGTCTTTGCTTGAACCGCCTCACAGCCCGGAATTATTGCAACAGCTAAGAATAATATCTGACGATTGGCTGGGGGGTCCCGGCCGGGCCGAGCGGGGCTTTATGATGGGCTACTTCAGCACCGACTACATGCAGCAATGTAAAATTATGGTGGTTAAAGACGACCATCATCAAGTAAGGGGGTTTATCAACCAAGTGCCCAGCCCTACGCCAGCCGAGGCTAATTTTGATTTTCTGCGCCACTCCAAAAGCAGCCCCGGCAACATAAATGACTTTTTGATGCTCAATTTTATCATTTCACTGCACCAGCAAGGCATTCCCAAGCTAAACATGGGGCTATCGCCATTAGTTGGCCTGGAAGAAAACCACGACAATGCTAGCAACCGCTTGAATAGCTTTTTGAACTTCGCTTATGCCAATGGCAATCGTTTTTACTCCTTCCAGGGGCTAAAACGCTTTAAGACTAAGTACCAGCCGGAATGGGAAAGCCGCTACATTGTCTATCGTGGCGGGGTGCGTGGTTTTACTAAGACTATTAATGCTTTGATATTTGCAATGCGGATTAGATCAGCGCGCAAGCCCTAGGCTTTTGGCAGATAAACGCTAAAGCTTGAACCTTTGCCCAGAGTACTTTTTACTTCTATGGTGCCGTTGTGTAAATCAGCAATTTTTTTGGCAATCGCCAGACCCAAGCCGTAGCCGCCGCTATCTTGTTTGCTGCGTGAGTTATCAGCCTGGTAGAAACGCTCAAAAATGTGCGGCAGCGCGTCCTTTTCTATACCCTGGCCCTCGTCGGTTATAGTGATGACCCCATTCTTTTCACTTACCGATGTACTTAGCTTTACTTCGCTACCGGACGGGCTGTATTTGATGGCATTATCGAGCAAAATTACTACCAAATCCACGAGGTGTTGGTTGTTGCC
>CAZMNA010000021.1:0-1618 GCA_964567555.1 uncultured Candidatus Saccharibacteria bacterium | reverse complement strand
CAACACCTCTGGTAAAAATTCTGGTAGCGGAATGTTAATTCCACCGATTTTTGATAATCGTTGAAGGTATTTATCCCTTTCTTCTTCTAGGTAACCTTCCTTATCATCTAGGAGTAGGTTTATAGCTCTAACATTGGGATCTTCTGTGCGCCGGTAGCCTATTCTTGCCGGAGGCAAAGATAACGGCCTTTTTGTAGAGCTTTTTCCCATAATGAACACTGCCTTGACCAAACGGGACGTGGGGATCGCGCTGAGTGTTCTGGACCGGCTGACGATTTCGTTGGTTTGGTCACGGCGAAGTAGTCGGACGCGTCCGTTTTTGGTGTTAAACAGAGTGTGTTCGGGGAAGCTATAGTCTATCTCGTCATAGACTCTTGGCGGAAAATCAATTCCCTGCTGAGATCTGTACAACTTAAAGCCCGGCTTGGCTTCAAATTGAGCTTGCTGTCTGGCGATTTTATTCATAAAAGCTATCTTGCATGCCTAACGCGATAATTGCAAGCATGAGCAATTTCGGTTTTGGGGTTTAGGCCTTTAGTGAGCTCTTGTCTTCCCCCACCTGATCCTATTCCAAAAGCGTTCATGCAAAAAATAAACGATCGTACTGGCGATGTTGGTAAGAATTGTGATGGCTATGGTAGTAGCAACTTTTTTGGTTAGAGCATAGATAATAATTGAGTCGCATAAAACTATGAGCACTCTAAACGTGATTGATTTTATTACGGAGCGCCTATTTGTTTCTTTGAACATTCTAGTTAAATTATAACAAGGCTTCGTAGGGAATTTTGTTTTTTTGGGCTTAGGGCTCAAATTTGCGTGGTTTGGACCAAGGCGTGTCAAAAGCGCCGATGCTTTCTAAGTAGGCGCGCAGGGTTTCGGCTACCGCCGCATCGATCTCATGAATTTTGCCACTAGGATCCGTAATATACCGATGAGTATACGCTTGGTAGGCGCTGTGCCGGAGCATGAAGTCCTCTATGTCTTCTGGGTGGATCTCTAAGCTGTGGTAATTGCGTGGATCACCCTGAATCCGTAAGCCCTCACCAAGCTTTGGGTAGCCTTCTATCGCGCCGTCCACGTAGCGGCTGCCGTACTGGCTCTGCATCATCATCAAGTTGCGAGCCACATCGCCAAAGTCTACGAAGCCGTTGGGCCGCATGGCATAAGCAAACCCCTGCCCGTCCACAAAACAATCCTCAAAAGGAGAGTCGCTGTCCCGTTCTAATTTCATTTAGCATATTATACCATAGATAAGCCCATGGATCAACGCTGCTAGGGGGATTAATAGCCTAAACTACCGCCGGTGGTGCTGGTGCCGGTCTTGCGGAAGAAGATCAGATAAACCGCGGCGTAGACGATGGCGGCGATAACTACATAGATGGTTATCCACTGCCACATGGGCCGCTTGCCGTATTTGCCAGGTGATTTTTGAGCTGGTTGTTTTTGGGGTTGCATTAGAGGAAATCTCCAAATTAATTGTAGGTAACATTATACCCCATGACGCTTATGCTAATGTCGGCTTTAGTAACCCGGGAAGTAATCTGTAACTACACGGGCCTCGTCGGCACCCATCAGGTGCAACAAGCCCTCGTAACTTTGAACCATGGCTTCTGGGCCG
>CAZMNA010000020.1:0-1701 GCA_964567555.1 uncultured Candidatus Saccharibacteria bacterium | reverse complement strand
CCGCACTTATGCCAAACAAATTCTGGTGAATGCTAAAAAACTGGCTGATGAAATGATGAACCGCGGCTTCAAGCTTGTAACTAACGGCACCGACAACCACCTAATAATGGCCGATGTTTACGGCAGTTACGGCGTAGATGGTAGGGAAGTGCAAGACCTACTGGACAAGATTCGCTTGAGCGCCAACTGCAATGCCATCCCCAATGATCCACTGCCGCCATTTAGGCCTAGTGGCCTACGACTGGGCACACCAGCCATGACCACCCGCGGGTTGAAAGAGAAGGATATGGCTCAAGTAGCCGACTGGCTAGCAGTGGCTATCAAGCATCGCAAAGATGACAAAAAGCTTAACATGTTAAGTAACCAGGTCAAAGAATTCTGCCTACAGTTCCCACTGCCCAGCGATAAGAAATAGAAATTAACAAACTAATCGTGGCTTAGTTCGACGCCGGCTGCGTCTAATAAAATGCGAGTGTCGTATGCGATGTTGGCGGCAAAAGTCTCACAAATAGCGCCGCCCAGATCATACCAATCTCCGTCATCAAAGTCGGCTACTTGCTCCTCCTGTGTATCGCTAAGGTCGTAGTAAGCTGGTTCGCAAACATCACGTTCGACAATAGCATTGAATCTGCCTACCCTAAGCTCATCCTCTACATTAAGAGCGTTATGAATGGTCCAAAAACGCTCTAGGGGTGTTCCGCAGACCACTCCAGTCGAGATTATCTCTTCAAAGCGGCCGGCATGTACAATATGCGCGACGTTCAAGGATTTAAGATTGGCTGTCGTCGGATTATTAAATGCCCTTTCGGCGGCCAGGAAGAACCAGACTCTAGAATGCTCAAGCCGCTGCTGGCATTCAGCTATACTCAGTTCTTTGTGGTCGTCAAAGCTATCACCTGACTCTCGGTTGCTCATAAGCAAAGTATAAAATTAAAACTACTTGCAGTCAATGGCGCCTACATCAGTTAGGGCAACAGTTCTGGTTCTTGCTCTAGCGTGATACCGAACTTGGCCCGCACAGCGTCAACAATTTTTTGTTTGAACGCTAAAAGATCGGCGGTAGATTTGGCATGTTCGTTCACAAAAACCAGGGCGTGCCTAGGCCACAGCATCATGCCCGTAGCTTCGTCTTTGTAGCCGGCGTGGAAACCGGCGTGTTCTATTAGCCATTGAGCAGAGACCTTCACTTGATCATCCTTAGACGGATAATTCAGGATGTCAGGGAACTTCTCGGCCAAGTCCTCAGACTGGGCGCGGGGTACGATTGGATTTTTAAAAAACGAACCATTGTTGGCCACACTGGCGGGATCGGGTAATTTCGCGCTGCGGATGGCTATCACAGCCTGGCGAATGCTGGCTGGTGAAAAATCGGTGATGTTATTTTTGTCTAAATAAGTTTGCAGCCCGCGGTGAAAGGGCGGCGTCATTGGGCTTTTGCGCAAGTGCAGGACAATCGAGCAGATAATAAAGCGCCCGTGGTCAGCAACCTTAAAGCGGCTGTGGCGGTAGCTTAGCTGGCAGTCTTGTTTGGATATTACCACCGGCTCCTTTTTCTCAACATCAAACGCTTCTACGTGAACAAGCGTGTCCCCAATAGCCTGCCCATAAGCCTCCACGTTCTGAACCGGGGTTGCACCGGCAGTACCAGGGATGAGAGAAAGTGTTTCGATGCCGCTCAGATTTTTGTCTACAGCCCAGGCA
>CAZMNA010000019.1:1981-3083 GCA_964567555.1 uncultured Candidatus Saccharibacteria bacterium | reverse complement strand
AGCGGACATTTAAGGGCAGTGAGCAAATCGAGAGCGCAGATGTGACCAACAAAAGCGTGCAGTATTTATATAACGACGGCAACAACTACTTTTTTATGGATACTGGCAGCTATGAACAGTTCAAACTACCGGCTGCCGATATGCAGGACCAGCAAAAGTATATAAAAGAGGGCGATATGGTAACTGCTCAGCTGTTTGATAGCCGGGTTATCAATATTGAATTGCCCAAAAATCTGCCACTCAAGGTTACCTATACCGAAAGTGCCGTAAAAGGTGATACCAGCAGCGCCATCACCAAAGACGCCACGCTAGAAACTGGCCTAGTTATCAAGGTACCGGCCTTTATAAAACAGGGCGACATGGTCTCGGTAGATACGGCCACCGGCACATACCGCGAGCGGGTTAAATAAGATTGTATGAAGACCAGGCTAGACAAAGAGCTGCTGAAGCGGGGGCTGGTGGCCAGCCGGTCGCAAGCCGAAAGCTACATCAAACTTGGCAAAGTGAAAGTCAGTGGCCAAACCGTACTCAAACCTGGACATTTGGTTGGTCCGGCTGACAAAATAAACCTGGATCAGCCAGAGCAATACGTTAGCCGGGCAGGGCTGAAGCTGGCCAGTGTGGCCGATAAGCTAGAGCTGGATTTTAGGGGCAAAACGATCTTGGATGTAGGTAGCAGTACAGGGGGCTTTACGGATTACGCGCTGCGCCGCGGGGCCAAAAAAGTAATTGCCGTGGATGTTGGTTCGGATCAGCTGCATCCCTCCTTGGTGGATAATTCGCGCATAGAACTGCACGAAAAAACCGATATCAGAAACTTTGTACTAAATCAGCCACCAGACATAATTGTCATAGACGTTAGCTTTATTAGCTTGCGGGATATTCTGCCGGTGGTGGCCAAACTGGCAGACAAGAATACTCAGATCGTAGCTATGGTCAAGCCGCAGTTTGAAGCTGGGGCTCACGATATCAATAAAGGCATTATAAAAAACGATACGCTGCGCCGAGCCGTACTGCGGGATTTCGAAGCCTGGGCCAGCAAGCAAAAATTCCTAATAATCAACAAAGCCGATAGCGGTGTGGCCGGCGCCAAAGGCAACTT
>CAZMNA010000019.1:0-1881 GCA_964567555.1 uncultured Candidatus Saccharibacteria bacterium | reverse complement strand
TAGAGCGCTTTTACCTCTTGAAAAAACTCTCTTAAACTGCTAGTTTTATAGATGGCGGTTGTTAGACCGATGCGACAAATTATATTTCTCAGGGAGTGGATTAGTCCCTGCATTCGATTAGCTCGAGCGTAGAGACTAATCCACGCAAACCTCGGAATTTCGCATCTTAAGCCTAGTCATGCGCCTTAGGCGCAGGGCAGCGATGGCTTACACTACGACCAAAAGATCAGTGGCGAACTGCTGTCTCGGTTCGTCGTACCTTCGACAAGAGGAGGACGAAATTGCTTCGTCTTGCCATCATCTGCTCCAGCACGATCTTCTTCGCGCTGGCCCCAAGTGGTGCGTGGGCTCAGAGTCCCACCGCCGGGAGGCCGGCATACCAGAGCGGCTGCTCTGTGGCGCAGGTGCATGTGGCTCGGAGCTTGGCCAGCGCCAAGAAAAGCCGAGTCCAACGGCTCTGCAAAGAGGCTGCAGTTCATGCCAGCAAAGTGCGATTCTGGCACCAGCCCAGCTACATCTGGACGCTGTACATGCACTACCAGCACTACAACTGCGCCCAACTGCGCGCCAAGCATCTGCTGAAGGGGCCCGAGAAGTTGTGCGTCAAAGCTCGGGCCGAAGTACGCATCCATAGTGCTAAGCTGACAAAGCTGAACGCCAAGATCAAGTCGCTTCTGCCCCAGCCACACCTCGTGCACGACCGGCTCTACCAGAGCTTTGCGTGCATCCACCGTGGCGAAGGTGCCTGGAATGCGATCGGATATTTCCATGGCGTGGCCACCTACTTTGGTGGCTTGCAGATGGATCTGAACTTCATGAAGGCCTACGGGCCGGAGTTCTTGGCCAAGTGGGGTACGGCCGACAAGTGGCCGCCCTGGGCTCAGATGAAAGCAGCGGAAAGGGGCTATGCCTCGGGCAGTGGTTTTGGGCCTTGGCCCAAAACAGCACCGGCCTGCGGTTTCTCAACGGCCGCTGTTACGCCCATCTCTCTGGAGGTCTAGAAGGCTGCCCCGCGCGAGCGGGGCAGCCTAACTCCTCTAACAACCGCCAATTTAACCTTATAAATATTTTTCTAGAGCCTCGGTATTCAATAAGAGTATGTGTGCCCGTTTGTTCTTTATATAACCGCGTTTTTCCAAATATGACAGTTCACGACTAGCCGTCTCGCGGCTGGCGTTTATGGAGCTGGCAATATCTTGGTGTCGCAGCGGTACTCTAAGCTCAATGCCGTCAGGCAGTTGTTCGCCAAAGCGCGTAGACATGGTCAGCAAAAACGAAATTAGTCGTTCGCGGACTGTCCGATACTCCAAATTTAAAATTCGCTGGGAGTGTATGCGATACATTTCGGTCACCATATCCAACACCACAGGCAGGGCGCTACTCTGCTTCTTTAAGTGTTCGAGATAGATCTTGTGATCCAGGCGCCATACAACAGTTGGACAAATGGCCTCGTAAATTATGTCATGCTCCTCGCCGGTTAAAGACCAAATTAGTGGGAAAATCTCATTCTCTTTGCGGATGATAAGCAAGTTTTCCTCGCCATATTTGCTGATGTTTAGTGCCTTCACTAAGCCGCTTTCTATAAAAAAGACCGCCGTCGGTGTTTCGCCAGGGCGGATTATGTACTCACCCTTTCGATAGGTTAGCTTGGTGCCGCTATGGAATAAATCTACGAACGCGGCCAACTGCTGCTGCCGGGCTAGCATGAGCATATTATCTCACACCAAGGCCCCGCAACCACTCTCGGGGGCGTTGTAATTGTTTTGTGATTTAAATCATGCACCCTGGGTAATTAAAATTACTGTCAAAGTTGGCGCCGGAGCACATTATAAAGTTAGTTAAGACAAGGGGGAATAGCATGGTACATCCAAGTGTTATCGA
>CAZMNA010000018.1:0-3685 GCA_964567555.1 uncultured Candidatus Saccharibacteria bacterium | reverse complement strand
TTCCTAGCCCGTTTTTGAGCGGAGGTCACCAATTAAAAAATGCTGATGAACTCTCCAAAAACGATGCTGCAGTCATTTTGTCAAATGACGTCAGGGCAGGTAGTTTTATAAAAACAGTTAAAGAACTTTTAAGCAGTCCGGATAGGCGTCAGCAACTAGCAACTAATTTACACAAACTCGCCAAGACGGACGCAGCCGGCAAAATAGCCGACATCATTCTCAAAGTTGCAAAGGGTAGGGCAAGTACCACCGATGCGACTTAGGAGTAATATAGCCAGTGGCGCCACGCGGCGTCAGCCGCATAAAGCCACAACCGCGGCTCAACGCCCGGGCGGCCCGGCAAGGCTGCTCAGCCGACTTTTGGATGTTCTCATTTTGTCTGCCGCTGGCGCATTACTTGTTTACTGCCTGCTTCTAACAGGCAGCCCGAAGGTAACCGTTAACGACACATCCTATCATCCTCAGAGTATTTACCAAGCTACGGTCGGCAAAGATAGTGGTTTCTTTCACAAAACTAAACTAACCTACAATGGCAATGCCATAGCTAGCAAACTTCAAAAACAATTTCCGGAAGTAGTGTCAACTAGCCTTAGACTCTCGCCATTTAGCACTAGCCCAACCTTCAAATTAAATATATCGCGACCTAGTTTTGTAATTAAGTCTGCCTCAAGCACCTATGTAATGGACAGGGAAGGCGTGGCTGTAATTTCTACAACAAGTATAAATCTAAGAATCTTAAAAAATCTTCACACTATTAGCGACCAAAGCGGTTTAGTTCTAAAGCCCGGAGTGAAGGTCCTAAGTAGTGCTGACATTAATTTCGTAAATGAGGTGTTGGCCCAAGCCAAAGCGGCCAAAGTGCCTGTATTGTCTTTGAGTCTACCGCCTCTTAGCCGCGAACTAGATCTTAAGACCTCTGACGAACCTTATCTGGTTAAATTCTATCTGGGCGGTGATTCGCTATTGCAAGTTGGCCAGTTTCTAGCAGCTCGCCATAGCTTCGCTCAAAAGCACGTCAACCCTAGTCACTATCTCGATGTTAGAGTGACAGGTAAAATCTTCTTTAGATAGTAAATTATTACTCCGCTCTGGCCATAGTCCTCACTTCCAGCCAGCAGGGGAGGCAAGTCCGGAAACTTTGATTTATAAAGTTGCTGTGTCTCGTCGCGAGTCCGCCACAAGCAGAAGCTTATAGCCTACCTCGGGACTACGCATTGGGAGGTCCCTCCTCTATCTAGTTCGCATTTTGTTCATTTAATCAATGGCTTGCTTGAAAGGGTAAAGCATAACCATATTATCATTTTGTCAAATGTCAAATAATTTCACAAAAATACGTGAAAAGAAGATTATAGATACTTAAAATGTGGAGTGGGTAAAAATCAAGCAGACCTGTGGATAAATCTAGTAAATCGTACAGCACTTGCCGGCAGGTCAACAGCGGCAACGGTTAGGCAAAGTAAACAGTGCAAGCGCATGACGCAGAGTGCTAAAACCCATTAAACAGTCTTGGGCCAACACAACTCCCCTGCCGGAGGGGGGTATAACAGGACAAATCCCCAATGGATATCATAAGTCGCAAAATATACATTGTGCGACTTAAACGCTATGGCTGAATTCATATGTCCCCCAACCCATATTCCGTCATTTCTTTTGAATTTATTTTTTTGTTTTGTTTTGTTTTAATGCTAACGCTGCCTTGCCCCACCGACCAAGCTATGGATCAACCGCTCACCATGCTCTGACAAGTCAGTGTTCGTAAAATGTTCAATTTCTTGGAAACACCCCATTTAACGTAAACGAATAGTATATTCGGGCGAACTGTCCGTATCTTGATCTGTCATGGCCCCGCTACTACCAGCCGAGCTAGAAGTCTTCCTACCCCCTCTTTTACCCCTTCGGCGTTTACGCCTAGTTGTTGAAGTAGCTTGAAGGGTAGGCTCGTCGGCCCGAGTATTACTACTGGAAAACTGAGTAGCGGCTTTGCCAATGATAGCTGCAGGGGTCGATAACTTATCTAGCACTCCTGTTTTAGTCTGTGGACTAACCACAGTTTTATTCGCAGTGGGTATGGTATGTGGATCCACCAAGCCGGCCGACTTTATTATAGATTTTTCAACTGCCGCGCGGTCGCTAGTGTAGCGCTGCCTAGATAGCTCAACAATCTTAGCCGATAAATCTTCAGGAGCCTCAGGCAAATTCAGAGTTTTTGCCGAGAACGGCGGTGCCTTCTCCCCGTTGATTATCATAGTTGTAACAAAAAAGCGGGCATGTTGCTGAATCAGGTCGCCGCTCTCAAACTGCGGTTCAAAATACTTTTGCAAAAAAGGCGAATCATCCGGACTGATCCTAAAACAAACAATCGTGCCGACATTGCCAAATACAGCATCCCTAACTGGTTCGCTCATCTGTGATATATATTGGTTGGCGACTGTTAGATTTAAGTTATACTTGCGGGCTTCACTTAGTATTACCGCGAATGAATCAGTAGCAAAGTTCTGAAACTCATCAACGTAGAGATAAAATGGCCGCCTTTGCTCTTCGGGCATGTCCGCCCGCCCCATAGCCGCCAACTGAATTTTGGTTACCATCATGGCGCCTAAAATGCCAGCATTATCCTCACCCATTAGGCCGCGGCTGAGGTTCACTATCAAGATCTTGCCCTCATCCATGATTTTTCTGATATTGAAGGTGCTCTTGGGCTGACCGATAATGTTTCTAATCATTGGATTAGCAGTGAAAGCCCCTACTTTGTTTAGGACCGGAGCGACGGCTTCACTCGCAAATTTGTCATTCCAGCTCGCAAATTCTGTCACCCAGAAACTTTTGACTACCGGATCGTCAATATATTTAATAACCTCTGCTCGGAATTTCTTGTCAGTTAGCATCCTAGTGATGTCTAGCATGGTTGAATCGGGATAATCTAGCAGTGCCAAAAGCGTATAACGCAAAATATATTCTAGCCTTGGTCCCCAGCTTTCTGCGAAAAGCCTTTTGAGTACACCCACTAGTTCAGAGCTAATATGACCCTTTAGGGTCGGATCAATCACCTCCAGGGGGTTAAACCCTATCGGGTAAGCTGTGTCGGCCGGATTAAAATAGACTACGTCATCCAAGCGGCGCTCGGGTATGAAGCTCAAAACGTGTTGGGCATAATCACCATGCGGGTCAATCACTGCAAAACCCTGGTTGTAGTAAATGTCACTCAAAGTTAAAAGCTGTAGGGCGCCGGATTTCCCTGTGCCCGTCTGACCGAGGAGGTAAATGTGCCGGCTGCGATCTTCGCGCCAAATCCCAAAGATGGTATTATCGCCCCTAAAATTAGTCACTCCGAATAGGCTGATTTTATCTTCGTCGCCGGTGGCCACGACAGGAATGTTTGGTGGGGGTTCAGCGGTCTTGGTGGTCGCCCAAACTATGTTAGGAGTCTCTACATTCGTATGCGGTAGATGGAAGAGGCTAGCAAGCTCCTCAATGTTTAAGATAAGGCCCAGGTCAATAAAAAAGCGGGTTTGGAACTCCGCTTGCCTCTCACGGTTGAAGCTGGCGTTTTTCGCCGCAAAACCGTTTAGATTGGTAGAGTTAAATTGCTTGAACGCTCCAACTAAAGCCTGCATGCGCAAGCGTGCAGTGTGCTGATCGTCGCCAGCGTACAAAAGACGTATCTTGACCTGGTAGCCAAGCTTCC
>CAZMNA010000017.1:0-3726 GCA_964567555.1 uncultured Candidatus Saccharibacteria bacterium | reverse complement strand
AAGCTTTTTGAATTCTTCTTTGCCCTTCCCTAAAAAACGTATCACCATAAATCTCACCCCCGCCGATATACCCAAAGACTCTACGAGTCTTGATTTAGCTATGGCGGTAGCCGTACTCCAACAGAGCGACCAAATAGAGTTAGTCTCTGCCGAACCTGCCCTTTTTTTGGGAGAGCTGAGCTTGGATGGCACCCTAAACCCTGTCCGCGGCCTAATTGGACGGTTAATGTCAGCTAGAAATATGGGGTATAAAGAAGTTTATCTGCCTAACGCCAACTTGAAACAAGCCCTTTTAGTGCCGGGTATGACAATCAAGCCAGCTAAGGATTTGCGTGAAGTTTATCTGGATCTTAGCGGTAGCTTAAAAATAAAGCCGCGATTAACCGGTAGTGGCAAAATAACGATAGGCAGTTCCACGAGCGATGCGTTGGATTTTTCAGAAATAATCGGACAGCCAGTGGCCAAAAGAGCGCTCGAAATTGCCGCTGCAGGCCACCACAACATTCTGCTACACGGTCCACCTGGAACAGGTAAATCGATGCTAGCTAAGGCGATGTGCGGAATACTACCTGCTCTAGATCACGAGGAGATCTTAGAAGTAACACAGCTCCATAGCCTTGGTCTAGGTGGTTATGAGAAAATCATAACAACCAGACCCTTTAGGTCCCCCCACCACACTGCTAGCACCATTGCTCTGATTGGAGGCGGGACTAACCCAAAGCCAGGAGAGGCCAGCTTAGCCCATAGAGGCGTGCTGTTTATGGATGAGCTACCCGAGTTTAATCATGGTGCCATAGAAGCCCTCCGACAGCCCTTGGAAGACGGAGTGGTCACTATTGCTAGGGTCAAAGACTCGGTGACCTATCCAGCCAGTTTTATCCTAGTTGCCACTCAAAATCCTTGTCCGTGTGGCTATTTTGGAACAGATAAAAACTGTATTTGTAGTGCGGCGGTTATTGCTAGGTATGAGCGTAAGGTCTCCGGACCAATCATGGATAGGATAGACCTAAACTTAGCGGTCAATAACATTGAGCACAAGAGTTTGCTTACAAGAGAATCTAAGCCGCTTGAAAGCCCAGGTATAAAATCCCGCGTATCAAAAGCCTATGCAGTTCAAGCTATGCGTTTTGGCAAACCGCGTTTTAATAATTCTATGACTAATAAAGAGATTCGGGAGTTAGCGGGGCTACTGCCCGAGTCAAAGACTTTCTTAGATGAAGCGGCTAAAAAACTAGACATTTCGGCGCGTTCTTATGTGAGGACGGTTAAGGTAGCCAGGACCGTGGCAGATCTAGACGATTCAAAGAATATTGACCCACAGCACATAAGCGAAGCTCTCCAGTATCGGCAAAGGCCATTATTTACTTGAGGCTCTGAAAGCTTATCTGTTAATATCAAGTTACCCAAGAAGGAGTGCAAAATAGCTAAAAACCCTAACCGAAATGCTGAAATCAGAGCCACCCAGCTTAGGATTATAGATGTAGACGGTAGACAACTTGGTATTTTAAGCAAGGCTGAAGCCATAGCCAAGGCCGAGGCTGCCGGGCTTGATTTGGTAGAAGTTTCTGCAAACACCAACCCTCCAGTGGCTAGAATTGTCGACTGGGGCAAGTATAACTACCAGCGCACCAAGCAACAGCAAAAAAGCCGCCGTCAGGCCAAAGCCCCCGAAATGAAGCAAATGCGCGTAGGTCTAAAGATTGGCGCCCACGACCTGGACATCAAACTCAGGAAGGTCAACGACTTTTTGGAAGCTGGACACAAAGTTAAAATTACGCTAATCTATCGGGGACGAGAACTCGCCCATAAGGAGCTAGGCTTTAAGCTTGCCGAACAAATTATAGAACAAATGGGTGACAGTGTGGCCGTGGACCAAGCTCCCGCCTTTGCCGGTCGACAGCTTAATTTTGTTATAAGGAGTACAAATGCCAAAGCTAAAAACTCATAGTGGTACCAAAAAGCGCCTAATGCTGACTAAAACCGGCAAAGTACTGTATCGCCGGGCTGGCGCCAATCATTTTTTAGAGAAGAAGAATCCTTCGCGTAAGCGGAGTTTTCGAGGTTTTAATCAACTGCATGGCAAGCAGGTAAAGTCTGCCAAACGAAGGCTCGGGGTTTAGCTCATGCGTGTTAAAAGAGGTGTTAGCACACATAAACGCCATAACAAGATTCGTCGTCTCAATAAAGGTTACAGCCGGCCACACCGTTCAAGCATAAAACGAGGGAAACAAGCCGCTACGAAAGCTCTTGTGTACTCCTATAGAGACCGACGCACCAAGAAGCGTAGCTTCAGAGCTCTATGGAACGCTCGCATAAACGCCGCAAGCCGTCTGCATGGTTTATCTTATAGTCAGTTTATCTACAATCTTAAACAGGCAGGCGTATCTTTGGATCGGAAAACACTGGCTGAGTTGGCCGTTAACGAACCTAAGGCATTTGAAGCATTGGTCAAAAAGATATCCTAAAAAGACCTTTCGGCACTAAAATCCCCTCTTTGGAGGGGTTTTTAGTGCCGGCTGATAGTAAGCCGGGTTCTGTTTTATTGGCCATCTATCTAGACCAGACGTTGCCGTCAGGTTCAAGCGGTTAGCTACAGCCTGGGCGGGCTACCCTTAGTAGGCTGTATCCTTGCAGCAGGCAGGGTTTACCTCTTCTACCGCGTCACCGCGGAGAACTGTGGGCTTTTACCCCACTCTTTTCACCAGTTCCAGCTCCTTTAAAGGGAGTTGGTTGTGTCGTTTCTGTGGCACTTTCCCTAGGATTGCTCCCGGTTGCCGTTAGCAACTGCCTTGCCCTAAGCTGCCCGGACTTTCCTCCTGCATGATTGCAGGCGGCCAATCCTCAGCCGGCAAGGGTTATTATATGCTTTTTTGCTCATCAAGTATACGGTTAACCTCAGCGTCAGACAATCTATTAATCTCTCTAGGGACATAGGTAAAGTCAATTTTCTCAAAAAGCTTGGCGAGGGCCAATACTTCCTGATGTATGGGCGCCAGATCAACGTTTTTTACTCGGTAAAGGCCTTTAACCTGATTGACTACAAGCTGGCTGTCCATAAAAACTTCTAGGTTCTTTATAGCTAGTTCTTTTGCTCGTTCTAGCCCCAGCCTTAAGCCTTGGTATTCTGCTCGGTTGTTAGTTGATCTGCCCATAAAAAAGCCTGATTTTTCTACAACAGTATCGTCCAAATTACAGATTACATATGCACAAGCAGAAGGGCCCGGATTACCCCTTGAGCCACCGTCTGTGTATAACCTGGCCTCTTTCAAATCAATACCCAAAGAGCCAGTGTTCCTACCCTCTTCAAAATCAAAGTAGATTATTTTGACAGCTGCAGCACCATTAGCTTTCTTACCATAATAACGCTGGTAGTGTTTAATCATTTGTTTTTTAGTCGCAAAGACTTCGCCTCCTAACATATCCTGCTCTGTTACGTCTTCTAACCGTTTTTCAACTATCTCTGTAACTCTAGCATGGCCTATTTCTCGCCATGTTTGGGGCTTAGCAGGCTGTACTTTATCAATAAAAACCAGATCGTCGTTTACGGTCAAATTCTTATCGTCAAAAAGGCGCCAAGTAGAATTCTTTTTGCCTGCCAAAATAAGCTGAGCCAGGTTATGATCAAATTTGAGTGTTTTCATTTTTATACTATAGGTTAGATTAAATACCCATGGTCGGGGTGACAGGACTTGAACCTGCGACCTCACGGCCCCCAGCCGCACGCGC
>CAZMNA010000016.1:0-6094 GCA_964567555.1 uncultured Candidatus Saccharibacteria bacterium | reverse complement strand
CCTAGAAAATAACTTACCGGAATGGTACGATAAAAAATCGATGTGCTGTAGTATCACTACTGCGCCTATTGGTAACAAAAAAGTGATTCTGGCCAAGCCAACCACATATATGAATAGTAGCGGTAGTGCAGCACGGTTGGTAATGAGCTTTTATAAACTCAGGCCCGCCCAGGTTTTGGCGACTTATGATGAACTGGCACTTGATTTTGGCCAACTGCGTACGCGGGTTGGTGGTACAGACGCTGGGCACAACGGTGTTAAATCTTTAATCAGTCACGTCGGCCCGGAGTTTGGACGGCTGCGCGTTGGTATCGCAAATGAGCTAAGCTCCAAAAAAGATAGCGCTGAGTTTGTTCTTAGCAAGTTTACAAAAGATGAGCAGACCCACCTGAGTGCTATTACCAACGAGGCGTGTGTCCTCATAACAGAATATGTTTTTAACGGTAAATTAGAGCCCGGTACTTTTTCAGTCTTATAAAACCTAAAAGACCTCCAGAGGGGGTGGGCACCGCTGGAGGCCTATTACACCCTTCAACCCCACCATCGGCAAAGCTTCAAAGCCTGCAATATATGCACGGGCATTTGAGCTGTTCCGGCAAGCCGGAGAGCCTACCCACATTGGGGAGTAAGAGTTAAAGGGGTTAGTTTGTTTAAGAGCGCCGGCCAAGCTCGTGTATATTTAAATATAGAGTTTGGCAGGCAACCGTGAAAGTGGAGGGTACTACTCTCGGCGGTCAGACTCTTAAACAACCTAACGACTCGCTTTAAAAAATAAGCGAGGTTAAATTTGGGGGAATAAGGTGCGATAAGTACTAGTTGCACTTACGAGTTGCAATTTTAGCAAAAAGATTTCATGGTGTCAATACTAAAGAATAACTAATGGTTAAAGTCAAATCCCTTACGCTTAAGTCTCCGGCTTATCCCGATAATCTCGCATCCATCGCTGATCCGCCCCAGAAACTGTATTATTTGGGAGAGCCGCCAAAGAATTGGATCAAAAGACCGAAAGTAGCAGTGGTTGGTGCACGCAAAATGACTGCTTACGGACGAGAAGTTACAACTAAATTAGTTGGTGAGCTAACTCGTTACGATGTAGTGATAATAAGCGGTCTGGCCTTAGGCATAGATTCGGTCGCACATGCTGCCTGCCTAGAGAAAGGCGGAACAACTATAGCCGTATTGCCCACCGGCTTAGACAAGATATACCCTGCCAGTCATCGTAACTTAGCTATCCAAGTCTTAAAAAACAAAGGGACACTGCTCAGCGAATACGCACATGGCAGTCCGGCTTATAAGCTCAACTTTGTGGCTCGTAACCGCATTGTTAGTGGTTTGGCCGATGTCCTACTGATAACCGAAGCATCTGCTGGCAGTGGCACTATGCACACCGCCACATTTGCGTTAGAGCAGGGCAGGACTGTCATGGCAGTCCCCGGTAATATTAATAGCACCTCTAGCCAAGGAACCAATAATTTAATAAAGAGCGGTGCTGTACCTGTAACCGAAGTTCAAGATATACTGCTTGCTTTAAATATCAACTCCGCCGCACCGCCTAAAAGAGCCCTTCGCGGTAGCCCTGATGAGGTAGCCCTCATGCAAGCTATCGTAGATGGTAAGCACTCTCAAGAAGAATTGGCCATACACTTAAAGATGGATGCGGCTAAACTAAGCTTCATCCTAACAAGCCTGGAGATTAGTGGTCACATTAGACCCGACGGTGGTGGACGTTGGTCGCTCACCTAAAAACTTGTTAATTTACTTGCCTAGGCGCGTGGCGAGGACTAGTCTATTTTATTGCTCAGACACAATACTCTGATAAAGTAATCACTGATGGTTGGAGCCTATGACAAAAAACGTCGTTATTGTTGAATCACCCGCCAAGGCCCGGACCTTGGCCCGCTTTTTGGGCAGTGATTATAAAGTGGTAAGTAGTTTTGGCCATGTGCGCGACTTACCTAAAAAAGGCCTTGGGGTGGATATTGCGCGCGATTTTGAGCCAACTTACGAGATCAGCCCTGACAAAAAAAAGGTTGTGGCTGAGCTTAAGCGTGAAGCCAAAGGCAATGAAGTTTGGCTAGCTAGCGATGAGGATAGGGAAGGCGAAGCGATTGCGTGGCATATTTCGATCTTGCTAGGACTGGATCCTACCCAAACAAAACGCATTGTTTTTCATGAAATTACCAAAGAAGCCATCACTCAAGCTGTGGCTAAACCGCGGCAATTAGACCAAAAACTGGTAGACGCTCAACAGGCTAGGCGAATACTGGATAGGTTGGTAGGCTATGAGCTAAGTCCGATTCTATGGCGTAAAGTCCGGCCGGGTTTATCGGCTGGCCGAGTTCAAAGTGTGGCCGTGCGTTTAATCGTGGAGCGGGAAAGGGAAATACGTAACTTTGAGCCTCAGACATCCTATAAGGTAGGAGCCGTCTTTCGGGCAGGACAGGCGGAGCTACCCGCCGAACTGACGGATAAAATAGACGTCGCAAAAAACGCTCGAGAACTTTTGGATGCATTAAAGACTGCTGACTTTACGGTTGGCTCTATCGAGCAAAGGCCGGGTACTCGTAGCCCAGCTCCGCCTTTTACGACAAGCACCTTGCAACAGGAATCCTCTAGGAAGCTCGGCTACGGCGTCCGCCAAACAATGACACTTGCCCAGCGGCTTTACGAAAACGGCCATATCACTTACATGCGCACTGACAGCACTGTACTATCTGCCTTTGCGCTCAAGGCGACCAAGCAATATATATCCAAGCAATTGGGCGAAAAGTACTTTAAACAGCGTCAATACCAAACAACGAGCGCATCTGCCCAGGAGGCTCATGAAGCCATCCGACCAACTAACTTTAATACCCTCGAGGTGGGCAATGACACTCAACAGAAGAAACTCTACCAGCTAATTTGGCAACGGGCGTTGGCCAGCCAAATGGCTGCTGCATCTATACAAAAGACAAATGTATCCATTGATATAAGTAATCGCAAAGAGCAATTCACGGCTACTGGAGAAGTTCTGACCTTTGATGGCTGGCTAAGAGTCTACGGTGGTGGTAAAGAAGATAAAATACTACCCGCCCTCAAGCAAGGAGAGGTTCTCAACCTAATAAGCGCTGAGGCCAATGTCAACTTTTCCCGCGCACCAGCGCGCTATTCAGAGGCAAGTTTAGTTCGCAAACTTGAAGAACTAGGCATCGGCCGGCCCAGTACTTATGCCCCAACGATTGGCACTATCCAGGATCGAGGCTACATCGAAAAGGCCGACGCACCCGGAGAGATTAAACAAACAAAGAAACTTCTGCTAAAGGAGGGTGAGGTGTCTGAACACGTCGAACCCGTAACGGTAGGTGCTGACCGCAATAAATTAATGCCAACTCACGTAGCAGAAGTTGTAACGGATTTTCTAACTAAATATTTTGCCTCTGTTATAGATTATGATTTCACCGCCAAGGCTGAAGAAGAGTTTGATAGTATCGCCATCGGCAAGCGCCATTGGCGCGAAGCTATTAAGGACTTTTACGCGCGTTTTCACCCCTTAGTAGAAGTTTCTGCTCAGGCTAGCCGGGCGGAGGCCGCTCAGGCACGGACTCTTGGCACTGACCCGAAGAGCGGCAAACCTGTAGTGGTGCGCTACGGACGTTACGGCCCCGTTCTGCAGCTAGGCAGTACGGATGAGGAAGCCGACACAGCAGAACCGAGGTTTGCCCCTCTGCCCGCTGGCGCACGCTTAGACGATGTGACGCTCGAGCAAGCTCTGCCCATGTTTGAACTACCCAGGGTAGTCGGCAAAACAAAGCAGGGCGAAGAAATTACGGCCAGTATCGGCAGATTCGGCCCTTATATTAAGGTCAATAAGACTTTTGTAAGCTTAAAAGAGCAAGACCCGCTTGAGATAAATGAGGTGCAGGCCAGGGAACTTCTGGCTAGCCATCAGAAAGTTCAGGCTGAGAAAACAATCGCCGATTTTGGCAATATAAAAATCTTGCGTGGACCGTATGGCCCTTACATCACTGACGGTAAGCGCAATGCGCGTATCCCAAAGACCGTAGAACCAGAAAAAATGAGCCAAGAAGATGCCACAGCGTTGCTCGCTAAAGCGCCGGCCCGCAAAAAATTTCCGCGCAGAGCTAAAAAGTAAATTATCCACATAGTTTTATCTGTTCCAAAAATATTTTATGGTAATTTATCCATAAACACTTTATCAACAAAGTCCAATTAGTGGTACAATATACTTAATTAAGGAGTTGCTTGACTTTTAAATTTTAACGTTATATAATATAGCTAAACTAAAGCGTTAAAGGGTATTTTTAAGAAGTAAATGGAAGACACAGCTACCACCACCAATACAGGTTTAAGCGTAGAACAGGCTGTCCGTGACATCCTGGATACTATTGAACGTGAACGAGAACGTGAGATTATTGCTCGACGCTTTGGCCTGTTTGACCGCCGAGAAACGCTGGAGCAAATCGGTGAGCTACTGGGTATTACAAGAGAGCGCGTCCGCCAGTTGGAAAAATCAGTTGTCACAAAGCTGAAGGAGGCCGCCAAAGGCGATTTACCACACATTAAGGCAGCTCAGTCCGCCTTGGATAAGCACCTCGTTAATAACGGTAAAGTGGCAAGGGTGTCTGAGGTCGCGAGTAATTTGGTACCCGATGCCGGTAAAGCAGACAGTGCTCGTATTACATTCCTGGCAACGCTTAGCCCGCAGATTGCAGTCATAGATGATAATGATCATTTCTTCCATGCCATTGGCCTGGCCGGTGAACATACCGAGAAGGCTATTCGCGAGCAGGTATCAAAGATAATTGATGCCGTTACTGAGATTGGTGAGCCTACAGACATAAAGACCATAGCCGACAAAGTAGGCAATTTAGACGTTCAACATGTTGAAGCCCTAGCTAGTATTTCCAAAAATATGGCCAGCCTGCACGGCCGATGGGGTCTCACGAAGTGGCCGATGGTTAATCCTAAAAATATTCGTGACAAAATTTATGTGATTTTGCATGACTCAGGGAAGCCAATGCACTTTAGCGAAATCGCCAAGGCTATAAAAAATAGCGACCTTAAGCGTCGTGATGTCACTACCCAAGCTATTCACAACGAGCTTATAAAAGACAATCGCTTTGTGCTAATTGGGCGAGGTATCTACGCACTTCGTGAGTGGGGATACACAAGCGGTACAGTAGCGGACGTTATCACTGAGATTCTAAAAAAGGAAGGTGGGCCACTCCACCGAGACGAGATAGTGAAGCGGGTTTTAAAGAGCCGTCACGTAAAAGAAACTACTATTCTCTTGAACCTGCAGAGTAAGCCACAGTTTAAACGCGTTGCAAAAGCTACTTACACTTTAGCTTAAGATACCCCGAAGGGCCTACCGGGTACCTCTGTTTTTAATGATATAATTTAGCTTAGCGCTTATGAAAATATTCGGTAGGGGGACAAGAGCCTTCCAGCACGAGCAGAGTTTGCTGATGCTTGAAGTGCCTCGGACTAACGACAAGAAAGAACTGGCAGCTGAGCAAATGCTGGCCGCCTTGCATGGCATATTAAGAACCAAGCGTGAGCTTAGATTATCTGGTGAGCTACAAGAACACATTAGCTTAGAGGTAGTAGCGGCTAGCCAGAGGATCCGTTTTTTTATCTGGACACCAAAGCACCTACAAGCGTTTGTAGAGGGCCAGATTTATGCGCAGTACCCGACAGTCCAGATTTACGAGCAAGAGGACGACTATGCCGGTCGCAAGCTAAGTCAGTCCGTCGTCCATACAGCCGAGCTCAGCTTAATTGATTCAGAGACATTGCCAATTAAGACTTTCCCGAGTTTTGAAGTAGACCCGTTGGCTGCCATTACAGCCACGCTTGCAAAACTTGATCATGAAGACGAAGAAATGTGGATTCAAATCATAGCTCGGCCGGTCCATGATGATTGGCATCGCAAGGGGGCGCGGCAAATAGCCCGCATAAAACGCGGGCGGGGATTACTGTCCGGGACAGGAGGAACAGCTCTGGGTTATGCTGGCGAAGCTCTGGCAGCTTTAGTGCGTCCACCTGCTGGCAGCGAAACAAAAGAGCCGCAACTATCCGAACGAGATAAAAG
>CAZMNA010000015.1:0-7200 GCA_964567555.1 uncultured Candidatus Saccharibacteria bacterium | reverse complement strand
CCCCAGCCATATCTACCTTCAGGTTCTTTTTACACAACGTTTTACAGCTTTACTGACGCTTACTATAATCTAGACAAAGTTATGCCAACAAAATCAGATAACCCGGCGGAGTATATCCATCCGCTGAATATGAACGGATTGTCCGGCAGGATGCTTAGAATGCCGCCTCTAGGCAAGAAAAGAGAGATACTGTTTATATATGGGCACCACTCCAGCCTGGAGCGTTGGTTTGGCGTTGCCCAGTATTTCAATAAGTACGGTGGTGTAACCATCCCTGACCTACCGGGCTTTGGCGGGATGGATCCACTGTATAAGATTGGTAAAAGACCGACTCTTGATGAAATGGCCGATTACCTGGCTGCTTTTATCAAGTTAAGGTTTAAAAGACAAAAATTTACCCTGGTGGGTTTGAGCCTTGGCTTCATGATAATTATCAGGACTCTCCAGAAGTATCCTGAACTGGCTGGCAAGGTGGATATGCTGGTTAGTTTTGCGGGATTTTCGCATCACGATGACTTTAGGTTTAGCCGGCGGACATTTTTGATGTGGCGCTGGGGTTCGTCTTTCTTCTCCCACTACCTTAGCGCGGCTTTTTTGAAACACGTTGCCTTTAAAAGGCCCTTCATACTTGCGGGTTACGCAGTAGCGGAGAAGGTTTTTATTTCTGACGTTCACTCAAAGATAAGAAGCGCTAATGACAAAGAAGAAAGAAAAAAGCGGATAGATTTTGAGGTCAGGCTTTGGCAGTGCAATGACCCACAGACCTACGCGAGTATGGCGGTTACTATGTTTACCCTTGACTTGACAGGCGAGCACGTAGACCTGCCGGTGCATCACATAGCAGTTGATACTGACCGATACTTTGATGCCGTTAGAGTTGAAGCTCATATGCGGATGATTTTTAAGGACTTTAGACCTATCAGCATTGATGTCCCAGCTCATGCCCCATCGGTGCTAGCTACAGCCGAAGATACAGAACCCTTCGTCCCACCTGCGCTGAGGCGTTTGTTGAACCGTAAAACAAGCTAGAATAAAGTCATTAGGAAAAATAATTGATTAATCTATACTAGGAGCTAAATGAAGATTGCTCTGGTTTGTCCCTTCAACATGCTGAATCGACCCGGCGGTGTCCCGGAATTTGTCCTGCATTTGTATGAGGGGCTAAAAAGTAGAGGTCACGAAGTTAAAATAATTACTCAGCGACCATCTAAATTCAAAGGGGACCCACCCGAAGACTATGTGCTGTTTGGTGTTACTAAGACATTCAAAGCTAGCGGACTTGGTACTGAAGGCAGCTATGGCATGCCGTCTGACGGCGAAGAGATCGCCGCTTATTTTGAGAAAGAAAAATTCGACGTTATAAATTTCCACGAACCATGGGTTCCGTGGTTAGCGTGGCAGGTTGCAAGGAATTCCAAGTCAGTTTACGTAGCTACCTTTCACGCTAATCTAGTAGATACAGCCGCCGGCAAGCTTTGGGCTAGTAAAATTTGGGCACCGATTGGCCGCCCTTTCCTAGAAAAAATGCATCTATTTACCGCCACCGCGCCGGTCGCGACCGGAGGCTTATTCAGCTTGGCTGATATGGGTCGTCCCTTTGATAGGTATATGGTAGAAAACATGCGCTACATACCCCTAGGCGTGGACCTAAAGAAATTTAAGCCGGTTGAAAAGCGCCAGTCTATAAACGGCCAAGGCACAAAAACAATTCTTTACTTAGGCCGAGTAGAAAAGCGCAAAGGCTCAGATTTATTGCTAAAAGCTTTTGCAGAGCTGGTCAAACAGATGCCGAATGTTCACCTAACCATAGCTGGTGACGGGCCAATGAAGAAGAAGCTTATAGATTACGTGGAGACTGAAGGCGTTCCGAACGTGCACTTCTCCGGCTATGTGAGCGAAAAGGAGAAAATCCGCTTGCTGGGGAATGCTGATTTAGCGTGCTTCCCCTCTCCGTACGGCGAGGGCTATGGCATAGTTCTGCTTGAGGCTATGGCCACGGGGACTCCAATGTTGGCCGGCAATAATGTTGGTTATGCGCAAGCCATGAAAGGCCGTGGCCGGGTTGGCTTGGTAGACCCAGAGGCCACCAAAGACTTTGCTAACCGGCTAGCTGTCATGCTAGAAGATGAAGGGCTACGTAAACTCATGACTGAGTGGGAACTGAGTGAAGTTCGCCAATATAACTACCCGCGAGTAGTCAATCTGTATGAACGGGCCTATAGGGACGCTATAAAAAATAAGGATAAGGTTGAGCAAATTGCCAAGCAAAACAGCTCCAGAAAGTACAAAGAAACTATCCGTCGCCTTTCTGTTCGACGATACACTGGACAGTAACGACGGCGTAGCCCAGCAAATAAAAGTACTCGGCAAGTGGCTGGGTGGTCATGGCTACAGGGTGAGTTACTTAGTTGGCGAGACCAAGCTTCAACAATGGGCAGGCGGGAAAGTCTACAGTCTTTCTAAAAACATAAAAGTTAAATTTAATGGCAATCGCTTGAGTATGCCGATTTACTCCAGCCGGCGCCGGCTCAACAGTGTTTTGGGTGAAGTAAATCCCGACATAGTCCACGTTATGGTACCTTACTCGCCCTTAATGGCTCAAAGGGTCATAGCGGCTGCGCATCGCCGAGGGACTGCCATAATCGGCTCATTTCATATCTTACCGGCCGGCTGGTTATCGTCGGTCGGCAACTATCTTTTGGGGCTAATCCAGTTTGTTAGTTTAAAGAAAATCGATGAATTTTCAGCCACCAGTCAAAACGCTGGCCAATTTGCAGCTAAAACCATGCGTATAAAATCTTCGGTCGTGCCAAATATGGTTGATGTTGCCGCCTTTAGCGCCGGGCGGCAAGTGAATAAAGTGCCTGGACAAATCGTCTTTTTGGGGCGGCTCGTAGGACGAAAGGGCTGCGCTCAGCTTATAAAAGCCTTTGCTCTTGTTGCTAAAAATAACCCTGATGTTCGTCTGGTTATAGCCGGTGACGGCCCGGATAGACAAAAGCTCGAAAGACTTGCGAAGAAGTTGGGTCAAGAAGACAAAATCAAGTTCCTCGGTTTTATCAGCGAAGCCGATAAGCCCAAAATTCTAGGAAGGGCTCAAATCACTTGCTTTCCTGCACTTTACGGCGAGAGTTTCGGTTTGGTGTTAGTAGAAGCGATGGCTGCCGGCGGTGGCGTGATTATTGCCGGTGATAACCCCGGCTACCGATGCGTTATGGGCGAGCGGCCGTTGCAGCTGGTGAGGGCAAAAGACGCTACTAAGCTCGCCGATACAATTAACCTATTCTTAGCAGATAAAGAAAAAGCCCGCGAAGCACTTAATTGGCAGATGGCCGAGGCGGGAAAATACGATGTCAATGTCGTGGGAAAACAACTACTCGGTCTTTACGATCAGGCGATTGCTAAACATAGTGAATCTGGGGCATAATTGTAAATAATGAACCCGGGGCCTAAGACAACCATTAATATATCTAACCGCACAATTCTACGTATTATTTTGTGGGCAACGGCTACGATTCTATTGTTTCATTTTATCGGCCGCATCAGTCGTGAACTGACCCTGATCTTCGTTTCATTCTTCTTAGCGCTCGCTCTCAATCCGGTGGTTTCGTGGTTGACTCGGCGCATAAAATTGCGCAGTCGGGTTATGGCAACTAGTCTCGCCTATTTAATTATTGTGGTATTCCTGGCTGGCTTTTTCGCACTGGTCACGCCCCCGTTAGTTAAACAGACTAGGCAGTTTATCAACCAGGTGCCGACTTTGGTTCATGACTTCCAGCAAAAAGATAACGGCATATCACGCGCCGCCAAACGCTACCATCTCGATAGGAAGCTTTCGCAAGCGGCCACCGACTTTGCAAGTAGCCACAGTAATTTCGGCAGCACAATATTAGACACCGGCAAAAAAATCATAGAGATTGTTGCTAGTATTTTGGCTGTACTTGTTGTGACCTTTATGATGCTGGTTGAGGGCCCGCGCTGGTTTGAATTTTACTGGCGGACACTGCCGTCCGGCCGGCGCGAGCATCAAAAACAATTAGCTTACAAAATGTATAAAGGCGTTAGTGGTTTCGTGAACGGCCAAGTAGTCATTGCTTTGATAGCCGGTATTTTTGCAACTGTTGCCCTGGAGATAGCGAGCCGCGTAATCGGTGTTAGCATAAACGTAGTTGCTCTTGGCGGCATTGTGGCGGTACTGGGCATTATCCCATTGTTTGGCAATCCTTTGGCCGCGCTGGTGGTTATCTTGGTTAGTTTACTGAACTCTATGTCGCTGGCAATCGTTATGCTTATATATTTCGTCATTTACTTCTTCGTTGAGAACCATACGCTTCAACCTTACGTGCAATCACGGCTCAATCAATTAACTGCACTTTCCGTCTTTGTGGCTGCTATTATTGGCGTTGGTTTTGCTGGATTTCTAGGGGCAATCGTGGCGATACCTGCAGCTAGTACACTCAAAGTTTTAGCTGAGGATCAAATTGAGAGACGCGGTTTAAAAAACCGGACAGGCTAAAGTCTGTACCAAATCGGCCCGTTCGGGGTGTCGTTAACCTCAATCCCCCGCTCGTCTAGTTTGGCTCTCAGCTCATCGGCCCTGAGCCAGTCCTTTGATTGTCTGGCTCTTTCTCTTTGAGCGACAAACTCTTTTAGCTGGCTATCAATATCCTCCTCAGAGCCCAAAGAAAGCCCTAGATATTGATCGATCATTGATAAAATATTTTCATATTCACTGCGGTTGGATTCATAAATCCCACGATCAAGTGCTATTGCAACATAGCCACTTATAGCTGCCAAGGCTAGTGGAGTATTCAAATCGTCTTCCAGGGCACCTTTTATAATGTCAGCATTCAAAGATGCGGCCTTGCCGCCAGAGCCAGGAACTACCTGCCATCTCAAAGCTGCAAAGGCTCGCAGGGTAGCCAGGCGATTTTTGGCCGCTTCAAGCGCTTCCCATGTAAAGTTCGATTGGTTACGGTAATGACTGCCTAGAACCAGCATCTTAAAGTCCATTGGGCTGTAGCCTTTATCGGCGAGATCCTCCAGGGTAATAAAATTCCCAGCGCTCTTAGCCATTTTTTGGCCGTTTATCATCATATGGTTGTTATGGAGCCAAAACGTAGCTAGTGGTTTGCCAAAAGCTGCCTCGGTTTGAGCAATCTCATTGGTGTGATGAGTGCCAATGTGGTCTACGCCGCCGGTATGAATATCAATCGGCTCGCCCAAAGTAGCGTGAACAATGGCTGTGCATTCTATATGCCAGCCCGGGAAGCCTTCGCCCCAAGGGCTAGGCCAACGCATCTGATGACCAGCGAAACGTCCGACAGCAAAGAACCACAGGCCAAAATCTTGGGGGTTATGCTTTTGCTCGTCAGTGACGACTTCGGGCCGTGCGCCAACCTCTTTGTCGGATAGCTTTTGGCCGGTCAACTTGCCGTAATCATCTAGCTTGCTTACGTCAAAATAAACTGCTTGCTTTGTTTGGTAAGCAAACCCCCTATCGACTAAAATTTTTATCACTTTTAGCTGCTCGTCAATATAATCAGTCGCCTTGGCATAAATATCTGGCTCCACTAAATTCAGGGCTTTCATGCTGGCTAAAAAGTCTTTGGCGTATAAATCTGCAATCTCGCGAGCAGATTTACCTTCCCGGGCGGCGCCTTGCTCTAATTTGTCGTCACCCTCATCGGCATCACTCATCAGATGGCCGACGTCGGTTATATTCATCACGCGCTTAACCTTAAGGCCGTTAGCTACAAGCTGTCTGACCAGGATATCCCAATAAATGTAGCCGCTATAGTTGCCAATGTGTTGATAGTCATAGACTGTCGGGCCGCAGGTGTATAGCTTGACGCGCCCAGGCGTTATGGGCACAAATTCCTTAAGCTGACGGCCAAGTGTGTTATAAAGTTTCATTCAAGTATCTCCAAGTTCGTCCAGTAGCTTAGAAGCCATCTTAATACACTCGGTCTTTACATCTTGTAAACTCCGGCCGTCGGTAATTTTAAAGCCGGCCGCATATGAGTGGCCGCCACCACCAAAATGCTCCGCGAGCTTATCGGCAACACCCTTTTTGTAGTTTGCCCGAATTTTACCAGTGACCCTGCCGTCTTTATATACTTTAAAAGCAATAGCTAGGTCTGCGCCTTTAGCAAGGCGCATATCGTCCATAACCAACATCGGAGGGTTATAAAGCGGGCTATATTTCTCAATCTCCGCCCAGGGGATTGTTATGGTAGCTACGCGTCCGTTGTCGTGGAACTCTACTCGTTCTAACAGGCGTCCCTTGTAAGCAATCAGCTCGGGCTCGCGGCGCATAGTCTCGCGTCGGGCGCTTTCCAGTTCAGCCAACTCCACCCCGCCTTCAACCAGCTCAGCAATAATATGAATGGATCGTGCGCTGGTAGCCTCAGAAGTTAGACCTAGGCTGTCGCTCAAGATAGCCATGGTTAAAAGTTCCTTGGCTCGGGGGTTGATGGTCCAGCCAAGCTGGCTAGATAATTCGTAAATAACTTCGCCGGTGGCCACAGCTGGCTGGATACACATTATTGCCGCGTAATCTATAGTAGGTTTGCTGCGGTGATGATCTATTACAATGGCCGGCTTAGAAGCAATCCAGGATTTTTGGCCCTTTATTTTTAGCTGTTCAAGCAAAGCTTCGCTGCCGGTGTCAACAATTATACTGGCGTCAAAAAGGTTAGGCAGTTCGGTCACCACCCTGTCAGCGCCAGGCAAATATCGCAAATATGACGGGAGATCAACACCACAATAAAGATGTATGATTTTACCCGCGTCACCTAGAATTTGCTCCAACGCTAAAGCGCTGGCTAAACTATCAGCATCAGGATTGTCTGCCTGTACGACTACGATAGTCTTAACGTCGTCAATAATTTTAGCGATTTGTACCGCTTCGTTGTATTTGGCCATCATGTTAATTGTACAAAGAATACGCTATAGCGTACTAGCGAACCTAAAATACTTGGCGCCCTTCCAGGGCCTTGGTCAGGGTGATTTGGTCGGCGTACTCCAAGTCTACGCCGACCGGCAGACCGCGGGCAAGGCGGGTTATCTTAACTGGCTTGTCACTCAAAGCTTGGGTTATTAAAAGCGCTGTACTCTCTCCCTCTACGCTTGCGTTGGTAGCTAATACTACTTCTTTAACCTTGTCCTGGCCTACCCTTTGGACTAGCTCATAGATAT
>CAZMNA010000014.1:0-7710 GCA_964567555.1 uncultured Candidatus Saccharibacteria bacterium | reverse complement strand
TGCCTCCGCCGAGGCTGCTAGGTGGCCGCTTGGACTGAAATCGATATCAGGATGCTACGCTGCGTTGGTCTCGTGTATTGGATGGTCAATTAGGGCCTGCGTAATTTCACGCAAGGCTTCCAGTTTCTCCCTTCCTTCTTGAGTAAGCTGCTCCTTAAGCTCCCGGTCAGAGACCCGCTCATGAGCCGCAGCTTTCTGCCTTATGGCATTGGCGTACACCTGCATATCTTCTGGATCAGCTCCTAAAGCTCCCAACAGATCTAGATGATGCACGTCATCGCTGCCCCAAAACGGGTCTATGGCATCTAGATATCTATTTAGAGCCTCTCTTTTAGCCTTTCTGTGTGCCTTTCTTTCGTCACTAAAATACCCTTTGCCTCTGGGAGGCAATTCTTCTACATCATTCTTATATGCTTCAATCGCACTAGCAGCGGCTCGATTGCTAGCGGCGGAGGTATAGCCTTCATCAAGTATTTTCGCCTGATTTTCTGCCGGCCCACTCCTGCGAAGTTCAAAATCGTTATTAGTCGTGGGCGACTCAGGATCGACCCAACGTGGATCATCTTCGCGTGCATTTATCCCCGGGGTTCTTTCAATATCCCCGTCAGGCAGAGGCCCACCGTCGGGACCGTAAATTGGAATTTTTATTTCTGAATCAGCCATTTTTATTTCGTGTTTATTTTTTTAGATTACGCTTTTTAACTCGTTGGCACAAGCGTTGCTCCGCATCTTGCCAAACGTGCAATAAAGTTGTATAATCCCATTGAACAGAGTGAGGAGGGTCCACATGTTGGACTTCTTTTTAGTATTAGGCCAAATTCCAGGTACCAATTTAGTAATCACCTTTAGCGAGCTGCTAGTTTTAGCAGCCTTGTTCGTCGTGGCCGCATGCTTAGTGCTAAAACCTGAGGCCAAAGAATACATCCGCCCCACCGTCTGGGATTCCTTGGTTAGGTACGAGCTACCGACCCTACCCCTGCCGTTTGCACAAACTGGCCCCAATCAGCCAAGTCAGTCAATAGATGCTTGGCGGGCTTGGATAAGCCGGCACTGGCGGATAACTCACTAATCTTGGCCTGATATTGCGATGCCCGGCTATCCAGCCGAGCTTTTTTATAGTCTTGCCAAATTTTTGTCTCATCCGCACTTAAGCTAGCTGGAAAGTTGCGGCCTTTATAAAGCGGCAAAAGCAAATTAAGACGCTCGTCGCTAAAGCCAGGCTCAAAGTCGGCAATTGTCTCGGCATCCGCGGCACGGACAGCTCCCATTTTGATTTTGTCTGCATCATTTACAAATCCCTCATAGAGCGCCCCATCCACGCTGGCAATATCCAGCACCAGCTTGGGCTGGCGTTTTTTGTCCGATAGTTCCATGGCCCGCACCATGCGCTCTCCCAAATCCGGCTGCTTGGCTAGTTTCTTGAAGTGGTTATTTATGACTTCCATATGTAGGCCAAGCCGTTTTTGACTGGCTTTGTCCAGTACGCGCAGATCCGCTACCACGGCGGGGCAACGGTTAAACACCAGCTGCTTGATAGGAAAGTACCCTGCATCATGCACCGCCCCGGCCTGCTCGCCTGCGCCTTGTACTCCGCTCGGCTGCATGTTGCGGGGCGGACGATATGTCCACATTTTCAAAAGATCCTCTGGCGAGGCATTTTTGTATTGGTCTGGGTCAATCCTAAGATCATAAACAAAGGCAGCGTCCCGCTCGGGCACACCGGACAAAGCCGCCACAACGGTGGTTTTTTGCCACTCGCTCGGGTAGCGGCCGGATGTATAAATGAAAGGTTGGCCGCTATTTACAATTGGCGCTACCTTGTCCTTGGAACGCAGTTTTAAAAGATAATCAAACAGTTTGGGCTGTTCAGATTTTATGAGACGGGCCAGCTCCACTAGTGCCTTAACGTCCCCGAGTGCATCATGGGCGTCGTGCTTAAATTTGTTAACGGACGCCAACAGTTCTAACTTATTGCTTGGTTTTCCGTCAGATGCGAATGGCCATTTGATGCCGTCTGGCCGCAACGCCCGGCAGGTGCGGACCACGTCCAGAAAATCCCAAGTTGAGCAACCGTTCTTCCAAGCCCATTCGTAGGCATCCGTAAAATTGCGCCAGAACAAAAAGCGGATGAACTTGTTATCAAAGCGGACGTTATTGTAACCGACGGCAATTGTATCGGGCGTAAAAACTTCCCCGCTCAAATATTTGGCAAACTCGGCTTCGCTCATGCCGCTAGTGCGAGTTTTTTGCGGCGTGATGCCATGCACCAGCACAGCCTCTGGTTGGGGTAAAATATCGTCAGTCAGTTTAACTAAAATATTGTCCGGTTTGCCAATTGGCTTTAGATCCAAATCGGTCCGCTGGCCGCCAAACTGCATAATGCGGTCATCCGTTTCACTAAAACCGGATGTTTCTAAATCAAAGAAATAAAAAGTCACTAAAGTTAATTGTACTACTGGCGGGCTTGATTATGTTTTAAGCGGCCAGTGGTAGGTCGGTGTCTGCTGCTGAAGTAGTTGGTAGCTCTTCTTGTGGGGCGGCTGGAGGAGCCCCAGAATATTGACCTTCCATTGGATTAACGGAAGCAGCAGCGACGGATGGAGCTGGCTCAAATGTAGTTGCTGGAAGCGTAGGAGCTGCATCCACCGGTTCTTCTGCCCGCCTAGCTGGATACTGATAGGTTTCTACCGGCTGCGGAGCTGGCGCTTTGGCGACCGGTGTGGGAGCAGTTGAAGCTTCAGCTGGCACTTCGGCTGACGGAGTGGCTTCGGTTACGACTGTAGGCTCAGCAGAAACGGAAGCTTGCACTTCGGTCGCAGGCAGAGAAGTTTCAGTGGCCATCGGCGCCGGCTCGGCAGGAGCAAGGGGCGCTGGTGCTTCGGCTACCGGCGTAGGGGCCGGTGGTGCGGTATCAAAATTAGGTGCCGGCGCGGGCGCTTCCACAACCGGTGCAGGTTCCGGAACGCTACTTACCTCAGTAGGCGTTTGGGCAACTGGGGCTGCGGCAAGTGCAGCCTCTGTGCCATCCGTAATCTCAATCCTGGTTGCTGGCTTGGGCACCGGTGCTTCCATCGTGGGCGCTGGCGCATACATTGTATTAGTGCTGGCAATGCCGCTAGCGGCCTCGAAGTTTACCGTAGGCGCAGGTGTTTCTACTTGGCCGAAGTTCATGTGACCGGCTGCAGTCTGTGATGATGTTTCCAGCGGTGGCACACCTCCCGGCTGGCCGGCGGCCTCTACAACTGTATTGCTATCAAAAGGGCCCGGCAGCTGTTGCTCTGGGACAGGCTGGCCCATTGCCTGCGGAGCCACATTTTGTTGATTATGTCTGTTTCTGTTAAATAAACCCATATTCCCTCTCTTATATGATTGTTTTTAGCTTATGCTTTTTACCTTTATAAAGTCAACTATTTTTTAGTATTCCAGCTGGCCGATTTCTGGGTCGCCAACCGTGATTTCTTGGCCCGGTACAATACCTTGGCGTTCCAACTCGCGCCAAATCCCCATCTTGCGCATTATGTCCTTAAGGCGCGCCTCCCCCTCCGGTTCACCAAAGCGGCTGCGCACAGCAAAACGTTCAATTTTTTTACCGGTGACCTCGAATCCATCCTTTGTTTTTTGGACATTCCAAGCGCTATCATCAGCCCGCAGCCCAATGACTGGCAGATTTAGACGGGAGTGTTTGGCTTCTTTAGGCTGCTGGGACTTTTCAACCTGCTTTTGCAGAGTTCTTAAAATTGCGTTTATGCCTTCGCCGCTTTGTGAGGAAATAGCCGCCGTGGAAACACCGCGCGGCACGATTTTTTTGAGCTGGCTGTAAATGGTATCCAGCTGGTTTTTGTCCATGCCTTCAATTTTGGTCAGGGCCACAATCTGCGGCCGGCCGGAAAGATCTATCTTATAAGCGGCTAGTTCCTTGATGATGGTTTTATAGGCAGTAGCGATGTCTTCGTTATATACGTCAATCAAATGCAGCAGCACGCTGGTACGTTCCACATGACGCAAGAACTCATCACCTAGGCCCTTACCCGCATGAGCGCCCTCAATCAAACCCGGGATATCAGCCAAAAGAAGGCTGTGAGTTTTATCAACGTCCACTACACCCAAGTTGGGCCGCAGCGTCGTGAACGGGTAGTCGGCAATTTCCGGCCGGGCGTTAGAGACCCGCGCCAAAAAGGTAGACTTGCCGGCATTTGGCAGGCCAATAATGCCTACGTCCGCGATCATTTTAAGCTCTAAAACGGCTTCTAGTTCCTCGCCCTTTTCACCCTTTTCGCTGATTCTTGGGGCTTGGCGGGTTGAGCTGGTGAAGTGAGCGTTGCCGTAGCCCCCCTTGCCGCCTTCGGCAACCACCGCCGAGGCGTCGTCGCGGGTTAAATCGGCTAAGACCGTATCCCCGCTAAGTAACATAGTGCCAACTGGTACTTTGACGACTAAATCTTCGCCGCTTTTACCGTGCCTTTTGCGCTTGCCGCCGGGTTGGCCGCTTTGGGCCTTGAGCAGTTTCTGATAACGAAAGGCCGCCAGCGTGTTTTGGCTATGGCTGGCCACTAAAACAACGTCTCCGCCATCGCCGCCATCGCCGCCGTCCGGGCCGCCCTTGTCTATAAACTTCTCATGGCGAAAGCTAACAATGCCATCGCCGCCGCCGCCGGCTTGGAGCTTAACTTCAACCCTATCAACAAAATTCACTCCCAAATTATCCCTCATTTAGTGGGGGAAAGGTAGTAGCGCCGGTTCACGTAAGTGAAGCCGGATTCATTCCGGCAGGCGCGTTGAAGGAAAACCGTAGGTTGTCCTTCAAAAGGCGGAGCCGCTTTTATTGGTAGATGTAGTGTTCAAATTTAGAGGCCGGCACCCAACCGCTGTAACCAACGCGCCCCCAGCCGGCTAAGCCGTTCATGTCTGAATATTTGATCATCGTGCCGTCTGGCGAAATATCTTCTACTATCCCCACATGACCGTCCCAGCCGGCTGATGTTTGGGCAATGGCGCCCTTGATGGGCGCGGTAGTAACCGTCCAGCCTGACATACGAGCGTAAAGCGCCCAGGTGTTGGCGTTGCCCCAGTTGGTTGGCACTGGGAGGCGATTGGCAACATACCAGGTGCAGAAACCAAAGTCATAACCGTTGCCGCCGTAAGTGGCGGTAAAGTCAAGACTGGTCGGAGCAACCGCCGGCGTAACCGTGCCGTTAGGGATTAGGATTCGCTCACCTGGCCTAAGGCCATTAACCTCTGCATCGTTATAAACAATGATTTGGTTTTGGTCAGCACCGAACTGCCCCGCTATGCTAGCCGGAGTGTCGCCGGCTTTGACCGTATAAACTATGCCGTTAACAGGTGGAATAACCAGGTGCGTCCCGGCGGCAAGACTGTCGCCGAAGATATTGTTTGACCAGCGGATAGAGCTTGGCGTGACCTTGAACTTGGCGCTCAAACTGCTAATCGTATCTCCCGAACGAGTGGTGTAGTGGATAATATCCTGACGCGACTTTTCAGCCGTGGCCGCCACCAGTGGTTTTGATAAGAACTGCGAATCATTGGGTATTTCAGAGAGAAGGATGCTGTCTGAATCAGCTTGGTTGCGGATTGCCGTCAGCTCTGGCAAATTAGTCATTCGTGCGGCAGTCAGGGCGATTTGGGCGCTGGATAATCTATCCAGAGGGTTAGCTATGGTTCCGGCCAAACTTGTAGCACTGCTGATAGTGTTGGACCTGACAGTCTGGCTGGCTGAGCGGTTAACAATTATAAAAAGCGCCACACCCAGTAACAGGAGTACGTTGCCGGATATGAGACCACGGCGAATCCATTTTTTGCGCGCAGCTTTGTTTAGCGACGGCCTCATTATCCGCAAGCGGTTAACCGCTCCGGCACTATCAAGTTGGGGTAGTTTGACCGACTTTAAGCTTGGCGGATTAATAATTTTTGATTGCTCCTTGGCTCATTATTAGGTGGGACGGATTCTTATATCGGGCGTACAACCTGTCCGTACATTATACCAAATCACTCAAGTCTTTACTGTGTCTGACAGGTGTTAGGACAGTGCTGCTTCGCCAAAGAGTTTTGTTGGTCCTGGGTCTTGGCAAAGTAGACCACGCCACTTTTTTCATCTGCTACAAAATAAAGGTCGTCGGTATTAGTGGGGTGAGCTACAGCGGCCAAGGCCGTGGCAGTTAGGGTACCGATTGGGCCGGGCGGTAAGCCTTTATGAAGGTATGTGTTATAGGGAGACTGGATGGCTGTGGTGCGGGCAACGCCAGCCGAATCGGCGGCATAGTTAGCTGTGACGTTGGACTGCAGCGGCATCCCCTGCCCCAGCCTGGTCAAAAATACTTGGGCAATGCGTGGCTCATAAGCCGGGTTGTCCGACTCCTGGTAAACGATTGAGGCCAGCGTTATGCCTTGGTAGGTGCTTAGTCCCTCGGACCTGAAGCTGCTTACTATATCCGGCGTCAGTTTTGTGCCCATTTCATCAATTGATTCTTTGACGATGGTGCTAGCGGGCGTATCCGATGTCTGCTGGAAAGAATCAGGGTAGAGGTAACCCTCCAAACTCTGCCCTGGTGCCAGCGTACTAAGCGCCGGATCTCCGGCATAGGTATAGGCGCTAAAGGCGCTATCCACATCTACCTGACTGTAGCCAGCATCCAAAAATACCTTCTGGATTTGCTGCAACCTTTTACCCGGCAAGATAGTCAGCAAATGTTTAGCTACATCGTCGTCGACCATCTTTTTGACAATTTGCTGGACGCTCATTGACGGACTGAGCAAGTATGTCCCCGCTTTAAGTTCCCCAAACAGCCCGTGCCCCCGGACGTAGGTTTCAAAAGCTCCAGAGTTCCTAATCAAGCCCTGCGATTTTAGATTGGCCGCAATAATCTTAACGCTATCGCCCGGTTGAACGGTAAAGTATACAATTTTATAGGTAGATGACACTGGGCGAAGATTTTCCGTATAAACCACCCTGACTACTCCTACCGCCAAAATAATTAGCAGCGCCACACCCGCTAAAACTAGCGGGTTTAACCGCCGCTTCTTGCCGCGCATTTTATACACACCTTTTCGTCTCATCCGGGGGAGTTTCATAATAGCACCCTTTCGGGTTCGGGACCGTCTAAGAAATCCTGCAAGATAATGGCCGCCGCGATGGCATCTTTGTCTTGCAGGCCTTTACCCAAAAAGCGCTGGGACTCCGCCATCACAGTTGTTAGGGCCTCGTCCTGACCGTAGATGGGCGTACCAACCTCTTTTTTTAGGTTGGCGGCTTGCTGCCTGACCCACTTTGTTTGGTCCGTTTCCTGGCCGTTCAGACCGCGCGGCAGGCCGACTACCAGCGCAGCAATTGCGTTAGTCTTGGCTAATTCGTGTAGTCTAGCGGGCAGCTGCTCGGTGGGGACGCTTTCCAGTGGTTCGGCCAGCCGGGCGGCACTAGAAGCCCGCGCCAGGCCGCTGCGGACCTGTCCCAAATCCAGACCGATATATTCGCTAGCTATCATGGGCGCCTTAGTGCGTTAGAATTACGGTTATCTTGGAGGCTTTTTTGGGTACTTTGGATACCCAAAACGGGCTCAGTTTGACGGTCACGCTTTTGATGCCTGGTATGTCTTCCAGCTGTGCAGTTATATAGCCGGATTTTTGGCCTTCAGCCACTTTTTTGACATCGCTATCGTTAATCAGCGGCACAGACGAAGCAGTAACGCCGATGTTTAA
>CAZMNA010000013.1:0-9442 GCA_964567555.1 uncultured Candidatus Saccharibacteria bacterium | reverse complement strand
GTGCCGCGATAGCTCAGTTGGTAGAGCGCATCCATGGTAAGGATGAGGTCACGGGTTCAACTCCCGTTCGCGGCTCCATTTCTGCCAGAGAGCTTGGGTCTTGTAACGGTGTTGATAAGCGGTACCTTATCTGTTAAACTTACCTGGACATGGCAAAAGGTGACAAACGCAAGATTATTGGACTGGTCTGCGCTGCGTGCGGTAGCAGGCATTATTACAGTACCAAAAATACAATGAACACTCCTGATAAAGTTGAACTGAAAAAGTACTGTCCCCAAAAGCGGGTTGTTTCCCTGCAGTCGGAAACAAAAAAGAACTTAGGTCGCAACGAAGTCAAGCCAAGACGCTAGCTTTCTGAGCTGGCTATAACTGACTGCACCTTTTGGATTGCTTCTTTGACTGAGTTGCTCTCAAAACGGGCGCCGGCGGCCGGTTTATGACCACCTCCACCTAGGTCACTAGCCAGCTTTGAAACGTCTGGCACACCAGCTTGGGAGCGAAGTGATACGGAATATATATTCTCGCCCTCAAGTGTATTTTTATATACAGTAAAGCCCCAACTGCGCCCCTCGATGTTGCGGATGAAGTTATTTAAAAACAAATTAGTCGGGCGTTGAAGTTGCTGGTGGCTATTGCCACTGGCCAGCCAGCCGTCAATAAACTCGTCACTCAAATAGCTGAACGAATAATCATCTTTGTGGCTAAGGTTGGCAGATAACTCACTAATTACCTCCATATCAGTCTCAGAATAATTCTCTAGTTCGTTCTTGACGATCTCTACCTTGGCCCCAGCCGTGACCAATTCGCGGGCAAAATCAAACACTCTGCTCTCTTGACCCTCTTTTATGTAAACAAAGCCGCCAGTGTCAGCGTAAAAGCCGGTGAGGGCTATTTGGGGCGCATCCTTAGGCTGCTTTAGGTCAAGTTGCCCAAAGCACAGTTCAAAGATGTTTTGGACGGTGGCAGGTGCTTGGTCGTTTATGAATAGCTCAGCCTCGTCTTTGCCTGTCAATTCGTGGTGGTCAATAATCAAAACTTTAGCCTGAACGCTCTTGAGGTACTGCCTTAGGGTTGTGCCCTCTTTCCGGCTACATCGCTCAAAGTTATTCCCATCTAGAAGGACAAAAAGGTCCGGTGCAAATTCTTCGGTGGCATCAAGTACGCGGGTAAATCGTAAATCTTTGTAGCCAGGCAGAAAGCTTAGACCTTCAGGCTCCTCTTCTAACACGGCTATTATTTTTTTGTCCGGATAATTAAGGCGAAGGGTTTGATATAAAAGCAGCGCGGAACTGATAGCATCTGGATCTGGAGAAATATGCGCAGTAATAAATATACGTTCGGCGGCGGCTATAAGTTGGTTTAACTGATTGGTCATAAATTTTTGGTGCGGAGGGAGGGATTCGAACCCCCGAAGGCTAATGCCAACAGATTTACAGTCTGTCGTGTTTGACCGCTTCACTACCTCCGCATGTCCCCGCAATTACTTGCGGGGAGAACACCTCCCTGGCTCTGCCCTACGGGCTTCGCTGCTCTCGCAACTGCAGCCAAGGCGATCTGGAGCCACCTGTCGGATTCGAACCGACGACCCTCTGTTTACAAAACAGATGCTCTAGCCAACTGAGCTAAGGTGGCACAAGTCTATTATTAATTGTAACCCGAAGCAGTTTAGCAAAACAGGGGTGAAATAACAACTAAAGAGGATCTAGATAATTACGCGGCGTGGGCGCAGCAATTTTTGTGGCTGGTGGGCTGGGAGACTGACCTTGTTAAGCTTTTTTTGAACTTTTTTTGCCTCATCGGTCATTCCTTGGGCGGTGTAGGCTTTTTGCAAAAGGTTGAAGGTTTCTTTATTGGGCTCAAGCTCCGCGGCACGCTCTAGTTCCTGGACCATCAGCTTATCGTTGCCTAACTTTTCCTGGACCTTCGCGTAGGCTATGTGTCTGGTAGCAAGTTCGTCTTCTAACCTAAGGGCTTGTTCAAATGCCGTGGAGGCCTTTTGGTAGTTTTCTGTTTCATAATAAATTAACCCTAAGTTGTGCAAAGATGAAGCTGTCGGCTCAATTGAACTGGCAATCCCAAAACAGTCGATTGCATCCTTATACTCTCGTTGCTTGGCATACAAAATCCCCAGACGGTTATAGGCCGCAGCGTTCTTTTCATCAATTTTTAAAATAGTAAGTAGGGCCTTCTCGGCACGAAGAAGTCTGTTTTCCCGCATGCCGTGATGAGCGATTTCCCATAGCTTACCCAAGCGATTACCGATTCTGTGAGGAATAATAACCATCTGGTATTCGCTCAACCTAGTATGGCGGTAAACCAAAAAGACAAAAATTAAAATCGGAATTAAAGAATACACCGAGGGCTATTATAACAGATTAGATTGGCAGGTTGGTAGCAATTTGCAGAGCTACTAACCTGGGCGCAGCATTGTCAGCTAATGCGTTTTGAGCCGAAAGGACAAGCGTCATAGCTTTGGTGAGTGTACCAAGCTTGGCTGACTCTTTTTTGGCAGCAGCGCTTTTATAGAGCGCTTGGATGATTCTGGCTAGTGCGTCCAATATCTTATCGAGTTCCGCTTTGTCACGGGCTGTTTTATCTAGGACCACGGTCCTTTCATAAACAGACATGGCCAGCAGCCCTTTAGCTGAAGCTACAGCGGCCCTCAGTTCACTCGGTTCGGTGGACAACAACCTGCTCATTAAACCAGGAAGGCCGCGGCTCAAGTTCCAGGCGATCTCAACTTCATCCGGACTGGCAGTAAAGTATTTTTTGGCAGAGGCCAGCCCGACTGGACGCACAGCAATCTTAGTTGTTCTGGAACTGATAGTTGGGAGCAGACTAGATTTACCCTCGTCAGTTAAAATGAAAACACTATATATGCTTGGTTCTTCCAGCGATTTTAATAGAGCATTCTGGGCGGGTAGACTCATCGTCCCGGCATTTTCAATCAAAATTACGCGTCTGAGTTCGGCTCTACCGGGGATCTTAAGGCCTAGTTCTCGAACAATGCTTCGGATCTGTTCAATGGCGATGTCTTTTTTATCTTCAGCCTTTTTTACATGTAGAAAATGGGCGTAGCTCTCAAGCTTATCCTCGTCAACGCTCAGGAGACCGGCCGCGAGACGCTTAGCAGCCGTCATCTTGCCCGAGCCGGATTGGCCGCTTATCAATACAGCGTGAGATGGCTTTTTGGCAAACATCTCCAAAGCTTCAATTGTCTGCGGGTTTAGTAGAAGATCCTTAAACATTCAAAAAGTCCTTGATTCGCTTTGGCATAGGCGATATGAATTTCTCGCGCTGGCCGCTCGGTAAGTTTAGTTCCAGTCCGCTGGCGTGTAACATCAAGCCATCACCGCTGTGACCATACAAGCGGTCGCCAATTATCGGGTGATTGATGTAAGCCATATGTACACGCAGTTGGTGAGTGCGGCCAGTTTGAGGGTGAAGTTCAACCAAACTATATTTTTTGCCGTTTTTTTCAAAGGCGTTCAAAATTTTATATTCCGTCATAGCTGTTTTGCCGCCTGAACCAACCTTAAAAGTTTGCGGCTTGACTGGATTCCGTACAATTGGCGCATCAATTATTGCCTCAGGTGTCGCGGGCGTGCCTTCTACGATGGCGGTGTAAGACTTCTTGACCTTACGGCGCGAGAAAAGACTTTGTAAGTATTGTTGGGCAGACGGATTTTTAGCGCAGACAATTAGTCCAGACGTGTCCCGGTCCAGGCGATGGACTATACCATCCCGGTTCGTACCTTCAAAACCTTTGACCATCGGTGCAATGAAACTGGCAACAGTTGCTTCCAGGTTCAAAGGCCCTTTGCTATGTGTCAACACGCCGGGCGGCTTGTCTAAAACGACTACGTTGTTATCCTCATAGACGGTTGATAATTTGATAACTGGCGGCTTTGATTTTAGAAGACTTTCATCAATGCTCACTTTGTCGCCGGCTTCTAGTTTTTGGCCTGCCTTGGCACTTTCCCCGTTAATCTGCACTAGGTTTCTATTGAACAACGCTAAAAGCGAGGAGCGTGTAAACTGCGGGTACTGGTTGGCTATGAAGACATCGGCCCGCTCACCCGCATCGGTCTGCTCAGCGATAAATTTACGCATGTTTACGCTGGTCTTAAGCCAACAACTTTTTGGACTTTCTCTAAGGTCTTGTTAGCGACTACGGCCATGGCGGTTTCGCTGACCTCCAGTTTGCTTGTAACGGCCTGCTCATCTACTTTGGATAAGCTAGCTTGGAATTGATTTAGGAAGTCTTCGACAGCGGTAGCAACGGTTTGCTTAAAGTCTTTGTAGTTCATTTGACTGACGTCTTCGTGGTCTGGCTGCAGTAAATCAAAAATTTGCAGTAGATTAGCAACGCCGGGGCGACTGTTCATGTCCGGCTGACCAACCGTTGTCTCACTGTCGGTTGTGGCGGACATGACTTTGGCGGCAGCGGCCTCTGGCTCATCGCCAAGGAAGATTACACCTCGTTCGGACTGCTCTGACTTACTCATTTTTTTGGTAGGGTCTACCAAATCCCTAATGCGTAGACCTTGGTCTTTGCCAAAGAATTCGTGCTGTTTGGCAACCGGCTCGGGTATTACAAACAACTCGTCGCCGAACTGCTTGTTCATATTGTTCATACGTTCGGCAATGTCTCGCGTAAATTCTAGGTGCTGTGTTTGATCATCGCCTACCGGCACATATTTCGCTCCATAAAGTAGAATATCCGCCGCCATCAGAACTGGGTAATTGAATAAACCCACAGTTGTACGTTCCAACATATGATCCTCCAGGTCTATGGGTGGTTTTACATCACCTTCGTCGAGGTGGACTCCCCTTTTTCCATCAAGTGATTTGACTAGCTCTTCGCGTAGTCTCGCAAACTTCTCCTTAAACTGGGTCATTCTGCGCATCTCGCCGAAACCGGTGAAGCAATCTAATATCCAAGTCAGCTCTGAGTGTGCTGGCACGTAGCTTTGTCGGTAAATATGGATGTCATCGTTATCAAGCGGCAATCCTGCGGCCACGAACAATTTTAGGTTGTGCATCGTCTGCTCATATAACTTTGAATAATCAATCGGTGTAGTAAAGCTGTGTAGATCCGGAACGAATAAATTGATTTGATAATCGCCAACCCGCTTCTTAGCCATATCAACCATTGGCAGAAGAGCCCCAAAGTAGTTGCCAATATGTAGATCATTATTGGCTCTAATGCCGGTCAATATAACTTCTTTTTGCATCATTTACTCCTAGATTATCAGTTTTCTAACATTTGTGGCAATGAAACCCTGGTAAGTTTTATAACCCTCCTCCCCTATTAAAAATCCGTAGCCGCCGATTTGAGGAATATACTTAAAGTTGAATTTCTTGCCTATCCTTGGCCTGCCTTCAGTCAGGGGGATAGTGCCTTTAATATAGAAAACTTTACGTTGCTTGGGCTTGGACGGGGTGCCATCTAGCAATGAATTCACAATAGCTACAACCTCCCTTAAAGCGGCCGCTTTCTTGGAAAATGAAAAGCTATATTCCAAAGAAACCGCACCCGAATGGTTACCTATTAGAGCGTGCCTAGCAAGACGGGGTGGCATTAATGCGACTTCTGAAGAAGGGTGAAGGTTAAGTATCGCAAGTGTCTTTTTGCTTAGGTTAGCGGCTATGGGAGTGCTATCAACGCTTGTGGTTGTATTGTGGATATCAAGCACGTAATTGTAGTCTTTTATTTTTTGAGCGAGATATGCAGCTCGTCGCCCTTCGTATCCCTTGCCTGCTCCACCAAAGGATCTATTAAGATCCGAATCTAAGAAGCGAACCTTTAGCGCAACTGCTCTGGGATTCCCTACGATACATTCCACTTCGGCTAGCTTATGCTTAGCAAAGTAATTTGCGACCGCCAGCCCAAATGTTTCGGACCCATGAAGACAGGCTACGATAAGTATTTTTTTCATCTTAGCAAACTAGGCTCTATGTTAGAGGCCACAATAAGCACACCGGTCTCCAGGGCTAGACCATTAAAGTAGGCGTTTAACATTTCGTTATCACAACTTGGCGTTGCACCGTAATAAAGCCCATTTTTAGGATAGCGCTCGTATCGGAATGGCAGATTAACAACTGGAACGGTTGCTCTTTTGGCTGCGCGAATCAGTTGGTCGGGGCTTATATTTGAAAAGGGATAAAGATCGTTAACTTTTTTTAGACAGCCCCGACCTAACGCGACGACCATTTTGGGGCTGCGCGTGACCAAACTCAAGTGTTCAATTTGATGGTTCGCCAAGAATAAATTTATGGCAGTGCTGCCCAACCCTTTTGACTGGGCATTCTTTCTGGCTACTATACCGTTTAAATAGGCTTCGGTGCCGTCAATAAAGTAGTCAGCGAAGCCAATTACTTCACTGCCAAAGATAAAACGTTTGGGTGACGTCTCCGCTTAAGTGGTCAGCTGTAGCTTGTAGTATGTCCGGTTCCGGAATTCCGGGAAAGACTTCCGCTACAATTGGAGCTACTGCTCTGGGGTTGGGTTTAGATTCGATGATTACGGGTTGCATTATTTTCTCCTTTAAATATTAAGAAACCGCCTTGGTAGGCGGTTTCTTCAACGAGTTCAAATTTTACTTATGAGCGCACAGAACAAACCGCCACGTTAGTGTCGGTAAACCAGGATGATTTCTGGCCAATTGTTCTGGACATAGGGACCAATCTATCAACTGCTCTGCGTATTGTCAAACGTTTCTATCTAACGCTTGGTGAACTGGCGCTTTTTGCGCGCGGAACGAAGTCCGAATTTCTTGCGTTCTTTTTCACGTGGGTCTCGACCCAAAAGTTCGGCGCGCCTGAGCGTGATACGGTAATCTTCATTTAGTTCAACTAGTGCTTTGGCTATCCCCAGGCGGATGGCGTCGGTCTGGCTGGCATGGCCGCTGCCGGAGACCTTGGCGGACACATCAAACTTCTCAGGATCAATCTCAAGAACGCGGAAAGCGGCCGTTAGCTCATGCATCAGGCCCTTAGAGCTGCTAAAGAATTCACTTGCTGGCTTGTCGTTTATGACGACCTGGCCCTTGCCAGATTGCAGCCGAACACGGGCGGTGGCGCTTTTGCGCCGGCCGAGACCGTAAAAATAAGTATTCTTTGTAGGCATTATTTTCTAACTTTCATTTCAATTTCAAAAACTTCTGGTGCCTGGGCAGTGTGATTATGCTCGGCTCCACCATAAATCTTCAGCCTCTGTAAGCGGCCGGAACGTAGTTTATTAACTGGCAGCATGCCGCGCACGGCTTTATGCATGGCTTCTGTAGCAGGTGTATCTTTAAGCTTGCGGGACCGTAGTCCGCTTGGGTAGCCACTGTAGTTATGGTAAATCTTATCCTCTTTTTTATTGCCGGTTGCGACCAAATTATCGGCGTTGATGATGACCACAAAATCACCACCATCGACGTGGGCTGTCAGGCTTGGTTTACCTTTGCCGATGAGTAATGCCGCTGCAGCTGTTGCTACCCGGCCAAGCGGCGCGCTTGAGGCGTCAATCACATACCATTTCCGGCTTACTTCAGCGGGCTTTTGTGAAAAGGTCTTCATTACCGGTTGCCCCTTCTACCGGTGCGCTGGGCGGCCTGGGCACTTGTGCCGGTGGAGCGAGTCTTAGCCTGAACAACGGATTTCTTAGCAAGAGTTTTTTGCTCGTCGGTCTTAGGCTTAGTTTCGGGCTTTGCTGCTGCAGGTTTAGCTTTGGCGGCTGGCTTTACCTTAATCACCGATTTTTTTGCCAAATCATCTACAAAACTGATTTTGGCCATCTGGGCATTATCGCCTCGGCGTAGAGCGGTTTTGGTAACTCGGAAATAGCCGCTATTGCGAGCGCTTAGCTTAGGTGCAATCTCATCCACTAATTTGGCGGCGGATTCATAGGTAGACAAAGCGGCGATTACTTGACGGCGGTTATGGAGGTCGCCTTTTTTTGCCTTGGTTATCAACTTTTCTGTGAAGCTAACAACCTCTTTAGCCTTGGGCAAAGTTGTCTCAATAGACTCATAACGCACCAAAGACTCCGCTAAGCTTTTAATTAGCGCCTTGCGCTGGGCTCTTTCGCGGCCGAATTTGCGGCCTTTGTATCCGTGGCGGTGCATTAGCTCTCCTTACAGCTCCAACTCCGCAATTTTATCTTTTACTTCGTCTAGAGCTTTGTTGCCAAAACCTTTAAGATCGCGCAGCTCGGCCTCGCTCAGTGAAAGCAGGTCGCGGATAGTGTGGATGTCGTTGTTGATGAGCGCGTTGGTTGTGCGGGCGCTTAAGTTTAGATCCTCGATCGGTGTCATCAGCTCGGCTGGCTCCTCACTATTCTCACCGTCTTCGCCGTTGGCATTGGCAGCCGTTAGTGGCGGAGCAACCTCCACCTTGGTCTGGCCGGCTAAGGCGCTATATTGGTTAACCAGTATAGCAGCGGCTTCTTCAAAAGCCTCGCGCGGAGATAACGAACCGTCCGTGTCTATTGTTAAGCTCAGCTTGTCTAAGTCTGTCATCTGCCCGACACGGGTATTTTCTACCTTGTAGCGAACCCGTAAAACCGGTGTAAACAAGGCATCTAACATAATCATGTCAGAAATTTTGCGGCCGCCGCCTTGCTCATCCAGCGTGCGGTAACCGCGACCCGTCTCAACAACCAGCTCCATGCCGATAGAGGCCTTATCGTCATCCAGTGTGCAGATAATTGCATCTTTATTGACGACCTCTACTTCTGAAGTTAACTGTAGATCCTTGGCTTTCACGACACCTTTACCCTTTTTGTTCAGGGTGACAGTCTGTGGCTCGTCAGAAAATACTTTAAATCGCAAAGTCTTTAAGTTCATCATAATTGCCACGACATCCTCTTTGACGCCCTTGACAGTGGTGAATTCGTGGCTGGCACCGTCAACTCTAAACGCTGTGACGGCAGCGCCGGCTATAGAACTAAGCAGCACGCGGCGCAGGCTGTTGCCAAGCGTCATGCCGTAGCCCGGGTGCAGCGGCTCAATTGTAAACGTGGCAGACACAGGATTGTGGTCTGTAACGTTTGCTAGGCTTGGGGTGTGGATTAGTTTGCTCATAAGTTCATCGCCTCCTTTAGCGTGAATAGTACTCTACGATTAGTTGTTCGTTAATATCTGGCTCAGCATCCTCTCGGGTGGGAGTTCCACTGATCAGAATCTCTAACTTCTTGCGGCTAACCTTTAGCCAGGCAGGTGTCGCAGCCGGTGCCGGGCTGGTGTCATCAAGCCTTTTGAAGTAGTCGCTGTTCTTGGAGTGGTCTCGCGCCACTATCGCATCACCAGCTTTGACGCGAATTGACGGGATGTTAACGCGGCGGCCGTTTAACATAAAGTGGCCGTGGCCAACTAGCTGTCTTGCTGCTCGTCTTGAAGGCGCAAAACCAGCTCGGTAAACTGCGTTATCTAGTCTTTGCTCTAGATAGCTC
>CAZMNA010000012.1:0-9783 GCA_964567555.1 uncultured Candidatus Saccharibacteria bacterium | reverse complement strand
GAACCCCCGAATGCCAGTACCAAAAACTGGTGCCTTACCACTTGGCCACTCCCCACTACGCTAGCTATTATAAAGTAAGTGCAGATCTCTCGAGTTAGTCTTGCGAATCTTCGTGGCGCGCTAACGCCTCAGCCTTAAGGGCAATGTGACCTACGGGTATCCGCTCGTAACCTGCCGAGATCCCTTCATTTGGGTTTAGTCCACGCACTGGGCGGGGCAAACCGTCGGTCATGCCATCCCCAAATACCGCATATCCGCCAATTAATTCGGTATGTACAGCCACCGGTTTAGCGGATTCCTTGCTCCCTTGAACAACTTCTTTCATGCAGGCTAAAACTACCATGCATCCAACCCTTTGTCTAGCCAACCCTAGCCATCTCCTTCTAATTGTACTGGCTTACAGCGAGATGTTGCTTGGTGTATCGTAATTTTTTTCACGAATAAGCTAATATATAGATGAACTCTTATGAATAAAAACCGTTTGGTGCGCCTATTTAAGAGACCCTCCCTCCTATACCTCATGCTGGGTCTTTTAATACTAGCAAGCCTGCCAATTTCCGGTGTAATCAGTAGTCGTCATTTGTCGCATCAACCGTCAAAGCCACTTATCTATGTACCGAGAGCTAGCTATTATAAGAGCCTGGACTTGAGTTTAGCCCGGCAGACAATCTACAGCAACCAGCCGATCCAGCAGGTTAGTGGCTTAGGGTTAATGAATAAAGTTAGCGTATACACCGTGCGTTTTGAGGTGCCAAAGGACGGTCTGAGCGAATACGGCCTAATGACTCTACCAAGCGGCACACAACCGCAAGGTGGCTATCCGGTGCTTATTTTGTGCCACGGTTACGTCAACCCTCACTCTTACCGTACCACCGCACAATATATACAAGACATGGAGTTCTACTCCCAGCACGGCTTTGCTGTTTTAAAGCCTGATTTCCGCGGGCAAGGACTATCCTACTCCGACGGCACCCCAGACGGTGCGTTTTATTCTATGTCTTATAACACCGACGTTATGAGCTTAATTGCCGCCGTTAAGCACACGATCTACTTAAATAGCGGTGAAATCAGTATATGGGGACACAGCATGGGTGCTTATATCGCGCTTAGAGCAGCAGTCTTGTCACCGGACATCAAAAATGTCATTTTATTATCCGCGCCAGCCGGAACAGCTAAAGACCTCTTCACGCAATATAGGACTCTGTCTGATCTTGATAACCCTACGGCTCTAAGAGTCCGCAATAACGAGCTGGCCCTGCATGGCAACCCGCTATCAAACCCCGGATTCTGGGAATCTACTTCACCGCTTAATTACCTAAAAGATACTAACGCGTCTTTTGAAATCAATGTTGGCGCTGACGATCAAATCGTCCCGCCTCATTTTTCCACCGATTTGGCAACCGCCTTAGCACATGCCGGCAAAAAATATCAGTACTACGTTTACCCGCGCGGGGATCACGGCCTACTCGCTCAGCGGTCGTTAATATGGAAACGCTCACTACAGCTACTTGAGGATCACAAGTAGGCTACGACTCTACGTTGGCAGGCACCCACGGCATCTTTTGGTAAAAATGAGCCTTTTTACTGGCCAGTGTGGGGTAGTGCTTCTTATATAAAACCGTAAGACCGACGAGGACCACCAGGGCAGCTAGCGTAATAATGAAGTTTTCGACAAATCCGGTATGGGTAGGGACGAAAAGTTTGAGGACAAAGACGATGAAGCCCTGCGCAATATAAACAAACAAGCTGTTTGTGCCTAATAAGTCAAAAACTCCCTTAGCGAACCTATCTAACAAGGGGAGATACTTTTGCACCAGCATAAATAAAGTCCAAAACCAAAAGAAAAATAAGATAATCCGAATGGGTCCCAGAGTCCATTTTTGCGCATAAAGCCATATCCAGGCATTAAAAGAATTAAAGCCGTCCGTGAATGTCTTAGCCCAGGCGGACAGTTGATTATAGTGATTGTTAAGTGGCGTTAGCAAAAAGACGCTGGCGTAGCTTATAGAAAAAGTTACTGCGCTCGTCCAAGCAACAGCTCTCTTTATGTAGCGACGGCGGTGATCAGGCAGGCCGTGAAAGCTCTTGGCCAGGCGTTGCCAATGAAAACCGATGACCATGGCTCCCAAAAAAAGGAACTGCCAGCTCACAGTGAAGTCATAGGGAGTGAATACACCCCTCAAGCACCAGATAGTAAAGCTTAAAATCATCAGCAATTTCCAGCGGCCCTTCGCAATCAAATAAAAACCAATCGGGGCCAAGAACATCAAGATAGCGAATCTGTCCAAGAAATCGGTCCAGCCGTAACCGTAACGCATCAAAAATGTCTGGCCTACGACATGAAGCCAATGGACCGGCGGATTCGGTAGTCCGTATTTAAGGCTAGGCCGCCTTAAGTTAACCGCTGCTATTGTGAAGAGTAGGGTCAAGGCAATTGAAGCAAAATAAAGCTCTAGCGCCCGCGTCCACATCTTTTTAAATATAAAACGCATGCCGTTGGCAATGCGGCGCCTATAAACCATACCTACCAGCAGGCCTGACATGAAGAAAAACCCTTCGGCAGCAGAAACGTAAAGTATGCCGCGACCGGTCACAATATCAAAGCCGCTAGGATAAAGCTCCACGTGATCCACTAAAATTACTGCCAAAAAGAATCCACGGATGATGTCAAAGGCGACTATCCGGTTGGGAGAGGCTCTGGCCGCTAGGCTCAAGCTTTCAATATAATCAGTTAATCTCTTTACGCTGGATCCTATCATTTAAAAACTTACTCTATGCGGCTATCAGCAGCCAAGATTTTCTTTAATTTCACTAGCGAGGGCTTGCCATTAACAGTCTTTGGTATGGCTTTGGTTTTAATAAATACATCCGGCCGCCACGATCTTGGCAAGTTTAAGCGGCTATATTCTTGGAGCTCGTCTTCTGAGATTCGTCCAACAAAGAAGGCAAACACTTTGTCGTCCAGGCTCTTGTCGTCTTTGGTATGAGTAACTTTAACTTCTGTCACTCCGGCATTTTGTTTTAGAGCCCATTCAATGTCCTGAGGATAAATTGAATAGCCACCTTTGAGTATGCGTTCCTTAGAGCGGCCCAGCAAAGTCAAACGCCCGTTTTTAATTTCTCCGATATCGCCAGTTAACCACCAGCCATCGCTGGTCGTGTTCTGCGCGGTGGCTTTTGGATTGTTGAAGTAGCCGGGGAAAAGGCCAGGTGAACGCACGGCTACCTCGCCTGCGGCTTCTGTGCGTACCTCAACCCCATCTATTGGCAGGCAAGACCTATCCTTATCAGAGAACTTAACGGCAATGGAACCGGTTTCACTGGTGCCATAGCGGTCTAAAATATCGTGCCCAAACCTAGCCCGAAAAGCTTTAGCTAGGTATGGCGGCATTGGTGAGCTGCTGGAAGCAAACAGACGCACTTTCGATAAATCGATTTTTTTATTAGAAGCAGCCTCTACCAGTTTTTCATAGGCAGGCGGCACCGTGGAATAAAGTGATATCTTCCCCGATTCCAAAATTGCTAGGACCTCCTCGGGGTTAAAACGTTCTTGGAGAAAAACAGTGTTTCCGTGATAAACAGCGCCCAAGAGGCAGATGACCAAGCCGTGACGATGTGCCAAGTGCAATGTTATCAACACTGTATCCTCCACGGTCCAACCATACGGTTCAGCAATTCCCTCTACGTCCCACAGCTGGTTGGCGTGGGTGTTGGGAACAGCCTTGGGTTGGCCGGTCGTGCCGGAAGACAGAAATAATGTGGCGACTTGCCGATTGGCCGCTTGGCGGATCGTTGGAGCAGTAGGCCGATCTTTGGCTATCAACAAATCTTCTATCAGAATAGCCGGGTCATCCACTAGTGTGGCGGTTTGACGATTGGCTACAATCAATTGAGGCTCTACTGCAAACAATACAAAATCTACTTCTAATTTTTTGAAGGTGACATCCACCGGCATAGCAACGTGCCCTAGGTGGACGATGGCAAAATATGTCACTATGAACTGCCAGCTATCGGGCAAAAAAAGCGCAATAACTTTAGGCTCCTTATAGGGCAACCGCTCCGCTAGCGCATCTGCCACTCTCATCACTTCACTGGCTAGCTCGGCCCAGTTAAACGAACGCTCATCAGTCACAAGCGCCGGCTTTTTGGGCAAGGACTTGGCGTTCTTAAAAAGATACTCACTTATGTGCTTATAGGGCATTTCAACAGTCTTAAAGTTTAGTATACCAAGCTGAGGGTCTGCTTTGAGCTTAGTCAGCCATGCTAAACTAAAGGGCAAATGGCAAAGGCCAACACAGGGGATGACAAAGACTGGACACTGCAAAGGGTTTTACCTTGGCTGTTCTTGATTGGCGGCCTAGTTGTTACAATTGCCTCAATTGCGTTGGCGAATGAAGTCTACCAGCGATTAAAAAACCCGAATTATGTGCCAGCCTGCAATCTCAACCCAATCTTAAGCTGTACTAATGTGGCTGACAGCTCCCAAGCCCATGCTTTTGGAATACCTAATTACTTTATCGGTATTGGGGGATACGCTGCCCTCGCGGCAATAGGTGCAGCCATACTGGCAGGCGCCAAATTCAAAAGATGGTTCTGGCAACTAGTTGAAGCCGGACTAGCCTTTGCGTTTTTGTTCATGAGTTGGCTGCAGTATGAAACCCTCTATAGAATTGGCGCACTGTGTCTTTTTTGTATGGTGCTGTGGGTGTTTACTGGACCGCTATTTTGGTATGCCACACTATATAACCTTGACTCTGGACATCTCCCCAGTAGGCTGACGAGAAAATTTCCGCGGGTCACTAGCTTTGCCCGCCGGCACCATGCGGAAATATTAACAATCTGGTTCTTACTTATTATTGCCTTGATCTTAAAGCGGTTTTGGTACTACTGGAGTACGCTTTAACAATCTCGGCTAGCCGCTGGCACGCCCTGAGTATATAACCTGCCGCAAAGTAGGCAACCAGCGCATAAATAATACCAGCGATGACATCCGAGGCGTAGTGTTCACCCTCATAAACTACACCGATATAAATTAAAATTGGGTATATTAAAGATATTGCTCCCCAACGGCGTCCATAGAGCTTGAAGACAATTAACGAAAAGAGGGTTGAGGCGCCTGAATGTAGAGAGGGAAAAGCGGCTACGGGGTTGGGACTGAGGTGGTTATAAACAGAAGGGAAGTTGCCGATACCAATAGCCGCCCAAACGTTGGAGGAAATCCTGGTTATAGGCTGTATAAAATGTTTGGACGAAGCTAGCCAGGGCGGAGCAGTAGGCAAAAGCAAAAATGTTACAAAGCTCATAAAAAATAACAGGCTATAGGCACAGACAGCACGCCAGTAATACCGCTCGCGAGTCTTCCATATTAAAATAGCTAGCGCTAGAGGTGCTACAAAAAATATTAGGTACGGGATGTATAAAACTATGTCGTACCAGTGAACCTGACCGTGCCACCACCATTTCTGTAAGTCAGCCGTTGGCAAAGAGCCAAATATAAATCTATCTAGGCGCGGCGCCAACGCGTAGTTAACATGGCTATTGAGCTGAGGTACCACGCTGCGGAAAGATTCATAGACTAAAATCACAGCTACAAAAGGGAAGATCCGCTTAAACATCGCCCAGCCTTGGTTGAACCCGGCGAACAAAAATATTAAGAAGATCATCAACTTGTCTGGCGTGGGGAAACTAGGGTGGGCAACGAAGATTACTGTGCAAGCGGCGGCGCCAACCACCCCTATAGCACGACCGGTTCTTTTTAAGTTCTTACTCATTGATGTATCTAGCGTATCAAATCCTTAAGAAAGCTCTCAGTCGGATTGCAGTAAAATATAGGTAATGCGACTACTTATCATAGAAGACGAGAAAAAAATTGCGGATGCTCTTAAAAAGGGGCTGGAGCAAGAGAGGTATGCCGTGGATATTGAATATGATGCCGATAGCGGTTTGGGGGCGGCCTTGAGTGAGAACTACGACCTCATGGTTATAGACCGTATGCTGCCCGGGTCAATGGAAGGAATTGACATTATACGTGAATTGCGGCGCAAAGGTATCCAAACGCCCTGCCTGATTTTGACGGCCAAGGACCAAGTTTCAGACAGGGTACAGGGGCTTAACGTTGGCGCAGATGATTATTTAATTAAACCCTTTTCTTTTGATGAACTACTGGCACGGATCCGCGCTCTTTTGAGACGGCCTAAACGTAGCAACTCCAACATCTTGCGCGCTGGCGACCTAACGCTTGATACGATTAACTTCACCGCCAAGCGCGCGGGTCAGACTATTGACTTAAGTTCAAAGGAATTTTCACTATTGGAATACCTACTACGAAATGCTGGACGGGTCCTGAGCAAGGATCAAATCATTGCTCACGTTTGGAACTTTGACGCTGATATCTTACCCAACACGGTAGAAGTTTACATAGGCTACTTAAGAAATAAAGTGGATAAACCCTTTAAGGACCCACCGCTCATACATACTAAGCGAGGGTTTGGCTACCAGCTAGGCAAGGCAAAGTAATGTTTCACTCGGCGGCGCTAAAGCTGACCATCTGGTACTTGGCAATTATAATGGCACTCTCGCTAGGATGCAGTATTGCATTGTACCGCGTGTCTAGCGATGACTTAGCTCGTGATGCAGCTCGTCAAGTTAATTACTTTAACAGCTACTTAGGCCCCCAGGATTTATCTTCGTACGGCCAGCTTAGAAACAACCAGCTCGTCCGCGATCAGGCCCACCTGAAGGACAGCCTGGTAGCATTCAATCTCCTAGTGACAGTTGGCGGCGGGCTCATAAGCTACGCCTTAGCCAGACGGACCCTACAGCCAATTGAAGACGCCCTGGAAAGTCAAAAACGCTTTTCTGCAGATGCTAGCCATGAACTGCGGACCCCACTAACGGCTATGCAGACCGAGATAGAAGTCGCCCTGCGTAACCCTAAATTGACCAAGCACGACGCTATAGCTCATCTAAAAAGCAACCTGGAAGAAGTCAGCAAATTGAGTGCGTTAAGCGAAGGACTACTAAAACTGGCTAGTGGCAGCACAAAGCCCGATGACGATACTCTTAGCTCGCTTAAAGACGCTGCTGAGGCCGCAACTACTCGATTGTCACGAACAGCCAAAAGCAAGAAAATCCAATTTATCAATAACTCTCGTCCGGTCCAAGTACGTACCGACGCTCAAAGCTTAACGGACCTAGTGGCAATCCTGCTGGACAACGCTATTAAATACAGCCACGCCGGAGGTAAGATAAAAATAGACAGTGGCCCAAAGAATAAACAGGCTTTTTTATCTGTTGCTGACGAGGGTATTGGCATCAAGGCAAGCGAGTTGCCACATATTTTTGAACGCTTTTACCGAACAGATGCCAGCCGGACACACGATCGTGAAGGTGGTTATGGCTTGGGCTTAGCTATAGCACGTCAGATTGCCGAGCTTCATGGCGGACATATTGAAGTTAGTTCCACACTAGGCAAAGGGTCGGTCTTTACAGTATATTTACCCTTGTCTAATCAATCATGAAAAAAAGAAACCCGCATAAAGAAAGATTCGACGTAGGCCGCACTCTGCCAACGTCTGCCGGGCCCCCTAGCTTGCCAATACCAAGCGCGCCGCAAGCCCAAGCCAAGCGGCCACGCTCGCCTAAGCGCATAGTAGCCATCTGTTTGCTAAGTCTGTTTATAGTCTTTGTCATAGCATTTGTGACTATAGCCGTCTGGGACGGCATAAACATTTCTAGGGCCACTAAAAGTACCTTTGGCTCCGGTAACGTTTTTAGCCTTATGACACCCACCAGCCTGAGGGGGACTGAGGCGGGCAGGGTTAACGTACTCGTGCTTGGAGATTCCTCAGATGATCCACAAAACACTGGTAAAAAGTTAACCGACAGCATACTGGTAGTAAGTTTAAGCACGACCGGCCGCACCAGCTATATGCTGAGTATACCGCGCGACTTGTACATACAAACGCCAGCCTTTTCTGGCAAAATTAATGCCGCCTATGAATACGTTGGCGTGAGCGGCCTTGAGAGTATCATAAGTAGCGATTTAAAAATGCCTATTAGTTACTGGGCCATGGTAGACAATTCGGCAGTACGGGATATAGTAAACGCCCTCGGCGGTATCTGGATTGATATCAAGGGCCCGGACCCTCGGGGACTATATGACCCAAACATAAACATTGCTGATGGCGGGCCGCTGAAGCTAAGTGATGGGTGGCACAAACTTAACGGCCAGACGGCCCTCAATCTGTCCAGGGCAAGAGGGGATTCGCCTTATTCGTATGGTTTCCCTAGGTCTGACTTCAACCGCACGCAGCACCAGCGCCAAATTGTCACAGCTATCAAAAAAAAGCTGAGCTGGACACTGATTCTCAATCCGCTAAAAAATGGACGCCTATTCCAGGCTCTCTCCAAAGATGTTCGTACCAATATTGGTATACATGAGGTACGGCCGCTCTTCAGTCTATTCAATCATGTCCCATCGTCCCAGCTGCAATCCGTCGGTCTAGACGATCTGGGCGGCAAAGATTATCTTGTAGGCACACAATACTATGGGGATACCCAATCTCCGGCTGCCGGTATAAGCGACTTCAGTCAGATAGATGCTGCCTTGGCGAAGCTGAGTCAATAGTCAGCGAGTCATCGCCTTAAGTAGCGCATTCATAGTGCGGCCAAAGCCGGCCGGCCCGCCTTGGTAGATTATGTAGCGACTTTGCCAGGCAGGCTCGTACTTTTGCTTAAAACGAGCTAACCCTTGGAATGAATAAAATCGGCCAGCCTTGGTGTAGACCATACTCAAGATACCATCAATAAAGCTGCCCCTTGAGGGCCCGTTTTTATCCAGGCCGGCTAAAGGACACAGGCCCATGTTAAGCTCAGCTATGCCGTCATTATGAAGTTGCTTGATAAAATTCATCATCACGTAGTCATTGATATTGCCGGGCGCATCCGATGCATGGCGTAAAAAATCATAGTTGGCCTCATCAAATTTGGGGCTGGCGACCACGTTTAGAAAGGCCTGAATCTTGCCCAAATTATCCCTAGCAACAAAAATATCGCAGGCCTGAATATAGTCGTGACGAAAATAACCGAGCATGAAAGTCCGCTCACCTCGCCCTGGACGGTCTAGCCAGTCGTTTGAGATTTCCTCCAGCCGATCAATCACGGCTTGGTTGTGCGGCGGATGTAATAGCTCGGAACTATAGTCCAGTTTTATAAAGCGGTTTTCAATCTGACGAAAGTATTTAGCGCCAACCACGTTGCTCATAAAATGAGACGTGCGAACAATTGCCTCGTCGCCCAGCTTTTGGGTCTCTAGACCCAAAGCTCGATAAATCTTTAAGAGGCGCTCCTCCGTATGGATAAAGGCGCAGGCCCAGCCGTTTAAAAAACAAAGGTCTAAGAAGTCACGGATTAGAGGTTTGAGTGTATCCCCTGGGCCGCAAGGATCGCCTACGCTCATGGCCACGCCGTGCGTCACCTTATAAGCGATAGAGGCCGTCCGGGTCTGATTGAAAAAGTAAGCTTTGTCCGGCGGCCACAACTTAAAAAAATCCTCGCTGGTGGTTGCCGAAGCTTGAATAATACGGGCAGCATCATCCTTGTCCCGCTGGTTGTGTGTCAATCTAAAGCGAATTGGCCCGAAAAAGGAAACCGCTACATAAGCTGCGGCAGCAATGCTAGCAACGGCCAGTGAATCAATAAACACTATAGATCGCTTGGTATAGGCGACCGGTTTATCATTAGTGGTGAGCCCAAATTGATCAGCCGTGTAGTGCATCGCTG
>CAZMNA010000011.1:0-9992 GCA_964567555.1 uncultured Candidatus Saccharibacteria bacterium | reverse complement strand
AGAATTCAAAAAGCTTGCTCTCAAGCGCTCTTTGGCCTCATCCACCGCCTTAGACGCATAGCCAATAATAATAACGGAAGGTAGGCCGTTGGTTATGTGACACTCTACACCAATAGTAGTGGCATTAGTTCCCGAAGTGTCTACAATGCTTCTCACTCGTTTCGCCATTAAATAAATTATGTCATTTTTTTCTTCCAAATAAAATTCACCCGGCAGGGTAGCCGGGTGAAAGATTTTGGGGAGGTTGTAAACCCTTTTTGTATGGGTTTGGATGGAACAACGGCTTGCGAGAAGCCGTTGTTACAGTTTCATTTTTGTTTTGAGCACTTTTTTTATTCAAGTGCCATTTTCATCTTATAAATACTAATTTATAGTGTCAACACGTTTATGTATAAAAGCTGTGCATAACTTTTAAGATTTTTAGCATAACATGCATCACGGCATACCCATTAGTAGCAACCGGCGGCTAGCTAAAAGGTAGCTTTCTTAGAATACATTAACCAAGCGACACTCAACCAAAAGACCGCAATAGTTTGGAATGTGACAACGCAGTGGATTAATTAAACCTGTGTGTTTTGGCACGAGTTTATTCTTGCCTATAGCTTACAAATGCAATGCCTAGGTTCTAAGGTTCGTGTTTTCTTGTGTCAAATAAAAAACGTTGTCTATCGTAATCAGACACTCACTGCGGTAGCGGCAGCCAAGCATATATTCGCTTATAATAAGAGGCCCGGAGCGGTCTGTAGCCCTCAGTTCTGGTGCGCTTCAACAATCATAGTTAAAAAAGCTACATATTAATTAGGAACATAACACCTTAGAATGTATATAATACATCAAAGTTAAATTGACAACGTAATATGCTTATGTTAAATTGGCAGTGTAAGCTTAGGACAAAAGCTTGCACTACAGCATCTTTGCTGGATATCGCTCTTTTATCAAAAGAGCGGTCAGTCAAGCCAAGGACAGGTAAGCGCTAAATAGTAATATTAAAAGAGCGCATTTACCGCCTTGGCTCTAAGTTTTAAAATAGCTAGGTGGATTCTTATAACAAACGACTGCGTCTATGGTCTTTAGCAATAATTCTTGTTGCCGATTTCCTTCTAATAAGTATAACGACACCAACTCAAAACTTCTTAGTGGTAGTGCTGTTTTTTTGCCTGTTTTTTACATCTTTAGCCATATTGTTTCCACTTTTAATCGCTAAAAAGATAAGAAACACCAAACGACTTATAGTGTTGAGCGCGGGCATTACTATCCTATTGATGCTCTGGAGCGTACACTCAATTAGTTTAATTGATGGGCTAGTGTTAGTGCTGATCTGTGGAGCTAGCTTGTTTTATTTGGACAGGAGAACTTTGGGCTGAGCCTTAAAAACAGCGGCGGCCTCAAGTATAATAGTATTCAATGGAGCCAAAAGAGGGTATAAATGAGTCGCTTCCCCAGCCGGAGAACGAAGGCAAAGGGGTTGAGAAGGGGACGGAAGTATCTGCCCCTGTTGAGAGCCAGCCTTCTCGCCAGAAGCCAGCCACCTTGCCCCAGGTGCCCCAAGACATGCCAACCGCTCACCCCGTACAGCTTCCTGGAACTTCAGATGATGATAGTAAGGCTGTCGTAAGTGAGGTTTCCAAGGAGAAGGTAGCCGAAAAACAATGGGTAGAGCGGGCTAAGCAAATCATCGGCGAAACCAGGGATGACCCCTTTAAGCAAAATCACGAGATGAGCAAGGCTAAGGCTAAGTACATAAAGCAAAAATTTAACAAAACTATACGTACAGATACGGGTACGGCATGAGCATTGCAGCTAGTATCTTGATCCTGCTTGGTCTGTTGACTGGCGGTACGTTTGCCAGCCTGTTTTATCTGAGGAAAATATATCGCGAACAAAAAAACTATGAGCGAGGCCTGAAAATGGTACCTGTACTTATTCACTTACCGCCTCTAAGTCAAGATACAGAGGGGAGCGGACGCGACGTCCGGGACGTAGTGGATGAAAATATATCCCAAGCCCAGGTGCTTTACAGTATCTTAGCTAGTACTTTCCAAAAAGGCTTTAAGTATAAGTTTTTTGGCCAAAGACACATTGCGTTTGAGATTATCGCTAACAAAGGAGCAGTTAACTTCTACGCTGCTGTCCCGGTACCTCTTCTTAGTGTCGTAGAGCAGGCAATCGTTAGTGCTTATCCGGCTGCAAGGCTAGAAGAAGTAGCCGAGCATAATATCTTTAACCCTGTGGGCAGACTGCCAGGTACATTGGGTGGAGAGTTGGTTTTAAAAGAAGATTACGCCTACCCGATAGCTACCTATCAGGATCTAAAAAGGGATACGATGCAGTCACTTTTGAATGCGCTCTCTACCCTGACGAAGGAAGACGGTGCGGGCATACAGATCTTAATTAGGCCAGCTGATTCGGCTTGGCGTAAACATGCCAAATCTCAGGCCGATAAAGTGAGAGGCGACAAAGCCGTCAAGGGCGTGGAATCTGTTCTGGCGAACGTTGGTGATATTTTTGGCGCGCTAGCTAAACCGCCAAGTGTAAGAGAGGAAGAAGAGAAGACCAAAAAAGAACTATCCTCTTTAGAGCAATCCACTATCCAGGCCATAGAAGAAAAAACTAAACAACCGGGCTTTGAAGTGATGATAAGACTGATTGCTTCTTCCAACATATCGCATCGTGCACAGACTATTTTAAATAACCTAATAGCCAGCTTTGCGCTTTTCGATGCGCCAAGCCACAACGGCTTTAAGTTTGTGCCTGCCAAAGATGTAGAAAGCTTTGTTACGGCCTATATATTGAGGTTTTTTCCTCAGGAAAATAAACGCAACATTTTAAATACTATAGAAACCGCTACACTGTTTCACTTCCCGGATCAAAAGAACATACCCACTTCTCAACTGGAAAGACAACCCTCTAAACAGGTAGATGGACCACGTAACGTTCCTCAGGAAGGCTTGCTTCTGGGCTATAACATGTTCCGCGGAACTAAGAAAGCCATACGTTTAGATGAGGGCGACCGCCAACGCCACATGTATGTGGTTGGCCAAACCGGTACAGGTAAGTCTACATACCTAGAAAATTTGGCGTTACAAGATATGCTAGAAGGCCGAGGTTTTGCCTTTGTCGACCCTCACGGTGATACTGCCGAGAAGCTGCTGGCTATGGTGCCCAAAGAAAGAACAGAAGACGTTATCTACTTTTCACCGGCCGATATGGACTACCCACTTGGCCTCAATATGTTTGAATACACCTCGACAGACCAAAAAGACTTCTTAATTCAAGAAGCCATAAATATGCTTTATAAGCTTTATGACCCTCAGCACCAGGGGATTATCGGCCCCAGATACGAACATCTTTTTAGAAATGCCGCGTTAGCTGTCATGGCTGACCCGGCAGGTGGTACGTTTATTGATATACCCAAGCTGTTCCGCGATCCCCAGTTCGTAGAGCAAAAACTCAAGCACGTGAAAGATCAAAACGTGATTGAATTTTGGCGTAAAGAGATGCCGGCTTCACAGCGTTCTAATGAATTTGGTGAGGTAACTAGCTGGTTTGTCAGTAAATTCGGCGCCTTTATGAGCAATGAAATGATGCGCAACATCATCGGCCAGACAAAAAGTGCCTTTGATCTAAGAAAGATTATGGATGAGGGTAAAATCCTGCTGGTTAACTTGAGCCGCGGCCGGACAGGTGATTTGAACTCCAAGTTACTTGGCATGATTTTTGTTATGAAATTTGAGGCAGCCGCTATGAGTCGTGCCGATATACCCGAAGAATATCGCAAGGACTTTTGTCTTTACGTAGATGAGTTCCAAAACTTCTCTACAGAGTCTTTTGCCGATATTTTAAGCCAGGCTAGAAAATACCGCCTTAATCTTATAGTGGCTAATCAGTTTACGACGCAGTTAAGCGAAGAGATCCGTGATGCGGTGTTCGGCAACGTTGGCTCAGTGGTTTGCTTTAGGGTAGGTACCAATGACGCGGAATTTCTAGCTAAACAGTATGCCCCAGTTTTTGATATGGACGATTTGCAGTTTCTCCCCAACTATAATACAGCCGTTAGGATGATGATAGGCGGGGTGCCGGTCCAACCATTTTCAATGGCCACACTACCACCGCTAGGTGCACCCAACCCCCAATTAGCCGATGCTCTCAAACAGCTCTCAGCGGCAAAATATGGCCGGCCCAAAAGCCAAGTGGAAGCCGAGATTTTTGAAAGGTTAGCTACAAAAGCCCCACCGCGACCGAGTTTACCGAGCAGTTTCGGCAGGACAGGTACGCCATTTGGTGCGCAACTTCCGACAGCAGCCGGTTGGCCGGCTCAGCTCCCAAGTGCACCGCCGGCTAAGAATATGCCAAAGACGTCGGCCAAGCCCTCTGCTGGTAGCTCCTTCTTGGATGAGTGGCTTACCAAACGGCAACATTCTTCTGGGCTACCCAATACAGCTGTCCCAGCAGACAATCAGCTCCCTGCTCAAGCCACCGTGGTTGCTGGTGAGCCTGCCGCGGGCTTAAAGATACAAAATAAGCCTGCTCAACAACTAACCCAAGAGAAGACCAAGGATGTGGTTGCGGCGGAAACAGAATTCAAAATCCCAAGAGGTAATGTCCAGGCTGCCAATGGGCACGTAGTCCACATTGATAAAAATGGTAATCTCTCCTTCAAGCAGGAGAACTAGGACTTGTTCTTGGCGCCCAATTCTTCTATAATTAATGCTGACAGAGTGGGGCAAATCAAAAGGACTTTTTGCTTTGCTTGCTTTTAAAACTAAGAGCTTATAAGAGGGTATATAGTGGCCAAAACTAAAATAGAAACCTACGGCGCTGAGCAAATCCAGGTCTTAGAAGGTCTCGAGCCGGTCCGCAAGCGGCCGGGTATGTACATCGGTAGTACGGGCCCGGAGGGCTTGCACCATATGATAAAAGAGTTGGCTGATAACTGCATAGACGAGGTTATCGCCGGCGCTGCCGATCAGGTAGACATCATAATGCATCAAGACGGCAGCGTGACAGTCAAGGATAATGGTCGTGGCATTCCTGTAGCCAAACATCCAAAAACTGGCAAAAGCACGTTAGAAACCGTACTGACAGTCCTACATGCTGGCGGCAAGTTTGGCAGCGGTGGCTACAAAGTCTCTAGCGGCCTACATGGTGTAGGCTCAAGCGTCGTGAATGCCCTTTCAGCAAAGTTTATAGCTAAAGTTAGCCGCGATGGTTTTGAGTGGAGCCAGCAGTACAAACTGGGTGCCCCGGTTTCTAAGGTAGAAAAAGGCCAAGCAACCAAGGCCAGCGGTACGGAGATTCGGTTTTATCCTGACGCAAGTATTTTTGAATCAACCAAGTTTGATTATGAGTGGGTGGTTAATTACTTACGCCACCAAGCCTACTTGACCAAGGGCGTCAAAGCCACGGTCGTAGATGAAGTAGGCGGCCGAGCCTACAGTTTTCATTTTGAAGGCGGGATTCAATCATACGTACGGCATCTTAACCACGGTAAAGAACCTCTGGATGAAGATATCTTTTATGTTGAGAAACAGGTCAAAGAAGCCATTGTTGAGATATCTTTGCAGTATAACGATACTTTTAGCGAGACAGTAATGGCTTTTGCCAATAATGTTTATAACCCGGATGGTGGTATGCACCTTACCGGTTTTAGAACTGCTCTTACACGTGTTTTGAATGATTATGCCCGTAAAAACGGTCTGCTCAAAGAGAAAGAAGAGAACCTAACTGGCGAAGATGTACGCGAAGGTTTAACGGCAGTAATCCTTGTGAAAATTCCTGACCCCCAGTTTGAAGGCCAGACTAAGAATAAGTTGGGCAATCCGGAAATTAGAGGCTATGTAGAACAAGTAATGAACGAGTGGTTTTCTTATTACTTGGAGGAGCACCCAAACATTGGTCGCAAGATGATTGGTAAATCCCTATTAGCTGCTCGCGCCCGCAAGGCCGCTCGTGCTGCCCGAGACAATATTATTCGCAAAGGCGTCCTAGAAGGCTCTGGTCTGCCCGGTAAGTTGGCCGACTGTTCTAGCAAAGACCCCCACAATAGCGAGCTATATATTGTAGAAGGTGATTCGGCGGGTGGTAGCGCTAAAAGCGGCCGTGATAGCAAGACTCAGGCTATTTTGCCTCTCCGGGGAAAAGTTTTAAATGTTGAGCGTGCCCGTTTGGATAAAATGCTGGCTAACAACGAAATCGTGACACTTATTAAAGCGCTAGGTGTGGGCATAGAAGATCAGTTTGACATGAACGGCCTACGCTATGGCCGTATTATCATCATGACCGACGCTGATGTCGATGGCAGTCACATCTCCACATTGCTTTTGACCTTCTTCTTCCGTCACATGAGGCCTTTAATTGATAACGGGCACCTTTACTTAGCCAAACCGCCACTGTTTGAGCTCGTTAAGCCCGGCCGCAAATCAAGCATCTTTATCTATGACGAGGATCAACTAAAAGAAGTAGTGACAAAGGAAGTCGCGCGTCGCAAAGTCGAAAAAATTAAAATCGATAGTAATGATGAGCGCTATAAGCAAGCTGGTTTTATAGAGCAGAAACGTTACAAAGGTTTAGGCGAAATGAACGCCGAACAACTCTGGGAAACTACTATGAATCCGGAGAACCGGGTGTTGATTCAGGTTAGACTAAACGATGCCGAGAAAGCTGATGCTATTTTCTCTAAGCTTATGGGTAGCGAAGTAGAATCGCGTAAAAACTTTATACAGACTCGCGCTAAATTCGTAAAGGATCTAGACGTTTAGATGGAAGAAGAAGCAAAGCCAGAAGTATTGGTGCCGCAGACTCACTCACGTGAGCTGGAGCTCAGGACTGTTGAAGATGTAATGGAGGATAATTACCTCCGTTATTCAATGAGCGTGATTGTGGCACGGGCCTTGCCGGATGTCCGCGATGGCTTAAAACCAGTTCACCGACGCATCCTCTACACCATGCTAGAAGAGGGCATCAGGCCGGGTGGCAAGTACCGCAAGAGCGCCAACGTAACTGGTACAGTGATGGCTCGTTATCACCCTCATGGCAACGTGGCTATCTATGACGCAATGGTTCGTCTGGCCCAGGATTGGTCTATGCGTTACCCATTGGTGGACGGACAAGGCAACTTTGGTAGTATGGACGGCGATCCGCCGGCCGCTGAACGCTATACCGAGGCACGCATGGCTCGTTTAGCCGAGGAACTGTTGAACGATATTGATAAAGAAACGGTTGAATTTCGCGATACCTACGATGGCGAGCGGCAGGAGCCATCGGTTTTGCCGGCTAAACTGCCTAACCTGCTTTTAAATGGTCAAGTTGGTATAGCCGTAGGCATGGCTACCAATATTCCGCCGCACAACCTTAATGAAATAGTAAATGCCACGATTGCTCAGATTGATAACCCTGACATCACGCTGGATGAAATGATGGAACATGTAAAAGGACCCGATTTTCCGACTGGCGGGATTGTATATGGTAAAGAATCAATAAAAACAGCTTTTGCTACCGGCCGTGGTGGTGTAGTTGTCAGAGGTGTGGCTGCTATTGAGGATGGCCAAAAGGGCCAGCAGCAAATTATTATCAGCGAGGTTCCGTACGGAGTGAACAAAGCAGCGCTTTTAGAAAAAATCGCTGATTTATACCGAGAAAAGAAAATCGCCGGTATCCGTGATTTGCGAGATGAATCTGCCCGCGGTACGGTGCGCGTAGTGATAGACCTTAAAAAAGACGCTTATCCCAAAAAACTCCTTAACCAGCTTTATAAACTCACGCCTTTGCAGCTGACTATTCACTACAATGTACTGGCGCTAATAGATGGCATTCAGCCGCGCGTACTGGGCTTACATGACGTAATTGCCGAGTATATCAAGCATCGGCAGGTGGTAGTGCGCCGGCGCACGGAATTTGAGCTAAAAACGGCTAAGGCGCGTGCTCATGTTTTGGAAGGCCTAAAAATAGCCCTGGATCACATAGACGAAGTAATCAAGACTATTCGTGCCAGCCAGACCCAGGAAGAGGCCCAAACCAACTTGATGAAGAAGTTTAAGCTCAGTGAAATTCAGGCTAACGCTATTTTGAGTATGCAGCTTAGACGTCTTACCGGGTTATCGCGTAAAGAGGTTGAGGATGAGCTTGCGGAACTAGTAAAGCTGATTGCAAAGCTGGAGGACATTTTGGCTAGTGAAAATGAGATTTTAAAAATAATCAAAGCCGAATTAACCGAATTGCGCGACAAATATGGTGACGAACGCCGAACAAAAATTGTGGCACAGGAATTAGGTAGGTTAAGTGATGAAGATTTGGTGCCTGACGAACAAGTTGTAGTAACTCTTACATCAGCAAATTATATCAAACGGACCTCGATTGTGGATTATAAGAAGCAAGGCAGAGGTGGCAAGGGACGGAGAGGAATGACCACCCGTGACGAAGATTTCATAGAACATGTTGTCAATGCTTCAACACATGACTTCCTTCTATTCTTCACAAATAAGGGTCGCGTCTTTAGAATCAAAACCTACGAAATCCCAGCTGTAGGCTTGAATGCCAAAGGTGTAGCGGTAGTTAACTTGCTGCAATTAGGTCCTGAAGAAGTAGTTAGTTCAGTCATAAATGTCAGCAAAGGAGCTTCAGGCGGTCATTTATTAATGTGTACGGCAAGGGGCACCATTAAGAAAACTCCGTTTGAGCAGTATCAGAATGTACGCAGCAGCGGCTTAATTGCTATTAAGCTCGACGATGGGGATGAACTTAAGTGGATCCGTATGACCTCCGGTAATGACGACGTTGTTATCTCGACTGCCCAAGGGCAGGCTATACGATTCAGTGAAAAAGATGCTCGACCGATGGGTCGAGCCGCCCGTGGCGTGCGCGGAATTCGCCTGCGCCAGGGTGACCAAGTAATTGGTATGGACGCAGTTGATAATGATGCTTATATCTTCGTAATATCCCAGTTTGGCTATGGTAAGCGCACAAAAGTCGACCAGTTTACAGCTCACAAGCGAGGCGGAGTTGGTATACGTGCCGCCGTGGTAAACAAGAAGACTGGCCCGTTGGTCGGCGTTGCTAGGCTGAAGGGCGATGATCAAGAAGTAATTATTATCTCTTCCCAAGGTCAGACTATTCGCCTAGGCCTAAAAGACATTTCGGCGCTCAGCAGGGCCACCCAAGGCGTGCGCATCATGCGCCTTAATGAAGGGGACAGCGTTGTGTCCTTGGCTCTAATAGAAAACGAACCAGAAGAAGAGGGTGAAAGCGAGCAGCAAGAACTAACTTTGCCCGCTAAAGCGCCACCCAAAAATAATTCAGCTAGGGTACCTTCAGAAACAAAAACTAAACCAGAGGCCTTTGGGTCGGTATCCAAAAAGCTCGTAGATGAACCTGTTGTGCGGCCACGGGGCGCCATTAAATCTAAATCAAGCGTGGCCAAAAAAGCTCGTAGTAAAAAGTAGGTTGAGCCTCAATCCGTTGACACAAAGAAGTTTAATCAGTTATTATACTTATTAATCTTTTGGGGCAGTTTTGTTTGAGTGCCTTTAAAAGTGTCCGTTAAAAACTAGGTAGTGCAAATCAACGTCAGTTCAATCTGAACTTTAAAACGTTCGGCCTTTGGTCGAACAAAATTCGGCACTTGTGCCGAATTATCAGATTCTTTATGGAGAGTTTGATCCTGGCTCAGGATGAACGCTGGCGGCGTGCTTAATACATGCAAGTCGAGCGGAAACACTTCGGGTGTCGAGCGGCGGACGGCAGAGTAACGCGTAGGAACGCACCCCAAACTGAGGCATAAGCCCGGGAAACCGGGTCTAATACCGCATGTGCTCTTCGGAGTAAAGCTTTTGCGGTTTGGGAGCGGCCTGCGTCCGATTAGGTTGTTGGTGAGGTAATGGCTCACCAAGCCGACGATCGGTAGCTGGTCTGAGAGGATGATCAGCCTGACTGGGACTGAGACACGGCCCAGACTCCTACGGGAGGCAGCAGTAGGGAATTTTCCACAATGGGGGCAA
>CAZMNA010000010.1:0-11438 GCA_964567555.1 uncultured Candidatus Saccharibacteria bacterium | reverse complement strand
ATAGGGTGAATGCTTGAGTTGTTTACTGCAGTTAGAACAATTACCTGTAATGGTAGAATAAAAACATGCCAAAAAAGCCGGTTCCAAAGCAAGACTTGCGACTAAAAACCTTCATTAAGGCTGGTGGCCGTAAAGACGCTGAAACTGATTTTAACCAACTATTAAAACGAGCAGTTAAACCAAAAGAAGCTAGTAAATCTGCAGATAAAACAAAGTAAATCACTACTTTGCTATATTAGCCAGGATTAAATCAAACATATATTTTGGAGTTTGACGGTGTGAGTAGCGGAAGGCATATTCATCTACATAGTTTTGCAAATACTTTGGGTCAACATGGCGATAGACACCAGTAATACCCCGCTTAATATTGCTCCATAGATTTTCAACATTCTGGGTATGACGATCGCCGATGACGTATTCTTCCAGGCCGTGGTTAATTGTTAAGTGTATATAGCCAGCCTTAGCCAGGTGCTTATATGAACGGTGGGTATCGCTGTAGATTGTGGCACTAGGATTGATGGCTTTATTTATCTCCTGTGATAGTATCCGCACGCCGGAGCTTTTAACGTGCCTAACGACAGCTCTGCCTTCACGCTCTACCATACCAAACACAACCTGACTACTGTGGGACTTAGCAGTGGTGCGCTTCTGGGGGTTGGGGTGGAAGTAGGCTTCATCTATTTCCACATCGCCAGTAAGAATATTGCCGTCAGTAGCCATCAGCTTACGGATTTGGCTAAATATTCGCCAAGCGGTCTTGTAGGTTACGCCCAGCTCACGCTCTAGTTGCTTAGCTGATATACCGGCCCTAGTTTGAGCCATTAGATAGACTGCATAAAACCATAGCTTTAGCTCAGTACTGGAGTGGTCAAAGATAGAGCCTTTTAGGGGATAAATATGATGGCCGCAAAATGAGCAGGCGTAGGCCGAGCGGCCAGCCACACGGTAAAACTTATTATCTTTATGGCACTTTGTGCAAGTTAGTGCATCACCAAAGCGCAGTTGCTTTACTTCCTCTAGGCAAGCGGCATTGTCAGGAAAGCGCTGGTTAAACTGTTTGATAGAGAACTTACCCTGCATACCCCTATAGTAGCAAAGAAGTTACTTGTAGTCAAGGGATAAGTGCCCAAATAAAGCATTGACTTAAGCATGTTAATATTGTAAAGTAGCACAAGTTAGAAGGAGTTTTAGTCTAAAATGGCCGAATTTTCCCAAGAGAATACATCCAGACGTGATTTAGGCGGCCCCAGTGGCGTGCCCCCGGAAGTTGTTGAATTTTTAGGCGTGGACAATGTTGTCCACGTTGAAGTCTTAAGTGACACACTGCTTGTTTTAAAGGAACTATCATGCCGCCAGGACCCATTTACTCAACCGGGCTGTAAGCTATTGTCCCCAGAACTTAACCAGCTGATTAACGAGCTTGCGGTGGCAGGTACTCAGCCCTCTCACTATCCCGACGCCTCTCAGGCGGTAGCTAGGCGTGCCGGTCCCATACTTGGGGAGGCCGTCAAATCTACCAAAGGCCGCTTAGTAGATATTGGTAAAAACAGCCGGGATGAAATGCCAGCATATCAAGCCGCCTCTGAAGAGATAGAAGATCTGGCAGGCTATATCTCAACCGCCCCAAAGATATTTGATCAGCTTGAAAGACTAGCCGGCGAAATGCCAGAGCACGATCTAAAAAAAGCGTACTCAAGGCTTACCGGGGCAGAACTCGATGCGCTAAACTTAGATTCCTTGGTAACAATGTTCATAAAAGACCCCTCAACCTTAGTTAGTTACAAAGCTTCCCTTAATGCTGCCTCCACAGCAAGGCGTACCGGCTGGGAAAGAGACGCCAAGCGCAGTGAGCATTCAGAACTAAAAATAGAAATTAGGGTACAAGGAGGTCGCCAAAAAGAGGTTAAAAAATCACACCGAAAAGCTGAAGACGTATATAAAGATTTTAGTGCCCAGGATCTGCTGGTAGACGCGGTTGAAGACCTCCGCTCTATCGGCAGCCAGCTTCACGAGAACGTGAGGAATAAGGGCGGGTTGTTCATGGCCGAGCCAGCCGCAGAGCTATTTAACTTTTTAGTTGATCTTAAGTACGGCAGATTAATGGGTGATGAAATGCGCGTCCACCTTGCTAGTGGCGATAACCAGCAGCTGGTCAACGCCGCCGCCGCCGAGAAATATATTGCCGAAATGGCTGTCTTGGCAGAAGCCGGCTTTCGTCAAAGCGGTTTTAAGATCGACAAGGAGTTCCGCCGGACCATGGCCGAGCTCAAAGACGCACCTATTAACCGTGGGCTTAGGCGTGTGGCTAGCCACGCTATGGCGCAGGTAGAAAAGCCCTACGCCAGCCTAGAAGCGGACCAGGGCTTTCGCCGGCAATGCCGCGAGGTAAGGGATATTGTGGTGGGCGGTGGGCGGTGGGCGTTTAGATCGCCCCTTGGCAGAAAAACTTCACCGGCTTTCATTCAGGGGTAATACGGCTCTAAAGCCAGAAGAAAGCGGGCTTATTGTGGCTATTGTCACTGGCCGCATTGAAACGTTCATGGACCTCGTAGGTAGGCTAGAATCGGCGCAGGAGGCAGAAGATCCTCAGGTAGAAAAGCTTAAATACGAACTGCCAGATCAATTTAGGACGTTAGCCGCATCTGGCATAGACAGCGCTTTAACCAGGCTCACCGAACTTTTGGCCAATGAAAAAGACCGCCATAGTCTGTTTTCGGCTCTACCGGGATATATAGCGTCCCAGAAGTTTGTTCAGATTATTGATGGTTTGATAGCTTTGCGTTCCAAAGAAGAATCCGCCGAAGCATCTACTGGCGCCGCAGAAGCCGCCGCCTAAAGAACCCAGACAGCTAGTCTGACTTCTGGTCGTGTCTGCGGGTAAGTTTGTGCCGGGTTATACTAGACTGGGATGAGTAAAACGATTGTCATTTGTTCCAGCGGCAGTTTTTATAAACACTGTAATGAGATTGCAGACGAACTGCGAGCTAAGGGCTTTAAGGTTGTGGTACCGGCCACGGCTGAGCGCATGAAGAAAAAAGGCGATTACGACATCAGCAAGGTTAAAAAGTGGCTGGATAACGACGACCTGTTTCACATAAAACAAAACCTGGCCAACGGGCATTTTGATGAAGTAGTAAAAGGCGACGCGGTATTGATAGTCAACGATGACAAGCCCGGCAAGCCGGCCTATATTGGTCCAAACACCACTATGGAATGGGGCTTGGCATATCACTTGGGCAAGCCAGCCTTCATTCTTAATGGCGTGGGAAAAGACTCTAATTTTTACGAGGAAGTTTACGGCATGGCGACCGTAATTGACGGCGATTTAGGTAAAATAAAGTTGTGAAAAACCAAACCGCAATTTTTGCCGCCGGCTGTTTTTGGGGTGTGCAGTATTATTTTGACCAAGTGCCCGGCGTAATTAGCACAGAAGTTGGGTACATTGGCGGCCACACTGATAATCCGACCTATGAGCAAGTTTGTTCCCATACCACCGGCCATGCCGAGGCTACCAAAATGATTTTTGACCCAGCCAAAGTTAGTTACGGAACACTGCTTAAACAACTTTTCCGCATGCATGACCCAACCCAGCTAAACCGCCAAGGCCCGGACGTTGGTGACAGTTACCGCTCCGCCATCTTCTATGAAGATGATAAGCGAAAGGCCGCCGCGCAAAAAATAATTGACGAGCTTAACAAAGAAGAGTTTGACGGCAAAATCGTCACCACACTGGAACCGGCAGACAAGTTTTGGCCAGCTGAAGAATACCACCAAAAATTTACCGAACGCACTGGCCGCGGCATGTGCCACGTGGCCTACGAGCCAATTTAGAATGTTGCAAATAACCGATAAAGAATTTAACGAGATTGTGGCGGCGGCAGTGAAGCATGTGCCCGAACCATATAAAAGCCGCTTGCAGGACGTGGCGTTTTTAGTGCGGGACAAGCCGTCAGCCAGTCAAAGTCAGAGCTTAGGTTTGAACCAAAACTCGCTGCTATTTGGTTTATATGAAGGCGTACCGCTGCCAAAGCGGGGCGGCGCTACCAAAATTTTGCCGGACAAGATTACTTTGTTCAAAGAGCCGCTTTTGGTTGTCAGTGCCAGTCTCGAAGATTTGGTAGAGCGGGTAAATCACACGGTCTGGCACGAAGTGGCGCATTACTTTGGCTTGGACCATAAAATGATAAACAAGCTGGAGAACAAATAGTTTTTCTCACAACAGAGTAGGGTGATCTAAGGTGTTTTTACACGCTCGCAGCTACCCAAGCTGAGAATACCTTGATAATTTGCAGGCTCGGGCATATGATGAGCTCATTAACAACTAATGGAGGACCATATGGACTTCTACAAAGTAAACAAGGAAATGGTCGGAAGAATGGTTGACATCTTTGTCGGCCTCGTGGAGCTGATGCTTACGCTACGCGTAATCATTGACTTCTTCTTCACCACCGCCGGTGGCGGCTTTGTACAGTGGGTGATGAGCACCTCAGATGTACTGTTAACGCCGTTCCGCGCAGTGTTTACTGGTGGCACTACCGCTCCAGGCACCTGGTACATCGACTGGGTTGCCCTGTTCGGTATGGCAGTCTACATGGCTGCTGGTTACATCCTGTTGGGATTGGCTAGCCGCTGGGGCCGCAAGTAAGACAGACACAAAAAAGTTTCACTGGTAACGACCGCGCCCAAAAAAGCGCGGTCGTTTTAGTTTATTGTATGGCGTAAGTCCTTATGCTAAGATTTGATTAAAAGAGTGGAGAAAAAAATATGTTCCCTGAAGATAACCAACCATTGTCATCGCCGCATCATCAGCCTCACCCTCAGCCGCTTCCGGTTGAGCACCAGCCACAAGTCCCAATAGTCCCAACGCCCGGGCTGTCTAATACGGATATGGGGTTTGGGTCAGCAACTACAGGCCTACAACCGGTGCCGGTTGTTAAGGTGCTGAGTACGCGCGGAGTTGAATTTGCAATGATGACGATAGCTATGTGGGTAGTTGCCGGTACCATAGGCTGGATTATCCTTAGTCTAGTCAACGGCAGCAACAGCTACAATGATTTAGTCGTACCAATGTCCGCTCTAATTACAGGTTTGCCAATTTTTGCTTTCTTGTTCTTGCGTTCCCGCAAAGCCGAGCTGGCCGATCCTTCCTTGAAAATGGAGCCTTCTAAAAGACGCTGGACGCAGCTGAGCCAAATGCTTGCCTTTGTCATTTGTTTCTCCAACATCGGATTTTTTGTCTATGCGATATTGCAGCACTTTGGCAGTGGTTCGGCTCCGTCAATAGGCAAAGAATTAATAAATCTTGTAGTCGTGCTGGCGATTGCGGGTGGCATTCTTACTTTTTACTGGGCCGATGAGCATAAAGTAAAGAGATAGCCAACATGCCTGGACCTCTCCGCAAATACTACCTATTCTTTGGCTTATTGCTGGTTGCAGTTGTAGCACTTTTGGGCTATGTATTAACCGGCGCCTCAGGGGCTAAGCAGGACGTTCAGACTAGTAAAAAACTAACCGAGATTGTGAACAAGCTAAACAGCCAGGTGGACTATAGCACGTATGGCAGCGTACCAAACTCATTATCCGAGTTGGGTCTTACTGACGTACCCAGCACGATTAGCTACACGAAGATCGATTTCAGCCAGTATAAACTCTGTGCTAAATATAAAGAGCGTTCTTCTAGCTTTAACGGTGACTGGACCTCCTTGCTAACAGGCGCCATGCTTGCAGCCTCCGGCCAAAGCAGTGATAGTAGCCCCCCTCAAAGCGATAGCTCAGCAGCCTCGGATTTGGCCACTTTTGAGCACACGAAGGGTAATAACTGTCAAACAGTAAAACTCTACAAGTCGACACCAATATTCCCGAATACGCCAATATTCCCAAAGACGCCAACACCCCAGAATAGTCCATCCGGTCTTTAGCCTAAGCTGGCTGTTACAATAGGTAAATGGCCTATCAAAGAAACCCAGCTTATAAACCCGGCCAAACCACACCTTATAAAATTAGCCGCAGCAAGATTGATTTATTTATCCAATGCCCGCGCTGTTTTTGGCTAGAGGCGCGGCATAAAATCAAGCGGCCTTCCAGCCCGCCGTTTTTGATTAACACCGCCATCGACACGCTGCTGAAGGCAGAGTTTGATACCTACCGCCAAAAAGGCGAACAGCACCCTTGGCAGATTGAGTTTAAAGTGGACGCCAAGCCTTTTGCCCATGAAAATTTGGACCGCTGGAGACACACTTTTACAGGCGTCCAGCATTTGCACGAGCCCACTAACCTTTTAATTTATGGCGGCGTTGATGATGTTTGGCAAACACCCAAAGGCGAGCTGGTGGTGGTGGATTATAAAGCTACCGCCAAGAAGGATGAGATTGAGGATTTAAAGCCCAAAGGCAGCTGGCATGATACATATCGGCGGCAGATGGAGGTTTACCAATGGCTGCTGCGCGGTGAAGGCCACAAAGTCAGCGACACCGGCTATTTTGTTTACGCCAACGGCATTGACGCGGCTGATGGGTTTTTTAATAAAGTAGAGTTCAGGACCAACATTTTCCCGTACAAGGGCAGCGACAAATGGATAGAGCCTACTCTGCTTAAAATGAAGGCTTGTTTGGAGAGTGACACGATCCCGGAGGTTGGCCACCAAGTCATGAAGCCCGAAGAGCCTTGTGAGTTTTGTTCTTACGCCAAAGCCCGCACAGAGCTGACTCTAGACGCGCTCAGAAAATAATGAAAAAAGAATCCATAGAATTTGAGGTCGGGCAAGAAACGCTGCGTGGCAATTTATATTTGGCCAAGAACCCTAAAAAGCCGGCAGTACTTTTCTTGCATGGCTGGACCGGCCTGCCGCAGGATACCGGTGCCTCCGTCCTAGCTAAAAACGGTTATAACACTATGACCTTTTCGTTAAGCGGGCATAACAACAGTTCAGGCAAGCTGGAAGACCAGACGATTCAGAAATCTTTGCAGGAAGTTATAGCTGGATATGACTTCTTTAAAAATAAGTTAGGAAGTGGTACGAAGATTGGCGCTGCCGGCAATAGTTATGGAGGGTATATGTCCATTTTGCTATCAGAAGAAAGACCGGTCTGCTGCATGTCGCTAAGGGTAGCTGCCAACTACATAGATGATGATTTTACTGTAAAAAGGATGGGTCGGGGGTCTGAGAACCCTGATGTTTTTAAGTGGCGCCACCTAAACTTGAAAGCAGACGCGACAAGAGCCTTGCGGGCGCTGCACTCCTTTGGTGGACCCATACAAATAATAGAAGCAGGGCTAGACGAAATGGTGCCGCACGAGAGTACACAGAATTATGTTGATGCTGCCAGTGATAAAACCAAATTGGACTATCACCTTATGGAAGATTGGCCACACAGCCTGGGTCTGGACGCTGAGCGGAACCGGACCTATCAAAAAATTCTTTTGGATTGGTTAAATAAAATAAGCGAGCAGATATAATAAAGACATGTTAGATATCCGGTTTATTCGTGAAAATGCCGAGTTGGTTGACGAGAAGGCCAAAGCCAAGGGATACAAGGTTGATATTAAAGATGTGCTTGAGAAAAACCGCATACGTAATGAGAAACTGCGGACTCGAGAAAACCTAAAGAGCCAACTCAATAAAATATCAGGGAATAAAAAACCTTCGGAAGAAGAGATTACCCAGGCTAGAGCACTCAAAGTTAGGCTAGAAAAAGCAAGGGAAGAGTTTAGAAAAGCTGATGACATTGACTTTAAACTCCAAAGAGAGATTCCAAATGTATTTTCTGACGATACGCCGCTGGGTGGTGAAGATAAAAATAAGGAAATCAAAACTTGGGGCGACGCTAAAGAGGGCAAAACTAAGGACCACATGATGTGGGGCACCGAGCGCGGCCTGATTGATTTTGAAGCCGGCGCCAAAGTAGCCGGCAATAAATTCTATTTTATAAAAGCCAGCTTGGTGGAACTGGAACTGGCGATTCTGCAATTCGCACTTGCCGAGGTTAAAAAGCGCGGCTTCTTCTTGATGGGCGTGCCGCACATGGTGAACAGCCGTGTGCTAGAAGGCGCCGGTTTTTCTGCCAAAGGCGACGAAAAACAGATTTATAAGGTAGAAGACGAGGATTTAAATCTAATCGCCACAGCCGAAATTCCGCTGACTGGCTTTTTTGCAGATGAGGTTATGCCCAGTGAGTGGTTGCCGTCAAAAATGGCGGCTTGGAGCCCGGCTTACCGCATGGAAGGCGGGGCTTATGGCAAGCACAACCGTGGCTTATTCCGGACGCATCAGTTTAATAAGGTTGAACTTTATGTGCTTTGTAAGCCCGATGAGTCCGAAGCCCAGCATAAGGAGCTTTTAAAACTTGAGGAAGAAATTTGCCAAGCCTTAGAAATCCCGTACCGAGTAGTCCAAATTGCGGCTGGGGATTTGGGCGCGCCGGCCTATAAAAAATATGACGTGGAGTACTGGAGCCCGGCCGAAGGCGCTTATCGCGAACTAATGAGCTGCTCCAACGCAACCGATTACCAGGCCCGCCGCTTGAACATCCGTTATAAAACTGGGGACGGAACAAACGAGTTCGTCCATACGCTCAACGCCACGGCCGCCGCAGCCAGCCGCATGATGATTGCCATCATTGAAAACTTCCAGGACGAAGACGGCAAGGTGGCTATTCCAAAAGCCCTCCAGCCTTATATGCACGGCCAAACCGAGCTATAGCTTCCCGAGGTGCTAAAATATATAAGAAGTTTGATACCAGTGGAGATTTGATTGGCAATTTTTAATACCAAAGCTATAAAACGTGTTTTGGGCGACCCGCAGGCCGCTACCTTAAAGCGTATGCGCCGCCGGGTTAAGGACATCAATGAACTTGAACCCAAGTTCAAGAAAATGACCGACACCCAGCTGAAGAAGCAAACCGCAGAGCTTAAAAGTCGATTAGAAAAGGGCAAGAGTTTGGACAATATTTTGCCAGAAGCCTTTGCTACCGTGCGCGAAGCCAGCATGCGCACACTGGGCCAGCGGCACTTTGATGTCCAGCTAATCGGCGGTATGGTCCTGCACGAGGGCAAGGTGGCAGAGATGAAGACCGGTGAAGGTAAAACCCTTGTTTCCACCCTAGCCATCTATCTTAATGCGCTGCAGGGCAAGGGCGCCCACGTTGTGACAGTCAACGATTATCTGGCCCAACGTGACGCCGGCTGGATGGGCCGGATTTATGAATTTTTGGGTATGAGCGTCGGCGTGATTATCCCAGATGAGTCTTATGTATACGATTCCAGTTTTAGCAATAAAGACCATTTTGACGAGCGTATGCAGCACCTTCGGCCGGCTACCCGCCAAGAAGCCTACGCGGCTGATATAACTTACGGCACCAACAACGAGTTTGGCTTTGACTACCTGCGAGACAACATGGTCCGCGAGACCGACCAGCTGCGCCAGCAGGATTTGCACTACGCCATTGTAGACGAAGTTGACTCTATTTTGATTGACGAGGCCAGAACACCGCTGATTATCAGCGCGCCCAGCGTTACCTCCGGCGCGTCCTACAAGCAATTTGCTAAAGTGGTGCGCAATCTCAAAGAAACCGACCACTATGAGAAGGACGAAAAGCGCCGCAGCGTAATTTTGACTGACGCCGGTGTGGAGCTGATGGAAAAGATCCTGGGGATTCAAAACCTGTATTCTACCGATAATCTGAGGACGCTCTATCACTTGGACCAGTCTCTGAAGGCCCAAGTGCTGTTCCACCGCGACAAAGACTACGTGGTAACTAAAGAAGGCGAAATAGTTATCGTGGATGACTTTACTGGCCGCTTACTCAAAGGTCGCCGCTATAACGAAGGCTTGCACCAGGCAATTGAGGCCAAAGAGGGCGTGGAAGTCCAGGAAGAATCTATGACGCTGGCTACGATTTCCTTCCAAAACTACTTTAGGCTGTATAACAAACTGGCCGGCATGACAGGTACGGCCAAGACCGAAGAAGAAGAATTCCACCAGGTTTACAAGATGGAAGTGGTGGAAGTTCCGACCAATAAACCAACCGCCCGCGTGGACCGCACCGACAGGATTTATAAATCAGAGACAGGTAAATTCCATGCTATCGCCAAAGAAGTGGAGAGAATGCATAAAAAAGGTCAGCCGGTGCTACTGGGCACCGTAAGTGTGGAAAAAAACGAGCATCTGTCCGCGCTACTGAAAAAAGCCGGTGTGCCGCACGAGATTTTAAACGCAAAAAACAACGAGCGGGAAGCCGCCATTGTAGCCAAAGCCGGCCAAAAAGGCGCCATAACTCTGGCCACCAACATCGCCGGGCGTGGTACAGATATTGTGCTGGGCGAGGGCGTGCGGGAGCTGGGCGGGCTGTTTGTGCTGGGCAGCGAGCGTCACGAAGCCAGGCGGATTGATAACCAGCTGCGCGGCCGGGCAGGGCGCCAGGGTGACCCGGGCGAAAGCCAATTTTACGTTTCTTGTGAAGACGATTTGATGCGAATTTATGGCGGCGAGAGAATCGCCGGGATCATGGATAAGCTCAAAGTAGATGACGAGACGCCAATAGAAAGCAAAATGATAAGCCGAACATTAGAAAGCGCCCAAAAGAAGGTAGAAGGCTTTAATTTTGATATTAGAAAGAACGTCGTCCAATATGACGATGTTATGAACCGCCACCGCAAAGCGATTTACGCCATGCGCCGCGAGGTCCTGCGCGCCGAAGATATTAGCCCGCGTATCAAAAAACTGACAGCAGAAGAGATAGAATGGCTGACCCAGCATCCCGAATCCACGACCGAAAATTATGAAACTATTTTGTCCGAGATTTTCCCGCTGGATGATAAGACGCTAGACAAGCTGTTTAACGCGCCGGCTGACAAGTTCCAGGGTGAACTTCAAAAAGCGGTAGGTAATCTTTATGCTAGCCAAGAAAAGACCTTTACGCCAGATGCCATGCGCAAGATTGAGCGCGATATCTTTTTGCAGGTTTTAGACAACCTTTGGATGCAGCACCTGGAAAACATGGACCATTTGCGCGAAGGTATCCATTGGATTTCAGTTGGCCAGCGGGACCCACTTGTAGAGTATCGCCGCCAAGGCCAGAGGATATTTGAAGATATGCAAGAAAGCTTGCGCCATGAAATTGTGCGTTCGCTCATGCACGCTCAGCCAGTGGATGCCGAAACCGCCCTGGCCGAGGTGGTAGAGACCGAACTAACGCGTGCTGCTAAAGGGTCGGTCAGTAACGCCGCCCAGATTACCGAGGCCGATGAGTACTCCGAAAAGGACTTTAATTCCGCCCACGAAGAGGAGGCCAAGCAAGCTCGCCTGCACAAAACTCGTCAAAAAGTCCGCAAAAGCGAACGTAAAAGGAAAAAGACCGGTAGAAATAAGAAGCGTAAATAACGGAGAGAAAAGAGCAGCCCGAGCAAAAATCGCACTTTTTGCCCGGCGCGATGAGAAAAAC
>CAZMNA010000009.1:0-14750 GCA_964567555.1 uncultured Candidatus Saccharibacteria bacterium | reverse complement strand
TGGAAGCCTTGCGTGAAATTACGCAGGCCCTAATTGACCATCCAATACACGAGAGCTACGCAGCGGAGCATCCTGATATCGATTTCAGTCCAAGCGGCCTCCTAGCAGCCTCGGCGGAGGCACTAGTGTTATTGGATCGGGCTACTGGTTACTTCGATCAAAGCTCTGCGATGGGTAGAAATTTACGTAAACTCAAGGCCCTTAATCTGGATGAAGAAATCCAACACTTATCTGCTGGTAACCCCGAGGCGATTAATAAGGCACAAGCTTTAATTCAGCGCGGATCCTCTGAACGACTGGGGAGCGATAAAGCACAGCTATTTGTAGCTCTTATGATGGTCGAGGGTCTGCGTCTTCGAGCCAGGGCTGACGCAATAAGAGAAGTGTTCGAAGACATATATAGTGGAAGAGCCAGTCAATCGCCAGATCCACAGACTCAGGTTGCTTAGTGCCCTAGAAAAAATCGCTAAAAACAGGTATAATCCCATGCCTGAATGGCAGAGTTTATATCTATCCGTGGAGCCCGCGAACACCCCGGTAACAAAATCTTTATATTTCGCAATCTGATTGCAGACTGCTTCATTTCAGGATTTGCTACGGGGCAGGTAACTTAAAGATGGCAGAGTTTATTTCAATTAGGGGCGCGAGGGAGCATAACCTCAAGAATGTTTCGGTAGAAATCCCACGCGGCAAGCTAGTGGTTATTACTGGTTTGTCTGGTTCGGGAAAATCATCCTTAGCATTTGATACTATTTACGCCGAAGGCCAGCGCCGCTACGTGGAATCACTCAGCGCCTACGCCCGCCAATTCTTGGGTTTGATGGAAAAGCCGGACGTAGACCAAATTGATGGTCTTTCGCCGGCAATTTCTATTGACCAAAAATCAACCAGCCGCAACCCGCGCAGTACCGTTGCCACCGTCACGGAAATCTATGACTATCTGCGCTTACTATTTGCCCGCACCGGCATACCGCACTGTTCGGTTTGTGGTAAACCGGTTACCCGGCAAACTTCCCAAAACGTGATTGAGCAAATTGTAGCCGAAGACAAAGGCGCTCGGTTGATGGTACTGGCGCCAATCGTCATTGATAAAAAAGGTGCCTTTGAGCACATACCGGAACAGTACCAGCGTGCCGGTTACGCCCGCGTTCGCGTAGATGGCGTGATTTACGCGCTGGATGAATTCCCAACACTGGACAAAAAATATAAGCATACCATTGAAGTTGTAGTAGACCGACTAGTGAACGATGATGACAGCCGCAGCCGGCTAGCCCAAAGTGTGGAGCAGGCTTTTGACATTACTGACGGCCTAGCGATAGTTAACAACGCCGACAATCCGCCAGCTGGCGGAGCAGACAAACTCTTTAGTCTCAAATATGCCTGCGTGGACCATCCCGATGTTGCCATTCCGGAGCTGGAGCCGCGGACATTTTCTTTCAATGCTCCCCACGGCGCCTGCCCGGTGTGCACTGGTTTGGGCAACCGACTGGAAGTGGACCCGGAGCTGGTAATTCCAAATGGCCGCCTGACAATTGCCGAGGGCGCCATCCGTCCATACAACCGTATAAACGTAGACAATTGGTATATGAAAAAACTCAGCGCTGTAACGGAGCGCTATGGTTTCAGCCTGCACGTACCAACCAGCCAACTAAAAAATTCCGATTTGGACAAAATCTTGTACGGCACGGGCGGCGAAACTTTTCGTGTTAGTTTAGGTGGCGGCCGTAGCTTTGAGACAACCTACGAGGGCGTAATACCGAACCTTGAGCGGCGGCACAAAGAAACAGGGAGCGATTTCATGCGCCGCGATATTGAACGCTACATGCAGCAAAAGCCTTGCCACGCCTGCGGCGGCAAGCGGCTCAAGCCCGAAGTGCTGGCCATCACAGTGGACGGCCAAAACATAATGGATATTTGTGAGCGGGATATAGACGCCGCGGTAGAATTTTTTAGGAGTATTAAGCTGGATGAGCAGCAAGCCAAGATAGCTAAGCAAATTCTAAAAGAAATTAACGCTCGCTTGAGGTTTCTGCAGGACGTAGGCTTAAATTACCTGACACTGGCTCGAAGTGCAGTGAGCCTATCCGGCGGCGAGGCTCAGCGCATCCGCTTGGCTACACAAATCGGCTCCGGTCTGCAGGGCGTGCTGTATGTTTTGGATGAACCGAGCATTGGTTTACACCAGCGAGACAACCGCAGGCTATTAGACACGCTTTCCCACTTGCGGGATTTGGGCAACTCGGTGCTGGTGGTGGAACACGATGAGGAAACCATCCGCACAGCTGACTTTTTGCTGGACATTGGCCCGGGTGCGGGTATCCATGGGGGCAAAATCGTGGCAACTGGCAAACCGGAGCAGGTGGCCAAAGTTAAAGCTTCCATCACGGCCCAATACCTGCGTGGAGAGAAAAAAATTACCACACCCAAAAAGCGCCGAGCCGGCAGCGGCAAGAGTCTGGTTATAAAAGGCGCCCGCGCAAATAATTTGCAAAACATTGACGTACAAGTACCACTGGGCAAATTGGTGGTGGTTAGCGGCGTGTCGGGTTCTGGCAAATCCAGCCTTATAAATGATATTTTGGCCAAGGAGCTATCTGCTCGGCTGATGCGCGCCCAAACCGTGCCGGGCCATCATGATGATATTGAAGGTATAAAAAACCTGGACAAAGCGATTGTGATAGACCAATCGCCGATTGGCCGCACGCCGCGCTCTAACCCGGCCACCTACACTGGCGTGTTCACCCCCATCCGCGAATTATTCGCCCAAATGCCGGAGGCCAAACTACGTGGCTACTCGCCTGGCAGATTCTCCTTCAACGTTAAGGGCGGCCGCTGTGAAAACTGTGCCGGCGACGGTGTTATTAAAATAGAGATGCACTTTTTGCCGGATGTTTATGTAGCCTGCGAAGTCTGCCACGGTAGGCGCTACAACCGCGAGGCGTTAGAAATTCACTATAAAGGCAAGACGATTGCTGATGTTCTAGAGATGACCACAGAAACGGCGCTAGAGTTCTTTGAAAACATTCCGGCTATCTTTCGCAAGCTACAAACATTGGTTGACGTTGGCCTGGGCTATATTACGCTAGGTCAGCCAGCCACTACGCTTTCCGGCGGCGAAGCCCAGCGTATTAAGCTGGCCAGCGAACTGTCCCGCCGGCCAACCGGCCGCACGCTTTATATCCTGGACGAGCCGACTACCGGCCTGCACATGGCTGACGTAGATAAACTGCTCAACGTTTTGCACGCACTGGTGGATGCCGGCAATTCAATGATTGTGATAGAGCATAACCTGGATGTAATTAAAAATGCCGACCATATTATTGATATGGGCCCTGAGGGCGGCGGTGCTGGCGGGCTAGTCGTCGCCGAAGGCACACCCGAGCAGGTCGCCAAGACCAAGGCTAGCTATACTGGTCAGTTTTTGGCCCGGATGCTATAGGAAAACATGGAAAAAATCGTAGATCAGAGCCAGAGCAAACGACTAACCGCGTTTGAAAAAGTAGCGCCACTCTTCGCGTAGGGCTTGGCGTAAAGCCTTACGGCGGTCTTTTGAACGCACAGATTCTAGTAAAACCACTACCACCGTCCCGGCCATGGCCAGCACTAGTAAATCAACTAGGTATTTATCTAGATGCTTAACTCTTAAGCCAACCCAATAAGCAGCCAGCGTCACAGTGAAGGTCCACAGAACCCCGCCGACGATGTTATATATATGGAAGAAACGCTTGTTCATTTTGCCCATCCCGGCCACCAGCGGCACTATTGTCCGTACGACGGCAATGAAGCGCGCCAATAAGATAGACTTGCCGCCATGTCGTTCAAAAAAATCAGTGGTACGCGTGATGTAATCTGCCTTGAAAAACAGGCCATCTTTGCGGTTAAAAAAGCGCGGGCCGGCGGCCGCACCGATTTTATAACCAACTTCGTAACCCAAAATTGCGGCTATAGCCACTGCAGGCAAAAGAGCCCAAATTGGCAGTATATGATGGTGCTCGGCCGAATATACGCCAGCTGCTATCAAAAGCGTATCGCCGGGTAAAAAGAAACCAATCAGCATGCCGGTTTCAGCAAATATTATCAAAGAGACGACCAAAATTCCGCCGGCTTGTACTATGTGATTAGGATTAAGGACCCCAGCGGACAAAATCATATTTCAATTGTACCTTAACCGGTGTTATTTGGTATAATACCTCCTAACAAGATAGGAAGAAGATGGCAGATTTAGACGCGCCGGTGGCCTTGGCGCCGCGCGAAATACTTGGTAAAGGTTTGAATAAACTCCGTACGGACGGCAGCATACCGGCTGTTATTCATAACTTTGGCAGTGAATCCCTACACGTGATGGCACCCGAGAAGCAGCTGCTTGAGATTTACCGCGCGGCCGGCAAACACCACCCGCTTAATTTGACCGTGGGTGACCAAAAATTCTTGGCGCTTATAAAAGACGCTCACTTTAACCCAGTCAAACGCCGCTTGCAGCACGTCGTCTTCCAGGCCATTCGCCAGGATGAAAAGGTAGAGGCCCAGATCCCGGTCCGTATTGAAGGCGAGATCCCAGCCGAAAAGGTTGGCTTGGTGGTCTTGCACCAACTGGATACGATTGAGGTTGAAGCTTTGCCAAGAGATCTGCCGGACGAGATTAAAATAGACGGCTCACGTCTAGCCGAGCTGCACGACAAAATTATCGTTGGTGATCTTACCGTGCCGTCTGCCGTCACAATTCTGACCGAGCCAGAACAGCCAATTGCCTCCGTGGTTGAAACCAAAGCCCAAATTTCTGAAGAAACAACCGAAGGCGAGTTGACTGAAGAAGAGGCCGCCGCTGAAGCCGAAGCTGCCGAGGGCGGTGAGGGCGAAACCGGCAACGCACCGGCCGGCGCCGAAAAACAGGCCGCTGGCGAGCAAGCCCCCGACAAACCCGGCGCTTAAAATTTACTCTTCCAAAAAGCCGCCGGATTGGTGTGCCCAGAGCGTGGCGTAGATGCCATCGTTTTTGAGCAAATCCTGATGAGTGCCTTCTTCGGCGATTTTGCCTTCTTCCAAGACGATGATTCGGTCCATGCGCTGAATAGTGGATAAGCGGTGGGCGATAGCGATAGTAGTCTTACCCTCCATTAACTTCCAAAGAGCGTCCTGAATCAGGCGTTCGGAATCGGAGTCAAGCGCACTGGTGGCTTCGTCCAGTACCAAAATCGGGGCGTTCTTAATCATGGCCCGAGCGATAGCGATGCGCTGACGCTGGCCGCCGGACAGTTTCACCCCGCGCTCACCGACCAGTGTTTCGTAACCATTAGCAAGTTTATTGATGAACTCGTCCGCATGGGCTAGCTTGGCAAATTTTTTGACTTCCGAATCAGCGGCACTTAATTTGCCATAGCGGATGTTATCGGCCAGACTGCGGTGGAACATGGCAGGTTCCTGGGGCACGTACGCAATCGCCGAGCGAAGATCATGCTGTCTTACTTTGGCGATATTTTGTCCGTCGATTAGTAGCTGGCCGTCGCTCACGTCCATAAAGCGCATTAGCAAGCGAGTGATGGTGGTTTTACCGCCGCCGCTGCGGCCGACTAAGGCCACTTTTTCACCGGGCTGAATCTTTAGGTTTAGTCCGGTGAAGAGATGTTCGCCGCTGTTATCGTTATAGCGAAAGTAAACGTTTCTAAATTCAATCTCTGCTTTTACTACAACTAGCTTTTTAGAGCTTGGTAAGTCCGTAATCCTCGGCTCGTCCAAAAGCAAATCGGTAAATTGGGCGGCTTCGGTTACCGAAGCCTCAATATTGCGGTAAATGTTGTTAAATTCCCATATTACACGCGTGACCATGGCATAGTAACTGAACGTGACAAATACTAACTGCATGCTGCTAACATGGTGCTTGCTCAAAATTATGGCAAGCGCCAAACCTACCGCATTAGTTAGTACGTAAAAGGGCGATAGCGTCATATCTACCTTCAGGTTGTGGTAATCCCACGTGTGCTTGGCCTTTTTTATGTAGTCCTCGACATTGGCCTGGTGACTACGTGTCTCAAGGGTCTCGTTAGCGAAAGATTTGATTGTGTCGATGTTGCCAATCATGTCGGCTACGTATCCTGTCATGGTGTTACTGGCCTTTTCGCGGAGTCCGACTAGCCGAGAGCGGTGTCTGATGAAGGGAGTGACCACAAAGCCAGCTATACCCATTAAGCCCAACAAGCCTACTACTAGCCACGGTGAAAAACGCCAAAGAACTACAGACGCGAAAATGATTGGCACGTAACTGGCAAAAACATTAAACACCAAAGTGTCTAAAAATTGCTCGTAGCGGCCGCCATAGGCGGAAACTCGCTTAGTTAAAGACCCGGCAAAATTATCATGAAAGAACGAAAGGTCCTTTTTAAACAAGAAAGCCATAGCGTTGTTATATAACCGCCTCATGCCATTCACGTTGCTCTTGTTCAAAAAATGCATGCCAAGTCGCCAACAGATTTCCCCCGATAGCCAAAAAATGGCAAACAGCAGAATGTAAGGCAGCAGTTGGCCAAAGTCGGGGATACCTGTCGTGCCGTATCTGACCAAAACGCGGGCAATGACCAACGGAGGAAGGTAGGAGTTAAGTATTGTTCCAAGCGGTGGTAATAGCAAAGCCGGCGTAATTGTTTTCCAATCACGCTTCATTTGCTGCATGTAGTGTCGTACGGCCATCTTGGTGGCCTGTACATTCCGGCTTTGTTCCATGAAAGCGCCTCCTCTCGGCGCAGCTAAAAGTTTAAGTTTGTTTCTTCTTTATTTTTAAAGGCCGAAGGGAGCGATCCCGACGGACGAGTCTAAATTTTTCATTTCAAGAGCGCTCCTTTCTACCTTATTAATTATTGTGCGTTTAATAATAACAGATGCGAAATCTTAATAAAAGGTAAAATAGAAGTGTGAATAAAAAGCTGGAGTCAAAAGTCGGGAAACTACCAAGCGCCCCGGGCGTTTATTTTTTTAAGGATATGTATGGCGAGACTATCTATATTGGCAAGGCTGCCAGCTTGCGCCCACGTGTTAGGCAGTATTTTCAAAACAGCCGGGTCTTCGACCCAAAGACCGATGTTTTGGTGAGCGAGATCGCTGATGTTGACTGGACCCCGGTAGAAACCGAGGCCGACGCGCTTTTTTTGGAGGCGGAACTGGTGCGCCGTAACCAGCCGCGTTTTAACATACTGCTTCGTGATGACAAAAGCTCGCTTTACGTAAGGATTGATATTAAAAGCGATTATCCTACGGTTAGTCTAGTGCGCCGGCCGCTGGATGACGGTGCCCGCTACTTTGGGCCGTACCTGTTTGGCCCCGCGATAAGAAAAGCACTGCGCCTGTTACGCCGGGCTTTCCCGTATGCAACCGCCCGCCCGAGCGGCAAGCGCGTCAGTCTGCACTATCATTTAGGCTTGGATCCAGGACTGGAAGAAGGCCGCACAAGTCTGAACACTTACCGTGCCAACCTAAAAAAACTTATGCAGTATTTGTCCGGCGAGCGGGTAGCCCTTACACGCTCAATCGAACGGGAGATGAAAGCTGCGGCAAAAAATCACGAGTTTGAAAGAGCCGCTGTCTTGCGCAATCAGCTCCAGTGTATGCAGGCTTTGGGCCGCCAGATTTTATTTTCCGACCGTGAGCTCCAAGATGTCAGCCGGGACGAGGCGCTAGTCCAGCTGATGCAGCTTCTGGGTTTAAAAAATCCACCGCGCCGGATTGAGGGCTTTGATATTTCCCACCAGCAGGGAGTTCACAACGCTGCCAGCATGGTGGTGTTTAGCTTTGGCCTGCCCGACAAAACAGCTTACCGTAAGTTTAAGATGCGCGCGCCTGGCAATGATGACTTTGCCCACATGGCTGAAGTAATTAGCCGCCGCTTTAGGGCGGACAATGTCAAAAAATGGGGCCTGCCAGATTTGGTTTTAATTGACGGCGGCAAAGGCCAACTGTCCGCTGCGCTAAGTGCACTTAGTAGAACGCAAATCAAGCCGATACCAATCATTGGGCTGGCAAAAAAAGAGGAGCAAATCATTTTGCGTAAGGAGCTTAGCTTGCCGGGCGGAGATATGACAGTCGTGGAGGCAGTCGCCCGTAAGCTAGATGCTTATGTTGATAAAACCGGAGCCTTTGTAGCAGTTTTGTTGCCGGCCAACACCTCCTTGGTTAAGTTGTTACAGCGTATTCGCGACGAATCCCATCGCTTTGCGCTCAGTTATCACACTGTACTCAAGCGCAGCCGCCAAACAGCCAGCCTTTTGGACGAAATTCCGGGCGTTGGTCCGGTGGCGCGCAAAAAACTTATCAGAAGCTTTGGCTCTGCCCGCGGTGTGTTGGCGGCCTCCCCGGCCGAGCTTAAAAGTGTGCTGGGGAATAGAAGCGGTGAAACTACCTATAAATATCTATCCGCTTACCGCTAACCCGGAAGTAGACTTTTGAATCAGTTGCTCCCGGCATTAACTTATTCGGCTAACAGAAGTAGTGTGCCCAAAAACCTGCATTATACAAGAGTGGTAGCACGTCAACTGAAGAAGTTTCGGCTACGCCGAATAATTTCAAAAACTCACTGCCGGGCTAACTGGTACAATAGTCATCAGTGGATTACGCTAGAGTTTTTAAAAAACATTTTCTTGCCAAGCTTGTTTTTAGGTGGGCAGTTTCTAGTCTCGGACTTTGGATTGCTCAGGGGATTTTAGGCTCCGACCATCTTAAGCTTGGCAGCGGCAGCTGGGTTACGGTGCTTTTAGCCGGCTTAATACTGGCGCTTGTCAACATGGCAATCAAGCCAATTTTGGTAATTTTTTCCTTCCCGGCTATTGTTTTGAGCCTTGGGCTATTCATGCTTGTGGTCAACGCGCTGGTAATTATGGCGACCAGTTGGCTATATAGCTCGCTTTGTGTAAAAAACTTTGGGGTAGCGATTTTGGCCGGTATCATTATTAGCATAGTCAATCTCTTAGTTACTAAAATTATTGAGGGCCTATAAAAATGACTTCGTCATTTCAAACTTCAATTTTTGATCGTTTGATTTTTGGTACTTGTTTTTTGGTCATTGCCGACAAAGGAGGCAGGGGATGAGTATTTGGAGCTATATAACCATTGTTAGTGTAATCTTACTTACTATCTTAATTTTGATCCAGACTCGTGGTGCGTCTTTGGGTGCCGGCTTAGGCGGCGGTGGGGAAGTCAACACGGTGCGGCGCGGCTCAGATAAAACTCTTCACCAGCTGACTGTAATTTTGGTTTTTATTTTTGCCGCCAGTATTATCATCGGTATAGTCGCAAAATAGGAGGCAAACTTGGCACGAGTTAAACCGGAGGCAATCGGTAGTGGCGAAACCAAAAAACGCGTTCAGCGGTTTTGGCGCCGCCGACGCAAAGAGACTATAGAAACGGTAGCTCAAGCCGACCAAACAATTGAAAAACTCTTAATCCGTCGTTTTGATAGACTGGGCAACGTCAAACGGTTCACGGCGCTATGGGTTGGGCTATTTATATTTTTAATCGCAGCAAGTTTTTGGCAGGCCAGAGGGCTTTCACCGTATTACCAAAAGCTGGAGCCAGTTCCTGGCGGTCTTTATAGCGAGGGGCTGGTTGGCAGCTTTACTAATGCTAGCCCGCTTTATGCCACAGGTGCCGCTGACTCAGCCGTCAGCCGCCTGATTTTCTCCGGTCTATTTGGCTATAACGACAAAAACGTCTTAGTAGGCGATTTAGCTACCGGCTATGATTTAAGTTCCGCTCAGACCACTTACACTGTCCACTTACGCCATGGTGTGATGTGGCAGGACGGCAAACCCTTCACTTCAGCCGACGTGGTCTTTACCTATCAGACCATCCAGAATATTGAGGCTGAGTCACCGCTTTACTCTAGCTGGCAGGGCATAGATATCAGGGCACTGGATAAGTACACGGTTGCTTTTACTTTGCCGGACCCGCTAAGCTCTTTCCCATATTCTCTTACCAACGGCATTGTGCCGATGCACCTACTCGCCAAGGTACCTCCCCAACAGCTGCGTAGCTCGCTGTTTAACATAACTAGGCCCGTGGGCACTGGTCCGTTTGAACTCAAGTATATTGAGGTCGGCGGCAATGACACATCTACCCGTTCCCAGCGCATCAGTTTTGCGGCCTTTAAAAAATATTGGGCTGGTTCACCTAAGCTGGACGGGGTCAGTCTATTAACTTTTTCTGACCAATCACAGCTTATTAGCGCTTTTGCAAAAAAACAGCTTAATGGCATCAGTGGCTTGGACAGTGTGCCGGCAGGCCTGAACAATGACAAAAGCGTTCGGATTTATAACACGCCGCTAACTACTGCAGTGATGGCTTTTTTCAACACATCAAAGCCAATTTTTTCTGATGCGCGGGTTCGCCAAGCACTTGTCAGCTCGGTTGATACGCCCAGGCTGGAAAAAGCGTTTGCATATCCGGTTAAGCTCGTCAACGAACCTTTTTTGCCCGGCCAGCTTGGTTACGACCCGGCCAAACCCCAGCTGGCTTACAACCCTGCTCACGCTGCCAAACAACTGGATGCGGCTGGCTGGAGACTCGGCCCAGACGGGTTGCGTTCTAAAGGCGGCCAGCCGCTTAGTTTTGAGCTAGTTACCTCCCAAGAAGATAACCAATACGTTCTAGCGGCTCAGTTTTTGCAAAAAGCTTGGGGGGCGCTGGGTGTCAAGGTCGTTATCAACTATCCGCCGAGTAGCGATGACCTGCAAAGCCTAGTAGCAAACCATGATTATGATTGCCTGCTTTATGGCATTAACATCGGTGTGGACCCAGACGTATTTGCCTATTGGGATAGTTCGCAGGCTAGTGTCACCAGCCAAGGGCATTCCAACTTAAGTGAATACCGTTCCGCCGCCGCCAACCAAGCCCTAGAAGCTGGCCGTACCCGTGCAGACCCCGGCTTGCGCGCTATCAAATACCAAGCCTTCCTTGCGGCTTGGCGTAACGACGCGCCGGCCTTGGCGCTTTATCAACCCAACTTTTTATACATCACCCGCGGACCAGTCTATAACTACCAGCGTTCGGCCGATAATTTAGCCATTGACCGCTTCTACAACATCGCTCATTGGGAAATCCGCCGGCAAGCCAAGACAATTAATTAACGGATTTCACTGATTTTTGTGCTAGAATAACAGAGGTAAAATGGGCGAGTGGCGGAATTGGTAGACGCGCTAGCTTCAGGAGCTAGTGAGAGCAATCTCGTGGAGGTTCAAGTCCTCTTTCGCCCACCAGCTGTAAAATTGGAGGGGCATGAGCAAAATCGGGCAATATCTTCAGGAACACCTAAGCGGCGAAGTCCTGGATTCTATGGAAATCCGCCAACAGCTATCCCGCGATGCTAGCGTACTGAGCATTGTACCGCTCTTAGCTGTTTATCCGCGCAGTGAACTTGATGTACGCAAGACTACCCGCTTTTGTTGGCAGCTGGCCGAACGCGGCCGCCACCTTCCCATTACTGCTCGCGGCGGCGGCACCAGCACCACTGGTGCAGCTTTAGGTAGCGGTATCGTCATGGTCACTACCGCTCACATGAACAAAATCCTAAGCTTGGACCCAAAAAAGAAAAAAGTCGTCCTAGAACCAGGCATGAGCTTTGATAAACTTCAGCAAACGCTTTATACACACGGGTTGTTTTTGCCAGTGGCCCCAAGCCTAGGAGCCTATGCTACTGTCGGTGGTTCGCTGGCCAACAATGTTAGCGGCAAACGCTCGGTAAAGTACGGCAACCTTGGCAATTATGTAAAGAGCCTAAAAGTTGTTTTGAGTAATGGCGAGACGATAGAAACCGGACCGCTTAATAAACGAGAGCTCAGCCACAAAATGGGCCTATCCAGTTTTGAAGGTCACATTTATAGAACACTGGATGCACTCTTGGAAGAGAACACCGGATTAATCGCAAAACTGCCCAGCGGTGCTGGTTACAATCTAGGCTCCGTTAGGGCAAAAGACGGTTGTGATTTAACGCCGCTATTCTTGGGTTCGCAGGGCAGCCTTGGCATTATCGTAGAAGCTAGTTTAAGTCTGGCCGAACACAACCCAGAGGTGGCCATGGCTATGCTTAGCCTGGAAAAATACGATGATTTGGCACAAGTCCTGCCATCACTGCTGAGCCTCAAACCGAGTATGCTGGATATGCTAAGCGGCACAGCTTTGTCGGCGGTTAGCCGCGTCAGTCCGCAAAAACTTTCGGCTAGCGCCGTGCCAGCCAGCTGTGCTTTGCATCTTTTTATTGAGTTTGATGATGCTAAGGCTTCTGCGCGCAAAGAAAACATCAAAAAACTTAGCAAGCTGGCCGAAAGAGCCGGAGCTTACATGATGGTGGCAAATGATTTTGACGATCGTCAAAAAATACATTCTATCCGACAAAGCGTAGCAACCATTTTGATGATGCCCGACGGCCAGGCACGGGCCTTGCCGTTGGGGGAAGATATCCAAGTGCCGCCTGAAAATTTGGCAAACTTTATACAAGAAGCGGAAAGTGCGTTCAAAGCCAGCAACATGGCTGCGCCAATGTGGGGCCACGCCGGCAGCGGCATCGTGCGCTTTTATCCACAACTAGATATTGCTCAGGTGGGTGACCGCCAGAAGTTCTTCAAGCTCATGGATGCTTTATTTGCCTCCGCTCTAAAGCACGGCGGAGCTCTGAGCGCTAGCAGTGAGGGCAGGGTAAAAGCACCGCACACCCGGCGCTTCTACGGCGATGACTTTTATAAGCTGACCACCAAAGTCAAAAGCATCTTTGACCCTCACAAAATCCTCAACCCGGGCGTCAAGACTCTCAGTTCAGATGAGCTTTTACCACTGCTGAGGAGCGATTACAGCCTGGCCCACTTTTACCATCATCTTCCCCGAAGCTAAACCTTTCCCAGCAAACTCTAAGCTGGCAGTTTATAATGGGGCGTAATGATTCAAGCCAAGGATCTTAAAAAAGAATTTTCTGACAAGGTTGCTGTAGATAGCCTGAGCTTTAACATAGAGACTGGCAAGGTAACTGGGTTTTTGGGGCCCAACGGCGCCGGCAAATCTACTACTATGCGCCTCATGTTAGGGCTAGATAACGGCGGCGGCACCACTACCTATGATGATAAGCCGCTACATAATTATGGTAGACCTTCACAGGTTGTTGGCATTTTATTAGAGGCCAAAGCCTTTCACCCGACCCGCACAGCCCGCCGGCACCTGAGTATTTTAGCTACCGCAGGCAACGTCCCAAAAGGCCGCGTAGATGAAGTTTTGGACATAGTTGGCCTAAAAGATGTAGCCAATAGCAAACCAGGCAAATTCTCTTTGGGTATGAGCCAGCGTCTGGGCATCGCCGCCGCGATCTTAGGCGAACCTAAATACCTGATTTTGGACGAACCAGCCAACGGCTTAGATCCGGAAGGCATTGTATGGCTCCGCAATTTTTTGCGGGATTATGCCACTAGGGACCGGGGAGTTTTTATTTCCAGCCATCTTCTCAGCGAGATGAACCAGCTAGCCGATAACGTAGTGGTGATTGGCAGAGGCAAATTAATTGCCGATGATTCTATTGACAAGATTATCTCGGGTGCTGGTAGTGCAGTATTTGTGCGCGTATCTAATTTAGCTGCTCTGCAAAAGGTCCTTGATAAAGCCAAATTTTCATATAAGCCGAGCGGTAAAGGCTTGTTGGTCGAGTCAGCCAAATCAGACGAGATTGGGAAATTGGCGCATGCTGCTAAGCTGACTGTTTTAGAGCTAGCCCCCCAAACTGCTTCGCTGGAGGAAGCATTTTTGGAGCTAACCGAAGGTGCAGAAGAATTCGCGGCTAGCGCACCGGAGGCAAAAAATGCTAAGTAGCATAAAGGCCGAGTTTAAAAAACTCTTTACTATCCGCTCTACCTACCTGTTTGTTCTATTGGCGCTGATTATCGTTGGCATATTCGGTTTTTACGGCGAAGGCTTCAAAGACTCGGCATCTTTAGTTCAGACACTGCACCAAAAGCACGGTGGTCCTTTTATAGGCTTTGCGGGCAGTAGTTTTGTAGCCGGGACTATCGAACAAATGGGACATTTTATAGCGCTCTTTGGCGGTATCATCGCACTTCTGCTTATAACTCACGAATACCGCTATAACACCATTACCTACACTCTCACCGCCAGTAATAGCCGCACCAAGTCTTTAGTTGCTAAATTGTCAGCCGGCTTTGGCTTCGTGACTATATATTCAATCCTTCTAACGTTTTACGGTCTGGGTATGATTTTCTTGGGCCTGCACTTTTCTCATAACGTTTTGCCACATCAACACATTAGCTACTTAACTTACGCTGGTAAGATACTCTATCATTCAGAAGGCTATGCGCTCGCCGCTTTACTCTTTGGGACGCTAATACGCAACCAAGTCGGTGCCTTCGCCGCCTTACTCATAATTCCTAGTGCGGTTGAAGGATTGTTAAGTCTTATACTTCGTCACGACTCGGTATATCTGCCGTTCACGGCTTTGGCCCAGGTTATTCAGGTAGGTTCCAGGACTCCGCCAACCGTCAACGAAGCACCCACTGGCTATTTATCTCCGGCCAAAGGCGCACTGACATTTTTGATTTACATAGTCATTGGCTGGATAGTTGCCTGGTACTTGTTCTTGCGGCGTGATGCCACCAAGTTAGATTGAACTTAAACCGTTGAATCAAGTATAATTACCTCTGTTCCGGGCGAGTGGTGGAACTGGTAGACACGCAGCCTTGAGGTGGCTGTGCCGCAAGGCGTGGAGGTTCAAGTCCTCTCTC
>CAZMNA010000008.1:0-15132 GCA_964567555.1 uncultured Candidatus Saccharibacteria bacterium | reverse complement strand
GACTAGCTCAGAGATATGTAACTGTTCCGGCCCCACATTATCAATTGGTGATACCAACCCGCTAAGCACATGGTAGGTGCCATTAAACTTTCCGGTTTTTTCCAGCGCAATGATGTCAAACGGCTCCGCTACTACGGCGACCAACTTTTTGTCGCGCCTTGGGTCGCTGTAAAGAGGGCTGAGTTCTTGGCCGGTCTCCATTAGAGCAAAGGTTCTAGGGCAATGAGTAACTTTGGTATGTACATCGCTCAAGTGTTGCGAAAGCTCGCCCGCGGCTTCTGGCCCGCTTTTTAATAAAAAGTAAGCATAGCGTTCAGCGGTACGCGGTCCAACGCCTGGTAGGCGCCTTAAGCTGTCAATCAAATCAACCAATGATTGGGGCAAGACTGGAGACATCTTAAAATCCTACAGGCCTAAGTCGCCCAGGGCACCCATGATAGGCTGCATCTTTTCGGCGGCTACTTGCTGGCTTTTTACTATGGCCGCTTTGACGGCCTCTTCTACCCAATTTTCAAGCTGACCTATGTCGTCTTTATCGACGCTGTCTGGGTCAATGTGGATTTTTTTTATTTTTTGTTCGCCGGTTATTTCAACCCGAACTGCACCGTCGCCTGCCTCTGTAGATATAACTTCTTTTTGAAGTTCTTTTTGGAGCTTGCGTGCTTTCATCAACAGTTTAGCCTGATCAAATTTACTCATAATTATTCCCTGACTTTCTCAGGATATTTTAACACGTAGATGTTCCTGGTGGATACGTTGTGTGGCCAAGCCAGTAGACTGTATTTTACACCGTAAAATACACTAAAAATGACTGCACAGCTCATTAAAATGACCGCCAGAACTCTTGGGAATGGATTGCGTGGGAATACTGATTGCCATTCTATGTGAAGGTACCTTAGTCCCGCGCCGGCAAAAATCAGCAAAGCCGCTACGCTAAGGAGCAAAATAGCTAAATTGTTCGTGGTGCCAGCCCCAACGATGGCTAATGCCAAAATGGCTACAAGACCGTATATTTTTGCCCGCGCTCGACTCCAAAAAGCATAAATTCCGCAAGCGGCCAATAACAACTGAGCCAAATTAAGTATGCCCAGTCGGCTAAGTTGTAGCTCTCCGTGAGTTCCACTACGCCAAAAAATCGCTAGAGCCATCCAGCCAACATGGGACAGCCATGTACCATAGTCTCTGGCGTGGGCTGGCACAAGCAACAACGTGCGGATTACCTGGTGGTCGTGGTGGCTCGCTAGGCTAAGTGGAGCCAGCGCGACTAAAAAGCCCAAGGCCAGCACCCATTTTAAAAGCCGCGGGTATTTTTCTAACAGCTGGGACAATTCTGCCCGCCCAAATATAGTTGCAATCACCAATACATATATCCCACCCGGTGTGTAAAAACATGTAAGTGTGGCGAGGCCAAGTAAAATTAAGCCGAGATTGGACGGTGCAGCTCTTCGGGCGAGCCAAAAATATATAGCTAGTAGTGCCAAGGGGTCTAAATACATTACGCTCGTCGTAGCACTCCTAGCGGCTAGGATGACTAGAGGCGTCGTTGCAAAAAGAAGTGTAGTTAACCAGCCTATCATCGGGCCAAACCAACTACGGGCAATCTTGTAAAAACAAACCGTAAAAGCAAGGCCGAAGCCAGCCGAAACAGCCCTCGTATAAGTAGCACTGACGTGGTTCAGTTTAAAAATAAGCCAAATCAATATATTGTGAGGCGCGCCAATCGGGTGAGCGTATAGGCTGCGCAATGAGTGGCTGGCGGTAATGTTAGCCGCCTCAGCACTACTTAAGCCCGGGACGAGGGACCCGAGTCGCCAAAAGAATATCACTACAAAAAATATAATGGTCAGTAATGTAATAGCATTCTTTTTATTCGGCTCAAAACTAAGAAAACCCTTAAGCTCCGCCAACATAACTATCAGTTAGTATAGCAAACGCGCTTATGCCTCAAAGGGCTGTTCATGCTTAGTGTCTAGGTCGCGGAAACGTTGTCTGGTGCGGTCAAAGTAGAGTGCCAAATTATCTACCGGACCGTTGCGGTGCTTTTTAATAAAGACGTCAGTTATATTGGGCTTGTTACTATTTGGATTGTAATACTCTTCACGGTACAAAAAGGCCACTACGTCAGCGTCCTGCTCAATAGACCCGGATTCACGTAAGTCAGCTAGCTGGGGAATCTGAGGGCTACGGCTTTCAACTGAACGGCTTAACTGTGATAAGGCAACTACCGGGACATTAAGTTCACGGGCCAGAATCTTTAAACTTCGGCTGATTTCTGATATTTCTTGCACGCGGTTTGCGATGGTAGCGAAGCGAGAGCCGCCGCTCATAAGCTGCAGATAATCAACCATAATAACTGCTAGCGGATGTTGGTGGTGCAGCCGCCTTGCCTTGGTACGCAAGTCAGAAACCGTAATGCCGGATGTATCATCAATAAAAATAGGGGCCTCAGCCAGCTTGCCCATGCCGGCTGATAGCTTTTCAAAGTCCTTATCGTCAAGGCCTTCGCCGGTCCTAAGCTTCCAGGCGTCCACACCCGCCTCAGCCGCCAGTAGACGGTCTACTAGCTGTTCTTTGCTCATCTCCAAGCTAAATATCAATACTGCACCTTGATTGGCTTTGGTGGCCATGTTTAGGGCAATATTTAGCATTAAAGCGGTCTTACCCATACTCGGGCGGGCAGCTATGACTACTAGATCAGAACGCTGCAAGCCGGCTAGTAGCTTATCTAGGTCCCTGAGCCCAGTGGGAATGCCGCGGATGCCGCCTTTATTGCGGTGCAGCTCATCCAATCGGTCAAAGCTGTCACCAAGGATTGATTCCAAGCTGGTTATATCTTGTCGGACGTGCTGGTTACTCACATTAAACAGCGCTGTCTCTGACTCTTCAATCAGCTCTTGTAAAGATTTACTTTCGTCTGCTCCGATGCCGGCGATATCCTGTGAAGCGGCAATCAGTCGTCGGCGGATAGCTTTATCTGCAACAATCTCGGCGTACTTCTCAAGATGGGCGGCAGTTGGAACGGTGTTAGTTAGTTCTGTAAGGTAACTAGCTCCGCCAATCATCTCTAGCCGACCGCCTGACTTTAACTGTTCACTCAAGGTTAGGATATCGATGGGGCTGCGCTTGTCGTGAAGCTTGCGCATAGCACCGTAGATTTCGCGGTGCTTTGAATCAAAAAAATCATCTTTCCGAATGACGTCGGCAATTTTTATGAATGAATCACTGTCTATGAGTAGGCTGCCAAGCAGGCTGGCTTCAACATCCAGGTTCTGGGGAGGGCTATCTACGACTTTTGCCATCTGACTTTTGCTCTTATTTTACGATTCTAACACTTCGGACGTGCCGAATATATTGCTTATGGTTTTGATGGGCGCATCTTGTTCGACCTCGGTTACTTTAACATCGCTAACGGTTGCCTCTATCTGTATGTCTTTGCCAAGCACATCACTAACAATTTTTGCGACTAAATCTTTATTTTTGGCTTGTTCTAGCTTTTTTTGGTGTAGCGGGAACTGAAACACCAAAGTCAGCGTACTATCTGACAGAGACGGCTGGGCCAAGCGAAGAGCCGTGTATAAGGAAGCGGCCTTTTTCTTGATAATATCTAATATCTCGTCCCAGCTTTGACTATCTAATTGGCGTGCGGCTGCTCGCTGGGGGGGTCTACTGTTGGCGGCCTGGGTGGGCGCCGCAAAAGCAGAAGTTTTAGACTTTGCAGGTGCAGGCTCTTTGGCCGGTTGGAAAGCTGAGCCGGCTAGGGCAGCTTCCAGCAGCGACACCTCTAGGCTGATATCGGACTGGCGACTGGCGGGTACGTCCACGAGATCTCTTAAGAGTTTAGGCAGCCAAATATCATTCTGGCCACCAATCAGAGACTCCCTCAGCTTAGCGGCTACTGACCTTGCGGCCGAGGCTGCATCTACACCCTGCTCACGCATTGCGGATAAATTTTCTATGACTTCTGCCGGGCGAGAAGTGCTTACTGCGTTTAAGATGCCCTCTACTAAAGTAGCCGAAGGTACTCCTAGCATTCGTCTGACAGTTTCTGCCTCAATTGCCTGCCCGGTGGAAGCTAGCTGATCTAGCAGGCTGATGCTATCGCGGAAACTGCCCTCGCCGTGTTCAGCTAGCAGTTCCAGGGCTGGCTTGTCTATTTTAATTTTTTCGGCCTTGGCGATTTTGTCCAGGTGATTAACCACAGAGCTGGTTGTTATTGGCTTGAACTCAAAGCGTTGCGTGCGGCTGACGATAGTTTCTGGCAACTTATGAGCTTCAGTTGTGGCTAAGATGAAAATAACGTGCGCAGGCGGCTCTTCAAGAGTTTTCAGTAACGCGTTAAAGGCCGGCTTAGAGAGCATATGGACTTCATCAATGATATAAACCTTGTATTCAGAGCTGACGGGACTAATATGGGTCTTATCCCTTAGCTCACGAACATCTTCTACGCCGTTATTGCTGGCGGCGTCTATTTCAATGATATCCAAGTTCATGGATTCATCCTTATAAGGTAGACCATTGACTTGGTGGGCTAAAATGCGGGCTACGGATGTTTTGCCTACTCCGCGCGGTCCAGTGAAAAGGTAGGCGTGGCTAATACGTCCAGAAGCAATGGCCCGCTTCAAAGTGTCGGTTATGTGGGTTTGACCAACCACATCATCTAGACTTTTTGAACGATATTTTCTATAAAGAGCTTGCCCCATATCAGCTTCAATTATAAACCCTGGGACCGGCTATAACTGTTGTGATTTGATGCCTGTAGAAAAAGATGTTCAAAGAATGTGGATTAAGAACCGGATTCGATGGTTTTAATGCCCAGTTCACCAGATAATCCCGTCCGAAACATAGCTGTGGCGCCGAGTGATGCCTTTAGCACGGGCCTCAACGGAGGAGCGAATTCGCTTGGCTCACCCATAATCCTATCCATCTCATAGCCTTTAACCAATTCAATTACAGGTCGATCTTTAGCGAAAGCAGATAACGAGGAGTCGTGTCCGTATTCAATTGCGCCAATGCGAGCCTTCGTTTCCTCATACGCCCCAGTAGCATTCCAAAAAGTGTCGGCATCACCACTCTCAAACGCCTCCAAAACGCGACTCCCCAAATGGTCAGATAGACCCACTTGGGCAGCTAATTCATCTTCGTACGATAACATTGAGCTCTCTCTTAAAAGGCAACATTTCAATACTCATTCGGACAATACTACAATATAACTAGTTTTTAGTCAAGTCTACAGCGCCGGTTTTTCTATTGCATCAGGAAGGAAACCCCATTTGTATTTAAAAGAAAGGTAGTAGCGCCGGTTCAGCTCTGGCTGAATTTGGATTCACTCCAAAAGGCGCGTTGAAGGAGAACCATATGGTTGTCCTTCAAAAGCGTCAGCGTTAAAGCGCCGCTTCTAGGGCAGCCCACTCAGCGTTAATACTATCGTCTTCGGGTATATTGACACTGACCTGATCCCCCGGCTTAGCCTTAAAGTAGGTAACGCTAGCTAGTAGAACGCGGTATTTTTTATCTCCAACGTCCACAAAATAATGGCCATCTTTTTGCTCTAAGACGCCTACCACCTGTTTACGTGGTATCGGTCCAATCTGCTTATACATAAATGCGCCATCGTCAGCGATAGTAAGCTTTAAAATGTCACCCTGAACCAGCTTTGACTTTGATGCATAATTGGCTGGCACTGGATAAATTTTGCCATCAGAACCAACCATGTTTTGCCCGTCAAAAACGCCCTCAATCACTTTACCAAGCGCCTTATCTTTGACTTTATCTACTAAGGCGGAATCTTCCCCAACCAAACTAACCAAAAGTTCCTTGGTGGCAGCTAAGGCTGTTTCGGCCTCACCAATCAAAGAGCGTAGCCGTTTAATCTGCTTTTCAGGTATATCTGCCATTTTGTTTTGTTGTCCTCCCCATAGGTATTCGGTAAGGTATTTGTTTGCCCTATGTCATCCAAAACTTAACATATATATCCGGCGGATGTCAAAGCGAGCAGCTTGTTTTTGTGGATAAAGCAAAAACCACCCCAGTAAATGAGGGGTGGTTTCTTACGTGGCTTAACTCTTAGCTAAGCTCAACGGTTGCGCCGGCTTCTTCCAAAGCCTTTTTGGCGGCTTCGGCTTCATCTTTTGGCGCTTTTTCTTTGACGGCCTTAGGCGCGCTGTCTACGATAGCTTTAGCTTCACCTAGTCCCAGACCGGTAATATCCTTAACGGCCTTGATGACGGCAACTTTTTGGGCGCCGGCATCTTTTAGGATGACGTCAAACTCACTTTTTTCTTCGCCACCACCAACTCCGACTTCGCCGCCAGCAGCGGGGGCTGCAGCTACAGCGACAGGAGCGGCTGCAGATACGTTCCAGTACTCTTCTAGAAACGAGACAAACTTGCTTATCTCAAGGGCACTGAGCTTGTCCAGCTGGTCTACTAAAGTTTTAAATTCCTTAGGTACTTCTACGTCTTTTTTAACTTCTTTTGCTTCGGTCTTCTTCTCTTCTTTAGGCTCCTTCTTCTCCTCGGGTTCGGCCTTGGCCTCTGCCTTGGGCTCTTCTTTTGCCTCGGCCTCTGAGGGCTTAGCCTCCGCTGACGCTGCGTCGGTCTTCACTTCTTCCGCTGGCGTCTCTTCTACTTTCTTGTCTTCGTCTGCCATTTAAATTCTCCTATTAAGTTAGTTAAATTGATTCGCTTCTTGCGTTTAGTACATTCACTAGTTCGCGCAAATTGCCGGATATCACCCTTACCATGCCGGTTAGCGGTGCGCTTATGGTGCCCGCTAGCTGAGCGCGCAGTTCTTGCTTGCCTGGCAAGCTGGCCAGAGCCTTTACGTCGTCGGCATTGATGAACTCGCCGGTGTCATTTAGGGCGCCGACAAATTCTATTTGCGGCTCTTGCTTGGCAAAATTTGCCAGCGTTTGTGCCGGGGCCAGTTCGTCCTCAGCGTTAAAGGCGTACATTAGCTGGCCGGCAAATGCGGACTTATCTACGTCCTCAAAGCGGCTGCTTTTTTCCATCGCCTTCAAAAACAAACGATTCTTGATAACTTTAACGACTGTGCCGTTTTCTTTTGCTGATTTCCTGAGCGCCTGCATAGACTTAACGGATGTACCCGGGTATTTTGCCAGGACGGTCAGTTTTGAATTATCAAGGAGGTCGCTAACTTGCTCGACGACTTGGGATTTCTTGTCTTTACTTAAAGCCATGTGAGTTCTCCTTATTTAATGTATAGACCTGGTTGTTAATGTGCTTTGCTTGAGCATTAAAAAATGGCCTTTCGGCCAAAGAGATTTTGAAAATCAAGACGAGATTTTCCTTTACCTCGGTAGCGGATTAAGTCTTCAAGAAGACGGCTACTGTCTTTGGCTCAAGTTCAAAGGCTATGTTAGCAGAGATTACGGTGTTTATCAACAGCCCAATAAACCTTCGGGAGGGTATATATAATAATGACGTGCGCGGGCGCGCGTGGGGTCGCAAGGTGTTATTTTGAGGATTTATTGCGTCTCGAGCGGCGTGATGTACGCCTTGGTCTAGTCGAGGAGGTATTTTTAATAAGAAAATCCTCTATGAGCGGGTGGACTTCGCTTACCTTCTCTAGCATTTGCGTCGCCAGCGGCTGGAGCGAATCGTCCTTAATTCTCGCGACGGACTGGAGTTCGCTTAGCGAACACTCCAGCTGGCAGCGGACTTTGTGCCCCAGCAGGACTGCCGCCTGGGCAGACTCTTCCTCGCTAGCGGCCTGCAGGCTGCTGTAGAGCTCTAGACTCACATCAAAGCAGCGAATGTATTCGTCCTCTATGCCAAGCTTTTCTATGCGCTCAGGCACATCGTAGCCATAACGCGGCGACGGCGGTTGGATATGTATAGGCTTGGCCGAGGCGCCTTCTTTTATTAACTTATTGATAGTTAGTTGATCCGCTAGCAAATCAAATCGGTAGCGGACTAAGTTTGTTGCGTCGCTCGCTCCTTGCAAAAGCTCGCTAAGGGCGTCTACTTTTTTCTGGTAGTCCCATTTCTCTACCTCAGCAGACAGCTGGTCGCGCGACATGTTAGAGAAGCTGTAAAGGCCGTCGGCTAGTAGCTTAAATTCATTGCGCGGACTGTACTCTAGCAGACTAACCGGCTCTATGTGCGCGTCTATTGAGTTCGAGGCGAAGCTTTGTGCTAATTTTTGGATGCCTTTTTGGCTTGTTTCGCCCGAAATAGTTTTATGATTTATTAACTGTTCTATACGCTTGCCCACCGCGCTACCCGTATCGGTCTTGAGCTCTAATTTTATTAAAGCGCCAAGTGGCAACAGCGGTGCAAGTAAACTGTCCTTATCAGAAGTACTGCCTAGCTTATTACGCGCTGTCTTAGTCAGATCCCTAAGAGCCTCCATTGATTGTTCGTATTTTTTTTGAACATTCTTGGGCAGATGTTTGAGGCCTAAGTAATCATAGCCATTTTTTTCCCACGACAAACGGCATTGGGTAGTACCCGGAATGATGCGCTCAATTTCCATCAGCTGGTCAACACTCAGCTTCATTGACCTAGGGTGCTTAGAGGCTCCAACTGCTTGCGAGCTCTCGGCTGGTCTTTTTAGGCTCTTCTTCTCCTCCTGTCCATCGAGCCTAAGGGTTACACTCCGTGCTTTGCCGGTCGGCCTTGGCGGTACAAACGATGAAATGCTTTCCCAGATGAGATTATTTATCTGGGGGATGCTAAGCATCGCACCGTCCCTGGTGCAGTCTATTGCGGTAAAGTCGCGTGGAAAAAGCCGGCATAAAAGGTCGTAGGTGCTGACGGCCTTTTGCAGGTGCTGGATATTGGCCTCGTGCTCATCGTGTGATTTGTCGGTGTATGAACGGGCGGTTTTCTTCTTGATCAGCTCATATGACACCTCTGCCGGTACTTTTAGGTAGATGTTAAGATTGGGCCTAGGCAAGTCCAGAAGCTGGAACTCAAGACTGTCTTCCCAAACAAAAAAGCCGCGCTGTTCTACGGGGTCATCAATTTTAGCGCCCTGGTGTGCCATATTGGAACCAACGTATCGGTTTGCTAGAACAATTTTATCCTGGCTTAAAGCGGATCTGATATCTTTAGCTGCTTCAAAACGGTCTAGTGCATAAAAAAGCGAAGCTGTATAAGGACTAATCTTCTCAGCCGGGCCGTATTGGCCGTTTAGGTAATTTTGTACAAAATGGCTCGAAGGTTTGTCGTAGCGAGGGAAATCAAATTCGGCTACCTCATAGCCAACTGCGCGGAGGCGCTCTTTTAGCAACCTGAACTGAGTGCCCTTGCCTGAGCCATCAGAACCTTCGATGACGATAAATGTTCCCTGGTTTGCCATAAGATATTAAACCGGTGCCCACCAGTGCTCCTTATTATATGATACGCACGCCTTCTTATACAGCGATTGGCGCTTTTATTGCCGGCCATGGGTCGTAGTCTTTTAGTTCAAAATCTTCGAATTTAAAATTATCAATATTTTTTACCTTTGTGTTGATCCACATGGTTGGAAGAGGGCGAGGCTTGCGTTTTAGTTGTTCGTCTACCTGCTCTAGGTGGTTTAGATAAAGGTGCGTGTCGCCAAAAGTATGTACAAAATCGCCCGGCTTGAGCCCGCAGACTTGGGCCATCATCATGGTCAAAAGCGAGTAGCTAGCAATATTAAAAGGTACGCCGAGAAAAGTGTCGGCGCTACGCTGGTACATCTGGCAGGACAATTTGCCGTCTGCCACGTAAAACTGGAACAATAAGTGGCAAGGTGGGATGCCGGCTTTGCTCATCTCTTCTATATCGGCTGTGTTCCAAGCCGAAACGATGATGCGGCGCGAGGACGGATTGTTTTTGATTAGGTCTATAGCATTGGCTATTTGGTCTATGTGTTTGCCGTCAGGTGTCGGCCATTTGCGCCACTGGTAGCCGTAAACGGGTCCAAGCTCTCCCCACTTTTTGGCGAAGGCGTCGTCGGCCTTAACTTTTTGGGTAAATTCCTTTATGCCGGTTTGCCACTCCTCGCTTGAGCTATCCGGCACCGTCTTACCCTGCTCAATCAAGCAATGCCTGTAGGGCCACTCGTCCCAAATATGCACGTCATTATCAACCAAATACTTGATGTTGGTAGAGCCTTGCAAAAACCAAATCAGTTCATGAATGATCCCGCGCATAAAAAGCTTTTTTGTCGTCATGGCCGGGAAGCCTTCTGACAAGTCAAAGCGGAGTTGACGGCCAAAAACACCTATTTGGTCAGTACCTGTACGGTTAGGTTTCTTTACACCGTTTTTCTTAATGTCCTCTAATAAATCAAGATATTGTCGCATTATTTAATCGCTAGACCCTTTATCGTTTTTGGTTTGTTACGTTTGTCTTTATAGGCCCTAGGCAGCATCTGCTCTGGCCGCCAGCTTTTTATAAGCGCGTTAAGGTCATCGCTCTTACCCGGCTGGTATTTGCCTGACAACTTCTTATATTCACCATCCACTGGCCCGGTTTCATAAAACACCATCTGGGCAATCCGTTCCCCCACTGGCAAGACAACATTTTCATGCTGGTTCATATTGTAGATTTCAAGCGTCCAACGATTAATGTAACCGGGGTCTCCCCAACCAGCGTCCAAACAAACGGCTACACCGTTACGTCCCCAAGTGCTGCGCGCCTGCAAAGTACTGGTTCCGGGTGCTTTGATACCTATAAATTCGTGCGTGTGGCCTAGAATCCGCTCACCGGGTTTCAGAACAATTATGGGCTGGTCTGGTGGTATGCCTACAAACAGCTTGCGGCCGTTGGCTTTAGCCCAATTTTTGTGAACCTCGGCCTTGTGGGGCCCATCAAAATACCGCTGCACGTCTCCTTCGTCAAAGGGATTATAAAAGCCGCTAGAGCCGGTCCGCTCAGTTCTATAGAACCAGTCTCCCAACGTAACATCTATGCTACTGCCCGCCACGTTGGCTGGCACGAAAGGATGGCAGATGATATGGCCGGCTTTTATCGCTTCTTGAATTTGTGTATTACTGTAAACGGACATGTTCACTCTAGTTTATAGCTAGCTTCAGGCGACAATCAAGCGCCGTGGTGTTGTAGTTTAGGCCTTGACACGGACCGAGGGACCCATTGTTGTGGTTAGGGTAACTTTTTGCATGTAAATAGCCTTAAGACTTGCCGGCTTATTTTGGCGCAGGCTGTCCATAATGGCCTCAAAGTTGGCAATCAATTTTTCGGCTCCAAAACTGACCTTGCCGATACCCAAATGTACAATCCCCGCTGGATCTACGCGGTATTCTACTTTACCTGTCTTTGCTTCCTTTGTTGCGCTAGCAACATCCGCCGTGACAGTACCACTTTTTGGGTTAGGCATCATGCCGCGGGGACCCAGCAAACGTGCGTATTTGCCCAGTTGGGGCATAAGCTTTGGTGTGGCAATCAGTACGTCAAAATCCAGCTGCTCTTTATCTAGTAACGGCGAGAGAGTATCGGCACCGGCAATGTCGGCACCGGCGGCTTTCGCTTTGGCGATGTCATCTGTCTCGCAAAAAACAGCCACTCGGATTGATTTGCCAGTACCAGATGGTAGGTTGACGGTGGCGCGGACATTCTGGTCGGCTTGTTTGGGGTCAACGCCCAAATTTACATGGAGTTCAACTGTAGAGTCAAATTTAGTTTTGGCCGTTTTAACAATGAGAGCCATTGCTTCTGGTGCGTCGTAGACCCTATCCTTTTCTATCAATTTGGCAACTTCCCGATATTTCTTGCCGGCCCGTTCTGTTTTAGAGCGAGCCTTAGGTGTTGGCTTCTTAGTGGTCTCTGACTTTTCTTTCGCCTCGGCTTTGCGAGCTTCTTTGGTCTGTTTTTCCTCGACCTCCTTTGCGGCCTTGGCGCTCCGCTTGCCGGCTTTAGCTTTAGGTTCAGGAGCTTCTTGTTTGGTCCCTAGCTTGGCCTCAGGCGCTGCTTCTACAGGGGCGGTCTCAGCCACCACATCAGCAGCGTGTTTAGCTTGCTTCTCTTTTGGCTCTACTTTCTTAGTTTTTGCCTTCGTTGTCTTCTTGGCTTCCGCCATAATTTGCTCCTTTGTGGTCCAAGCGGCGATCTTAGTGCCTCCCACAAAATTAACTTTTACTGTTCGATCTCAATGCCCATACTGCGGGCAGTTCCGGCGACCATCTTTGAAATAGCTTCCACGTCGTCGGTATTCATATCGGCGGCTTTAGTCTCGGCAATTTCTCTTACCTGAGATCGGCTAAGCTTCTTCTCCAGCTTAACCTTATTGGGTTCACCAGAACCCTTTTGAACCTTTAGGGCCGCCAAAATCAGCTCATCCGTCGGAGTACCAACCACTCGCCAGTCCATAGTGCGGTCATCATAAATTTGGATATGAACAGTGACGCTTTGACCCATGCGGTCCTTGGTTTGTTCGTTGAAGGGGTTAATGAAGTCCATCATGTTCACACCATACTGACCGAGCGTAGACCCAACTGGAGGAGCCGCGCTGGCTTGTCCGCCGCGAATTTTTAATTTAAGAGTGGCTTTAACTTCTTTTGCCATGGCTAAACTCTTTTCACCTGCAGGCCATCAAGCTCAACTGGTGTTTCGCGGCCAAACATATTGACCAATACTTTAAGCTTGCCCTTTTGAGCGTCTATTTCATTGATGGCCCCATCAAAACCTTTAAATGGACCATCGATGATATTAACTACTTCGCCGACCACATAATCGAATTTGTGCTTTGGCTCCTCGCGGCCCATACGTTTCATAATCTTGGCAATCTCGTCTTCGGATACCGGGGTTGGCTCGGTGCCAGTGCCAACAAAGCCAGTCACATTGGGGGTGTTGCGGACGATGTACCAAGCATCTTCGCTTAATTTCATTTCAACCAGCACATATCCCTGAAAAATGCGCTTCTCGACAACCTTACGCTTGCCGTTTTTAATCTCAATCATCTTTTCCTTAGGTACTAGTACCTGAAAAATTTTGTCGCGCATATCTAAGCTTTCCGCTCTTTGACGGATAGACTCGGCTACCTTCTCCTCATAACCTGAATAGGTATGGATGGCGTACCACTGTTTTGATGAATCGTAACGTTTGCTCACTACTTTTACCTTAAAACTAATTTTTTAAATAAAACGTCCAGACCTTTATCTACACCGGCGACTAAAGCACCAAAGACTACGGCAAAGACAAAGACTGCCAAAGTTAAGCGCCAAGTCTCCTTGCGAGTTGGCCAGGTGACCTGACGTACTTCACGCCAAGCGTTAGTGAAATACTTTGGCATCAGCCAGCCAAAAACTCCTAGGACCTTCCCGGCTCCCTTGAAACCGCGGATATTCTTTAAAGGTACGAAAAACGTTGGCCGGCGTCTAGGCGAAGCATCGGTAACCTTCTGCTGTTTAGCTTGGGCATCCTGGGCCATTTCGCGCAGGCTCGGCGCGGTTTTTCTGACGCGCGGCTTTTTTGATGTGGGCTTAGGCGCTGCCAAAATTCCCCCTTCATTACAAAAGGCCTACTCTGGAGAGTAAGGCCACTGAAGTCAATATTACAGTAGTTCTATCGGGAAATCAAGGAGGGTTGTGGGCTAAGCATCAGCGCCGGTTTGTATGAATGAACGCGTTTTTTAATTTTCTTAGCATCCGGCAAAATTTCTTCAAAAGCCCGCCAGAATTTGGGACCGTGGTACATATGTTTGGTATGCAACAGTTCATGAATAATTACGTAATCTATTAGCTCCTGCGGCAGTTGTACCAGGTAATAGCTCAGGGTTATGTGTTTTTTGCTGGAGCAGCTGCCCCAGCGGGAAGTCATTTTGCGGACTTTTACGCCCTCAAAACCCAAGTTATACAGTCTAGCCAACTCTTCGGTGCGCGGCACCAGAATTGCATAAGCCTCCTTCTTTAAAGCCTTCTCAGCCGAATCTAGCAGTTTTTGCTGCCACTGGCTTAGGTTGCTTCCTGCAGGCAAACTCACCTTCAAGTAGCTGCCCTCTATCTTTGCTCGGAAAGTCGCACTGCTATGTGCAGTAATCACGACTGTTAAAGATTTTCCAATTCGTGTGCGATTGGCTATCAAAGGAGGTTGATGCTTAGCCTTTTGCGTAAGGATCCAATCCTTGCGAGAGCGAGCAAAATTTACGCCAGCCGAGTAAGGTACCCAGTATGGCATGCTGACTCTAGCCACGCCTCTTTGCGTAACGCTCAATTTAATATGTCGGGTGTCGCGGCGTTTTGCGAGTAGTACCTCGCCAAGACCCGGAATATTGACTACTTGGGTAGGCATCAGCGGATGGTAATGTTTCGGTGGTCCAGATCGTCCGCTAATTCGTCTAGCTGTGGCATCGGATTTGGTATCAAATTCACAAGTCCCGGTTTGGCGACTGACTGCTGGACTCCCAAGCTGTTGATTGCACCTATGCTGTAAAGACGACTCATGATGGCATTCTTTTGAGTTATGAAGGCGTGCTTGCCAGAAATAACCATATAGTCTTCGGCTTGGGGGTTTTGCATTCGCCCGACCCATGCGTCAAATGACTCCCTGTCCATGGGCTGGGCAACTTTGTCATCTAGTGTTCGTCTGTCCCGTTGCTGGGTCCGACCAAAGGCTGTGTCAGCATCAAGCTGGAGCCATACTAGTAAAAAATCGGCTCTGTGTTTTCTGGCAAGTTCCCTAAGTGCCCGGCGTTGAACTGTCTTTAAGACGTCCGCATCATAAACAACGCTTGTGCCAGCACCTAAAAATTCGCCGGCCATGTAGTTCATGAGATGAAAGACAATAGAGTTTTCCTGAGCGTCAAAACGAGGATTAGCAAACAGGTTGCTTCTAAGTCGGTCGGCACTCAGGTGGGCTATTTGGACTGTCTCGGCCAAATTACGCGCAACGTAACTCTTGCCCGAGCCCGGGTATCCATACATACAAACTAAAACCGGTTTATCTAGCGCTGTTTTCATTACCTAGATATTAACACTGCTGCTGTTGCTATTAAAGGGTTGCTTGTTAAGCTCTCGGCTCTGCATTAAGGTATAATTTATGGGGAATTTTAAAGGAGAGTAGCTCAGTTGGTAGAGCGTCGGTCTCCAAAACCGAAGGTCGCAGGTTCGATCCCTGTCTCTCCTGCCAGTGCCGCGATAGCTCAGTTGGTAGAGCGCATCCATGGTAAGGATGAGGTCACGGG
>CAZMNA010000007.1:0-29269 GCA_964567555.1 uncultured Candidatus Saccharibacteria bacterium | reverse complement strand
ACCGCTACTATTCATATATGTGGTTGGCTTGGCCAGAATCACTTTTTTGTTACCCATAGGCGCAGTAGTGATACTACAGCCCATCGATTTTTTATCGGACCAGGCCGGGAAGTTATTTGCTCGGGCAAACTCATCAACAATAGCAAAGCCTATGTTGTGGCGCGTGTTGTCATATTTATTGCCAGGGTTACCAAGGCCTATGATCAGGCAAGCTTCGCTAGAAGAAAGAGTATAGAGCGGCGTGCTCGTGGATATGTTCGGTTTTTTCTGTAAAAAGGCCATGATTATATTCTACTTTTCAATAAACCAAAACTTAAGTGGCGTACCGACAAAGGGCCACTGCGTGCGCAGACTTTTTTCTAAATAGCGCCTATAACTCCAGTGCAAGAATTTAAGATTCTTACCAAAAATCTTAAAGCTGGGCAGCGGCTGATCCGTCTCTTGGACCATATAGTTCAAGCTAGGTGTGCGGCCCCTAAGACCAGCTGGAGGATGGTTTAGTGTTGCCGAGCTGAGCCAGTGGTTGAGCTCAGGCGTACTAAGCTTTTGCCTTCGCGTCTCACTAATTTCAACGGCCAGTTCCAGAATCTTGGCAACATTAAGGCCTTGAAGCGCACTTGTGAATACTAATGGTGTCCACGGTACAAAAGCAAAATCAGCCGTGATTTGGGATGAGATGCGCGCACGTGTCCGACCATCAACATTATCAATAGTGTCCCATTTACTGACAATTAAGACGAGACCCTTGCCGGCCTCGGCAATTAAACTCGCAATTTTTTGGTCCATTTGCACAGCAAGCTCACTGGCGTCCATCACTAGCAGGCAAATATCAGACTCTTCAATCGCACTCAAGGCTCGAATAACGCTAAACTTTTCTACACCGGGAGTAATCTTGCCCGGCCTACGTATGCCGGCTGTATCCATAATCTCAATTGTTTTGGAGTGGTAGTTAATGCGTAAGCGGTTAATATCTCTGGTAGTACCAGCGTGCGAAGCCACAAGGGCTTGCTGTTTGGCGGCTAGGGAGTTAAAGAGGCTGGATTTGCCCACATTGGGGCGGCCCAGAATGCCAATTCTAACGGCTGTATGGCGAGTGGGTGATTTAGCCTCTGGCAGCTGCTTGGCAATATACGACAAAACTTCTTCCAGGCCGATTTTTTGGGTGGCGCTGACAGGAAAAATATTCTTGATTCCTAGTTTTTGCCACTGACTTACATCAGACTTTTTTGCCTTATCAATTTTGTTAACCAGCAAAATGACTGGCCTCTTACTTTTAAGTGCTAATTTGGCAGCCCTTCGATCTTCTTCTGTGGGTGCTACCTCCGCGCTCGTTATAACTAAAATTAAATTTGCTAACTCGGCTGATTCTAGAATCTGGTCTTGGATGCTTAGTTCAAAGTCGTCTTGTGGGTTTTTCATACCGGCAGTATCAATCAGCCAGAAATTTGTTGCTCCGTACCGGGCTTCTGCCATTACTCTGTCGCGAGTTGTCCCCGGCTCGTCGGCTACAATCGCCTCGCGGCGTCCGACCATAACATTAAAAAGGCTGGACTTACCAACATTGGCCCGCCCAACAATTGCAACATACGCAGTCTTCTTAGAGTCCATTACCTTTTATTATATTCTCCAGTTAAGAAAATGCCGCCCCAAAGGCATGGAGCGGCATTTTAAGCCTAGGTGCTTTAGGCTGGGTTATCGGATTGTGGCGGTGTAGCCATTGGCTCATCGGGCGGTGACGTCGGAGGATTAGCATCCGGTGTCTCGTCCATGCTGGGAGTGCTATCAGCTGGTGCGTCAGCGGCTGTATCATCAGCTGAACTATCAGCTGCAGAGCTGTCATCGGCTGGTGGCGTGGTCGGATTAAAGCTAGCCGATGTGTCGTCTGGCTGGTCGCTCGCTGGTGTGGCGGCGAAATCATTAACCTGCTCATTGACTTCAGATTGCTCTTGGGCAGCATTCATTTGGCCGCTGCCTGCTCCAGCGTCGTCACCCATCGGGTTAGTTGGTGCGGACGGCGCGGCTCCATCAGCTGGGCTGTCGCTACCGGTTAAATTATTTGTTGATGTATCCTCTTGCATAGTTCTCTCTCCTTCTTGGTTATTTTTTGAGGAATCCTTGGGTTGGTTATTAGCTACGGTCTGTCCACTCGCAGGCGGCAAGACCTCTTTAACAACACGTGCGAAGTCCTCTAAAGTTGCTTGAGACTTCACTAAATACTTTACCACGCCAAGCTGACTAGCGCGTGCTTGATCTTCCGCTTGGCCCAGCGCCGTCATCATGATAACTTTGACGTCTTTCATCTCCGGAGCGGCTTTTAAGTTTTCTAACATCTCAAAACCGCTTAATTTTGGCATCATAACATCGGCAATAATCAAATCAGGCTTTTCCTTAAGAGCAGCACTTAAGCCCTCTTCGCCATCGCCGGCTGTCAAAATATTGTAACCCTCTGCGGTTAGCAACATCTCATAAATCTCGCGCAGGTTGTTGTCGTCTTCAACTAATAAAATCTTAGGCATTTTTTACCCTATAGATATTCTATCAACCTTAAACATAAGCGTCTATATCTTACAGCGAGTTTAGTGGACTGACTGTGGAAGCTTGCTTTTGCTGTAGCTCAAGAGCTTGAGTGCTGGTTAGGCGCGGTAAGTTTATATAGAATGTAGATCCTTTGCCCGGTCGGCTCTCTACCCAGATACGGCCGTTATAAAGCTCTATGATTTTCTTACATATAAAAAGACCTAAGCCCGTCCCGCCGACAGTCCGAGTGGTAGAGCTATCTACTCTGTAAAATTTCTGGAAAAGGTGGGGTATGTCTTCTTCTGGTATGCCCACACCAGTATCTTGGATTTGCAGTTGGACAACACGGCTATCCCCTGTTAGGCGAACTGCTATGGTACCTTCGGGCGTGTATTTTATAGCATTATCCAGTAAATTTTGAACAACTTCGCTCAAGCGGTCAGGGTCAACGAAGGTGTAATGTAGCGGCCTGACGACTTTACCGCCAGCGGCATGGTCTGGTGCGCTGACTATAAATTTCAGCTCAAGGTTCTTTTCTTTGGCCTTGAATCGGGCGCTTTCTACCACCTGCCCTATTACTTCGCCGGCCTCAACCACGACTGGGTAGCTGACGAGACGACCATCCTCTGCGCGAGAGCTGGTCAGTAAATCTTGGAACAATGTACCCAGATGTTTTGTGGCCGTGGAAGCCTTCTGCAAGTAATTTTTAGCGCTCCCATCCACTTGGGCTATCTTGGGATTGAGAGCTAGGCTTAGGTACCCCTCAATGGCCGCTAAGGGGGTGCGCATCTCATGACTGGCTGTAGAAATAAAGTCGCTGCGCCTTTGTTCCTCTATCTTTTGCTTGGTAATATCACGAAACACACCCACGAGGTCTCCGCTGGGTCGACTGTCCTCGCCTAAAATCTGGGTAACGATAATAGAAACGTTCGTTGGCTTATGATAGCGGGTGGTTAGTATCATCTCAGCTCTAACAGGTTTGCCGCTTATAGCTGCATTTGCAAAAGGGTGTTGGCTTTGCGGAACGGAGTGTCCTTTTTGGTCCTCCTCGGCCAGAACGCTGTATACGCTGATGCCAACAGCTTCATCAGCCGGCCAGCCAGTGATTGTAGCGGCAGCTGGATTGAATAGGTGTATGGTACCGTCCAACCCCACCATGACGACACCGTCTTCTATGGCGCTCAAGATAAAGTCAGAACTAAAGCCGCTATCTTTTAAAAGTCGGTCGCTAAGCATTAGCCCGCGACGGTTCATACTCTTTGGCTTGTTTTTCTTAAACCACACCAGTTACCACCGTTATTATTTTTCCCGTTAATGCTTTTATTATATAGCTTTGCGCCCTGGATGTCTTTTGTATCCGAATGACTGGCCACCCTTCGGGGTCCTAAGCACTCTGGTTAATCGTCAGGCCTGGTTACAAAGCAGCTCAAAGTAACGTGTCGTACCAAACGGTATCTTCTGCTTGACGGTTCCCTTAGCTGGCAAGCTGGTGGCAAGAGTAATGGTAAATTCTCCAAACTGGGCGTTGATCGTGTCCACCGCCTCGGTTAGCCACTGTTCTCGGTTGACCTCGTCAAGCAAGCTTACCTGATTTAGTGCGGACGGCTCTAGCCCATAACAAGATATTCCTAGTTCCCTCACCCAATCATCCCTAGGCCGCTGGTTAAATAATAATGTGGCGTGGCGCAAAACCTCGGCATTATTAAAGAAGCTGGACTTAAACATCCGCCGTGTATACCAATAGTCGCCGCCGCGGTAACGTACGTAAACGCTCACACCGCGGGCTGCTACCTGCTTGTAGCGCAGCTTCATGGCGGTGGTCTCGCATAGGTAGGCCAGGCGTGAGCGTACAGTTGCATCAGGAGGCCGAAGTTCATCCATCACAAATTGGCGCCCCACTGTTTTGATGCTATGTTCGGCTGCATCCACCTCCCAACCGCGCAGGCGTTGGTACCAGTCTTCCCCGCAGACACTTTTAAAGACCCGTCGGCTGAGCAGGTCACTGGGTGCATCCAAAAACTGTAAGGGAGTGTAGATGCCAGCTGAATTGAGCCGAGCGGCGTTATGGTTGGCGATGCCGGCTAAATCTGTAAGCTCTAACTTAGATAGACCGGCGCGTAGATTCCCTGCCGTAAGTACGTCCAGGCCGTCGGGTTTGTGTAAAGACGCGGCGGTTTTAGCCAAGAAGCGGTTGGGGGCTATGCCGATATTGCAGCTCATCCAGCCGCCTGCTTGTTGGCGCAGGTGATTCTTGATTTCGTAGCCAATTTCTACGAGCGGGCGCCGGTTGACTAGGCGGGTTCCGCTAAAATCAATAATCCCCTCATCTATACTTTTCATTGTGACAGATGGCGAATAGGACTTCATGATGCCTACCAAAATTTTGTAGACGTGATGATACTTAGGAGGGTCAGACTCTACTAGGATAATATCTGGTGCCAGTAGCTTGGCTTCATGGAAACTCATGCCCACCTTAACCCCCAAGCGCTTAGCCTCATAGCTGGCTGCGACTACGCAGGTGTACTCGGTGTTGCGGTTGGTCACGCCCACCGGCCGGCCGCGCAATAGGGGCCTGGCCTGCTGCTCGGCCATAGCGAAGCAGGAGTTTAGGTCTATATGCATAACCTCCGGCTTGGCCGGATTAAGCGGCAGGTTGAGGGGTGAGACATGTGGCATGTTGGTCTAAGTTAGTGTCGGCTATGGAGACTAGTGTCCAGCTAAGTTTTGCGGCGTCAAACTCCAGTCGATAGTCAGCGTTACCGTCGGTCATGTCAAATACGTGAATGGCCCGCTGGCCCTTCTTCGTCGGGTGTACCATGCCGGTTTGGGTAAAAGTTATGCGCTTGTTAGCCCATTCCATCACGCGCGGGAAACAGCGCAGGCGCGGCCCGCGGTTGTGAAAATAGTAAGCGACGATATTAACGTCTTTGCCGATTTTTGTTACGTTGTCCATTTTTTGTTCCCCCTGTTTTTAAGAGTTTATAAAGAGATAGCCGTTTATCTCATGGCTAGATACGGCGAACGGATTTGTCGACCAAGCTGCTGGATAAAATTTACCTACCGTTCAAGGTGTTTTATGACCAGAAGCTAAGATTTTGAGGGCTAGCAGTGACCGGAGTTTACCGCCCTAAGAGTCAGTCTATGAGGAGGAACCAAGAAATATTTTTGGAGCCCTAACATGGCTTAAGCCTATTTTAGATTAGTAGCCCAAGGCTGCGCAATATTGATTTATCCGTCCGAAAGTTCCAAAAATAATTTATAAAATGGTGATCCCAAGGGGAGTCGAACCCCTGTTGCCGGGATGAGAACCCGGTGTCCTAACCACTAGACGATGGGACCGCAACCAGGGGTCATTTTAGCAGACTATCGGGGTTATTTGTAGCTAATTTGACCGGCGGTAGATAGAGCCGTTATCCAGGTCTGGCCTGGGTCTAGCTTGATTGGTGCGCCTTTCGCGTCGACAAAACTTATTTGATGAGTCCGGGAAGCTTTAGTCCAAGTGCCGACCGTCACGCCGCCATCTTGAAAAATGTAGGCGGCTCCAGAGCTATTAGCTGAGTAGTTTGAATAATAGGCACCGGACGCGTCTAGCGCTCCGCTGGTGAGCGGAACTACAATTGCTATCACTACTTTTGGTTTAAGCTGAACGCCTGTTGTATCGGCCGCGCTTACGAGGTCCATATGCGGCGCCCCACCCTCGCTCCTAGTGTACGAATTGGTTTTTACATCGTAGCCGTAATGCGGGTTATAAACAGGTCCCGAAATGGCAAAATCAATTGACGTTGCCGTAGGTACTTTAAGGGGCTTGGCCTTTTTGCGGGGGAAGCTGTGGACCTTACTGGTAATATAGCCTTTTGATTGATTAAGATCATCAAGCTTATCAAAGCTGGTATAGACATTGTGCGGTGCTGCCCGGGTGGATATGCGCCAGTAGCTACCGGCGTTAAAGAATTCATCCAAATCTTTACCGCCGCTTCTAATCTGGCTGAGTGCGTCGGGTGAACCGCCAACGTGGGCGATTGAGGCGTCAAAGGGAGTTGCCCAATCGATAAAATACGGCCGCAGGCTCCTAACTGGGCCAATGTACTGGGGGCGGCTTTCTTGGAACAGCGCCATAAAACGGGTCACTCCGCCTTCGGCGATAGCTTCGTAAACTACTCCAGCATCCTGTAAACCGGATTGAGGTCTAGCGTCTAGGCTGTTTTCTATCATGATAGCGGTCACTGGCCGCTTGGCTAAAGCCGGATTGACCTGGAGGCCTGTTAAGGGCGAAGCAACAGTGGTGGCGGTCTTATGGCTGGCGACGCGCGGAATCATTGGAGCCGGGTGGCTAAAGATGGCAATGCCGCCAAAAATGAGTGCAACCAAAATTACTAAGCCGCCAGCTCCAGCCAGGATCCGTTGGCGCCGGCTCAGACGATGCCAGCGGCTCTTCAGTTGCCCTACCCATGCGAATCGGCCGCTCTTAGCGGCCGGTGCTTTTTGTTCAGTTAATTCTTCAGATGCTTCATCAATGACGATTGGCTCGTCCAGACTTTCGACGGGAGGTTCTACGCCAGATGGCTCGCCGCCAGTTTCACGCGGCGGTTTAGACGGCGGGACTATATCATTTAACATCAGGTTTATTCTAACGGGCTTAAGCGGTTTTTTCAAAAAGCTTAAGCGCTACCCCAAGCCTCGCTAAAGATTTTTGCTTGCCTAGGACTGCTAAGGAGCCAAATAGCTCCGGAGAGTAAGGTTCACCACTAATTGCAATTCTTATCAGGGTGAATAAAACTGCAGGTTTTGTATCTAGTTCTTGAAGCAAATCATTCAGCCGGGCTTTTATATCCGCTTCACTAAAAGAGCTGCCTGATAGTTTGTCCTTGGCGGCTGATAGCATCTCGCGCCCAGTCGTCGAATCAATTTTGGTAGCATCCATGAGTTTGCTGACTGCCTCAGATTTTGGTTCGTTAAAGAACATACTGCTTATATAACCCACCTCAGCCAATGTATGAATGCGCGATTTTATAAGATTTGTAACCTTGAGCTTATAATCCTTGTTTGCGTTACGGCTTTCATCCCAGAGCCCTTCACCGTCAACTCTATCTAGCAGTTCCTGGTCGCTGAGTTTGGCAATGTGCTGAGAGTTTAGCCAAATTAACCTTTGTTCGTCAAAGCGAGCTCCACCCCTTTGAACTCGGCCAAGATCAAACTTGGCGGTGAGTTCATCTACTGAAAATACCTCCTGCTTTGTGCCGTCGTTCCAGCCCAGAGTGGCCAGAAAATTTATCAATGCTTCTGGCAGATAGCCGTCACGACGATAGTCCAGGATGTCTTTCGCCCCATCGCGCTTAGATAGTTTCTTTTGCCCGTCTGGTCCCATTACATATGGCAAAGTGGCGAGAACGGGGCGCTCTACGTCCATCGCTTCGTATAAATCGAGGAACTTTGGTACGGACGGCAAAAATTCTTGGCTGCGGATGACGTGACTAATTTCCATAAGATTATCATCAATTACATGTGCAAAGTTGTAGGTTGGGTAGCCATCGGACTTGACGAGTATGAAATCATCAATCGCTTCCGGACCGGACTTAAGTTCTCCTAGGACGGCGTCTTCCCAGCGCCGTTCGGTGGGGTTTGAGCGAAATCTAAGCGGTTGGCTACCATCCCACGGAGGCGGGTTTTCGGGGCGATGGTCACGGAATAAAAACGGTCTTTTTCCAGCTATAGCCTTTTGACGCAACGCTTCCAACTCGGTTGCTGAGTATGGGTCAGCATAAGCTCGGCCTTTATCTATTAACTTCTGTGCCCACTCTTTATATATTTCAAGTCGTTCGCTCTGGCGGTACGGCCCACCGTCCCACTGCAGACCAAGCCAGCGCAGGCTGTCCATAATGTGCTGCTCGGAGTTCTCCACGTGGCGAGCCCGGTCAGTGTCCTCTATTCTCAAAATAAATTGTCCGCCCGCTTGACGCGCGACCAACCATGCGAATAGCGCGGTACGTACGCCGCCGACGTGTAAATAACCGGTTGGGCTTGGGGCGAACCTTGTTCTAACCTTCACCTTAATAATTGTAGGCTAACTCAGTCGCGCGTGCTACAGACTCTGGACAATTTGTAAAATCTGGTCTGAACTTAAATTTGCTTGGTTGCTGATGGTGTATAAAATCCCGTTATTGACCCAGGTTGCATTATCAGCTGGCCCATAAATGTAGACCGTCGTGCCATTAACTTGAGAAGTCTGTACTTGTCGGCTGGCACCGAGCGTTCCCTCAGAAAGAGATTTAGAATCTAAGCTCGACTTCTGTTCACCAAGCGTGTAGGCACCGCCTCCGCTAGCTTTGTAGTTAATATTTACCTTGTCTGGCTGGCTGGTAGCTTTGTCGAAAGTAAAGCCGCTGGGGGCATAGGCTGGCAGTGAAGCGTTGACGTGTGAGCGTACGTTGGCGACTTTAACGGCCACGGCCGGTACGTTAAGCCAGACAATCAATATTGCTAGAGCAACAAGTAATATAATTACCAGCAGGAGACTGAGCCGGCGCGGTAACCCCAAAATTCCCGACCTGGTTCCATTAACAGCCTGTTTATGGGCATCTGCACGCAGCAATGCCTCATCTAGCAGGCGCTCCAGACGGTTATGCGAGGCGCTAGAAGCAACCGTATTGGCTGCTGCTGGAACCTGCTGAGCCTTTATGGTTGGTTTGGCGGCCGGCGGGATGAGCTCGCCGCTCAAGGCCTCGGACGCTCTGGCTTTGGGGGCCCCGAAGCGTTCAATCGCAGGATGCTTTTTAATCAATCTTGCCCTAGACTGCCTGGCGGAATCGACTAACTTGATGGCAGATTTACTGCCCGTGCGGCCCAAGTGTGTACTCGCGGACTTGATTTTTATTGAGGGCTTAAAGACCACTTCCCTAAGTAAGGTTTGAGATTTCTCTTGGCGTTTGTGTACCGCCTTAGCGCTGGAGCTAACTGTGCGTACAGCGGCTGCCTTGGGGTGGTTCTTGGGGGCAGTCCTTCTCTTGATAGTTGCGGCGCTAGCGGCCGACTTCTTGGTGACTAGACGTTTGACGCCATCCATAACAAAGCCGCTACTTGCGTCATAGCGGCGGCCGTTAATGTTAATCACGCTAACCGTTTTAGACACAAACTCCCCTAGTCATTTAAAGGACATAGTACACCAGTCGCTGCTACTCTTTCAAGAAGGAAGCACGGGCATAGCAGGCTTTTAGAGGGCATTTAAAGTGTGCGACAATATAATTTAGCTTATGGATTTTCTAGATCCCAGAAAAAGGAAGTCGCAGCGCCTGCGGTTGGCGGTTGGATACAGCCTAATGGCTGTGGCTATTGGTTTAATTAGCATAATTTTGATCTACGGTGCCTATGGCTACGGGATTAATACAAAGACAGGCCAAATTATCCAAAACGGCCTACTTTTTGTAGATTCCCATCCACACGGGGCTCAGATTTACCTGAATGACCAGTATCAAGGTTCAAACACAGCAGCCCGTTTAATCTTGCCGGCCGGTAAGTACAGTCTGACTGTCAAAAAAAGTGGCTACCGAGATTGGCGAGGAAGTTTCAACTTAGACGCACACGCGATCGCTCGCTTTACGTATCCAATGCTGTTCCCTACCAAGCCGCGGATTACAGCTTTGCACAGCTACACTTCCGAGCCAAAAACTATCTTACAGAGCCCGGATGAACGGTGGCTGCTGGTTCAGGCGCCAACGGCTGATAAATTTAGTTTTGATGAGTATGATACGACGCACCTAGCTCAGGCACCCTTGAGCTTGGATGTGCCGGCCAGCCTTTTGACCGGCGGGGCGAGCGGCCGGCTATCACTCGTAGAATGGTCTACCGATAATAAGAATGTTCTACTTAAGCATACTTTTGTCGGCGGTAGCGAGTTCGTAGTGTTTAACCGGGCGGCGCCTTCGGATTCTTTTAATGTAAATAAACTTTTTGGTATCAGCCCGGCTAACGTCGCCCTGAAGAACAAAAAGATAAGCCAACTATATTTATATGATCACGATAAAGCCACGCTCAGTCTAGGAGATGTTGGTAGCGGGACGGTCGCTGCACCGCTACTTTCTGACGTACTAGCGTTTAAGACTTACGGCAACAACCTTATTTTGTATGTTACCAACAAAGCTGCACCCGCCGGCCAAGCATTCGCTCGGATTTGGAGTTCAGGCCAGACGTATCCGCTCTACACCTTTCCTTCGGGCTCTACTTATTTAATTGATTTAGCACAATATGCCAACCACTGGTATTACATCGCCGGCTCTAACGCCACCGCCCGCATAAATATCTATAAGGACCCGCTCAGCGATGTTAACAACACCTCTATCGGCCGAGCCATACCACTGCTTTCGCTTAACTTAAATAAAGCGAGCCACGTCTCTTTTTCCAATACCTCCCAGTACATTGAAGGTGATAACGCTAAAAACTTTTCGGTCTACGACATCTTAAATCAAAAGAGCTATGACTATAAATTAAATTTAGATACAACCGCTGGGTTGAGGTGGATGGACGGCAGCCGGCTGATTGGCGAGGCCAACAATCGGGTTTACGTCATGGACTATGATGCAACTAACCCTCAATTCGTTGTTGATTCAGCTGAAGCTGACGGAGGCTTCTTTAGCCCAGATTTCAACCATTTGTTTACTATCCAATCTAATACAAGCGGCTTTACGTTAGAAAATATTGACATGCGTGCCGGCCGCGACCTGCCTAAAAATCCAGCCGCCTAAGGTCTAACTACTGAACCATTTCACCAATCTAGACCAAAGACTTGGGGCATTACCCGGCAAAACTTGAGTGCTTCGGGCTAGTGAGTTATTAGTCGCCACGGCGGTATTGCCAGCGGGAGTAGGGTCAATCTGCTCACCAACGACGACCAAACGGTGCAAGCTGGTGCCGGGCGGATCGCAGGTTATCAAGGTCGCAGTGGCAGGCTTACTTTCCAGGCCGAGTACACCTACATCGTTCGGGTTCACAATCGCTTTTTTATAGACCTGATACGTATAGCGCTTACCATCCTTTTGTAGATAAAAAGTGTCGCCGCTGCTTAAGTGAGACAAAAGTACAAAGGCAAATTTATACTTTCCCGGATTAAAGATGTTATTGGAGGAGTGGCCAACTATAACTACGTTACCGTCTTGGCCAGGTAGCGCAGTGTCCGCGTAATGAACTACGCCGCGCTCAAGGGCATTATCAATCGTGTTCTCGCTAATAGTATTGACGTCATAAACCACCGGAACCTCAACGTTGATTTTAGGGATAATGATCTCCGGGGCGGAGCTAATGGAGGCTGCCGTAGCGATAATCGGTGTGCCGGTAGCGACCCGGCTAGGTTGTATGAAGGGGGCAATGAAACGCTCATTAAAAAAACTAAACAAAAAGATTACTAAAACCATGCCCCCTACGCCCAGGCCGAATAATAAAGAATGCAGGCTATTGGTTCTTTGGGTAGGCTCGGGCCTTTGGGTACGCCGGCGGATTTTCTTTATGGATTTGGCCGGCGCTGTGACAGGATGCGATAAGAACTTAACAGCCTTTTGCTCGGCTTGGTCCAGTTGCTTTTTTTGCTCACCGGTGGGGATAGCCAGTTTGTCAAGATTGTCTGGGGTTTGTGCGCGGGAGAGCTCTTTATGCGCAGAATAAAATTCGCTCCACACCTCATGCTTCTCAGTTTCTGGCAGACCGCCATAATACTCGTGCCAAGCCTCTTGAATTTTGTGCAGAGGCTTGCCTGAGCTGGTCAGCTCATAAATAAACTGTTGGTGCTTGGAACGCGTAATCTTATTGCCGAGCTTTTCAATATCTTGAGATTCTAACTTGGCGGATGGCTCGCTAGCGTAGGCGCGTTCTATCTTTTTGCGGATTAGGTTTACAGAAGCGTCTGCCGGCTTGTTATCATCTTGGGACGTGCTTTTTTTGGTGTCGTCCATCGGCAGCGGCAGTGCCGCATCAAATTGGTCAGAATGTTTTTTATCGTTGTCTTCCATAGTCTGTCAGCTCTGCCTTATTGTACAATATAATCTGTTAGGAGCCTGTGGCCAAAGTGATGGGCGAGTGGCGGAATTGGTATACGCGCACGACTCAAAATCGTGTTCCGCAAGGATTGTGGGTTCAAGTCCCACCTCGCCCACCAAAATATGAATGACGCTTTATTGGTGATTGGCGGCCTTAGTATGCTATTTAGTTTTCCTGTTGCACACTGGCTTAGCCGGAATACCGAAATTAAATCCGAGATATACAGCGGCTATAGGGTTCTGGTAACCTGCATTTTTTTCTTAGTTGCCTCTTTAGTTTTATGCGAAGCTCTGCTTCAGAAAATAGCCGGGACATCTTTTTACAGCCTACTGAGGCACGGGAGTACATTGCCCTTAACGTTATTCTTTGTCGGAGTGCTGGAGGGAATAGTATATGAATATATTGGCTGTCTATCGCTAGACTTTTGGTATTATCCACCCGCCAAAAAAGATAAGCGTATCTTTTTAGTAATACCGGTAGCCTGGGGCATTTTTATGCTTATTATGCAGGATACCTTTGCGATTCTGCGGACTGTCGGTCTCGGCTCGCTCGCCGCCTTCATTGGCACTGCGCTAATACCATTCGTTGTAATTGAGGGTTTTAACCTCTATACAAAATCGTGGATATATCAAGGTTTGTTCAGAAAACCGCTAATTTTATTCTTAGGCTGGCTGCTTTTGACTTATACGTTTGTAGCCGGCTATAACGCACACTTCCTAAGCCCCTTTGGTTTCTAGTTCGTAAATAGCGCAGCTGAAGGACTCAAAAGGTTTAGCGGGCTGCCAAAGCTGCCAAACCCCTATATGAGTAGCGAGCTCACCCAACGCCCTAAGTCCTGTCATGGTGGCTATCTGGCCACCATGAGCACAAATGCTTTGGCCAGAGTGAGAGCAGACGATACCGACAGACACACCTTCTGTCCAGTTATGCAGGCTACTGACCAATTGAGCGAGGTCCATGGAGCTTTTTACTGCCCTCCCCTGGTTAGACATCAGTTTTTGGAGCTGAGAAAATTCTAAGGCTAAGGTTGTCTTGGTCCGTGCGAGCAGGTCGTGATTGCTGATGAAATAATCTACGCTATCGCCCGTTATTGTCAGTGGCCCGCTGTATTTTTGGACAAAGGTCTCAAGCAAAATGGCTGTTTCGGAGTTTTTGCCAAAATCGCCAGCCAGCAAGACGCCATCTCCCCAGGCGGCGCTATCAAGCAACTGGTCTAGTGCTGTGCGGGCAAAACTGCCGCTGGGCGTGCTGGTCGAGAATTCAGCTTCCGGAAAAATTTTGCCTAAAGTTTTAGCCAGTGCGTCCGGCAAGATTGCCCTTGCTGTGCCAATGCCGGCTTTGATTGCATCAGCGTAGGCTTGGCTGACGGCTGCGAAGCTATGCAGATTGCCGCCTACAATCAAAAGTTTGCCAGCACTGCGTTTGTTCTCGGGCCGGCTCCACAAAACATCCGGGAACAGCGGTTCATCAGCCGCCTGTCTTAGCCAGTACGTATCGGCCATCCTCTGCCCTCAGCTCATAGATCATGTTCTTTCGCTCCAGCACTATTTCCCATGCGCACGCGCGCGCGATCTTATATAAGTCCTCATCCGGGTTGAAGGCGATCGGTCTTGCGACGATTTCCATCATGGCGGCATCGGAGGCACTATCGCCGACGGCGATTGAGCCTTCCAGGCTAAGATTATGTTTTTTGACGAGCGATCTTAGGGCCTTGGCCTTATCGGCGGCATAAAAGGTGGAGGCGCCAGTAAATTTTTTGTCCTTTCGCTTATAGTCCGTCCCCAAATAATCATCAAAACCGTAGTAGTCTGCCATCATAGCGATAATCTCGGTTTGGGAGCCGGAGATAGCTAAAATTCTATAGCTATCTTCTTTGAGTTGCCCGATTAAGTCTCGCGTGTAGGTATAAACTTGGTCTTTATACTCATCAAACACAGCCTGAGCGGCGGTCTCGAGCTGAGCGACGGACAATGTTTTTAAAACCTGTCCGTAGACCTTAACCAGCTGTTCCTCGTAAGTTTTAAACGAGGCGGCGCGGCGTTTCCAATTAGCGCGGGCTTCACGGATGGATGCGTATTCTTTTTGGTCAACGTAGCCGAGCTTAACTAGCTGGTCGGCAATGGCGTGGTAGAGTTGCCAGCGGATCAAGGTGCCGTCAATATCAAAGACCGCGAATTTTTTCATGTAGTCTCCTTGATAATTTTTATGTATGGCTCAGGATTGACGTAAAAATCGTCGTGGATACCCGGCAGAGTCTTAACTATCACATTTGAAAGATGCGAAACCGCTCCTGTAATCTGGGGAGTTGTGAACGAATCGTTATGGTTGCGGATAATGATAATGCGACGGTCTTTGGCCTCGGCCAATTCCTCTATATGACCCAGCCGATTGTTATGGAAAGTTCCTAGCCACATGTATTTGCTACGGGTAATAAAGTAATAGGCTTCTAGCAACCTCTTTTTTATATAAAAGCGCCAGCCGAAGTTCTTTACGTAAAATCGGGGTCCGATTATGGCAAAATTGCCCACCCTTGTTATTAGACGTCTGCCCGGCCAATATGTCGGATTGATAAGCACGAGTAAGCTAGCCTTGCTACCACTAGGGATTGCATAAATGCCGGCCGAATGGGCAACAATAATATCGGCTGTGCGACATTTTTTCGTAATCTCAAAACCGGCTTTTTTAAGAGCCCGACGGAAAACCTTGGTGAGCATTGGCCCTCCGGAGAAGCCTTCAATTACAGCAACTGTTTTCATAACTCTATACTTATCGGGCAGTGGTCAGAGCCCATGACCTGCGCGTGGATTTCGGCGCGCTTAACACTACCAGCCAACTTAGCACTAACCAAAAAATAATCTATACGCCAGCCAACGTTGCGGGCGCGGGCATTAGCCCAATGCGTCCACCAGGTATAATGACCATTTCCTTGTGTGAACAAACGGAAAGTGTCGGTAAATCCGTGGTCGATCAGCTTTTGGAAGCCTCCGCGTTCCTCAGCCGTGTAGCCACGCTTCCCTTCGTTTTCTTTTGGCCGTGCCAAGTCGTCGGGTTCGTGGGCGACATTAAGGTCCCCGCAGAATATAACCGGTTTCTTTTTTTCTAGCTCTTGGCACCAAACCAAAAAAGCCTTGTCCCAAACCTGGCGAATATCTAGGCGTGATAAATCGTCTTTAACGTTGATTGTATAAACACCTACTAAAAAGAACTTATCAAATTCGGCTGTGATTACCCGACCTTCGGCGTTTGGGTCACCATACTCGTCGCCGTGCAGCTTGAATCTATCTACGAAATCTTGCGGAAAACCATTCTCTACTTTTAGGGGTTTTATTTTGGTGAAAATGGCTGTGCCGGAGTACCCAGCACGTACGGCGCTATTCCAATATTCTTCGTAACCTTCAAATTCAATTTCGGCCTGGCCCTGTTTGGCTTTAGTTTCCTGTAAGCACAAGATATCGGGCTGATGTGTGGCCATAAACTTTTGTAATTCGCCCTTGCGCACGACGGCCCTAATGCCATTAACGTTCCAGGAATAAATCTTCATGACAGGCTTCGTCTCGCTTCCCTTTCCTGCTGAGTCCGGCGGAGGGATTCGCGTTTATCGTAGCGTTTTTTGCCGCGACCAACTGCTAACTTTAATTTAATATAGCGTCCGCCGGTCGCAATCTCTAGCGGGACCAGTGTGCTGCCTGCCTGACGAGCGGCGGCCATCTTCTCTATCTCTGACCTTTTAGCCAGCAGTTTACGGCTACGGGACTCCTGGTCGGGCTCAATATAAACACCCCTTGTTGGATTGATCTGGGCATTAACCAGCCACAGCTCATCGTTCATGATGGCCGCGTATGCTCCGCGCAGCTGGCCATGGCCAAGTCTGAGTGCTTTTGTTTCAGCACCAGTTAAAGCAATGCCCACGATAAACTTCTCTCCGAGTTCGTAATCGTAGGCAGCGCGGCGGTTTAATATCCGCTTAGTACCTTTCGGCTTTTTGACCATAAACTAATTGTACGTCAGATTAAACCGAGAAGAGAAAACGAAGCCGCCCATACTTACGCATCAGGTAGATTGTAGCCTTGGCGATCTCAAGCTCCTTGCCCCTCATGCTGAACTTACCAGAGTGCTGCGTCTCAATGGCCGGATCGAACATATTCACATAGTCTGCTTGTTGAAGTTTAAAGGCAAGGTCTTGCGCCTCATGATATCGGAGCTTCGGGTCGTAACCTCCGACTCGTTCAAACAGCGAGGCATTGATGGCCATATTCCCTTCTATCGCAGTGAAGACTTTCCTCGGACGCGGGTCCTGTGTCAAATCCGGATAGTTCCTAAGCAACGGATAAAGCCCAATGCGCATAGCGCGGGCTAGACCCCTGTGGCCATTTTTAATCAGCAATCTCATCACGCTAGCTTGTATCGCCCCGCCTGCATAATAGGCTAGGCTGATTGGCGGTACAAAATTACCAGGCCACATGTTGCCGTTGCCATCTGTTATTAAGCCACCCACTGCCCCCACAGATGGGTGACTAGTAGATGATAGAATCAATTCAGGTGTACGTTCGCTGATTAACTCTTGGTCCCCGTCGATAAAATGTAACGCTGCGTCTCCAAGCCTTTGCTCTAGGATCCGGTTGCGATTACCAGCGGCTCCTATGTTCTCTTTACCGCTCAGGACTTTGACGTCAGTGCCAAACTGGGACCTTACAATATCCGGCGTCCCATCCCTGGAGGCGTCGTCCAATACAAATACTGCTGAGTAATCTTGCTCCAGTACCTGCGGAAGCAGGGTTGTTATGCGCTCAGCATTATTAAAGGTAGGTATGGCAGCAACCACGCCAGTTGATCGCATAAAGATATTTTACAACAAAAATACCAATATGTCTAGTAATTGCCGCCACTGGTATGGTTCTTGACAGTTTGCTTGACGACGTTCCACGGGCCGGGGTCGTTAAAGTGCGTCAGGCGCCAATACCACCACTCACCACCCCATAGATACTGTGTCTGCACACCAGTTTTACGGGCAAACTTAAGACTCTTTTGCATTTGGGCAACACTCATAGAGCGGTTTTGCTGGGCGATGGTCATGTTGACCGTTGGTTTATTGCCCCACGGCTCCAGTTGCAATTCATGGATAAAGACTGGACGGTGCTGGATGTGCTCAATCATAAAGATACGCAGGCGGTGATACCAATCGGTTATAGGATAAGTGGCGTAAAAATGGATTGGGAAAGTTGTGGCATAAACAACTCTATAGATGGATAGACCATAAGCATCAGGCACTGGTTTATCAAACGGAAGGCCATGCTCGTCCTACAAAGACATATAAATAGGCCGGCTGGAATCAAGTTTTTTAACCATATCGTATTCATAAACCAGGCGGTCGCGGGCAGCATTGCCACCACGGCAGCCGCCTCCGAATAGTGTATTTACGGCTTCGTTCTCCAGCTGGTAGCTTTTAACGGTTGGGTTGTTCTTATAGTGACTAATTACGGCTGTCATATAGGAGTAAAGCGCCGAGCGCCATTGTTTGCTCTCGATTGGCATAGAGGTCGCCCAGGACGGCTCGTGGCACTCCGGCCAGCGAGGCTGGCGGTAGCCAATGGCCAAACTTACAGTGGCGTGATGGGCGGCGGCTTGTCGGAGCTCCCAGTCCAGGTCGGAGAAATTATAAACGCCGGGTGATGGTTCTATATCTTCCCAGTAGCTCATCAGGCGCAGTTTTTTAAACCCCAAGTCGTTTAAGAGCGCTAGGTAGTTTGCCTTCCAGTTATTGCCAAGCTCTTGGGCGTAGGGGATGGAAAAGCTTACACCGTAAACGGGGTTAGATACTTGTGGCATTGACTCATCAACTAGCCAGCTTATCCCCGAAAGTACTAACGCCAAGCAGATAAAATATATCGGCCAGCGCTGCCACCAATGTAAGTTGGTGCGTATGTGGCGAGCCTCCTTAGCCAGATGGTTCTTTAACCACCAGGCTGGTTTGGTCATAACTTTTAGATTGTTTTTGGTTTTGCCCACGTCCAATTCCAAATTACCTCTTTGATTTTATCAAGAATGCTAGCATATAAATAGTGAGAATCGGACTTTTCAGTGATTATTATCTGGCCCAGAGCGATGGCACGGCCATTGCCACTGAGATTAGCCGACAGGCTTTAACAGAACTTGGGCACGAGGTACTAGTCTTTTGCCCTGACTTACCGAAAGTCAAAAAGAAGGCACATGTTAGAGCGTTCCGTTCGTGGCCCGGCCTGCTCTATCCCGGGTTGCGCGCTAGCTGGCCCTTTAGCATGAAGGCGCTTACCCAAGTCGGCGGTCTAGACGTAGTGCACATAGAGACACCGTTACCTGTTGGTCTACTGGGCCTTAGAACGAGTCGCAAGCTAGACAAACCGACTGTCATCAGTGCACACCTTGATATGGATTTTATGGGCGAGTATAAAATCGCGCCACTGGCTTTGGTTGGCCTCGGCTTTTTGGTAGCTCTGGTTTGCCGCCGGCCCGGCGACTTTATCAAAGCTTTATTTTCACGCCGGCGTAACCCAAAAGCCAGCCGTAGAACCGACTTCGCCTGGCGAGTCTATGGCTATTTTTGCGACCAGTCTGATGTCTGCGTTGCCATTAGCCAGAAAATTTATAATCAACTAGAGCTTTATAAGGAGAAAGATAATCTGGTCTTGATACCTAACGGCGTGAATCTACCAGTTTATAAGCTACCGACCAAGCCGGAAGCCCGCCGCCAGTTGGGTTGGGCAGACAATGAATTCATCGTTATCTCAATAGCAAGGCTGGTGCGTGAAAAGCACGTGGAACTAATTATTGAATCAATCAGACATCTGCCCGGCAAGCTCAAGTTGAAGTTGGTGATATTGGGTGATGGCCCCCGCAAATCAAACCTTCAAAAAATAGTTCAACGGTATGGTCTAAGTCATAAAGTACAATTTTACGGCTCAGTACCTCATAAGGACTTACATAAATACATAATAGCTGCCGACGTCTTTGTAAATGCGTCACTCCGCGAAGTCGCTTCCTTGACCGTTTTAGAAGCGGCCTTATGCGCAAAACCATTACTGCTGTTTGATGACAAGTTAGTAGAGCCCCTGGCAGGCGGCGTTAATGGTTTTTTTGTGAATAGTCCAGACCAACTTGCCGCAAAGATCGCCTGGCTAATGAGCAAACCCGATAAGTTAGGCAGTTTTGGCGCAGCGTCGCGCAAGAGAGTAAAAACTCGCTATAGCCAGAGCGCACACGGCCGGGCCCTGTCCCAAATGTATGAGAATATCCTCAAAGAGCATTAGACGTATAGCCGCCATATTGGTTAACGGATGGCGAGCAGCTTCCCCATAGGCCAAGCTTTGCGCTCTTGGCAATCTTTTGATCCAAGGCGAACTGGTCCGCCCTTTCAAGCGGAAAGCCCAAGTAAGCAAAGCCGTAACCTTTTTGAATTAAGATTTCATCAACCAATGAGCCGTCAGACAAATAAATGTAGCGCAGCAAACGACCATAGCGGTCACGGTTAGTATCCAGCGGGTCAGCTTGCAACCTAACTCTTTGGGCGCCGATGAGCTTTTTGGTATAAGCGGCAGCCTGCGGTCCATAGCATTGGACGGGCGTGTTGGGCTTGTGGGTCTCGGGGGTATCAACTCCGATAAACCGTACGGTCTCTTGGTGGCCATTCATATCAATAACAATCGTATCGCCGTCGATAAAATAGGCTACGTTGTAAAAACCCGGCTGGGAAGCGGCCAGCGGTCCGCCCTTTCTTAGCCAGCCTGACTGGGTGGCAACAATTACCAGTACGAACAAGATAAACACCAAAATAACCAGCTTGCCCCGCCTGCTTTTTGTTAGCCGCATGGCTAAATTATACGATTAAAAATCAATACCTTTATTGGCTAAATATTTTTCGTCGAAATGGTGCCGCAGCTTAGTCATATTTGTGGCAATGTCGGCGAACGGCAGCAGCTCACTCGGGAAATCACGGCCGGTTAGGCATAGGCTGGTTTTTGGCGACCGTTTTTTAATGAGCGTCTCTATTTGTTTAATGGTTAGAAGCTTATGATTGAGCGCATTGTTAATCTCGTCACAGATAACAAGGTCATAGCGGCCGGAGGCTGCCGCCTTAAAGGCTACATCATATGTGGCACGCGCGGCACGTTTGTGCTCTGCTTCTGAGACATCTTTTGCGGATAGCTCACCGGCATTGTAGAAACCTTTACCGCCTTTGTAAAAAAGCAGCCGCGATTTGAAAACCGGTTTTATTTGGTCAATAAAGTCATGCTCGCCAACGTTCCAGGTTTTTATAAACTGCACAAAGGCAACACGCCAGCCATTGCCTAAAGCTCTGGCCATCAGGCCGACACCGGCGGAAGTTTTGCCCTTACCTTCACCGGTATATACCACTACGACTGAGTCTTTTGTTTTGTAATCCTCAAATGCCACTTGGTACCTAGGCTAAGTTGTATTGGGCTAGTGCTGAATCAATCCGAGGGCGATCAAAGCCAATAATGACAGCTTCACCAATTTCAATCACGGGGATACCGGCCTGACCGGTTTTTTTAAAAATATCTTGGGCAGCGCTAGCGTCCTTTTCGACATCAATGTCTTTAAACCCTACATGTTTATCAGCCAAATATTGCTTTGCCATGTGGCAAAAGGCGCACCAAGGTGCGCTATAAATCGTTACGCTTGGCGTTGTTTTAGCGACTTTGGGCATACCTTTAGTATAGCAAAAACCTCTTTGTATTATTGCGCACTGAGTATATAGTGAGCTTTATAAGGATTAACTCTAAAAGGAGGAGTACATAAAAATGTTAAGTAAATTAATCGGCCCCCGGGAAGTAGCCGCGGAGTTTTTGGGCACAGCCACACTCGTTATGGTGGCTTTGGTGCTGACCCAGACTACGGCGGTATCTTATTTTATCGGTACTAGCGTAGCTATAACTTTGGGCGTCATCTATCTGATGTTTTCAAAGCTTTCTGGCGCCCACTTTAACCCGGCCATAACGCTTGGTATGTGGACGGTCCGCCAAATCAATGCAGTTGCCGCTGTATTCTATATTGCCGCCCAGCTGCTGGGAGGTTTGGTCTCATGGAAGCTGTTTGAATATTTTGTGAACCGCCACTTAAGTGCGCGTTCCATGTCTTGGGACTGGCGCGTCGTGATTGCTGAGGCTACCGGAACTATGGTCTTGGCCATGGGTTTTTACGCTGCCCGCAAGCATGCTTCCGCTCTGGAATCAGCTTTAGGCTACGGCTTTGCCTTGTTTGTCGGTACGATTATTGCCTCAGCAGGTTTTGCAGCTGGCTACCTAAACCCGGCAGTAGCTTTGGGCGAGGACAGCTTTAACTGGGTCTACGTAATTGCACCTTTGATCGGTGGTTTAGTCGGCATTAACCTTTATGCGTATCTTTTTGATGGCATGAAGCTGCCAAAAATGAAAATCGTCCGTCCAACTAAATAGACTCCAAAAATTAAAAACGCTAAAATAGCGCCCTAGAAGACTGGGCGCTATTTTATTGGATTTCGCGCTAAAGGTTAGATTGTTTTCGGCTTTAACTTCTTATTGCTAATGCCGGCCGCTGAGTCCAGCTAATGATTACACTATACTGTAATCAAATGAGATTGAAACTGTCCGATTTTGATTACGAGCTGCCCTCCGAGCTGATAGCCCAAACGCCAGCTAAGCCGCGCAACCACGCCCGCCTGCTAGTTTATGATAGGGTCAATCAAAAAATTATTGATGACGTCTTTTATAACCTCGATAAATATCTGCCGGCTGACTCCACGCTAGTTTTTAATAATTCCAAAGTGGAAAAATGCCGCCTTGATTTTGGCAGCACAGAAATATTTGTATTGGAGGAGTTAGGGCAAAGGACATTCAAAGCACTAGTGCGGCCCGGTAAAAAGCTTCGCCGCGATAGCCAGCTTTCTTTGCCTTTGCCCGCGGGAGAGCTGTTGGTTGATACGCTTAGTGTTGACAAGGACGGAGTAAGGACCCTGCGCTTTAACATGAGCGTAAATGATCCGAGGCTAGCAAGATTTAGGCGGACTCCATTTCCTCCGTATATAAAGCCGGATGAGTCGCTAAGCGGCCGTTACCAGACAGTTTATGCTAGCCAGTCGGGTTCAAAAGCCTCGCCGACGGCCGGCTTGCACTTTACCCAACCGCAAATTACTAAACTTGCAAAAGATCATCAAATTGTTCAGCTGACTTTGCATGTAGGCCTGGGTACGTTCGCACCCGTTAAGAACCAAGACGTTACAAAACATAACATGCATGCCGAAAAGTTCTCTCTGAGTACAACAGCTGCGGCCACGCTCAACCGGGCAAAGCATATTACAGCGGTTGGTACCACAACCGCTCGGACGCTGGAAAGTCTCAAGCGACCATTTAAAGAGTCCGTCGGTTCAACCGATATTTTTATTACGCCGGGCTACAAGTTCAAAAATACCAACGCACTAGTTACTAATTTTCATTTACCAAAGAGCACTCTGCTCATGCTAGTAGCCGCGCTAGTTGGCACTGACGAATTGCACCGTATTTATAACCACGCAATTAAAAGCCGGTATCGGTTTTACAGTTTTGGCGACGTTATGCTGATTTTATAGCTAAAGCGGGAACCAGAGCGCCAAAAAGACAACTATCAAACTAACCGCCCAAGCGGCCAGGGTTATTAGATTAAAGTTTGCTTGACGATCTTCGACCTGCTTGAGGGAATGACCAGCGACTACAAAGCCGCTAGTAGTTGATGTTTTGTAAGGCAGAATGCGGGTGGCCAGGCGGGCACTCGTCGTAGGTTGCCAGGTAAAGTGGTCGGTGCCGTGGACAGTCGTGTACTGGAACGTGCCAATTGGCGGTAAGGGCTTAGCCCCATTCAACTTAGCGGATGATGCTAGGATATTTTCAGACGAATCAGTGACTATCACGAAAGGTATGGTGTCACTCTTAACGTCGCTAGCTGTAGTCGGGACTACGTCATTAGGTGCCGCGCCATTATCCAATTGCGCGACAGCTGTCTGAGCCAAATAAAGCGGCAAATCATCAGCACTTAAACGGCCCAATTGCTGTACTAGCGTATAGGCCGTTAGCATGAGAATAGTAGATACGCTCGCAATAGCCAGCCAAATGCGCGCAATATGCTCTCTTGGCAAAGCTTTCATGGCTCAATTGTAACAAATATTACTTCTTGCGACGTTCAAGCGTACATATCTCAAAATCAAATGGGCGGTCTGGTACTTCGTCTTTCTTATGGTACTCGCACGAAACTTGACGCCACTCGGATTCGTCAAAATTGAAAAAGCGGTCGCCTTCTACACTGGCGTGGACGCGAGTCAGGTAAATTCTATCGGCTAGCGGCAAAGCTTCTTTTAGAACTTCTTCACCCCCGATAACAAAAGCCTCCTCCGCCTCTTTTACTCGGGGGAGTGACATAGCCTCTGGTAAAGAATGTACGACAACACCCCCTCGGGGAACCGTATAGTCTTTCTGCCGTGTAATTACGACGTTAAGTCTGCCCGGCAGCAGTTGCGACTTTGATTCATAAGTCTTAGGTGTCTCGAAAGTCTTCCGGCCCATAATGATTGGATGTCCCATCGTGATTTCCTTAAAGCGCTTCTGCTCGCCTCTCACAAACCACGGAATCTTTCCATCCTTACCTATTACGCCATTGTCGCTTACCGCTAAAATCAAACTCAGACTCATTAACTTAATCTAACAGTTTTAAGACGTGCATGCTACCACTGTGATAAGCTAAAAACGATTATGGTTGACGAGTTGGTGGGACTTCTAAAACAAAAAGGCTTTAAGGGCGAGACTGATGCCTCGGATGCCACGCGGCAGTTTTATGCGCACGATGCCAGCTTGTTTGAGTTGGTGCCTGAGATTGTTGTTTTCCCCAAAGACACTAAGGATGTCCAAGCTTTGGTAGGTGTCGTCAACCAACTTAGGCCTAAATATCCAAAGCTTAATGTCACCCCGCGCAGTGGTGGCACGTGTATGAGCGGCGGCGCTATCGGCCAATCAATCGTTATGGACATCAATCGGCACTTTAATAAAATTGAATCCGTCAGTGAGTTTGCCGCCCATGTACAGCCCGGCGTTTTTTACCGCGACTTTGAAAAAAAGAGCTTGAAAAAAGGCGGCTTACTGCCAAGCTTCCCAGCGTCCCGAGAAATCTGTACGGTCGGCGGCATGGTGGCCAATAACTCTGGCGGCGAAAAATCCTTGCAGTATGGCAAGACCGAAGACTATGTACGTGAGTTGGATGTCGTCTTAGCCGACGGCCGAAAATATAGCGTGAAGCCCTTAAACAAGCGCGAGCTGGTGGTCAAAATGGGCCAAAAGACATTTGAGGGTAAGATCTATAAACAGCTTTTTGAACTTATTGAGCAAAACTACGAGTTGATTAAAGCCGCCAAGCCCAAGGTCAGCAAAAACTCTACCGGCTATAATTTATGGGACGTCTGGGACCGCGAAACCGGAATCTTTGATTTGACTAAGTTGTTCGTTGGTTCCCAGGGTACACTAGGGCTCATTTCCGATATCCATTTCAAGCTGGTTCATGACAAACCACACTCGGGGGTGCTGGTAGTGTTTATGAAGGATGTTAAACAGCTTGGGGAGATTATAAAAGTAGTCTTAAAACACTCGCCGGCCAGTTTCGAGAGCTTTGATAACTATACTCTCGAATTAAGCTTTAAATTTTTCTTTTATTTTCATAAAACTCTTGGCTGGAAAAAGTTAATTAAGCTTGGCTTCCAGTTGTTGCCAGACCTGCTACTACTTGCCCACGGTATCCCAAAGCTGATTCTTCTCATTGAATTTTCTGGTGACACGCCGGAAATCGTTAGCCGAAAAGTCCACGATATGCGCGGGGCCCTAGAGCCATTTGACCTAGAGGCTACGGAAGAAGATTCTACTGAAGCCAAAGCCTATAAATTCCGTATCATGCGCCGTGAGAGCTTCAACCTACTCAGAAAGAAAGTTAAAGATAAGCACACCGCGCCGTTTATTGATGATTTCGTGGTGCCGCCTGAGCATGTAACCGAGTTTCTACCCAAGCTCCAGCGCATCATCAAAAAATATAAACTGCTAGCCACCGTGGCTGGCCACATGGGCGACGGCAACTTCCATGTTATCCCGCTAATGAAAATTGAAGACCCGCGTGAGCGTGCCAAAATCAAACCTGCTATGTACGAAGTCAATGAGCTCGTTTTGGACTACGGCGGTTCACTTTCTGGCGAGCACAACGACGGAATGATCCGCGGCCCCTGGTTAAAAATAATGTACGGCGATAAGATGGAACATATTTTTAAAGAAACCAAAAATATCTTTGACTCCGAAAATATTTTTAACCCGCACAAAAAGACTGACGCCACATGGGACTTCAGCCTCTCTCATATAAGACAAAAGTTCTAAGGCAGATCAATCCCAGGTATCTTTAGGGTCCAGCGTTGTTTGGCATTGGTTACCAAAAGCCCAAACAGCACTAGGATGTAGATTATATGCTCGTCTACGCCTGGAGCATTGGCTGGCCAAAGCAGCGAGCTCCACATTAGCGCTAACATGGCCATACCGGCGACGGCAGCGCTTTTAACCCAGGCTCCAAAAAACAGCCCAACACCCACGAACAGCAAGCCAAGCATGAACGCCCAATCAACCATCGCATGGCTGGCCAAGTGATGATAGAAATTGGCGAACGGTCCGGTGGTGGCGTGTCCCAAGAAGCCGGCCGTCGGTGAGCCGCCATGTATCCAGGCGGCGCTGCAGTCGTAGCTTTTACCGGCACAGGTCGAGACTTTTAACCCGAACAATTTATCAAAAAACGCCCACAAAAAAATATAACCCACCCCGATGCGCAAAATTGACCAGGCGTAAGAGTTTGGGTCGTGATCGGCCTTTGCCATAATTTGTCCTTTTCGCTTACGGTTTTATGCTACTCCTTATATAATTAATTGACAATGGATGTCGTAACTGCCGGGCGCTCTCTAATTGCCGATACACTAGCCTTTCATTTATTTTTTGTGCTCTTTGGAGTCGGCCTGCCGACTCTAATAGCCGGGCTGGAGGGCTACTCTATATATAAAAAGAACGCGCGCGCGCGCGAGGTCGCCAGGAGTTGGAGCCGGGCGTTAGTGGTACTGTTCGTCGCCGGGGCCATCTCCGGTACTATAGTCAGCTTACAGTTTTCCCTGCTCTGGCCGGTCTTTACAACCTTAGCCGGGAAAGTTGTGGGCGTCAGCTTTGCGCTGGAAGGCTTTGCTTTCTTGATAGAAGCCCTATTTTTGTCGGTTTACATGCTGGGCTGGGACCGGCTCAAACCCGTGTGGCACTGGCTGTGCGGTGTTGTCGTGGCCCTGTCTGCTCTGACTTCGGCCTTTTTTATAACTACAGTCAATGCCTGGATGAATACACCGCGAGGCTTCAGGCTAGACTCACGTGGTAGCCCGGTTGATATCAACACCCGTCAAGCGGTCTTTAACCCTGCTGCAAGGACCGAAATCAGCCACTCAATCCTAGCTTACTTGTTTGCAACAGTTTTGTGCCTACTGGCTGTTTATGGATGGATGGCCTGGCGCCGCCGTTTGCCAAAAACATCCAAAGGCCGAGCCTATAAGTTGATGGCGGCGCTGGCGGCTGTCGCCGTTGTGTTGGGCTTGCTTGTGGGCGCGGCCGGCGACCAATCTGGCAAATTCGATGCCAAGTATGAGCCGTATAAGTTGGCGGCTGCTGAGGGCTTACAAAACACCACCAGTGGGGCGCCGCTTTTAATCGGCGGTGTAGTATCACACGGACAGGTTAAGGATGCAATCAGGGTTCCAAAGCTACTCAGTTTTTTGGCAACTGGCCATTTTAAGGGCACTGTCCAGGGGCTTGATGCTACTCCAAAAAGCCAGCGGCCGCCTATGGTGATCCACTACTTTTTTGACGGCATGGTGTTCATTGGTATGTTCGCTACGCTCGTACCCCTGGCCTACTTGCTGGCTTGGTGGCGGGGCTGGGGCTGGCACATGAGCCGTACGCTGATGGCGATGGTCGTTATCTGCGGTGTTTTGGGTATCATAGCCTGTGAACTGGGCTGGATGTTGACCGAATTTGGCCGACAGCCCTATGCGGTCCATGGGGTGCTTAAAGTTTCAGCGGCTGTTACGCGCTCAAAAGGCGTTATTAGTCTGGCAGAGATCTTTCCGGTTCTTTACATCCTGCTATTTGTCATGACAATTCTTGGCTTGAAGCGGACGGCAAAACTACAAGAGGCGCTGGAATGAGCATAATAGACGCCTCACTTTTGATTATCTGCGGTCTGTTTGGCGCCTACGCCCTGGCTGCGGCAGTAGAGTACGGTATTGTCATTAAGATGTTTGCCAGAGATAGTGTTCCCAGGCGAATGTTCACACCCCTCTGGGAAGTAACGAATGTGTTCTTAGTGTTTGGCTTCACTGGTCTAGCCATCTTATTCAATGGTGCCCTGGGTTCCTTGAGTCGCCAGTTGCTTGGCTTATTGGTTGTTGCTATCGTCTCGCTTGTGATTCGAGCCTCTATAGTGCTGAGCATATTTTATGTACGCTCCGATGACGGAGCGCCCTCTTGGCTGGTCTGGTCGTTCGGTATATTTACCATGCTTATTCCGCTGGTGTTCGCGGCCGCTGGCATATATTTGCTAACCGGCCAAATGTTTTGGCAAAGCTTGCTCGGTGTAGTGTTGCTATTAACTGGCTTTGCCGGCTTATCTGCCGTCGGACTTAACATTGTCAATAGACAACTCGTAAAAGGTCGTCAGCATCTGGTCGCCCAACTAGCAGCTGTCTTTTGGTTAATATTACTCGGCAGCATCCTGCCCATAATCGTACTTCACACTGCTAATAATTTATCACCGACTGGACTGCTTCTCTTGGCGCTCTTTGCCGCCGGGGCATTGGGTTTGATGTTGTTGGACTTTCTCCATATCTCGTTTATCAAATCGTGGCAGGCCTTGAGCTTGCTCTGCGCGGCTGTACCCTCTATACTCGCCTGGTCTGACAGGCCGTATCTAATATCGGGACACTTGAGTCTGGCTAAGGCCTATGGCGCCGCCAGCTATGGTTCAGCTATAGTGATTGGTCTAGCGATTATGGCCCCGTTAATTCTGGTTGGCGTTTATCTGTTTGTAAGGTTGTTGAGCTCACCGGTGGCAAACTCTAAAATAGATGCCAGTTAAGTCTTTTAATTAAATTAAAAAGTGAATAGAGATCAGCAACTCAAACGTAACATTGTAGCGGTTTTAACCATGGCCAGCGGTTTGGCCGTAATGGGCAGTGTCCTGCGTGTTCTTTTGCATCGGCGTCAAATCACGGACGCCATCTCGGATGACCACTTGGCCGTTCTGGCGGGTGTTAGCTTGGTTTACTTGGCTAGTTTGCTTAGACGCGGGAAATACAATGCTTGGCTTATAAGCCTAGGGGTTTATATATATTTAGGCGTGCGTAGTCTAGTTCAGTTAGGCGGTCGGTCGCCTGGCAGCTACTTGCTAGTTTATATTGCGGCCATCATTTTGCCATTTGTCACGCTTAGCCTTCTGGTTGTCTGGCGGGCATATTTTGTTTCGCATAGTTCATTAGCTAGCTTCACGCTGGCTTTGCGGCGGGCAGCGATTGTGCTAGTGGTCACCTTTTTATATGGGACTGTTGGCTTCCAGCTCTTTGACAAGCATGATTTCCACCTAGAAATATCATTGTCTACAGCGAGGCACTTCACGTCTGATCAAT
>CAZMNA010000006.1:0-31220 GCA_964567555.1 uncultured Candidatus Saccharibacteria bacterium | reverse complement strand
GAAAAGAGCAGCCCGAGCAAAAATCGCACTTTTTGCCCGGCGCGATGAGAAAAACCTATGGTTTGTCTCATACCAAAATAAGCGTTTCCATTTTCTTAAAAGGGAAAAACCTCGTAAAATAAGAACTTAGTTTTATATAAAATGGGTCGTGAAAGGCTCTTTTGTTTAGAGTTAGGATAGAAGTTTGACGCACACCGCAACTGAGATTGAACTAAAAAATGGTGCAAAAGGGCTGATGATTCACGTGCCCGGTGCTACTGTAATGGATTTTGAGTTCAATTTTAGGGCCGGTGAGTACTTGGTCGAGCGCAAAAAGTGGGAAGTACCCCATCTGATGGAGCACGTACTTTTGGGCGCCAATGAATTTATCCCCAAAGCCCGGCTTTTCCAGGCCGAATTTGAGAAAAACGGCGCCGGTAATAACGCCAGCACTGGCTTTTATTACATAACCTACGAGGCCGAATGTGCTGACTTTGAGTGGGAACGAATCCTGGATTTGATGCAGATAGCAATTTCCAAACCTTTGTTTTTGCGTGATGAATTTAAGGCCGAATACGGCAATGTGCGTGATGAGCTAGTCAGCCGCTCTAACAACCACTTCAGAACACTTTCTTTGACAGCCCGCGAAGCTCACGGCCTGCTATCCATGACTGACCGCGAACGCTTAAAGATGATGCGCAACGTCCGGCTAAAAGATTTGGTAGAGCACTACAAGCGGACTCATACTACTTCCAACCTGCGCTTTGTAATTGCTGGTAACTTAAAAGGCCGTCGTGCGCAGATAGAACGGTCTCTTGAAGCTATGGCTTTGCCAAAAGGGCGCTCCCAGCTGGAACTGCCGGTTGAAAAGCCGCTGAATATGAAGGCACCGGTGTTCATCGCCCGTCCATCAGTTAAAAACGTTTATTTTGATCTTAACGTTTTTGCCATGCACCGTTTTGATGACCCGGGCATGGACGCGCTGGAGCTGGTCAATGGCATGCTTACAGGTACGCTCTATTCACGGATTTTGGGTGAAGCCCGTGAGCGAGGGCTAGTCTATAACATGGGCTCGGGCGTAGAAGTTATGCGCAGTGCCACCGAATGGTGGTTTTCCGCCCAAGTGATATCACGGAACGCACCGGCTCTATTTGAGATTATTTTGCGCGAACTAGCACGCGTCAAAGCTGGAGACATAACGGCCAAGGATCTAAAGGCCGCCAAGCAATACTGGCTGGGCCGCCACCAACGAAGCGCCCAAACCGTTGCTGGCACAATGGCCGGCTACACCGGGCGCTATTATTTTGACGGTGTAAAGACCGATTATGCAGCTATCCCGGAGCGCATCAAAGCTGTCACCAAAGATAAGATAGTAGAAGTTACCAACCGGATGTTTTCAGATAAGATTGGCGGCCTGGCGGTCTTGGGCGGCGGCAGCCGCTCACGCGAGCTGACAGAACTCTTGCACCAGCAAATTTTGCCTCTTTGGGACTGAAAAACTAACGGTTCGCTTATAATCTAAGTGATGGAAGAGCTAGCAAAACAAGCTGGTGAGCTGGATACGGCCGTAAACGAAGCAGCAGCCAAGCTTAAAATTACCCAAAAAAGACAACAGCTCGATGAGCTTACTGCCGATATGGCCCAGCCGGACTTTTGGGCCAACAACCAAAAAGCTACGCAAGTTAGCAAAGAAAGTGCCAGCCTGCTTGCCCAAGTTGAACCGTGGGAAAACCTGCAAAGCCAGCTAAAGTACATAACTGAGCTTATAGACGAAAAGGACGCTAGCCTAAAAAGCGACTTGTCGCAGCAGTTAAAAAAGCTGGCAGGCAGCTTTGATGAGCTTAAGAAAGAGCTGCGCTTCAGCGGCCCGCATGATAACCACGATGTTATCCTATCCATTTACGCCGGGGCTGGGGGCACGGATGCGCAGGATTGGGCCCAGATGTTAATGCGTATGTACGTGCGCTGGGCGGAGAGCCAAGATATAGCTGTCAAAACCATTGACCAATCCGCTGGCGAAGAAGCTGGCATTAAAAGCGCCACTTTTGAGCTTACCGGCGGCAGTTATTTATACGGAAAACTGCAGGGCGAACACGGTGTGCACCGGTTGGTGCGTCTTTCCCCCTTTAACGCTGACCATCTGCGCCAAACTAGCTTTGCCAAGGTCGAAGTTTTACCGCTAATTGATAAACCCGGCGAACTAGAAGTGGATGAAAAAGACCTTAAAATTGATGTGTTCAGAGCTGGCGGCCACGGTGGGCAGTCCGTCAACACTACTGACTCGGCCGTCAGGGTAACCCATCTGCCAACCGGGCTAAGCGTATCTATTCAAAACGAACGCAGCCAGCTTAAAAATAAAGAAACCGCTCTTAGTATTTTGCGCAGTAAACTTGTTCAGCTGCAGACTGAGCAGCACGCCAAAGACCTAAGCCAGCTTAAAGGCCCCAATCAATCGGCCGAATGGGGCAACCAGATTAGAAGCTACGTCCTCCACCCTTATAAACAAGTTAAAGATAACCGCACCGGCTATGAATCAACCGAGGTCGAAAAAGTGTTGGACGGCAATCTCGACCTACTGATCGAAGCTTGGTCGGAGCGCCTCTAACTATTCTCCACCCAAGCAACCGGTAAAGGCTCTTTGGGCTCTTTCATTGACAGTTGGGAAGTAATCATGGAGCGCTACATTGGCTAGTTCCAGCTACTCATCATAGTCATGTGTTTGGTTCATGCGCTGTATAAGACCATACGCCACGCCATATACGATCTGCGTGTAGTCGGCCACGCGGGCCGCAATTTCAGGATTGTCTCGGGTCCATGCATTCAGTTCGGGGTCGCCATCAATGGCTTCCACGAGTTTGTCTTGGATCCGGGCTGGAAGCCGGTTAGTCTCCGCCAATTTATAAGAACGCTCAAAACTCATTAATAGATAATTATAAAATAAATCGGAAATTAGGTCAACTTAACAGACTGCATATAATGCTTTTGTTATACTTGTAAGCGATGATTTTACTCGATAGGGTTACCAAAAGCTATGCACGCAAGGGCGCGGCGCTGGAGCGTATTTCATTGCATGTTGAGCCTAAAGAATTTGTAATCATCGTCGGGCCATCTGGTGCAGGTAAATCCACGCTGTTTAAGCTTTTAACGCGCGAGGAAAAGCCAACAAGCGGCAAAATCATTATTGGCGGTATAGATTATGACAAGCTAAGAGATAAGGATATCCCGCTGCTGCGCCGTAAAATTGGTGTGGTGTTTCAGGACTTTAAGCTGCTACTTAATAAAACAGTCTGGGAGAACGTAGCTTTTGCGCTAGAGATTGCTGGTATTTCCAATAATGAAATCAAACACACCGTGCCCAAGGTGTTGGATGTCGTCGGTCTAAAAGACAAAGCCAACAACTACCCTTTAGAATTATCCGGCGGTGAACGCCAGCGCGTGGCGATTGCGCGCGCCATTGTCCGCCAGCCCAAGATTTTAATTGCCGATGAGCCGACAGGTAACCTGGACCCTAAGCATGCCTGGGACGTTATTGCTGTGCTAGAAAAGGTAAACAAATTTGGTACGACGGTACTTTTGACCACTCACAACCAGGACATCGTCAACAAACTGCGCCGCAGGGTAGTGACCATCAAAGACGGCAAAATAACCTCCGACAAGGCCGTCGGTAGTTATGGAGCTAAAAGTGCAAAATAGCCGGCGGATGATAACGTTTGAGCGGATTATCAAAAACGGCTTTACCAGCTTTGGCCGCAATATTTGGCTGGCAATTGCCGCTATGGCCATGATGGCTACGACCCTAACCATTTTGTTGTTTGCGATCGTAACTAGTGCAACTCTTAATCACACCATCACCAATCTAACCAATGGCATAGATATATCTTTTTACTTGAAAGATTCGGTGACTACTGCCCAGCGCAGCAACTTGATAAAAGACTTGAGCAAACTACCAAACGTCAAAAGCGTTGCTTATATAAGCAAAGACCAAGCCTTAAAAAACTACCTCGCGGCCAACCCTACAAATCCAAATTTGCGGTCGGCTGTGAGTGAAATAGACAATCCCTTGCCGGCTTCGCTAACTATTAAACCAGTGGATCCGAACAAACTTAGTGATATACAAAATTTTCTAAATAAACCCAGCGTTACGGCTTTGCAGTCCGAACCGACTAGCTATAGCGGTGATCGCAAGGCGGCTATAGATAATATCACCCGGGCGACTCACTTCTTCCAAGAAGCCGGCGTGGTCGGCATTATAGTTTTTATTATCATATCCATCTTGATTATCTTTAATACTATCCGCATGACTATCTTCAACCGCCGCGATGAACTGGTCATTATGCGCTTGCTCGGCGCAAGTACAGCCTTCATTCGCGGCCCTTTTGTGGTGGAGACGATGCTTTATGGCACTGTGGCCGCTGGCGTTTCTCTAATAATATGTTCAGCACTGTTTAAAGTCACCAGCTCAACTTTGCAGGCCAGTAGTCTGGGCCTGCTAGACATTAAATATTCTGACAAGTTTTTCACCTCACATTTGCCTGCAATTTTGCTTCTGCAAGTTGGAGTTGGTATACTGATTGGTGCCGCTTCATCACTGCTTGCGACCAGGCGGTATCTCAAATTCCATAGATAAATAAAGATTCGTTGAAAGTTCACAAACAATTCAAGTGCACTAAGGCGTAATTTGCGACGCCAAAGCGCTTGCGCTAACTGGGGAAGGGGTGCTATTATAAAACTGTTAATTCTAAAACAAAAAAATAGGTTCAAAATGATTCGCTATCGCTACTTTATCGCAACTTTGCTGACCGGAGCCGTTATGGTAGGCGCCGTATTTATTGGCAATACCGTCAAGGCAGACCAGTTCGACCAGCAAATTAACGCGCTGCAGCAGCAAAACAGCGGCCTGCAGACAAAGTCAGACTCTTTGGCCGTTCAGGCCTCCTCGTACCAGCAGGCGGTTGGTGCCCTTAATTCCCAGATATTCAGCATACAGACTAATATTGCCGGTACCCAAAGCCAAATTGGCTCTTTGCAAAATCAAATTAATCAGGCTCAAGCCAAGCTACGACAGCAAAAGCAAATACTCGGCGATAATCTCCGCACCATGTATCTGGAGGGAGATGTGACTACGCTAGAGGTATTAGCCAGTTCTAAAAACCTCAGCGATTTTGTAAACAAGCAGGAATACCGCAATCTCGTATCAGACAAGCTCAAAGCATCGGTTGATAAGATAAATGAGCTTAAGGCCCAACTGACAGATAAGCAAAATACCCAAAAAAGTCTTTTGGCAGATCTTCAAAAGCAACAGGGCCAGGTGCAGTCCAGGCAGAACCAGCAGGCACAGCTTCTAGCCTATACAGACTCACAAAAAGCTTCTTACGACCATAAAATCAGCGCTAACAATTCCCAGATAGCCAGCTTGCGGGCTCAGCAGGCCGCCTTAAACAGGCAACTTGGTGGTGTTCCTGTTGCTGGCGACCCAGGACACGGCGGTTATCCGGCAGTTTGGGGTAACGCACCGATGGATAGTACGTTCGACAGTTGGGGAATGTACAACCGTGAATGTGTAAGTTATGCCGCGTGGAAGGTATATCAGACCTATGGCTACATGCCTTATTGGGGCGGGGTAGGTAATGCTAACCAATGGCCGGGCGATGCCCGTGCTGCCGGTATTGCCACTGGAACTACGCCAAGAGTCCATTCTGTGGCTATCTGGAACGTAGGCTACTATGGCCACGCCATGTGGGTAGAAGCGGTTAATGGCAACACTATTTGGGTAAGCCAGTATAACTACGACTACCAAGGGCACTATTCAGAGATGAGTATAAGTGCATCTGGTTTGACGTATATATACTTCCAATAATCTATGACTTGCTCGCTCTAGACTATCCACGCAGGAAAATGATGGTTTATAATTACTGCTAGTGTTTAGAGAAAAAGATATAAAGCAGCAGGTAGCTGTGCCTGATGAGCGCTATATGGTAGCAAATCACCGCCACAGGTCGCCGGCCTTAAAAGTAGCTAGTTTGCTAGTAACGGTAGTGATTGTTTTTGGCCTGGGCCTGGCGGTCGGTCGGGGCAATATTCACATTAACCGTTTGAGCTATAAAGCCACAGCTACGCCGCTCAATTATTCCTCTCTTAACCAGGTTTACAGTATCTTACAAAGTGACTTTGACGGCAGTTTAAACACCGGTAAACTGATTGATGGCGCTAAGGCGGGTCTGGTCACCGCCACCGGCGACCCATATACAATCTACTTTAATCCCACCGACGCTAAAGCTTTCAACAATGAACTGGCCGGCTCTATAACTGGCATTGGCGCGGAACTAGGCTCAGACGTCAGCGGCAATATTGTAATCGTTTCACCCCTGTCCGGCTACCCGGCTCAGAAAGCCGGTCTTAAATCAAAAGACAAGTTAGCTGCTATTGACGGTACGTCAACGACAGGCATGAGCGTGGATGCGGCTGTTACAAAAATCCGCGGCAAAGCTGGTACCAAGGTTACTTTGACAATAATCCGTGGTGAGGGCAATCCGTTCAATGTCACCATAACCCGGCAGAAAATTACCATACCTAGCGTCACCTGGAGCGAATCGGGCAGCATTGGTTATATGAAAATCAGCCAATTTACCGCGGACACCGCAAGCCTAGCCCAAAAAGCTGCTAATGAATTTAAGTCCAAAGGCGTAAAGGGCGTGGTTCTAGATCTGCGCGGTGATCCGGGCGGGTACCTCCAAGCCGCTCAACAGGTTTCCAGCCTTTGGGTAAGTTCCGGGCAAACGATTGTGTCAGAACGCCGCGGCAATACGGTAATTGATACGCTCTATGCCAGCGGCGATAGTACCCTAAATGGTCTGCCGACGGTTGTACTAATTGATGGTGGTAGCGCCTCGGCTAGCGAAATTACGGCCGGCGCCTTGCACGATGACATCGGAGCCATATTGGTTGGCCAAAAAAGCTTCGGTAAAGGTTCTGTTCAAGAAGTCAGAAACCTGCCGGATGGCTCGGAGCTCAAGGTCACCATAGCTCGCTGGTACACTCCAAATGGTAAAAACATTGATAAACAAGGCATCACGCCCAGCGTGGTAGTGGCCGAGCCAACAGCCGCTCAAGTCTCAGCTGGCCAAGACCCGCAAAAAGACAAAGCATTTCAGATAGTGCGGTCCAAACTCTAAGCTAAGGATCCTCCGGAAAATAGCCCGAGCAAAAATCACATTTTTTGCCCGGCGCGATAAGAAACCGCGAAGGGGTGTCTTATAAGGCGGAGCGTAAGCGTAGCCGCAGACAAAGCCTTCCAGATAGTCCAAGCCAAAATTCACTAAAATTTTTTGCTTGTCACAGATAGGGGATTAGGGTACGCTTATTGGTAGTCCACCAAAACTACTAAAAGTAAAAAGCGGAGGTTCGATAAAGATAGATGGCTGCACGTGCAGGCAATACTAAATATATTTTTGTAACTGGCGGCGTGCTATCCGGCGTCGGCAAAGGCATCACGGCCGCTTCTATCGGTACTGTCTTAAAGGCCCGCGGATTCTCCGTAAACATCCAAAAATGTGACCCGTATCTTAATGAAGATGCGGGTACCCTAAATCCAGCCGAACACGGCGAATGTTTTATTACGCGTGATGGCGCGGAGGCCGATTTGGACCTTGGCCATTACGAACGTTTTTTAGACATTGAGCTTACCCAGGACAGCTCGCTGATGAGCGGACGTATCTTCCGCGATGTTATAGCCAATGAGCGGGCAGGTAAGTATTTGGGCAAGACTGTCCAGATCATCCCGCATATCACCAATCACATTCAAAAAACCATCGCTTCTTGCGGCAAAGGCTTTGATGTGCATATTGTAGAAATCGGCGGCACAATTGGCGACTACGAATCACTGGCGTTTGTTGAGGCCATCCGAGAAATGTCTATGAAGGTGGGGCTGGAAAACTGCTTATTCGTTCACGTAGTTTATATACCTTATCTGGGAGCTAGCCGTGAGTTTAAAACAAAGCCGGCTCAAAACGCGGTGCGCGAGCTACGGGCTCTTGGCATTGTGCCTGATGTACTGGTGGCCAGGAGCGAGGAGCGCCCACCCAAGTCTGCCGTTACAAAGCTGAGTCTGTTTACTGGCGTGGAAGAAGAGGCAGTCATCTTGCTGCCTAACGCCAAAACCATCTACCAAGTGCCGCTAGAAATTGAAGACGCCGGCCTTGGTGAGGTAGTTGCAGACAGGCTGGGGTTAAGACCGGCCAAGGCGGACCTAAGCGCTTGGCGCAAGATGACCCAAAATGCCCTGAATGATTATTCAAAGACTGTCAGAGTCGGCGTGGTGGCAAAGTACTTAAACAATCAGGATACTTACATGTCTGTATTTGAAGCTTTGCGGGCGGCGGCCTGGACAAACCAAACCAATATTGAAATTGCCTGGGTGGATGCCGAGGGTCTGGCAACAGATAAAAAACAGCGCGAAACTCTAAAAGACCTAGACGCACTGGTGGGACTGGGCGGTTTTGGCCCGCGCGGCATAGAAGGCAAAGTGCTTGCTGTAAATTACGCACTGGATAATAAAGTGCCGTATCTGGGTCTATGTTTGGGCTTGCAAGTTGCGCTGATTGCTGCTGCTCGCCGGGCTGGTCTGGCTAAAGCTAACTCCACAGAGTTTAATCCATCTACGCCCGACCCAGTGGTTTCTACCATGGCCGAGCAAATTGGCAAAGAGAACACCGGCGGCACCATGCGCCTGGGCGATTACCCCTGCGTATTGGCAGGCGGCACCAAAGCCCGCAAAATTTACGGCCAACCCGAGGTTGTGGAGCGTCACCGCCACCGCTATGAAGCCAACAATGCCTACCGCGATAAGTACGGCGGTTGGGGCATCAAAATTTCCGGCACCAGCCCGGACGGTAATTTAGTAGAGATGATAGAGGCGGTTGATCATCCATACTTCTTGGCTACCCAGGCTCATCCGGAAATGCGCTCACGTCCAGCCCGCCCGCACCCGCTATTTGTTGGCCTCATCCGCGCCGCAATTGATAAAAAAACAAAAGCAGCTTAACATGAAAGTAGAAAAGGAAAACAAAACAAATGGTTGAATCACAACCTTTAGAACCAAAACCAATAACCGAACCAAGTGAAAGCGATAAAAGATTTGGCACAGCAGAAGAACCCTTGCTTGGTCCGGATGGTCCTATTACCAATCAGGAAGAATTGCATGCAGCTATTCAAGCAGCAGCTACGTCAAAAGACAGCCCTGAGGCGCGGGCCCATCGAGCTGCTCTGGCAGCTCAAGAGGACGCCTGGCGCAAGCAAACTGGTCAGCAGTAAATAAATTTTATTCGACGGTGACTTCGGTCCGGGGAATGCTTTTGCCGCTGAATTTTCTAAAGCGGCGAGTTTTATAACCAACTACGCCATCTTTAGCGGCGTGAATAGTAAAGTTCTTTGATAAAAAGGTGCCTTTGCCGGCCCGCTTATTCATGCCAACCTGGCGTACGATAACATCACCGGTTGTAACTTTTTGGCCGCCAAATACCTTAACACCCAACCGTTGGCCGGGGCTATCGTGGACATTTTTGGCGGTACCACCCGCTTTGACCTGACTCATTTAGAGCTCTCCAAAATTATTAACTGTCTAGCGACGACCTGATTTTCGCGGAAGTAAACGAGTTCGCTTGCAGCCACTGTCTCAAGGTCCACGTAATTGTAGCCCATCTCTGTTAATTTGGCAATACAGGGCAGGGGGATAAGCTCACCATTTGGACGCCGCCAAGCCGGCACGGCCAGGCACAACCGTTGGCCGGGCTTGAGCTGATCTTTGAGGTTGAGTAAGAATTTTTTAATGACCGTGTTAGTGTCGCTAATAATTTGGTCTAGTTTGTCACTAGGCGGCAGCTGCGTCAGGGGACGGCCCAAGTAAGTCTCGGTTGCCACCGCCGAAAAGCGCGGCCATACGTGATTGATTGCATCGGCTTTTTCAATATCAACCTGACCTTCCAGGTCGGGGTAGTGGCCAACCAACCACTGCAGATTAGTCCGGCTATATTCCACCATCCGCTCATCAATATCAGTGCCCATGACGCTGCAGCCAACTAGGAGTGCTTCTTGCAAAATCACGCCGGTGCCGCAAAACGGATCCAGCACACGGATTTTAGATAGCGCCTGGGCGGGCTCAAGTTTTAGATCAGCCGAAACCTTGCGCTCCAGGGGCCCAATCGCCAAGTTCAAAATTATTTGGGCTAGCTTGGGCGGCAGCATGCCAACCCGCGCATCGCGCGCCGGCCGTGCTTGGTCGCGGGCCGCGTATGCCTCAATGTCTTGGACAAACAACGTCTGGGCAATATAGGTCTTGTTGCCGTCACAAAGAACAATTATTTCCCAGCCGCCTTTACGCGTTAGCTTGTTGTGCAGGATCTGCGCACTGGACAGGGCCAAGTCTTTATTGGGCACGATACGGACGGACTTGCCGCTTGCTCGGCTGGCTTTCTTTATAGCTAGTAAATCAGCCGTCAGTTTTTTTAAGCCTATTTCAATACCGTACAAGCTAACGCCCAAATTAAGCTTGCCCTCAGGCGGGGCGTGCTTGGGCACGGTCTTTTTCAGGTGCTCCATAGCTGGTGCATAACCGGGCTCATCCAGCACGCTCAAAATTTGGGCGGTCTTGATAGTCCCACCTAGACGTTTGAAGTTAATCTCCTCGGCGGCAATATCGGATAGGGCGTGTTGGCCGGCAGGTAGCACGTGCTCCGCGCCCAAGGTCGCCTCTAGCTCGGCCAGGCCAAGCTTGGGCTGCCGGCCTAAAATCAGTAAACTCTTTGGTTCATCCATAAGTGTTAAGTATAAATCACAAGCTACCCACGTTATAATGTTGGTAGTTTTATGAACGACCAACAAAACCAGTTTGGCCGGGTGAATTGGCGAACTATTTTAACAATTGCCACATTTATTGTGCTGGGCATTATTATTTACAGCCTAAGACATGATATCGGCAACGTGATTGATAACCTTGGCAAGGTTAATGCCTTGGCGCTACTTTTGATTATTCCGTTTGAGGCGCTGAATTATGACGTTTATGCGCGCTATTTGCGCCGGACGTTCGCTATCTTGGGCCAGAAAGTAGGCTACTGGCCGATGTATCGGCTCACCCTAGAGCTTAATTTTGTTAACCATCTTCTGCCAAGCGGTGGTGTCAGCGGGATAGCTTTTTTCAATATGCGAGTTCGGCAGTACGGAGTAAGCGGAGCCAAGTCAACGCTCAGTCAAATCCTCAAGCTTTTCTTGCTTTACACTAGCTTTCAGCCGCTGTTGATTTTGGGCGTATTCTTGCTGGCTCTGCGCGGCCACACCAGTAACCTCATCATGGTCGTAGCCACTGCGCTGGTGACGCTGCTTATCGTCGGCACGTGGATTGCCCTTTATATTATCGAGGACAGAAGGCGCATCAACGCAGCGCTGACCTGGCTGACTCGGGCCATTAACTGGCTGATTCATCTGGTGCGGCCACACCGTCCGGAAACCTTCAATATAGAGCGCTCGCAAAAAACCTTCAACGAACTGCACGACAGTTACGAAGAGCTCAAAACTCACTGGCGTGAGCTTAAAGTCCCATTTTTATACATGATGCTGGCTAACGCTACAGAAATTGGCGCTATCTATGCGGTTTATATTGCTTTTGGTCACCTGGTAAACGTGGGGGCGGTTATCTTGGCTTACGCGGTGGCTAACTTTGCCGGCTTGATATCTGTTTTACCGGCCGGTATCGGTATCTATGAGGGCTTGATGACAGCCGTGCTAGCGGCAACCGGTATATCACCGGCAGTGTCCATTCCGGTGACGATTATGTACCGTGTTTTGAATATGGTCATCCAGCTAACGCCGGGCTACGTTCTTTATCAGAAGGCCTTGCGCAGGGAACCAGACAAGGCTTAAGCGTGGACGGCGTAATTTTAAGCCCGACCGATTTTGTCGCGCTGCTAAACCACACGCTTGAATTTGCCTACCCGAACGTGACAATTGAGGGCGAGCTGGCAAACTTTAGGGTTGTTAAAAATCGCTGGGTTTACTTTAGTCTTAAGGACGAGGTCTCGTCTGTAGATTTTTTTGGGACGGTCTACCAGCTGCCCGGGCCACTCAAAGACGGGCTGATGGTCAGGGCAGTGGGCGCACCGCGCATGCATACCCGCTTTGGCTTTGCGGTTAATTTAAGTTCGCTGACGCCAGTCGGTGAAGGTTCTATTAAAAAGGCGGCAGATTTGGTCCGGCTCAAACTTCAAAAAGAAGGGCTGTTTGATCCGGCCCGCAAACGCCCACTGCCATCTTATCCTCAGCATATTGGTTTAATCACAGCCGCCGCCTCGGCTGCTTACGCCGATTTTATTAAAATCTTGGGCCAGCGTTTTGGCGGCTTAAAGATTGATGTGGTAGATGTTTATGTTCAGGGCGATCAAGCGCCGACGACCATCGTGCGGGCAGTGGAACATTTCAACCAAATGGCCAACCCACCGGAGGTTCTAGTGATAACCCGCGGCGGCGGCAGCGCCGAAGACCTAGCGGCTTTTAATGACGAGCGGGTGGTCAGGGCGGTCGCCGCCAGCCGAATATTGACACTCGTGGCCATTGGCCACGAAACAGATGAGAGTTTGGCCGAATTGGCGGCTGACGCTCGGGCCAACACGCCCACCGGCGCAGCCGCGCGCCTGGTACCAGACAAAGTCCACGAACTCATCAACCTGAGTGCCAACAAGGTTGAGCTGGTTAGGCTCAGCCGGCAACTATTTGATGATGCCGCCGCTAGCCTCTCACGCGACAGGGAAGGTTTAGATTTGCAGGTAGCTCGTTTGTTTGAGGTGGAAAGCCAAAGGCTGGCAACTAACCGTCGCTTGGTGGGTTTGTTTGACCCAAAGGCTGCCCTGCGCCGCGGCTACGCGCTGGTGCGCAAAAATGGCCGTTTGGTTAAATCAGCCCAGCAAATCAAGCCAAAAGATAAACTCAGCATAGACTTTGCCGATGGTAAAATAAACGCAGAGAGTATTTAACCCCCAATGCCCAAGACTTCCGTAAAAACTTATGAGCAGATGAACCAAGAACTGGCCGAGCTGATGGCATGGTTTGAGTCGGAATCGGTAGATTTGGACCAAGCGCTAGTTAGATATGAGCAGGCCGCTAAACTGCTCGCCCAGATGGAAACTTATCTAAAAACAGCTCAAAACAAAATTAACAAAATCCGCGCTCACCTAGGCGCTTAGCAAATGTTTTTAGCCTTAGCGATAATAATCATCGGCCTGATATTTTTAATGTTTAGCGTTGTTGTGTTATCAGGCGCGCCGTACGTGCCGACGCTTAATGCTTCTGCTACTCAGGCGCTTAAACTGCTAGACCTTAAGCCGGGTCAGACGTTCGCGGATTTAGGCAGCGGTGATGGCCGTGTGTTAGCTGTTGCCGCTAGCCGGGGCTTGGTAGTGATTGGTTACGAGCTCAACCCGCTGTTAGTGCTAGCCGCACGCTGGCGCCTGCGTGCCTATAAAAACGCCCAGGTTCACTGGGGCAGTTTTTGGCGGGCGGATCTAACCGGCACGGACGGCGTCTTTATATTTTTGGTGGATATGCATATGAAGCGCCTGGACAAGTTTTTATCAAGCCAGACTGGTCCTTTAAAAATCGTTAGCCACGCTTTTGAAATTCCAGGCAAAAAACCCGCCAAGCGCTCTGGTGCTATGCTGCTTTATGTCTACACCCGGAAGTGAGCTTTCAAGACCACTCAATGTCCCTGTAGCTTTTAGCGAGTTATCAAACGTCTGATTGGATTTTAGGCCATCGACTGTAACTGAGATTGGTCTATTGAGGGTAACTCACTCGCCCGGGCGGCGAGCCAACTTGAAAGTCTACTTCCGGGTACAAATAGACAGGTTAGTTCTACAACCCTAAGCTACGTTGCCGTAAGGCCAGGTGTATAATTTGGATTAGTTACATGTGGTAAGAGAGGGTTTTTGAGGACGCGGCAAAACAGAAGTACCCAGAGATTGACCCGCCAGCGAGCCGTGCTGGTGGCACTTTCTTATGATTTGATGCAGCCGCTGGTGCAAATCAAAACCAGCTTGGAGCTGATGGAATCTAGCGATTTTGCGAGACCCACCGTTACCCAACAAGCCAACACTATGGCGCTGTCCACCCAAACCGGACTGCAATTGGCTGAAGCCTACCGTTTGTTATTAAAAAGTGACGAGATCCTCAACCTGCCGCTAGAGGCCGTGCCGGTTGGCACAATTTTGGAAGAAACTGCTCACCAGCTTTCGCCTTTTGCCAAGCAATTTTCTACAGAGCTAATCATAGATATTCAAGGACGTTTCGCACCGGTTTTGACTCATCAGCCCAGCCTTGCTACCACGCTTGAGGTTTTGGCTGGCAGCATGATCCAAGCCCAGGCCGCCCAAGTTAAGCGCGACAAATACCAACTGGTCCTGGGTGCCCACAAAACTGCCGAGGGCGATGTAGCCACGGGAGTTTTTTGCCAAGTAGAGGGTTTAAGTGATCGCTCGCTCAAAGCCGCCCGCCGTTTGGTTGGCCAAGCCCGCCAACCTATGCCGGCAATGCCGCCTGGCTCTATCAGCGGAATTTTAATAGCCGATATGTTATGCGCCGCGCTCTGGCAGCCGCTTCGGCCGTCAGCTCACAGAAGCCTTGGCGGTCTGGCCGTCAATTTGCCGCTAACCTCTCAACTACAGTTCGTTTAAAATCATGGCGCAAGTTTTATTAATTGAAAGCGACCCGCTATTGGCAGGCAACTTAGAGCGGGCCCTTAAAAAAGCTGGGCACAAGGTGGAGCGCCAGCCCGAGCCGGCCGCGGCCATTAGCTCAGCCGATAAAAAGTCGCCGGATATTATCATTATGGACTTACTTTTCGCCGGCCGCACCGGTGTGGAATTCTTATACGAATTCCGCTCATACCCGGAATGGATAGACGTGCCAGTAATCATTTATAGCAGCGTCCCAGAAATAGAAACCGGTCTTTATTTGGATGAATTCGTGCGCTTGGGCGTCAAACATTATTTTTATAAAGCCTCCACCAGCCTAGCCACTTTAACAGAAGCCGTAAATTACCTAGCCAATCATGAGTCTCGTAAAACTCCACCCACCAGTTACGCTCTTTGATTTAGTGATGGAAGACACGCCTACCGTCCGACTCGGCTCGTATAAGTGTAAGTGTGGGGCTGGAGATATAACGGGATGAAGCACCTCACCACACAGGCAATCGTTCTAAATAGAACCAACTTTGGCGAATCAGGTCGCATCATTACATTTTTGACACCCGAGCAGGGCAAGCTACGTGTGATGGCGCGCGGTGTGCGCAAAGTCAAAAGCAAGCTAGCCGGCGGCATAGAGCTCTTCAGCGTCAGCGATATCAGCTACCTAATCGGCCGGGGGGAAATTTATACGCTCACCTCATCCCGCCTTATCAAGCATTTTGGCGATATCGTCAAAGACTCAGACCGTACGCAGGCCGCCTATGACTTTATTAAGCAGATAGATAAAAACACCGCCGATAATCCTGAACCGGCGTACTTTGAGCTTCTGGCAGATGCTTTTGAGGGCCTGGATGACCACGCCATTAACCTAGATCTGATCTGTGTCTGGTTTGGCGCCCAACTCATAAAATTGGCCGGCCACACGCCCAACCTTCGGACAGACAGTGCAGGGCAGCCACTCGACCAAGTCAAAAAATACAGCTTTGACTACCAAGCCATGTGTTTTAAACCCGGCCGCACTTTTGATGCAAACGCTATAAAATTTTTACGCCTATGTTTTGCCGTTTCGCCGAAGCAATTAAAGAATATACGCAGCGGGGAGAGCTACGTTAAGCCGTCTCTAAACCTGGTTCAGGCATTGACAAAAAAAATGACTCAGTAGCAACTGCGCCAACAGAACTGGCCTCTGCTGGGGTAGGGTTAGGCTCAGCTTCTTTCTGGCTCGGACTCTTCACGTATTCATAGGTCTCAGCCAACCAAGCGAGCAAGTCCGCGCGCCTTTCTGCTTTCCGCCGTGTCCGGACTCCTAATAAAATCTCATTTGTTTCTCTTATTTCTTCTAAAAGCACGTCGGAGCTTACGCGGCCGTTTTCATATTCGTGCAAATATAAAACAAGACGGCTATGCCTTAAATTAACTTCGTTAAAAGAGCCGGGCTTAACGCCTCTCATCGCGGCAGAATAGTGGTGAAGTGCTGCCGTCATTAGCTCCTCATCCCCGCGTGCTATATAAGCATCACTTAAGGCGTTAGCTAACGTATTGTGTCCGGCCGGCTTTAGGTGCCGTTCATCCATAGATTGATAAATCTGTACTTTTATCGCGTCGGCTGTAGGAAGCATTATCTCAGAGGTCACCCAATCTTGCTCTTCTGGGGGTAATCTCATAATGCGATTATTTAACCATAGCAATTATCAAATGGCCAACACTTACCTAAACCCAGCCAACCGTTTATAATTTTAATCAATGAACAAAGTTTCTCTTGAGGATATTGTCAGCTTGGCCAAACGCCGCGGCTTTATTTATCCCAGCTCAGAAATTTACGGCGGTATGGCCGGTGTTTATGATTATGGCCCGCTGGGCACACGCCTAAAGCGCAACATAATTGATATTTGGCTGAAGTTTTTTGTGGATGGCTGGGACGACATGTATCAGGTAGACGCTGGCATTTTGATGAACAAGAAAGTTTGGGAGGCCTCCGGCCACGCCAGCGGTTTTAATGACCCGATGGTGGAATGTTCTAACTGCCACTCCCGCTTGCGCGTTGACCACGTAGAAAAGGGTGCTTGCCCGGTCTGCGGCGCCGCCCACACACTCTCCGCTCCGCGGGAATTTAACATGATGTTCAAAACCCAAGTCGGTGCCGTGGAGGGGGATGATAACATCAGCTACCTGCGGCCGGAAACCGCTCAGGGCATCTTTGTTAACTTCAAAAACGTGCTGGATAGTTTTTACCCGGACATGCCATTTGGCATTGCCCAAATCGGCAAAGGCTTCCGTAATGAAATCTCTCCGCGGGAGTTTTTATTCCGCCTTCGGGAGCTAGAAATGATGGAGATTGAATATTTTGTAGAGCCAGCCAAATGGGAAGAGAGCTTTGAAAAGTGGCGCAAAGACACGCACGCTTTTTTCAAAAAGCTCGGCCTGCCGGCTGATAAGATCCATGAGCTGGAAGTTCCAGAAAAAGACCGTGCCCACTATTCCAAACGGACTATTGATTTTGAATTTGATTTTCCGTTCGGCAAACGGGAACTGTCTGGTCTGGCTTACCGCACCGATTATGACTTAAAACATCATGCAGAAGCTTCTGGCAAATCTCTGGAGTACAAGCCCAAAAATCCGCCAGCTGGCGGAGCCGGCAAGTCCTTTATTCCACACGTGATTGAACCAAGCTTTGGCATAGACCGGCTAGTGCTGGCAATCTTAAGTTCTGCCTACTGCGAGGACAGTCCGCCAGCTGGCGGAGGAGAGAAGCGCATCTTCATGAAGTTTGCGCCAGAGGTTGCGCCAGTCAAAGTGGCTGTTTGCCCGCTGGCAAAAAACAAGCCAGAGCTGGTTAAAAAAGCCCAGGAAATTTATAAGCAAATCAAAAAGTATGTAAACGGGGAAGTTATGTGGATTGATACTGGTAATATTGGCAAAAACTATCGCCGTGCAGACGAAATCGGCGTACCGAAATTCATAACCGTAGACTTTGATACGCTTACCGACGATTCGGTTACGCTGCGTGATAGAGATACAACTAAGCAAGAACGTGTGAAGGTTGATGAACTACCAGGCAAACTATAGTCACCAGGAGTTTATCCCGTCGCAAGCGCTAGCTTGCTATCGGGGCGACCGTGACACCACCAAGCAAGAGAGAATTCCTAAAGACGCGCTAAATAAAAATTTAAGAGCATAGAATTCATGGGTAGAAAAAAAGACTACTTCAAAAACTTCCGTCCCTTTCAGCATGACAATTTAGGTTATAAGCAAGCTTTGTACAAGCTTGCTCAGGAGTCTTACGCTAAGAAGAACGTAGATGAAGGGATTGATTATGCTCTATCAAGCGCATTACTCAATGCTTCTATTGCTGACTACATGGGCCTCCATTTATTAATGAGCTTGCGGGTCTATATAAAAGAATTGAGCCAATATGCTTCGAAGGGTTTATTTTTCTCGGGTTCGGCGGATAAGTCATTCAGTGTTCCGATAAGTAGGATCATCAGCGAATTAGAAGACTACACCTTTCCTATGAAGAGCGAAATACTCGAGCACATGATTGCGATCAAGGACTCTCGTAACAGGTTGTTCCACGAGATGATGCTAATTGAACCAGCCGATACGCCCATACTCGATAGAGATGTAGAAGTTATCGCGAAACAGACGGAAGCATTAGTTAATAAAATAGACCTTCTATATTCGAATTTTCCAACAGAAGGACAAACGGAGGAGGAGGTGAGGGGGCAGGTTCAAGAAAATCCGGCTGATTCTAAAAGTACAAAAAAACCCAATAAAACCAAATGAATATTGAGCAAGCAATTCGGGATTATCTACCAGGCGTCTTACACATGTCATTGGCAACTTGTCTAGGTAACAAGCCATGGGTTTGTGAAGTGCATTTTGCTTATGACGATGACTTAAATTTATATTTTCGTTCCAAGCAGGCTCGCCGCCATAGCCAAGAGATTGCAGCCAATCCAAATGTGGCAGGGAGTATAGTTGAACAGCATGCTAAAGATCAAAAACCCCGAGGCGTTTATTTTGAGGGCATAGCAGAGATTGTAGAAGAATTCTCAAAAGACCATCCAGCCTATAAAAGCTTTTCTGACCGGCTCGGAACTGACCCGGAAATAATTGAAGACGCCAACAGCGAGGACGGCCACAAAGTTTATAAAATCACAGTTTCTGATTTTTATCTTTTTGACAGCCGTGAGTCCAGCCCCAGCCAAAAATATCATTTACCCCGCAGCGCAGCGTAAAATAAAACCAAGATGAGTTTTCCGCCGATCCTAGAGACATTTTCTGAGCACTACAAATACTGGGAATATTCAATCGGCTATACGGGTATTCAACTTTCGGGCTTGCCCGCGTCAATCGCCGCGAATGGTGAATTGCTTGCCAAAAAAGATGAGTTCCATATAACTGCAGTGAACGTTAAAGCACTAGCTGGGCTGGTAGACGGGACAGACACAGAAAGAATCATGGCCGAGATTGTGGAAGATTTTAAAAATTTTATAAAAACCAAACCACTGGACGAATTCAGGCTCACGGACCAACTTCGATTTGTGCAAAGAGGCGAGGAAAAAACTGTGGTTGTTTTGTGTGATCTACCCGGGGCAGAGGATTTCTTTAACGAACTAAGAGAAAAGTACAAAAAGCCACTGCCGACCCAGCCGTTTCATATCACGCTCTATATGGTAAACAGCAAGTTTGGTATCGGCATTTTATCTGATGAAATACTCGATAAAATATCCGAACCCATAGAACTTCCAGAACTCAAAAATCTAAAACCAGCGTAAGACGAATCTGTAAAAAACTTGGCGTTCTCGGTGTTATTGTATAATCAGATAATGAACAATGAAACCCGAGGCGATTTAGATTCCGGCGAACAGCCAGAACAAACGGATACTGTCTATGTGCCAGTAAGTGTTCCCGACCTGTTTCCTCGCTTTCCAGACACTGGAAAAGAGGTCCAGTTGGAGCTCCCTGAAGGTTTAGACCTCGATGCAGCAAAAGCTGAGTGGGAACATACAGGCGGGCAGGTGCAAAGTCCTGGCCATGGCGCCAACACGCCGGTGGAAATGAAAGCATATAGCCTGCCTGAGTGGTTAGTAAATCAAAAAGGCGCCCGTTTGGTGCGTGAGCGCGGCGAAGCCGCAGCTTGAGCTTGCGATAACCAAATCTCCCAAAACCGGCGTAAAATAGACTTAGGATGCCTTTGGCACTTTTGATAATAATTCTGCCGCTACTAGCTTTCTGGCTATGGATGTTTAATGACATGCTCAACAACCCCACACTGCCACTGTGCTATATGAGCCTAAGCGGCGGACGCAACGTAAGGCAAGATTGGATTGTTGCTTTTGTAGTCCTTAACGTCTTTACAGCCAGCTATTATTACCTCACCGAACACAAAAGCGTAAACTAAAACCAAGATGGAAGCTGGGGAGCTCAAAGCAGAGCTTGATAAATTGTCTAAGCCAAAGGCGGCCGCGCAAACTGCACGTTTTTTCAAGAGCTACGATGGCGGCTACAGCGCGCACGATAAATTCCTTGGTCTTAAAGTCCCGGTTATCCGCACCATTTGCAAACCGTACAAAGCTTTGCCGCTACCGCAAATCGCCAGACTGCTGGCTAGCCCGATTCACGAGCACCGCTTTGCCGGCTCGGTGATTTTAACCAACCGCGCCAAACGCTCAGACCCCGCCGGCAAAAAACAAATCTATGATTTTTACATGGCCAACATCGCCGGCATTAACAACTGGGATTTAGTGGACATTAGCTGTCGGGACATTGTAGGCAGTTATCTACTGGATAGACCACGTGCCGTTTTATATAAACTAGCCCGCTCTAATGACGTATGGGAGCGGCGCATCGCCATCGTCAGCAGCTGGGAATTTATCCGCCACGGCCAGCTGGAAGATACCTTCAAACTATCCCAAGTTTTAATGAACGACAAGCACGACTTAATTCACAAAGCCGTGGGCTGGATGCTACGAGAAGCCGGCAAAAAAGACCGGGCGGTGTTGCTAAATTTCTTGAACGCCAACGCGCACAAACTACCGCGCACCACACTGCGCTACAGTATTGAACATTTGCCGCCAGCCCAACGCCAACACTATATGCAGCAAAAAAGCGTAAAATAAACTCATTTTGCTCGTGCTTGTCCCAGAGCACAGTTACTATAAAATATAGCTCATATAAGGAGCTTTTGATGGCAGGATTATTTAAAGGTTATGAAGAGGGTTTACTACCTTTTGGACCGGCGGCCGGCGCTATTAACGGTCTAAATGAAGACGAGATACGTGAAAAGATTCTGGATGTAGCTAAATCTCCCGCCGCGATGGATAAGTGGGGTTCGACAACAATGAACGGCGGTCCCGGCAATGATGGGGTAACGTATTATCACAACGCGTTAACTGGTGTTACGTCTAACGCAATGGGTCTACCAAATATTGGGCACAAAAGAGCCGTCAAACTGCAGAAAGAACTTCAACCGCAAGTAGAGGCGGAAGGCAAAGATTTAGTGCCTAGCTTTTCTACCGGCAAGGGCGAAGATCCCTTTGAGGTTCTGCCCGCCATGGCTTATGGATTCGTTGAAGCAGGAGCAACAAAAATTGAAGTGAACTATAGTTGCCCTAACAAATTTGTTCAAGGCGGCGGCGCGGTAGAGCCAGTCCTGGGTTACGACTTAGACTCTATGTTTGAAATTGATGAACGGGTTGTGGCTGTCGTCGGGGTAGGCATCAAGATATTGCGTAAGCTCCCGCCTTTTGTGGGTGAAAAACGTATTCTTATTCCACAGGTTGCAGAAAGGTTTAATGCAACAGCCAATAAAGTCGGCGCGAGTGCCGTTGTGCTTTGTCTTTTTAATGCTATTGGCGGCCAGAGTGTATTAACGGAAATGGGCGATCCGGCTTTGAGCATTGGTGAGGCTCGGGACAATATTGGCGGTGCTAGCGGCCGGGCATTCTCTGACATGTCTGTAGACGGCTTGCGGGCATTTAAAGACGGGTTATCTCCATCCATCGGCACCATAAGTAGTGTTGGGGTAGATAGTGCCGAGGCCATATATCAAAGAGTGGATGAAGAAGGCGCCGACCTTGCGGAGGGCATCACAGTTCTTTGGGAGAATGAAAGACGCGGCAAAAAATTCGGTCAGACCATCACCGAAATGGCACATAGGTACGCCAAGCTAAAAGAAGCAGCCTAACAAAGGTGCGCTAAAATAAAACCGAGATGAAGAGAATCTACTTAGCGAGTTCATTTTCCACACGGGTTGATGGCGACGGCAACGTCCATCCGCACTACAGACAGCACATGGAGAGAATTATTGAGGCGATGGAATCTGCTGGCTATGAGATCTTTTGTGCAATCAAGTATGAAGGCTGGAAAATTAGTACATCCCGAACGCCATCAGAATCCGTTGCCAAGGACTTGGACCAAATCGACAAATCAGACATTGTCCTGGCCGTTTTGCATGAAGACGCTTCGCGCGGCGTCCAGTATGAGATGGGCTACGCGGCAGGTTTGGGTAAGGACGTGGTTGCTGCAACGGAGCCGGGGGATAAAATCGCTTACTTTAACGAAGGGCTGATAAAAGGCGGCAAGATAAAGCACATTGTTTACAGCGGTGCCGACGAGCTAATCTCTGGCCTAAAGAAACTATACGGGCAGTAGAACTCACCGCTTTGCGTTAAAATAAAACCAAATGGATGCAGATAAATGGTCTCCCTATGATAAGAAACGAAAAACTCACCGGCTATGAGCTCGGCGACGGATTTTACTACTACGATGTGTCAGCTGGCTCAACATTAGCTGATCACGAACATCCCTATGACGAAACATATTGGATAATGGAAGGCCGGGGGACCGTAACGATCGACGCAGAGGTTCAAGACTTTGACGGTCCGTCGGAGGTTCATGTTCCGGCCAATGTTCACCATGTATTTTTTACAGAAACCCAGGTGCGTTTTTTTGAGCGCAGACACATTCAACCGGAGTAAAATAAAGATATGAAAGAACGTGAAGTTACTAAAGAAGAAGCCAAACAAATTGGCGACCAGTTAGGAATAAGCTGGGACAAAGTTAAGCTAGATGAATTCCGCCGCGGACTGGAAGTAGAGCAGGAGCACGGCAGTCTGTGGGGGCAGGCGACCAACGTCACTAAAGACGACCCGCTGTTTACCGGCCGTATTGCTTGGGCGCACCTAAAGGAAATCCCAGACTACTACACTCGGCTGGACAAAATGGAAGCCGAAGCCGAAGCTGCTGACGCAGATTAAATATAGGGTAAAATTAGAAGGTAACAAGGGGAGGTGCGTATGCTTGGTGATAAAAATGTTCTGACCAATATTGCAGTTAAAGATCTCGACGAATCAAAGAAATTTTATGGCAAGACATTAGGCCTCAGGGCTATCGGTGGAGGCGACTACGGCCAGATGTACGAAAGCGGCCCAGACAAAGGTCACATTTTTGTTTACCCAGCGCCAACCGCCGGGACGGGTAAGGCTACTATTTGCAGTTGGGAAGTCGATGATATCAAAAAGATTACCGACGAGCTGGCCAAGCACGATATAAAATTCGAGCATTACGAATTTCCTGGGGCAGAGCACGATGGCCCGGTTCACATTATGGGTGGAATGAAAGCGGCCTGGTTCCGCGACCCATCTGGCAACATCCTAGGCTTGTCCGAGGGGCACATGTAAATGAAGATAACTCGTTACTTTCAAAGCTGCTTGCTGATTGAAGAAGGCGGCGTACGAATTTTGATAGACGCTAGCGCCGACGATGCGGGTCGCTTCGGCGAATTTGGCAAACTGGACGCAGTGCTTTACACGCACGAACACTCTGACCATTTTGACCCTGAATTGGCGCAAAGATTCGCCGACGCCGGCGTGGCCGTCTACGCCAATGCCAGCACGGCCAAGCAAATGAAAAGCCAGCCAATCGTAGTAGCGGACGGACAAGAATTTGATATTGCCGGTCTGAAAATCAAAGCCATAGAGCTGCCGCATTGTCTAATGCCGGACGGCAGTGCCGGCCCGCAAAACACTGGCTATTTATTTAGCCAAAAATTCTTTGACCCGGGCGACGGTAAAGAGTTAGCCGGCTTACAGGTAGAAAATCTAGCCGTGCCAATAACTGGCCCGGACGTGTCTTTCAAAGACGCCTTTGATTTTGCTAAACAGGTCGGTGCCAAGAATTTAATCCCGATTCATTACGACACCATGGGCGCCAACCCGGAAATGTTCGCTAAGTTCAACGAATGGTTCAGCATAGGATTTAATATCAGGGTTCTGGACAAGACTCAAAGCACCGAAATCTAGTTTGTAAGCTATAATCAAATCATGCTCCGAAAAAAGAAAAAACCAAAAGTGTATGCCTTTGTTGACAGCCAAAACCTGAACGTCAGTGTTCAGAACTATGGCTGGAAGATGAACTGGCGCAAGTTCCGGGACTTTTTGGCTCAGCGCTACGGCGTCAACAAGGCGTTCTTATTTATAGGCTACGTGCCAGAGCACGAAGACATGTATCACAGCCTGCACGATAGCGGCTACGCCGTGATACTAAAACCAACTTATGACATGTCCCGCCCGCGCCCCGAGGACAACGGCAAGAACGGTGAAGAAAAGAAGCCTGTCAAAGGCAACGTGGATGCGGACTTAGTGCTCTGGGCCATGAAAGAAATGAAAAATTATGACAAAGCCATCATAGTTTCCGGCGATGGTGATTTCTTTACACTGGTAGAGTACCTAGAAGAGCAGGACAAGCTGCTAAAAATCCTAACCCCAACCGGCCACTACTCCAGCCTTTATCGTCCATTTGAAAAGTATATTGAGCGGATTGATGAACACCGCCGCGAGCTAGCCTACCACGACAAGAAAAAACGCCCCAAAAAACAATCTTAGGTTTTATTGTGTTTTTGCTTGCATTAAGCCCCCTTGCTGGCGGATGATACTTAGTGGGTTGTAAAAAGCGTGAGGCATATACTTTCCGCCAATCAGTTTGACAAAGATACTCTGGGCGATATCTTTGAGAGAGCTGATTTTTTTAAAAGCCAGATAGAAGAAGGTCAAAGGCGATCACTAGCAAGTAGACACCTTGGCAGGCAACTAGTCACTTTGTTCTATGAGCCTTCCACTCGGACCAGGTTAAGTTTTGAATCGGCTGGCGCTAGGTTAGGTATGGGCGTTGTTAGCACAGAAAACGCAGCAGAGTTTTCTTCAGCTGCCAAGGGCGAATCAATCGAGGACACGGTGCGGGTTGTAAACGGCTATGGCGATGTAATTGTCATGCGACATCCCGAACCAAATAGCGTAGCCAGAGCTGCGGCTGTCAGTGAAAAGCCAGTAATTAATGCCGGTGACGGCGGCAACGAACACCCAACCCAAGCAGCTCTTGATACTTATACTATCAATGGTCTTCAGGGTCGGTTGGATGAACTTACCGTGGCCTTCGGCGGCGACCTACGATTCGGTCGCACAGTCCGCTCACTAGTTAATATTCTATCCCGCGTCTTTGAGAAAAATCGGTTCGTATTTATAGCTCCACCACCTCTCCAGATCAGCCCGGACATAACCGCCGATTTGGATGCAAAGGGGATAGACTACCTTATAACTGAGGACAGGAATGAGGGTGTAGCGGAGGCGGACGTGGTCTACTGGACCAGGTTGCAGCAAGAGAGGCTGAAAGACTCCGAAGATGTAGAAGTGGTCAGGAGAGCCGTTGCTAGCGGGGGCTATATTCTTGACCCGACCTCGCTTACATTCATGAAAGAGACCGCAATCATTATGCATCCGTTGCCGAGGGTAGGGGAGATAGATCCGGACATCGATGACGACCCGCGGGCACGATATATAGAGCAAGCCCACAACGGCGTCCCGGTCCGCCAGGCACTGCTAGACATGGTCTTGAGCGATGAGCAAGCAGCCTGAAACCATCACTCTGCCGGCAGCCGTGGATGTGCACGTTCATTTGAGGGAGCCGGGCACTAATTCTGCCGAAACTATTGCTAGCGGTACCAAAGCCGCGCTGCTAGGAGGCTACGTGCTAGTGTGTGATATGCCCAATAATCCCGGCCGAGAAACCTGGGACCTTGAGCGTCTGCGCGAGAAGCACGGCATAATTAATCGCACCGCTTTTATACCCGTGGCCACCTATGCCGGCTCCCAGCCCGAATCTGACAACATAGGCGAGCTTGAAGCAATGGCCGCTGAGTCAATCGGTTTAAAAATTTATGGTGCAGTTACAACGGGCAATGAGCGCGATTATGAGGCGCGCGATTTTGAGGAGATTGTAAAAAAATGGCACGAGCATGCACCCGATAAGCCAATTATGCTGCATTCCGGCAGTGAAAATCTGGAAGACTTCATTGAACTAATAGCGGTTAAAAACGCTCAGCCTTTGCACGTTTGCCACGTCAACAGTCCGGTGGACGTGGGCTTAGTCACAAAGGCGAAAGAGAGAGGTCAGCCAGTTACATGCGGCGTCTGTCCGCATCATCTTCTCAAAACCTCACATGATATATCTACTCAAGGTTGGTATGCCGAGATGCGGCCACCGCTAGCGCACCAGGATGATGCCGAGGCCTTGATGGCTCTGTTGGCCAGTGGTGATATCGACATAGTGGAGACCGACCACGCACCACACTCATTTATCGCCAAGGATACTGCTGAGCAAGAAAATCCGATGCATATTTATGACGAAGGCTATAAAACCTGCTTTGGAGTGCCCGGGGTAGACTTTGCGCTGCCACTGCTCTTTTATCAGGCTCGCCGGGGCAAAATTACCATGGAGCGGTTAGTAGAAGCCATTTCTACCAAACCGGCAGACATAATCGGCATCAAATTATCACCTGACACTGATGTCAGCTGGAGGATGGAGCAATTTAGGATTGATAATGAATCAAGACAGATCGAATCCGGCTCCAGCTGGACGCCGTACTTAGGCATGCTAGCTGTGGGCAAGATGGAAGGTCTGCGTATAGCGGGCAAGACGATTGCGGTTGGTCTCTCAGTCAAACAGCGTCACGCCGGAGTTATTACTGACAGAGGCGCGATTATTTAAACGCCCCATACGACTTTAAACTGTTCGCTTTGGTACAATTTAATCAGATGCTAGAAGACAGTGAAGAGTACCAGGCCAAATTCCCCAAAGATTTTATGTGGGGCGCTAGCACGGCCGCTCACCAGGTTGAGGGCGGCAACCATAACCAATGGACCGAGTGGGAAAGAGCCAACGCCGAACGACTTGCTAGCGAGGCGGAAAATACAGTAAAAACGTTGGGGGCCAGGCTTCAGTGGAATCCTGAGTGGCGCAAAATCAAAGCCGATGCGGAAGATCCCGCAAATTACATTAGTGGCAACGCAGTAGATCACTTCCATCGGTATAAAGAAGACTTTGATTTATTAAAAAGCCTCAATCTCAATGCCTTCCGCTTCAGCGTAGAGTGGTCACGCATAGAGCCGGAGGAGGGGCAGTGGGACCAAGAGGCTATTGAGCATTACCGAACGTACATAAAAGAACTCAAGAAAAAAGGTATTGAGCCGATGCTCAACATGTGGCACTGGACGGTACCGATTTGGTTTGAACAAAGGGGTGGTTTTAAGAAGATGGCTAACCTAAGATACTTCGAACGCTTTGTTCAGAAAATTGGCGAAGAATATGCTAAAGAACTCAACTACGTAATAACTCTAAATGAACCTAACGTTTATGCCTCTTTTAGCTACGCGCTTGGCCAATGGCCACCCCAGGAAAAGAACCTCTTAGTTATGGGCAGGGTCTATTTCAACCTAGTGTTTGCCCATAGGCGGGCTTACCGTATACTGAAAAAGTCTAACCCGCGCCTGATGGTGGGTATCGCTAACCAGCTAGGTAATATTCAAGCCAAGAATCCGCATAATATATTAGACGAATTATCTACCAAAATTATGCGCTACTTGTGGAACTGGTGGTTTATGTTCAGGATTAGACGCTACCAGGATTTTGTAGGCATTAACTACTATTTTACCGATTATTATGATGGCCTATTTAGAAAAAAGAACCCCAGTGTACCTCTAAGCGATGTTGGTTGGTACATGGAACCCGAGGGCCTTTACCCACTACTGCTCAGAGCTTGGAAGCATTTTAAAAAGCCCATAATCGTTACCGAAAACGGTGTGGCTGATGCAGGGGATGAATACAGACGTTGGTGGATAGAAGAGAGCATCGTGGCAATGGAGCGGGCCATAAGCGAGGGTGTCCAAGTTAAAGGTTACTTCCACTGGAGCTTACTAGATAACTTTGAGTGGTCAATGGGCTGGTGGCCAAAGTTCGGCTTGGTCGCCGTTGACAGGGAACACGGCATGAAGCGCACCATCCGCGAAAGCGCCAAATGGTTCGCCGATTTTATTGCCAAGCTCTCCTGAGTACAATATAGCAATGGAAAGAGATCAATTTGGACGCGGCTACGAAGAGATGATTCTGGGTCAGGAAGAAGCCGAAAACTCCCCGCAAGCGGCCGAAATTTCCAAGGGGCGTAAGTTAACTAAAGAACAAATTAAAGCATGGGGTGCTGTAGCTTTCATGGGTGCGGTGCTGGTAGCTCCATTTTTACTTGAATATATAAAGAACCACGTTCAACCCCAGCGTGGAGGCCGACCACCAGCTACCGAGGTAGGCAACCAACACCACAAATAAGCAGAAACGTATAACTAGATAAGCTTGACCATTTTAACAATTTGTGCTAGTATATTTTCATGATTCCAAGAATAGGCGAAGATTTACAAAGTGCGCGAGAAGATTTTCGAAAAAGACATGGCCGTCCTGAACCAACTGTCGGTTGGGAAGACCGGCCCGTGAGAGAATTTAATTTGCCCGAAGAACAAGGTCTGATGGACCGCGTTAGGGTGCTAGGCGTAAAGGGGCGGAGGGCTGCTGAAGTCGGTGCCGTAGCACTTGATAGTCCGAGTGTAGTGAAACAATCGCACAGTTCGAATGCAGAATTGTGGCCACTCAAATAACCCCCCTCAGTGCTAATAGTGGTATTGGCTAGTTGTTACACCCCATATCTTGTGCATAAATCGTCAATTTGTCAAAACTGTGGAAAAGTAGCGGAACCGGTTCGCTACTTTTCTTTATAAAACACTTGCGCGTGGGTAGATGTGGGTTATATATTGTTGGCAGTGGGTAAAAGTGGGTAAGCCACTAAGCCTTAGCCACTTGAAAAACAAAAACCACTAGCAGATAAGAAAGGGAGCAAAAGGTGTCAGACTACTTTGAACGCAAACTCGATGACAAGCGCCGCTTGAGTATTCCAGCGGAGCTTCGGCTAGAGTTTGCCAGCGGAGTTGTGCTGACCCGGGGCTTCGGCAAGTATCTGCACATGTATCCCAAATCGGTCTGGGACAAAAAAATGGAGCCGGCGCTTCGCGGAGACATCCTAGACGAAGCTACGGCCGACAAAAACGTCCAATTCCGAATGGGAAAAACCGAGGCTGCGCTAGACGCCAAACAGGGTAGGGTTGGCATAGAACAGCACCTGCTGGATTTTGCAGGTATCAAGCGGAATATTGTAGCTGTCAGAGCCGGTGACTTTTGGCGCCTGATGGCACAGTAGGCAAACAAGTACCTTAACAACAAAACAAAAATATCGAGATTAGCTAATTGGCAGTCAGCCGGTGGTCGGGGACATCGTCATCAAGACCCTTGCACCTAAAACCAAACGTAACACCTCCCAAAACTCCACCTCACAAAGTCTCCCCTTGGGGAGACCTCAGAAGCCTACGGCAAGATGTTCGCATCGCGCTCTAAGCTTCAAACGCAAAAATAAAAAACAAAGCAAAAACAAAAAGCTGACTGCTAATTAGGTGATCTTGCAAAAACAAAAACCCCATATCAAAACTTGATGCTTCGTAATCTGGCTACAGACTACTCCGCTCAGGTTTTGAAACGGGACAAGCAAAAACCAAAATGCCAAAAAATCACCAAATAACACCTCACGATGAGGCGCACCTTCCGGTGTTAGCCCAAGAAGTAATCGCGTGTCTGCATCCGCAGGCGGGCGAGAGCTACCTGGACCTAACGGCCGGCTATGGCGGGCATGCCGAGGCTATCTTGAAAGCCACAGCTGCACCCGGTAACTTTACGCTAGTGGACCGGGACCAAACAGCAACTGAAGGCTTGAAGAAAAAGTTCAAGACGGCCCATATCATCCACCAGGATTTCCTGGGAGCTTGCACCCAGCTAGTGGGTAAGCAAGCGACATTTGACATGATTTTGGCAGATCTAGGGGTAAGTTCACCGCACTTTGACAGAGCAGAGCGAGGCTTTTCTTTCTCGCAAGATGGTCCGCTGGACATGCGTATGGACCAGCGGCAAGACCTGACGGCTGAGGATATTGTTAACCACGCTCCAAAACAGGAGCTGGCTGACATTATCTACCGCTTCGGTGAGGAAAAAGCTAGTCGGCGTATCGCAAAAACCATAGCAGCTAACCGGCCAATCAAAACAACCGGCCAGTTGGCGAGGGTTGTGGCTAGTGCCGCCAACTTTTCGCTTAAGCGAAGGGTCCATCCGGCCACCAAGACTTTCCAGGCTTTAAGGATAGCCGTCAACGACGAGCTAGGCCAGCTGGAAAAGGCGTTGCCGCTGATGGTCAATTTGCTAGCCCCGGGTGGGCGGTTAGCAATCATCAGCTTCCATAGTCTGGAAGACAGAATCGTCAAACACTTTTTGGCAGAGCATGCGCACAAAGGCTACGATGGAGAGCTAAAGCTACTGACCAAAAAACCGCTTACTGCCGCTCAAAATGAAATCGTTAATAATCCGCGAGCCCGCAGCGCCAAGTTGAGGGCCGCCGTAAAAATAAAAAACTAGAAAGGACAAAAGTTACTCTATGTCAATTAAGATAGAGTACAAAAACACCCGTGCAAGCAAAGTGCCGGTACGTGTTATCACGTAGATCGGCACTGGGTTTTGGCAGCGCTATAGCTTGTTTTTTAAAAAGCGCTGCCACCAAAAACAAAAACCATGACATATTCATCAGCAGTCGCCGCTAGCCGAAGAGGCTACGCCAGGCGCAACCAAAACTCCGTGGCCTTTACGGCTGCTGTGCGCAGTCTAGGGCCTGTGAGTAACAGCATAATTTTGATAGTGCTGTTTTGCTTGATTGGCCTGTTGTATCTAACACAAGTGACTAAGACCAACAGCTTCGGCTACACTATCAATAGCCTGCAACAGCAACAGAACCAACTATTGGATCAAAAAGCTAATCTGGAGGTAACATCTGCTCGTCTGCAGTCGCTGGATAGAGTGGCCAGCTCGGCCACTGCCAAAAATCTCATCCCGGTAACACCGTCTGGCTCCATCCAACAATAATATAAATGAATGAAGTTCGTCCCAGAAAAATTACGCTGTCCACCAGTGGTGCCAACCGGCGCTTAAACGTTTGGTACGGTGCGTTAATTTTAATTTTTATCATCTGCCTGGGGCGGCTTTTTTATTTACAGATAGTTAGGTATGACCATTACCGGCAGGCAGCCTTAGCCGACCAGCTAAAAG
>CAZMNA010000005.1:0-43564 GCA_964567555.1 uncultured Candidatus Saccharibacteria bacterium | reverse complement strand
GCAGACTAATGCCAACTTCAACATCCAATCGGCCAACAGTACTTATGTTGGCGGCCTTATTTCTGGCGCTTCCGGTCAGACCGCCGACTTGCTTGAAGCCAAGCAAGACGCCTCAACCGTCTTTGCCCTGGACCCTTCCGGTAACGTCAACATCACCGGCCAGTACGAGATAAACGGCTCGCCAATCTGTACCTCGAGTGGCTGTACAGTCGCCGCCGGTTCAGGCAGTTACATCCAAAACGGCACCAGCCTGCAGGCTGGTGCCAACTTCAACATCGAAAGTGCCAACGCCGCCAACGTCGTAGCTATCTTCAAAGGTAAATCCGGCCAGAGCGTTGATCTGGTGCAGGTCAAAGACGGCTCAGGTAATGTGGTAACCGACATCGGCAACAACGGCCAAACCTATTTCAAGGACTTTTCCGCCGGCTCCCACACGTTCTTCCAGATCCAGACGAGTAACTTTGCCAACAACCTATTAACGGCCGATACAGTTACCGGTCAGATTCTCTTACCTAACGCCAGTCTTTCATCAACCGCTTTGTTATTAGGCGGCGATGCTAACCTCTACCGCAGTGCAGCTAGCACGCTCAAGACTGACGGTAGCCTGGTCGTTGCCGGCAGTCAGACCGTTTCGGGCACTATCAACTCCCAAACCATCTCATCAGCCGCTAACCTAACCGGTACCCTAGCGGTTCAGGGTTCCTCTGTCACCGTCGGTACAGCCTCTGCTACTAATGGCACAATTGTGCTGCAAAACTCTACTAATGCCCTCACTACAACCCTCACTGCTCCTAACACGGCTACTTCATCTAAAACTCTAACCTTGCCAAACGAAACCGGCACCCTATGTTCCACCGGTTCTGTCTGCACAGGTTATGCTGCAAGCACCGGCAGTAACTATATAGCCAAAAATGCTACCGATACTTCATCAGCCGCAGCTGGCAGCGGTAACCTCTATGCCTTCACCAATTCATCCAGTGCTTCCACTGGTACAGTCCTTAGCCTGGATAACGGCACCAACACCGGCAATAGTCTTAAGGTTACGACTAGCGGTAACCCCGGCGCTGGCAATGCTCTAATCTTTGCCTCAAACACCAATGCCTCACCAACCGGTAACCTAATTGACCTGCAATCCGGTTCCAGCCCAACTTCTAAGTTCAGTGTCAATGCTGCTGGCGCTATCACCGCCCCCAGCTTATCTGGCAACGCCGGAACGGCTACAGCTTTGGCGGCTGACCCAACGGACTGTGGCGCCAATACCTTTGCTACAACCATCGCTGCTAGTGGTAACCTGACTTGTGCGGCCGTTTCTAGCGGTTATATTAGCACTGGCGCTGTGCTTGCCACTAAACTCCAGAACGCGGCGGCTGATCTAGGTGCCGCAGACGTTAACATTAATTTAGGTAATACTAATGGTTCCTTCAATACCAACATTACGGTTGACGGCACTATAACCGCCGGTGCCTTCAGCGGCCCCTTAACCGGCAATGTAACCGGCAATGTTTCTGGCAACGCCGGAACGGCTACCAAGCTTCAAGCTTCCGTAAACATTAACACCGTACCCTTTGACGGGTCAGGCAGCATAACCGTCACTGCCGCGGCGGGTACTCTGACGGGTACGACCTTAAAATCTACCGTAGTCACATCTTCACTGACATCCGTAGGTACTCTGACCAGCTTAACTGTCACTGGTGGCGCAGCTTCAGCCATATCGTTGACAGCCGGTAGCGGTAATATTGGCCTAACGACTTTAACCGCGGCTAGTAACGGGACTTCTGGATCAATCAATCTCCAGGTGGGCAATGCATCGGGTGCTTCTGGCCAAGGAGGCAGCATAGACCTCGAGCTTGGTACCGTTACGGGTGGCGCGGCTGCTGGCGGAATCACTATTGGTACTACCCATGGTACTGTCCAAATCGGTAATGCTACTGATGGTACCCAAATTTACTTCTTAGCGGCTGACGCCAATCATCACGGCGTCTGTAAATCTGGAGGGTCCCAGGGTACAGGATTGCTTCTTCTTGAAGCCTGTTCTGCCACCGCTACCGCCGACTACGCCGAGCTCTACCCAACCGAAACTACAGTTTCACAGGGCGATATTGTTATGCCAGGTGGCAGCTACGTTACCAGCAAAGACGGGAAGTACCAGTTACCAGTCCTCAATGATACTCAAACTAGCTACGATTATGGCGAGATGGGTGTCATTTCTGAGCAAACCTTAGCGGCTAACGGTGATGAAGGCACTATTGCCGGCAATAATGTTAACTCTTCGGACAACCCTCAGGGCTTGGCGCTAAATGGCCGTGTTATGACTAAAGTCGACACCGAAAACGGCAGCATCATGCCTGGTGATTACATAACCGCCTCTTCCACACCAGGCGTTGGTATGAAAGCCACCCATGCCGGCGAAGTGGTCGGCCGTGCCCTGGCCTCCTACAGCGGCAGTGGCGTCAGCCAGATTTTAGTATTTATTAACCCAAGCTACTACAATCCGGATAACAACCTCCAGGGCGACAATGGCACATTTGACCTGGTAACCGCAAACGGCATAACCGTAAACACCTTGACCGTAAACGGTACCGCCACCTTTAATGACGATATCGTAGTCAATGGTCACATCATCGGCAATCCGGACACAAGTGGCACGGTAACTGTCAGCTCCGACACAAGCTCCGCAGTCCACACCTTTACCTCCAGCTACAATACTCCGCCTAATGTGGTTATCACCCCGGAAAGTGACACCGGCTCGTTGCGTTACTGGGTGACTAAGACGGCCAACGACTTTACCATCCACTTGTCGGGCAACGCTGGTTCAGACATCAAGTTTGACTACTTCGTCCAGCAATAAAGCGTAAGCTTTTTTACAACAAACCCTAAGCATATTTAGTTGACACAAGAATTTTGAAGTGGTACAATATCTTCTAGTTCGGGGAGGAAAATAACAGGGTCTTGTCTTAAGTAGACCTTTAATTTTTGCCCCGAGAAAATGAATAAGCAAAGAAGGAGTAATAACATGGCAGGAACCAAAGCTGGCGGCCAAAAGGCCGCTGCTACCAACAAGACCAAATACGGCAAAGATTTCTATGCCAAGATTGGTAAAGTTGGCGGCAAATTGGGACGCACCGGTGGCTTTTATGCCAACCGCGAGCTAGCCCGCGAAGCTGGCCGCAGAGGTGGCCGCATTAGCCGGCGCACCAGCGCCAAGAGCGCCTAAATAACCCCTACAAGGGATATTCCAAAACCGCCTGAACTTCAGGCGGTTTTTGGTTTGAAAAGTCTGCGGTAAGAGCGCACAAAACGCTGGGAAGTCACTTGCCACTGTGTTTGGCAATTGAAACAGCGGTAGGTATGGTCATTAACTTGCAAAACATGGGCGCCGCATTTGGGACAAGCACTTCTATGGTGCAGCCAGTCCCGGTAAGTATCCAGGCAGTTTTGAATATGATCCTCTCTGATATGTACTCCATATTTTTTACCCAAGCTTGCGGCTTTGCGCCAAGCCTCTGCTTCTAGTTTAAGTAGCTCAAAATCACTCTCGTAAAGTCTGTGGCCAAGCAGGGCATGAGCTAGCTCGTGCAGTAGGCCGTATTGCAAAGGCAAGAGCCCGCGGCGGGCATCATAAGTTATGGTACTGGTGCCGGGTGACCAGTAGTCCTGGGAACCGCTTTTGAGGGTAAGGTCAGGGAAGTCAGCCCTTATCTTTTTTATAAACTCGGCGGCTTGGTCTTTAGGCATGAGCGGTAGCTTTCTGAATATCTCGCGCGGCCGGGTGGTGTGAAAGGTGTTGGTGGGCTAAAGCGTAGCAGCCGTAAACCACAGCTTCCTCGGCGTGTTTGGCCGGTACAATCGGCGGCATTTTTACCATGTTGTTTTCATAATTTTTTAGTTCGTGCCGCAAAAAATGGCCAAACTTATCAAAATGGCTGCCCACTCCGCCGCCAATAATAATTAGGTCCGGATTGAGTGTTGCAACAAGTACATCAATACCTTGGGCTAAGTCCTTAGAGTACTTGTACCAGACCTTTTCATTGGTGATATCCTTGGCAAGCTGGCCGTAAATCTTTTTTATAGCTCGGCCAGAGGCAAAGTCTTCCCACTTTTTGAGCTTTCCATCGTGCATTAAGACCATTTGGCCGGCCTCAGAATCTGCAAAATCAGGGTCAATTATACCGCTTATGATTATTCCATCGCCGATTCCGGTACTTATAGTCAAATAAAGGACCTTCCTATACTTTTTATAGTTTAGGGCTTCGGCAAGGCCGGCTAGCTTGGCATCGTTCTCAATAACAATCCCTGAACCTGGCAAAATTTTGGCTAAGTCTTGGTGGATTGGCGCGTTTCTCCAAGCCAAATTGCCAAACTCTAGGCCGATTTTGTGGGCCTGGTCCAATCGGGCCGGTATGCCGCAGGCTACAACAGCCACTTGTTTGTCAGCCAAAAGCTCACTACAGGCGGCAGACAGGTCTTTTATAAAGTGGCGGTAGTTTGAGCTAGTTTTAAAACGCTTAGACGAGCAAATTTTTCCCTTGCTATCAAACAAAGCCAGCAAAGTCTTGGTACCCCCGATATCCACCGCCAAAATCATAGCTTGATTATACACTAGAGCGCCGAGCAAATAAGCGGTTTACAAGTGAGTTTTTACTCCTTATAATAAGGGGTAATCTGCGTGGGTAGCGCATGCGGTGGTTTCAAAATTACCGCCCTTGCTACTCTGGCCAGAAATATATTCTAGGAGGTACGAATAAATTGCCGACAAAGCAAACTAACTTAACGATGGATGAGTTGCTTGCAACTAGCCCGCCAAAAATCAAGGCCGGAGATGTTGTAGAAGGTACAGTATCGTCCGTCAAAAAACATGAAGTCTGGGTAGACATGGGTGCTAACGGTGTGGGCGTTATCTTCCGCCACGAAGTTGGCGGCAACAACTTGCAAGAGGGGGGGACTATCCAAGCTAGTGTGGTAGATCCAGAACTGGATGAAGGCTATGCCTTGCTGTCTATGAAGCGCGCCGCCAAAGACCGTGGCTGGGGTGAGCTGCAACGTGTCTTTGAAGAGCAAGAGGTCATAGAAGTTTCTGCTTATGACGCCAACCGGGGCGGTTTACTGATTGAGCTAGAAGGTATTCGCGGCTTTCTGCCGGTCTCTCAATTATCTGCCGAGCATTATCCACGGGTATCGGATTCTGATAAAGATCAGATTTTATCTAAGCTTGGCGGTCTGCTCAACCAGACTCTGAAAGTCAGGATTTTAGACGTCAGTCGCAAAGACAACAAGCTTATATTTTCAGAAAAAGAGGCAGTACGGGATGATGTTGCCGGGCGATTGGAGAAGCTCAAGGTTGGCGATGCGGTAGATGGTGTGATTACCGGGGTGATAGATTTTGGGGCGTTTGTAAACGTGGACGGCATAGAAGGCTTGGTTCATATAAGTGAAATTAGCTGGGAACGCGTAGAAGACCCTAAGAAATACGTCAAAGTAGGGGAAGTCGTCAAAGCCAAGATTATTGCCATAGACAAAGACCGTTTGAGCCTGTCTATCAAGCAAATGAGTGACGATCCGTGGCTGTCCGAAGTTAAAAAGTTTAAAAAGGGTGAGGTTGTAGAGGGCAAAATTACCCGCATCACACCGTTTGGTGCTTTTGTTCAACTTTCACCGGCCGTTGAAGCTTTAGTCCATGTGTCTGAAATGAGCGATGATGAGAGCATTGACCCTGAAGAGGTCTTTAAGCTCAACGAGAAAAAGAAGTTTAAGGTGATTGATGTGGATGAAGACAACCGCAAAATCGCCTTGAGCCTAAAAGACGTCAAATGAAAGGAGTGAGCCCGTGGCAAGAACAATTGAGCTTCCAGATCCCATCACAGTCGGCCAACTGGCCGAACTCCTTGAACTACCCGTCTCCCAGCTAGTCGCTGAGCTTTTCAAAAATGGGGTCATGGCCACCGTTAATGAGAAGATTGATTTTGATACTGCCCAGATAATAATTGGCGATATGGACCTGGACGTAGAGCTGAAAAAGAAAGTAGCTAGTTCTAAAAGCGCCAGCCACCAAAAGCCGGAAGCGTCCGATAAGGCCGAGCCACGTCCACCAGTGGTTGCTATGATGGGCCACGTTGATCACGGCAAGACGTCGTTACTTGATGCTATCCGTGGTGCCAAAATTGCTGAGGGAGAAGCTGGTGGCATCACCCAGCACTTGAGCGCTTACCAGATAAAGCATAACGATCGTGCGATAACCTTTTTGGATACGCCGGGGCACGAGGCTTTTGCTGCCTTGCGCGAGCACGGCGCCATCCTGACCGATTTAGTTGTCATCGTGATTGCGGCCGACGACGGTATAAAACCCCAGACTCTGGAGGCTATTCGCTTTGCCCGACAGGCGGGCGTTAAAATTATTGTGGCTGCCAATAAAATGGACAAGGCAAATGAGGTTCAGCTAAATCAGCTAAAATCTCAGCTGGCCCAAGAAGGTTTGGCGCCGGAAGGTTTTGGCGGCGACACGATAGTAGTGCCAGTCTCCGCCAAGACCAAAGACGGAGTCAAAGAACTTTTAGACATGGTGATTTTGGTATCTGATATTGAAGAGCTAAAAGCTGATCGCGACGGACCGGCCAAGGGCTTAGTCATAGAAGCGCATATGGAACATGGGCGTGGCCCAGTGGCCGAGGTGCTGGTAGAGCAGGGTACTCTCAAGGCTGGTCAGTTTGTAGCTACGGGCACAACATACGGCAAGGTGCGGACCTTGACCTCTACTGACGGCAAACAGATAAAAGAAGCGTTGCCTTCGTCACCGGCTATAATCACTGGCCTAAAAAGTCTACCGGACTTCGGGAACGAATTTGAAACAGTAGGAACCGAGAAAATCGCCAAGGAAAGAGCTGCCTCCACCAAGGAAGAGCGGGCAGTTGATGGCACGTCTAATATTACGAGTGATTCAGAGCTTCTGCGTGTCATTAGCCGGTCCAAAGAGCGTCAGGAGTTCAATATTGTTATAAAAGCCGACGTTCAAGGCTCACTGACGTCTGTAACGGACAGTCTCAAGACCCTAGATACTGACGAAGTTGCAGTTAGAGTTGTTGGCTCGGCGGCTGGGGTAATAAACGAAAACGACATTCACACCGCCGCCAGCGCCGGGGCGATTATCTACGGCTTCAACGTTGATTTGCCGGTGCAGATTAAACGTCTGGCGGCGCGCGATAAAGTTCCGGTACGTTTATACAAGGTTATTTACGAGCTGATTGATGACGTTAAAAAGGAAATGGAATCAAGGCTTGCGCCAGAAATCATAGAAGAACGCTTGGGCGAGCTCAGCGTCAAAGGCATTTTTAAAATCACTAAAACGGAAGTTATCTGCGGCGGCGAAGTCATAGCCGGCACTTTAAAAGTACCGGCCTTGGCGCGCGTCTTTCGCGGCAAGGAGCAACTAGCGGACAACCTAGAAGTTCTTAGCTTAAAACACGGCCCGCAAGAGGTAAAAGAGGTCCCTAAAGGCGAAATGTGCGGCCTATCCTTTAAGAGTGAAAAGCGCGTAGAAGTTGTGGAAAGCGACCGCATAGAACTCTTTAGCCGTACCACTAAAACCCGTAGCCTCTAGCTCCACAAAATATATTTGGTACAATAACCGTATATGTTTAGGCTAGACGATAACTTACTGCAAGAACTCGGTTTGGGCAGTCTGCCGGTCAGCGAAAAGAATAAGATGCTGGCTCATATTTATGAAACGCTGGAACTTCGGGTCGGCATGAAGCTGGCAGAGCAAATGAGCGATGCCCAGCTGGACGAATTTGAAGGCTTTATAGATCGTAATGACGAAGCCGGAGCCCTTAAATGGCTAGAGACCAACTTTCCCAATTATAAGGACGTCGTAGCCGATGAGTTGGAGAAGTTAAAAGCAGAAGTTAAAACTCAAGCCCCCCAGATATTAGAAGCCACTATGGCGGCCGTGAACCAGCCCCCAGCCTCTGCCGCACCAGCTAACGGCCAAGACCAACCAGCTGCTTAAGAAGACCCGGGTTTTTTATAGCCACGGGTAAAATCAGCACCGGACATTTTGCGGCCGCTGGGTGCTGTCAACTCCTCAATCTCAAGATAGCCGGGCTTGCATTTCATAACCAAAGCGCCGTCGTTTAGTCCAGCCGCTAGCCGCGCTTTTGTAATTATTACATCATGCCCGAAGATTTTGGCCTGGCTTTTAGGCCAGCCAAGGTAAGCACGGACCTCACGTTCAATGACTTCGGCTGGCTTGCCCCAATCAATGATTCCGTCAGCCTTTGTTAGCCGGCGGCTAAAACTTGGCTTTTGCGCACCGTCCTGGGGTACTGGCACAAGCTCCCCCTTTATATAAAGCGGTAACACTTTTGCTAGGGTTTGGTTACTTAGGTCAATTAAATGCTCTGTTAACGTCTGAACATTCTCGCCTGGCTCCATTTTGTAATCAGCTTGTGCTAGCAATGAGCCGGTGTCTAGACCGGAATCAATTTTCATAATGCTTACCCCTGTTAATTGTTGGCCGGAAAGAATAGCAAAGCTTATCGGATCAGCGCCGCGCCACTGCGGCAACAGAGAAAAGTGACTATTAATGATGCCAAGAGGGAATTGTCTAATAACGGAGCGCGGGATAATGAAACCGTAGTCCACTACTAAGCCGAGCGGGCTATAAAATTCGTTTTTTTGGAAAAGCTTGACCAGTTCATCTTTATTCTTGGGCGTAAAAGTCTTAAGACTGAGCTTATCAGCCAGTTCCAAAACAGGGAACTCACCTCTGTGGTGGGCCGGCTTGGGCTTTGTTATTACAGCCTCAATCTCAAAGCCGGCGCCATCAAGCGCTGACAGGCTAGCAGCCCCTACCGGACCGCTACCGAAGAACACTAAGCTTGCTAGCTGCTTCATCGCTTAGGGGCTCTAACTTTCCCTCATTTGTTAGTTGGTAAAAAGCACCTGGCTCGCTCTTTATATAATCAATAAACACCTTGCCGTTTATATGGTCAATCTCATGTTGGAAAATACGTGCCAAAAAGCCTTCTGCCTTGATACGGACTTCTTGGCCGTTTTCATCTTGAGCTCTTATTCTGATTTTGCTATAGCGCGGGACCTTACCATATACATCCGTTACACTCAGACAGCCTTCAAAATCTTCTTCTAACGGGCCTTCGGCCTTAACGATTTTAGGGTTAATAAAAACGTTAAAGGAGTGGTCTTCTTTATCGTCAAAGTCATTTCTGATTATGATGATTTTTAGGGCTTCATCAATCTGAACGGCAGCCAAAGCCACGCCTACCTCATGCTCGCGGTGGGCCTCCCAATCCAGGGCAGCGGCCTTCATCTTTTCAATTACAGTCTTTACACGCTCATCCAAAGCGGTTACCCGCTGAGATTTTGCGCGCAGGTGCGGGTTGGGCAGTGTAATGATTTGATCTCTAGCTGACATCTTGAGTTAAATTATAACCTTTAAAGCAGGTCACTCGGGTCTAGATTGATCTGCCAGCCAGCCGGGATAGCCGGCAGGATCCCCAGGAGCCTAGAGCGGTCTTTAGCCTTAACAACCAATTGTGAATAGTAACTTGCACCCCTGCGGCTATAAAAGGGCTGGATTGGCCCAATGATTTTAATTGGTAGTTTGAGTGATTCTAGCTTTTGTTTTAGTTGGCCAGCAGTCTTATCGGCTGATTCCGTGGAAGCACGCTTACAGACTAGTTGAGCTAAATAACAAAACGGGGGGAAGCCAAAACTGCGGCGCTGTTTTAAGATATATTCGTAAAAAGTCGGCCAATCGCGGGAGATAGCAGCCTTAATAACGGGGTTATCCGGCTGGAAGCTCTGGATTATTACCAACCCATGCCCATGACCGCGGCCAACGCGCCCAATAACCTGATAAAGAAGCTGAAAAGTCCGCTCCTCGGCCGAAAAGTCCGGGAGTGCCATAGAAGATTCAGCTGACAGTACCCCAACCATACCAAGTCTTGGCAGATCCAGTCCCTTGGCTAAGAGTTGAGTGCCCACCAAGATATCTATTTCTCCTTTGGCCACGTCCGAATAAACTTCATTTAAGCGTTCACCTGCAACATTATCACTGTCAAAACGCTTAACTCTTGCATTGGGGAAGAGCTTGACCAGCTCTTCGGCGACGGTCTTCGTACCGGCAGAGCGGTAAATAATATCCGGAGCACCGCAGCTTGGGCAATTGACGGGCGGCTTGGTGCTAAACCCGCAACTATGGCAGCGTGCCAAGTGTTGGTCATGGTGATATACCAGCGGCACATCACAGTTAGGACACAGCAGTTGCCAGCCGCAGTGACTGCACAAAATTAAGCGAGCCGAACCGCGCCTATTTAGGTAAATCAGTATCTGTTTTTTGGCTAAAATAGTTGTGTTTATTGCATCAATCATTTGAGCTGAAAGATATCCGGAAGTAGAGAAATTTTGTCTATCGCGGGCATCTACAACCAAAGTCTTAACTTTAAATTTTTGCGGTAAAGCGGGCTTGTCCATTCTGATGACTGCCTTTTTTTCGCTCGCCAAATAATAATCACTCACAAGCGGCGTGGCGCTGCCAAAGATAACTTTGCCATTTACGATTGCTGCCAGCCGGCTGGCGACCCGAGCGGCTTGATAGCGTGGTGATTGGTCCTGTTTGTAGGCTGGCTCGTGGGCTTCATCTAAAACAATCAGTCCGGGATCTTTTATGGGTGCAAACAAGGCTGACCTGGGGCCGACTACTACAACCGGCTCTTTTGCCTCCAGTATTCTTTGCCAGATTTTTTTGCGCTCCGCACCCGAAAGCTGGGAATGTAATACAAAAAGGGGTGCGTTTAAAAAGTCTTTAGTAGCTTGAGCAAGCTGAGAAATCAGCGATATTTCTGGAGTCAAAAGTATGACAGAGCGTCCGTTTGCCAAAGTCTGCTTGGCTTTTTCTAAATAAACCCGGGTCTTGCCGCTACCAGTCTCGCCGTGCACTAGGACAGTGTGGCTAGGCATTTTATCAATTTCTTTAAGAGCGCCTGCTTGCTGGTTGGTTAATGCCCCGCTCAGACTGATTTGAGAGGGTTCTTTAGCTAGATGCAGGTCAGCTTGGTGGATAACTGGTCGGGTCGGTGCAAACTGGCGTAGGGCATCAGGCAGCGTCGTACCGTAGTAAGCACTCAGCCAGCGGGCTAGTTCAAGGCAGTGTGGCGGCAGGGGTGTAGAACTCACCACTGCTTTTATAGGTCTGACGTTAAACTTTGGTTTAGCGACCTTTTTCAAGACAAAACCACTCACGGAGCGGTCGCGCAAAGGGACGCTAACCACACCAAGCATCGGCAAGCTCGTTCCATAACTATAGGTTAGGGGTTCGTTGCCATGATAACGGCCGTCGGCTATCAAGACTTGGTAGTAGTTCATCATGTTCATTCTATAACGGCAGGCTTTTTTTGGGTTTAACATTTCTTGCGTAGTCAGCGATTTTTGCGCTATACTTTACGTTGTTGCAATAACAATAGGTAGGGGAAGTGTTAGATACATTTATTACGTCAAGAGTTAGGCGCAAAATCATCGTGGTTTATGCTAAGTATCCCGATTTCAAGACACATGTTCGGGGCCTAGCTAAGTTAATAAAAGAAGATGCTGGCAACATCCAGCGCGAACTTAAGCGCTTGGAAAAAATTGGCTTTTTAATAAGTGAAAAGCAAAGCAACACTAAGATCTATTACACCAATAAGAACTTCCCTATTTTCAAAGAGCTCCAGAGCATAGTCTTAAAGAGCCAGCGGGTTGCCCAAAAGCGGCCTCAGATCTAATAACACTTTAAATTGTCTGTTAAATAAGATAGAATTGTGACCGATGATTCAAGTTACTAAAAAAGACTCCAAAGAATCTTTAGAGAATATGTTGCGCCGGTTTAACCGGAAGGTTATTCAGTCTGGGGTTATGTCTACTGCTAAGCAGGGGCAATATTTTGAAAAGCCCATGAGCAAACGCGATCGCCGCCTTAAGGCGATTGTGCGTACCGAGCGCAAAGTAGCCAAGCTCAAAAAGCTAAAATTAGGCCGCTAATGCAGCAGCAGATTGAGAAAGACCTCAAAACCGGCCTCCTTAGAGGTGATAAAACAACAGTCGAAACGCTGCGGGGTATAAAAAGTGCCTTGCTTAACGAAACCATAAGCCTAGGCGCAAAAGAGCGTGGTTTAACAGATGAAGAAGCCCAGAGAGTTTTAGCCCGCGAGGCTAAAAAGCGGACTGAAGCTGCTGAACTTTATGCTAAAGCTGGCGAAACTGCACGGGCTGAGACAGAACTAACCGAAAAGAAAGTTATAGAGCAGTATTTGCCGGCCCAAGCCAGCGAGGCTGAGGTTAAAGTCGCTGTTGATGAAGAGATTACTAAAGCCGGTGAGCTCAGCATGGCCGATATGGGCAAGATTATCGGTGCTGTCCGGGCTAAGCTGGGTGCCGGGGCTGATGGCGGGCTGATTGCACGTTTAGTCAAAGAGGCTATTGAAAAGTAAATGATAATTTTGATGGGCCCGGTAGGTTCGGGCAAAAGCGAGCAGACCAAACGCTTGGCTGCTCGGCTTAAAATTGACACTATCTCCACCAGCCAGCTTTTGCGTGATAATTTGACGCCCCAGCTCGAAGCCAAAATGCTGGCTGGCGATCTGGTTGACGACGTTGAGATAATTGAGCTTTTAAAGCCTGTTTTAAAGGATAAAAAAGCCAGCGAAGCAGATTTTATATTAGATGGTTTTCCGCGCTCCATCCCTCAGGCCGAATGGCTGGTCAACCAAATAAAGACCGGGCAGGTTAGGCTCAAAGCCGTCATTAAACTAGATGTATCAGACAAGGCAGTCCTGGCCAGGCTACTGGCCCGCGGCCGGGCCGACGACACTCAAGGCATAATTGGGCACCGCTTGAGCGTTTATCATCAAACCACCGACCCGATAATAAAGTACTTGCGTAGCCACAAAATTCCTGTGTATGAAATCGCCGGCGAACAACCCCCGGATGTGATACAGACAGAAATAAACCGTATAATTGGTTAGTAAATGTCCATCAAAACACCCCAAGAAATTGAACTGATGCGCGAAGGCGGCAAGCGCGTGGCAATAGTTATGAAGGAGCTGTCGGCTGAGGTTAAGCCAGGCGTGACACCGAAAAGTATTTCTGCCATGGCAGCAGATAAGTTTAAAAAAGCTGGCTTGCAGGCCATATTACTGGGCTATGAAGGCTTTTCTGACGTGATTTGCGTGTCGGTTAATGAAGCGATTGTGCATGGCCTGCCTAGTGGCAAGCCTTTTAAAGACGGCGATGTGGTGAAGCTAGACTTAACGGTAGCTTACAAAGGTATGGTGGTTGACCATGCTGCTACTTTTGTGGTTGGTTCACCCCAGTCAACTAGCATTAAACGGCTAGTTGAAGGTACCCAAAAAAGCCTTTATGCAGCCATTGACGCGATTTCTGGCGAAGGTACGCGGGTTGGTGATATTTCTGCGGCCGCCCAAAAGGTAATGGATGATCATAAGCTAGGTATTATTAGGGACTTGGTTGGCCACGGGGTGGGACACAGTATCCACGAAGATCCGCATATCCCAAATTACGGTGTGGCTGGCACCGGTCCAGTGCTGCACGCCGGCGACACGGTAGCCATAGAGCCCATGGCAAGCTTGGGTGATTGGCATATAAAGACAGCACCGGACCAATGGACAATTGAGATGGCGGATGGCTCCATTGGCGCCCACTTTGAACACACGGTACTTATTACCGAAAAGAGCGCGGAAATTTTAACCCAAATTTAACGGGTTCTTTTCCAAAGAACCAAATTACCACAACCTTTGTGCGGCAAAGGTTGCGCCAAACCGCCGGACGGCTGAAAAACTGGAGCGTTCTTGTTCGCCAAAAAGCGGGCCAAGCCGAGCGCCCTGCGGTTGAACGTGCGTTTGGCCGTCATCTTCTTGGCTCCACTCAAACTTCTGTTTTTCAGATGCCCGGACCCACTTTGCTTCTGTTTTCTTGAGCCGGGTGGGAGGGCTTGCAAAATAAGCATAAGTGTGATAGAGTGACCTTGTAGCCCCTCAAAATTAAAAAGGAAAAGAATAGAAATGACAGAATTTTTAGATGAAGACACCGAGGCTATTTATGCTCAGCACAAAAAAGCTGCTGACAACTTAGCTTCAAGCGAAACTGAAATCTCTGGAAGCCGGGAAAGCTTTAGCTGAAGCCCGGGTGGGCTATAGAAATGGGCTTGGTCGTGAGCCTGTAGACGAAGCTAATATTCGGTTTCGCCAAGCAAGCGATACGCACGTAAGTGCCCACCATGAATACCCTGATAGTGTAGCTGCAGCTAAAGAGCATTATGAAGATAATCAGGACGCATACCACCAACAGGCATTGAGAGAAGCTGAAGCTGCTGGAAAGACCGTAGACTTCGATGGAGATGTTACTCCAGATGTTACAGTCAAACAATAAATAATCTTGGAGAAACGAAAAACCGACCGAAAGGCCGGTTTTTTTGTTGGCTTGTGATTGATAACCTCTAGCGTTATACTTTCGGTGTATACATAGATACAAAAATGTTGAAGCAATTATTCATCCGGAATATAGCCCGAGCGTCGGATTCACTCCGCGCCCGGCGCGATAAGGAACCGCGAAGGGGTTCCTTATAAGGCGAAGCCGCATGACAGAAGAAAAACACAGCTACTACATAGGCCTTGATATCGGCACCAGCGCCGTGCGCTGCCTGGTTGGCGAACTGAGTGGTGATAATCCATTGCCCAGCATTATTGCCGCCACCAAAGCAGAAAACACAGGTATGCGTAAGGGCAACATTGCCCATACCGAAGAAGTAGCCGAGGCGATTATAAATGCCGTCCAGGAAGCCGAACGTATTAGTGGCCGCCAAATAAAATCCGCCACAATCAATGTCAATGGCTCACATGTACAGGGCGTAAATTCAAAAGGCGTAGTTGCCATCAGCTCGCCGGATCGAAACATAACAGCTGATGACCGTGCCCGAGCCGAGGAGGCTGCGACCATTGTCCAGCTGCCGGCAAACAAAGAAATAATCCAAGTTTTTGCCAAAAACTACCGGCTTGATGGCCAAGAGAACATTAAAGACCCAGTAGGTATGCACGGAGTGCGCCTAGAGGTTGATACCCACATGGTCATGGCGTCTACGCCGGCTCTGCGTAGCCTGGAGCAGGTTTTGGCCAGGGCGGAGATTGCACCGTCCCACCGGACTATCAGCAGCTTAGCAGCAGCCGAGGCCACACTGGATAGAAAGCAAAAAGAATCTGGCGTAGCCATTTTGGATATCGGAGCGGCTACAACTAACCTAGTAGTTATAGAAGACGGCGAAGTAGAACATGTAGCCGTCATCCCGATGGGCGGCAATCATATCACCAACGATCTGGCAATCGGCTTAAAATGCGACCTTGATATTGCCGAAATGGTTAAGATTAAGCACGCTAGCTTATCTAAGCGCTCATCCGGCGGGTTCAGTGTGGTAGTAAACGGCGAGACGCACAGTTTTGATAAAGAAACCTTGCGCATGATTGCCGAGGCGCGGGTGGAAGAAATCATGGACTACGTTGATAAAGAGCTCAAAAAAATTCACCGTTCCCGCAAACTGCCGGGCGGTATTGTCCTGACCGGTGGTACGGCCAAGCTACCGGACCTTGTAGAGTTAGTCAAAGATACGCTAGAGTTACCGGCCCGCGTGGGCAACTTTAAGCACATAAAGTCTGTAGTTGATAACGTTGACCAACAAATTTTTGCACCGGCTGTGGGGCTGATGCTACTTGATATGTACCTTGGCCCAGCTCAGCCGGTCGATTATATAGAAGCCACAAGTGGCCTTATCCAATCTGTTGGTGGCCAGTTGAACACATTTTTGGGCCGGCTGCGCCGCCACTAGGCCACTAGCTCACAATTTTTGTTCGTCGCTTAAGCTCTTAAAATTTGCCCGAGTATCAATTGCATTCAATAGTGTCCAGTGTTTATAATAAGCGCATACGCATAATTGATAAGTGGAGATATAAAGACTTATGCCTCAAGTTGAACCGGCCATTGAAACCTTCGCTCGTATAAAAGTTGTGGGTGTAGGTGGCGCCGGTGGCGCCGCAATTAACCGAATGGTAGATGCAGGTGTAACAGGGGTAGATTTTATAGCTATCAACACTGACGCTCAGGCATTGCACCACTCTCAAGCTAACCAAAAAGTCCATATTGGTAAGGAAGACACGCATGGTTTAGGAGCCGGGGCCGACCCGGTCATTGGCCAAAAGGCTGCCGAGGACTCGCTAGAAGATATCAAAAAAGCAGTTGAAAACTCAGACATGGTATTTGTCACTATCGGTGCCGGTGGCGGTACGGGTAGCGGTGCGGGTTGGTTGGTTGCCAAAACTGCTCGTGAAGCCGGTGCGCTGGTAATTGGTTTTGCCACCAAGCCCTTTGCCTTTGAAGGTGAAAAAAGGCGCCGTAACGCTGAAGCCGCTGTAGAAAAACTTCGCGCTCAAGTGGACACGCTCATTGTTGTTCCTAATGATCGGCTGCTACAGACAATTGACCGTCGCACGCCGCTTTTGGAAGCCTTCAAAGTGGCCGATGACGTTTTGCGGCAGGGCGTGCAGGGTATCTCGGACCTTATAACAGTACACGGTTTGATTAACTTGGACTTTGCTGACGTTAAAACCGTTATGGCCAACGCCGGCTCAGCCTTGATGGGGATTGGACGCGCCAGCGGTGAAAACCGTGCGGTTGAAGCTGCCAACCAAGCCATCAGCTCACCGCTTCTGGAGGTATCGATTGACGGCGCTCGGGGCATTTTGTTCAACGTCATTGGCGGCTCCGACATGGCTATGCATGAAATTAACACCGTGGCCGAGACTATTACCGCTGCGGCTGATCCTGAAGCCAACATCATCTTTGGTGCTAGCATCAACCCAGATATTGAAGGAGAGATTATCGTAACGGTTGTAGCTACTGGCTTTGATGAATCTTACTATGCTAGTCGTGATGCCAAGCTGGCAAATCTAGTCCGTAAAACAAAGGAGCCAGCTGTCGAGTCGGCCAAAATTGACGATGAGACTATGAGCGGCCTTGATATGGATATTAGCGAGCCGGCAGAAACTACTGCCGAAGATTTTCATAATGAAGAGACCGCCAACATTTGGGCGTTAAGTGATGACGTCAATGGGCCGCCGCAGGATGATTCCTCCGCTATTGACGAGGAGGACATTGAAAGGCCGTCGTTTTTGCGCCGCCTGCGCCGACGCAAAAACGAAGATTTACCAACCGAGCAGCCGGTAGTCACAGAAGACGTAAACGAGTCTGAAGCAGAAGAAGACCCAGAGCAGGAAGAGAAACCCACCAAGGGCAGTAAAAAAGACAAAGAAGTTAGCGAAGACGAAACGGAAAAGTAACAGATAAAGAAACTTTGTGATTATTACACCAAAAAATGCTTGCGCTTACTCAACATGTAGGGTTAATATAAAACCTACGAACACTATATATAGTGATAGTACATTAAGACAAAAGCTTGTTAGAGGCCCGTTAATGGAAAATAACGGCCTCGGAGGGAATTAGTTTTGAAGTGTCATCATTGCAACTCAAATGACAATAAGGTTATTGAATCACGCGATGTCGCTGAGGGGGAAGCCATACGACGGCGGCGCCAGTGTCTGGCGTGCGGCTACCGTTGGACCACTTACGAACGCTTGGAACGTCCAAGTTTAGTTGTAGTCAAACGTGACGGTACCCGCCAGATTTTTAGCCGCGATAAGCTGCTGGCCGGACTACAACATGCCTGCGAAAAGACGTCGGTTAGCAATCTGCAGTTGGAAGGCTTTGTGGCTAAAATTGAACGTGAACTATATGACCGCGGTGAACCGGAAGTTTCCAGCACAGATGTCGGTGAGCTGGTTATGGCCGGCCTGCCCAAACTTTCCGAGGTCGCCTATGTGCGGTTCGCAAGCGTGTATAGGAAATTCCGCGATATATCCAGCTTTGAACGCGAACTCTCGCATATTCGCGAATCCAAAGCTGTCAGCGGCAAAGCTAGCCCAAAAAAACAAGCAAAATCTAAAAAATAACATTAGCTAACATCCTAAAATCATTATTGCTTTAGCCTATCGCTAAGTTTAAAATGATGATATTAGGCAGGAGCAGGGGGTGCTTACTATATCTAGGCGCCGCGGCTGCTCTTTAAACAAAAACCTAACATAACCAATAAAAAGAGGAATAAGGAGTAAAACTATGGCGCAAACTGCTAAAACTAAGCTGAGTAGGCTTTTTACCAAGCCCAAAAGTAAGGGTTACGACGAACTCAAATGGGTGAAGCGTGATTCAAGAATAGAAAATCCGATGACCGCCAAAGCGGTCTTTGAACAAAAAAACGTAGAATTTCCGGAAGGCTGGTCACTTAACGCCATTAATATCGTGGCCCAGAAATATTTTACGGGGACACCCGATACGCCGGAACGTGAAAGCTCCTTAAAACAGCTAATTAACAGAGTAGTAGATACAGTGACGCGCCAAGGCATGAGTGAGGGCTACTTTGAGTCTGAAGTTGAGGCAGAAGACTTCCGCGAAGAGCTCAAATATATTTTGGCTACTCAAAGAGCTGCGTTTAATTCGCCAGTGTGGTTTAACATCGGTGCCCAGGGCCGGTCACAACAGGCTAGCGCCTGCTTTATTTTGGCTGTAGAGGATACCATGCCCTCCATCCTTAATTGGTACAAAGAAGAGGGCATGATTTTTAAGGGCGGTTCGGGTAGCGGCATTAATGTTTCTACCTTGCGCAGCTCTCAAGAAGCCTTGGGTAAGAGTGCTGGCACAGCCAGCGGTCCCTTGTCCTTCATGCGTGGTGCCGATGCCTCGGCTGGTGCCATTAAAAGTGGGGGCAAAACTCGCCGCGCCGCCAAAATGGTCATTATGAACGCTGACCATCCAGATGTAGAAGAGTTTATCTGGTGTAAAGCCCTTGAAGAGCGCAAGGCCCGCGTTTTAGAACAAGCCGGGTTTGACATGAGCCTAGACGGCAAGGACAGCTATAGTGTCCAATACCAAAATGCCAACAATTCAGTGCGCGTTACAGATGAATTCATGCAGGCTGTTGAAAACGATGAGGATTGGCAGCTGCGGGCCGTGACCACAGGCAAAAGCTTAAAGACGGCAAAGGCCAAGGATATCTTCCGACAAATTGCCGAAGCGGCTTGGGAATGCGCTGACCCGGGCATGCAGTTTGACACTACTATCAACCGGTGGCACACATCGCCAAATGCTGGCCGTATTAACGCCTCTAATCCTTGCAGTGAGTATATGCATCTGGACAACTCGGCTTGTAATCTGGCTTCCATTAACCTACTTAAGTACTTAAACGACGATGGGAGCTTTGACATTGAAGCGTTTAAGCACACCGTAGAATTAATGTTCACCGCCCAGGAGATACTCGTGGGCTACAGTGAGTACCCAACCGAGAGTATTACCAAGAATGCGCGGGCTTACCGAGAGCTGGGCTTGGGCTATGCCAATTTGGGCGCCTTGTTGATGGCGCAGGGACTGCCCTATGACAGTGATGAGGGACGTGCTCAGGCAGCGGCCATTACGGCTTTAATGACCGGCTATGCCTACGCAACTTCCGCCAAGTTGGCTCGCAAGGTTGGACCATTTACCGGCTACCATAAAGACCGTGAAGCTATGAACAAGGTTCTAAAGATGCACCGCGATGAGGTTAAAAAGATCAACCCAGCCTATGTATCCGAAGAACTGCTTAGTGCTGCCGCCAGTGCTTGGGATGAGGCGGTTGAGCTGGCCGAGATGCATGGAGTGCGCAATGCGCAAGCTACGGTGCTGGCGCCTACCGGTACGATTGGCTTAATGATGGATTGTGATACAACAGGTATTGAGCCAGATCTTGGTTTGGTCAAGGTCAAGAAACTAGTTGGTGGCGGCACGATGAGCATTGTTAACCAGACGGTTCCTAGGGCCTTGAAGGCGCTTGGCTATAACCGCGGTGAAGTAGAAGACATTGTTAACTATATTGATGTAGAAAAGACAATTCTTGGCGCTCCACACCTGAAGAAAGAGCACGAACCTGTCTTTGCTTGTAGTATGGGCGACAACGCTATTCATTACCTTGGCCACGTAAAAATGATGGGAGCTGTACAATCATTTATTTCAGGTGCTATTTCTAAGACCGTCAACATGCCCGAGGAGGCGACCGTGGAAGACATTGAACAACTGCATTTGGACGCCTGGAAGATGGGCTTAAAGGCGGTGGCTATTTACCGCGACAACTGCAAAGTTGCCCAGCCTCTTTCTATGGCTAAAAAAGATGGTGAAGTAAAAATACCCGCTGCCTCAACACCAGAAGTAGTCAACGCTCTTACTGAGCCAACTAGCCGCATGCCGATTCGCCATGAAATGCCCAAAGTCCGTAACTCCAAGACCTTCAGCTTCCAAGTAGCCGACAGCAAAGGTTTCTTTACGGTGGGTGAGTACGAAGACGGTACGCCTGGCGAACTGTTCATCAGTACTTCTAAACATGGCTCAACCTTGCGCGGTCTATTTGACGCCTTTGCTATCAGCATTAGCTATGGTCTCCAATGGGGTGTACCGCTAAAGAGCTACGTACGTACTTTCAGTCACATGAGCTTCCCGCCAACGGGTATCACTGATGATCCTCAGATCAGAACCGCCAATTCTATCATTGACTATATTATGCGCAAGCTAGCTAGCACCTACCTGTCATTTGACGACCGTATGGAGCTAGGTTTGGTATCCTTAGATGAAGCGACTACAAATCAAACTAGCCTGCTTGACAGTACCAAGATAGAAGATTCTGAAGAAGTTAAGGCCGAGGAAGAAAAACCGTCAGTAGCTAAGGCAACTACAGCTCAACCAGAGAACATTAGCATACAAGCGGCGGCTTCTAGCACTAGTAGCACTCAATCTAAGAGTCCGCAACAAGATGAATCTGCACCTATGTGCTTTAACTGCGGCAATCAGACTCAACGCTCCGGCAGCTGCTATGTCTGTACGGCCTGCGGCAGCACAACAGGCTGCTCGTAAATTATCCAGACTGAAGTTTTAGAGGTATTAGGAGTATCATAAGCACTATGAGAGTGGTGGTTTTGTACCGACCAAATAGTGAGCACGCCGGCCAAGTAGAGGACTACTTGCGTGATTTTAAGGCCCGCTACGGCTTAGAGCTAGATACCCTTGATATTGATTCGGCTGAGGGCATGAGCTTGGCTGAGCTTTATGACATTACCCGGCATCCGGCAATTTTAACGACGGCTGATGATGGCAGCCTGCAGCAGCTTTGGCAAGGCAGCGGTTTACCGCTACTGGAAGAAGTTTACGCCTATCGCCAACGTGTCTAGTTGCTTGGTAATCACCCCTGTTTTATACTAGTTTTATAGATGAAATTCAAAGCTAACAGCAGCCGGCGCCCAACTGAGTACGAGAGGGACTTAATTAAGTATTGGCAGAAAAACAAGATTTTTGAGAAGTCGGTTGAATCACGGCCGGCGGCTGATAGCTACGTTTTTTATGACGGACCCCCATTTATAACCGGTGTGCCGCACCACGGCACCTTGCTATCGAGCATCGTTAAAGATGCGGTGCCTCGCTATCAGACTATGAAGGGCAAGCGGGTAGAACGAGTTTGGGGCTGGGATTGCCACGGGCTGCCCGCCGAAGTCTATACCGAACAAAAATTAGGTATCAAAGACAAGCGAGATATTGGCACTAAAATCAGCCTAGAAGACTACATTCTCACCTGCCGCGAGAATATGGTCCAAACCGGTGATGCCTGGGAGGCGACTATCGCCCGGATTGGCCGCTGGGTGGACTTTAAGGGCGCCTATAAAACTATGGACAAAGACTATATGGAGTCGGTCTGGTGGGCCTTTAAGAAGCTTTATGACGAAGGCAAGATTTATGAGGGCGAAAAGGTCTTACTCTACTGTACGCGCGACGCTACACCTATCGCCAAAGCCGAGGTGGCGATGGATAACAGCTATCAGGACGTCACAGACCCGAGCGTCTATGTTAAGTTCAAGCTCACGGGCGAGGACGTATATATGTTGGCTTGGACAACTACGCCTTGGACGTTGCCGGCCAACACCGCTTTGGGTGTTTGGGACAAATTAAAGTACAACCAAGTAAAACTCCAAGACGGTACCCGCCTAATCCTGGCGGGACAGCTCAATAAAAGAGTTCTGATTGATGATAAAAACCAGCCAGTCAAATATGAGGTAGAAAAAGAATTTAGCGGCAAAGAGCTGGTTGGAAAATCTTACGAGCCTTTATTTGAAGATCGTGGCAAAAATGCCCATAAAATCTGGGCCGCGCCCTACGTTAGTGATGAAGAAGGCACTGGTATTGTCCATTTGGCACCATCTTATGGTGAGGAAGATTATGAGTTGGCTAAGGCAAAGGGCTTCCCAGCGGTCAGCGTCGTTGATGATAACGGTTTTTACACCAGCGGCGAGTGGAAGGGGCGGCTGGTTTGGGATGTCAACAAAGCGATTGCTAAAGACTTGCAGGCCCGCGGCAAGGTCTGGAAAATTGAGTACATCACCCACAGCTACCCGCACTGCCACCGCTGTGGCACTCGGTTGATGTATAGAGCGCACCCCAGCTGGTTCATTAACGTTGATAGCCAGCGCCAAGCTATGCTTGATGAAAATGCCAAGATAAATTGGTTTCCCGAGCATTTTAAAAACGGCCGCTTCGCCAAAAATATTGTTCAAGCGCCGGATTGGAATATTAGCCGTGACCGTTTCTGGGCTACTCCATTGCCTGTCTGGAAGGGTGAAGATAAGACCGGCAAAGAACACATCAAAGTGGTAGGTTCATACGACGAGCTCAAGCAGCTATCCGGCGTTGAGCTGCCCGATTACCACCGGCCGTGGATTGATGACGTAGGTTTTGAAATCGACGGTGTGATATATAAACGCATAGACAAAGTTATGGACAGCTGGTTTGAAGCTGGCTCTATGCCTTTTGCGCAATTCCATTACCCCTTTGAGAATCAGGACAAGTTTGAGCAAAATTTCCCCGGGGATTTCATTGCTGAGTACGTCGGCCAAGTCCGCGCTTGGTTTTATTACTTACATGCTCTGAGCGTTGGCTTATTTGGTCAAAATTCTTTTAACAATGTGATTGTGACCGGGACGATTGCTGGCAGCGATGGCCGTAAAATGAGTAAAAGCTTCGGCAACTATACCGATCCCAACGAGCTCATGGATACCTACAGTGCTGATGCATTGCGCTTTTTGTTCCTATCCTCACCGCTCTTAAACGGCGAAGACTTTTCGCTTGTAGATAAGGACGTATCTGATGTTGCCCGCAAGCTGCGGATGGTTTGGAACATGTATGACTTCTTTACGCTTTACGCAAGCGTGGACGGGTGGCAATGGAAAGGCAAACTAGAAGATCCGTATCAGGAACTTAAACACCCGTTAGACCAGTGGATAATCTCCAGGCTTCATCAGCTGACCGCTGAGGTTGACGAGTCCATGCAGCGCTATGACATTGCCGGCGCCCTTAAGGGCGTGCTGCCGTTTGTTGACGATGCCAGTAACTGGTACATCCGGCGCAGCCGCAGGCGGTTTTGGAAAAGCGGCAATAGCGCTGATAAAGACCAGGCTTACACGAGCTTGCACTATTTATTGGTGCGTTTGAGCCTGATTTTAGCGCCTTTCACACCTTTCTTAGCCGAGGAATTGTACCGAAACCTGACCGGCGGGGAATCAGTCCACTTGTGTGATTGGCCAGCCAGCGGACATGTAGACGGGTTGATTATTGATGAAATGTCCAGAGTCCGTGAGGCCATAACCCAAGGGTTATCCCTCAGAGCTGACGCGCAGATAAAAGTCCGTCAGCCGCTGGCATCGGCTTCTATTGGGGGCCTGAATGAGCTCCGGCCGGAGCTGGTCGAAATAATTAAGGAAGAACTGAACGTCAAGCAGGTTAGTCTATCGGCTGGCAAAACCCTTAGCGTAAACCTAGACACTAACTTAACTGGTGAGCTAAAGGCTGAGGGGACCTTAAGAGAAATTATCCGACACATCCAAAATGCGCGCAAGAATGCTAAGCTGCAGGTGGATGATCGGGTAGAGCTCTCACTGTCCAGTGAGTCGGAAGACATTAATAGGGTCTACAAACGCTTTAAAGATGAGATATTTGCTGAGACCCTTGCAGTTGACGAGTTAAAAATTGAGCCGTCTTACAGCGAAGACGTCCGGCTGGATGGCCACAAAGTAAAAATCAGCCTAGCAAAAGCAACTAAGTAAGTGGCACTGGCCACATTCGGCAAGTGCGGTTACTATCCTTTACAGGGTCAATCTAATCTGTTACGCTCTTATTTGACTTATGAAAAAGGCAGTTATTGAAACTGGCGGCAAACAGCATTTTGTCAGCGAAGGCGAACAGCTAGACGTTGAGTTGCTAGGCGCAGAGAAAAAAGTGGAATTTGAACCGCTTTTAGTCATTGATGAAGGCAAAGTATCTATTGGCAGCCCGACGGTTAGCGGAGTCAAGGTCCAAGCAGAAGTGATTGAGCAGAGCGTAAAAGGTCCAAAAGTAGTGGCTATCCGTTATAAAGCTAAAAAACGAGTCCGTAAAACCCAGGGCCACCGTCAACAAAAGACCCGCATAAAAATCTTAACAATCAGCTAGCAAAACCATTCGTATATTTGAGCACAGGCAAGAGGATTTACGTCCAGATAGGGGCGTGTTAACCTTAACTTAAGGCAAAAGAGAAATAAATAATGGCAAACATTATCGCGGTGCTGAACCAAAAAGGGGGTGTTGGCAAAACAACCACTGCTATAAATATTGCAGCATATCTTGCTAAAGCCGGCCGCCGCGTTCTGATAGTTGATGCTGATCCTCAGGGAAACGCTACTAGCGGTCTGGGCCAAGATAAAAATGCTCTAAAGCGAAGTATCTATGATATTTTGCTGGCGCGAGCCGATGCCAGTTCGGCTATTAAAAAGACTAGCCACAAAAACCTATATCTACTGGGTTCTAACGCTCAACTAGCTGGTGCGGAAGTAGAACTAGTGGAACTGCCAGGGCGTGAGTTTTATCTAAAACACGTTTTAGAACCACTAAACTACGACTACATTATTATTGATTGTCCGCCTAGCCTGGGGCTATTAACGGTAAATGCGCTAGCGGCGGCAACCGACGCACTTGTACCAGTCCAGGCAGAATATTATGCGCTTGAGGGGTTAAGCCAACTGCTCGCTACGATCCAGCAAGTACAAGCTGGGCTGAACCCTGAACTCAGGTTGTTAGGTGTTGCACTAACTCTTTATGATTCGCGTAACAGTTTGTCCGAGCAAGTCAGGGCAGAGCTAGAAAAGCACTTTGGCCAAAAGCTTTTACAAACTGTCATACCGCGTAATGTCCGCTTGGCGGAGGCGCCTAGCTTCGGTAAAACTATAGTAGAATATGACAAGTGGAGCAAAGGAGCACGAGCTTATAAAGCTTTAGCCAAAGAAATAGAAGAGAAAATATATGGATAGATTAGGCCGAGGCATAGACGCATTAATACCCAAAGACTTTGATGAAACTATACTGAGTAATGGACAGGATAGAATACAGAAGTTGCTCATTAGCGATGTTCATCCTAACCCTTCTCAGCCGCGCCGTGAATTCAACGATGCTGCCCACAACGAACTAGTTTCCTCCGTTGCAAGACATGGTGTACTTCAGCCAATCATTGTAGTAAGGGATAAAAGTGGCTATCAAATTGTCGCCGGTGAGCGACGCTGGCGGGCGGCTCGTGACGCCAAACTCAATCATGTCCCAGCCATTGTTCGCTCGCTAGCTGACCTTGAACAAATTGAGCTGGCCCTAATAGAAAATATTCAGCGTGTTGACCTTTCTCCACTGGAGCAAGCTTTTAGTGTTTTAAAATTACAACAACAATTTAATCTTAAAGTTGAAGAGATAGCTCAAAAGCTCGGTAAAGCGCCTTCAACCTTAAGCAATTTGACGCGTCTACTACAGTTACCAGAGGCTGCCACTGAGGCTCTGCGCACAGGCAAGATAAGTGAGGGGCATGCCAGGTCCATATTGGCCCTAAAAGGTCACCCTGATAAGCAGAATGAATTACTACAATGTATTCTCAACAACGGCTGGAGTGTTCGTCAGGCCGAGCAGTACGTTTTAAGTGCTAAAAAGGCTATAAAAACCGGTAACATGAGCGACTCTCGCGCGAATGATCAAACTATAGCCAGGCGGCTGGGGCAAAAATTGAATGCTCAGGTATTAATTAAAAGAACTGCCAAAGGCGGCCAACTAGCGATTGGTTTTAGTACAGACACCGAGCTTGAGCGCTTAGCCGTGCGGCTTGAAAAATCATAAAAGCTGCAATCGTTACTTTGAGTAAAATTTTAATTCAAAGACTCAAAAATGGTGGGCTTGCCCAAGCGGGTAAATTCTAAGCCAAAGTTTGCCAATGACCTGGGAAAGGTTGATGGGACCAAAATAGCGCGAGTCTTCAGAGTTAGGGCGGTTATCTCCCATTACAAAAAGCTCGTTTTTGCCTAAAGTGATAGTTGTATTAGGTGCGCTAGGAACATTTATAGTGTAGGTGCCGATTTTATCTGGGTTAAAACCATTCGGGTGAGCTTGGTCATATACCCTAACTGTATTATTTTCAACGACTACTTTATTACCCGGCAACCCTATAACGCGCTTAACCAATTGACGAGTACCGACGTATCCCGGCAGGTTATCCTCGTTAAAAATAATAATGTCGCCTCTTTTGGGAATGTATTTATGACCACCAAGATGAGTTAGTGTCCCGGGGAGTTTATCTACCAGTAGACGATCGCCGTTATGCAGTGTGGGGTACATACTTACGCCGTCTACTTCATATGGCTGGATAACAAAAGCTTTTATAAAGAACGCTATTAAGATAGCTATAACTACCAAAGCAATTATACTTATAATTTCTTGCCGCCGACGAGGGGTTGATGCATCGGGCAGGCTTAAGTCCGACACTAAAGGGTTGGGGGCTGGTGCGGGGTCTTTTTTTCTTAGAGATGGCAATTTCACGTTCTTAATTATAGACTACCGGCCGAAAGGAGCCATAAACATTTTAATTAGGCGCTTTTTAGCTAGTGCTACAATGGTAGCTAGCAAATGAACGAACGTAAGCGTTTTATTGGGGGCCGGAAAAAACCGGCGCCGATAGATGGGATTGTATCTAGCGGCAGGCAACTAGGGGTGCCAAGGGCCAAGTTTGTCCAGCGCGGACAAAAGGTCAGTCTTGGTGGTAGTTTGCAACAAATGACTGACGGATTCTACCCAATGCGTGCCTCAAATTCCAGCTTGGGCCAAGGCGCCGAGGCAGATGAAGCCGCCATGCTTGATGAACCCATCGTGCTAGACGAGCTCCCGAGCGAACCCGCTAAGAGGTTCGGGCGACTAGGCAGGGCCGCCAGGTGGCTGAAGGATTGGAATCTAAAAAAAGCCGGCCAGTGTTTGGCGGCATTAGTGTTAATCTGTGGCGTCTATTTTGGCGTAAAGTTATTTATTGCCGAGCACAACCTATTCCACGGCGGCGGCGGAGCCCCAGCGTTGGCTGCCAACATTGATATTAATCAGCTTAAAGGCGAAGGCGACGGCCGGATTAACGTCCTAATCTTGGGAATTGGTGGTCCTGGCCACCAGGGGGCAAACTTAACCGATAGTATGTTGCTGGCCAGCATAGACCCAATCAATCACAAAACGGCGCTACTATCTGTACCGCGGGACTTATGGGTGCAAATTCCCGGCAATGGTTCGCAAAAAATAAACTCCGCTTATAGCGACGGTCTGATGGAGTCTAGCGCCAAGTCTCAAGCCGGCAAAGAAAGGGATGGGCTTAACTTGCTTGATAAGACCTTGAGCCCGGTGCTGGGAATACCAATTCATTATCATGTTGTGGTTGATTTTAGAGCCTTCCAGCAAGTAGTGGACTCTATCGGTGGCGTTAATGCCAACGTACCATTTAACCTTACTGCTTCTGAGAATTTTTGGATTGAAGGCACTAGCCGGCACTACTACCTCTATGTTCCGTCCGGTCAACAGCATTTTAACGGTCAAAAGGCGCTTTACTATGCCCGTGAGCGGCACAATGATAGCGACTTTGTCCGCTCGCAACGCCAGCGGCTCCTGCTGGACTCAATAAAACAGAAGATTTTTACACTTGGAACCTTTTCAAACCCTGTCAAAATATCCAATCTGCTTAGCAGTGTTGGCAACAATGTCTACACCGATTTTTCGCTGAGCGATATGACCCGGCTCTATCAAATAGTTTCCAAAATCCCAAACAATAAAATAGCCTCATTGGATTTAGTCACACCGCCGCATGATTATCTAACTACCGCCGACATAGATGGCCTGTCAACTGTTGAACCAAAAGCTGGCCTTTATCAGTACAAGGTGATAAACAGCTACGTCCGTAATGCCTTGCGCGATAGTTTTTTGGCCAAAGAGAACGCCAATATAGCCGTATATAACGCCACCGATATAGCTGGTTTAGCCAGCTCAGAAGCTGACATATTAAAGTCGTATGGCTATACCATCTCCACCGTGGCCAACACCAAGGCTGTGTCCAATCCGGCTAAGACCGTAGTGGTTGATTTAACCCACGGCAAAGACAAGTACACTGCTCACTATCTGGATCTGCGTTTTGGCGTCACAACCGTCTCGTCTGTGCCCTCATCCTCTGGGGTTACTCCACCTAACGGCAGCAACTTTGTTATAATTTTGGGCAGAGATGCAGAAGGTAGCGGGGGGTAGATAAGTGCGTATTGGCTTACCATCAAAGTTGAAGCCATTGCGCGGGTTTTCGCACATAGTACATGTTGGGTTAAAGTTTCTTTTACCCATACTGGCTTACATTTTGGTGCGAGCGACTTTTGTTTGGCCGGCAATCTTGCTTGTAATTTTAAGTAAATGGCGCATGTTTGCCGTACGGCCGCGTTATTGGGTGGCTAACCTCATATCTAACGGTATTGATATTACTGTGGCGGTTGGCCTCATACTTTTGATGGCTTCGACAGCTTCAGCCTGGTGGCAGCTGTTTTGGGTAGCAGTTTATATGGGCTGGTTAGTCTGGCTAAAACCTCGCTACGACGTCTTGAGCGTGGCGGCTCAGGCTATGATTGGCCAACTTTTGGGGCTGGCCGTCCTTTATTTAAAATTTGGCGACGCCAGGCTTTGGATTTTAGTATCCGTCACCTGGCTAATCGCTTATTTAGCAGCGCGGCACTTTTTAACGAGCTTTGAAGAGGCCTATACAACGCTGCTGGCTCACGTTTGGGGGTATTTTGGCGCTGGGTTAGCCTTTATCTTGGGTCACTGGCTGCTTTTTTATGGTTCTATAGCTCAGATAATCGTTATCATGACGGTGGTAGGTTACGGTCTGGCAGCCATGTATTACCTTGATGCAACGGATAAGTTGACGAGCTTGATGGAGCGGCAGCTGGTTGTGCTTATGTGCGCTATTTTGCTAATAGTCTTAGCGCTTAGCGACTGGAGTGGAGCGACAATCTAAAATTGGCTTTTTAAGCCCAAACTCAGATTAGCAAGTAAATATTAGACTATGGCAGAGGAACAAATTGATAATAAGACACCGCAGCCAGAGACTAAACAGGCTGTTTACTCAACGCGTGACAACCGTTTAAATTCTTTGCGTGAATCTGCCACTGTTAAGCTCCCGCCATCAGTCAAGCTATCCAGCTGGCGTCACCGCATCAGTGCCTTCGCGCTCATAGTCGGTCTTATAGCCGGCATGGTTGGCGGTTTAATCGGTGCCAGGATTTACACAACCGGTATAAGCGGTACGTCTACAGTCTCCACGGCGGCTAAAAAACAGTATATTTCCGATACCAGCGCGCTAATAGCTTCTATCGCTAAAAGCGTTGGTACCAGCGTGGTCTCAGTTGATGTAACTAGCCAGACTCAAACTCCAGACTTTTTCGGCTTCCCTCAAACTACTGACCAGCAGAGTGCTGGCACGGGCTTCATTATTAGCTCTAGCGGCTTAATTGTTACCAACCGTCATGTGATACCGGATGGCACCACCAGCGTAAGCGTCACCTTGGTCGACGGTACCCGTTACGATAATGTTCAGGTGGTCGGCCGCTCGCCCAACACCAGCTCCCAAGACATTGCTTTTCTAAAAATTTCTAATCTAAAGGGCAAGACATTGTCACCCGTAACCTTAGGCGATTCATCCAAAATGCAGGTTGGTGACCAAGTTATTGCCATCGGCAATGCGCTTGGGCAATTTCAAAACACCGTGACTACCGGCATAATCTCTGGCTTTGGCCGGGACGTAACGGCTGGTGATTCTACGGGTTCTGGCGAAAGTCTGACCGATCTTTTTCAAACTGATGCGGCTATTAATGAAGGTAACTCCGGCGGCCCGCTTGTGAATATTGACGGAGAAGTTATAGGCATCAATACGGCGGTGGCCTCTGGTGCCCAAAATATTGGTTTTGCCCAGCCGATTAACGATCTTGCCGGTGATATTAACAGCGTCTTAAGTAGCGGCAAGCTGGCCATACCGTACCTTGGTGTACGTTATATTTCGCTTACCAACGACATAGCCTATGAGTTCAACTTAAATGTTAACCGCGGTGCTTACGTTATATCATCCAACAATGAACCAGCCGTAGTGTCTGGCGGTCCAGCCGCCAAGGCAGGTGTTAAAGAACATGACATCATAACTCGTGTAAACAACATAAAAGTTGATTCCAACACCAGCTTATCTGGCGCACTCAGTCACTTTAAGCCGGGCGATAAAGTTGTGCTTTACATCAATCGCGCCGGCAAAAATATTACGATTCATGTAACGCTTGGCAACACGCCGTAAATCTTATTAACGCGTAAAAATCTGGATAAAGTCCTGGGCGCCGGCTAATTTATAGCCAGCTGCGGTGGCCAGGTGGACTAAGCCTTCGTGCTGGGGGGGCAGGGCCTCGCTTAAAATAAAGTGCGGCTGGTTTTCTAGGCGGGCGAGCTGTTTAAACATACGCCGGTACAGCTCAAGACCATCCTTGCCGCCGGCAATAGCCACCTTAGGCTCCATGGCCGCGGCTTCATTAATATGCCAACTGTCTGGGACATAAGGCAAGTTGGCCAAAATGACCTGATATTCCCGGGCCGGCCGCGATAGTAAATCGCGTTTATAGGTTTTTAGATAAAGCTCATGGAGTTCACAGTTATGCCTAGCCACGGCTAGCGCGGCAGCGTCAATATCATATAAATCAACTTCTGCGCTTGGGATTTCCAGCCGGGCGGTAATGCCCAGCGCTCCGCTGCCGGTACCAATATCGGCTATAACCGGAGCCGCCGGAAGGGGTAATTTAAGCAGTAAATCTATCATTGTTTCACTCTCTGGCCGGGGTTCTAAAACATGTTTATCAACCTTGAAACGTCGGCCGTAAAATTCCGTATGCCCGCGGATGTAAGCCAGCGGCTCATGTCCAGCCCGTCGCGCTAGCTTTTTGCCTAGTCGGCCCGTTTGTTCTGTGCCTAGGCTGAACTCCGGGTGGGCGAGTAGCCAAGCTCGGTCCTTGCCGGTTTCGTCCTCAAGTAGAATAAGTGCGTCCAGCCTAGCACTGCCTATGCCGGATTTATCTAATTTATCGGTTGCTTGTTTGAGCCACTGTTCAAGATTCATTTTTTAAGAGTTCGTGTTCGGCGGCTTGGAGCTTCTCTATTAAATCGTCAATTTCACCGTTTAGGGCGCCCGGAATATTGGAGCGCGAATAGTTAATGCGGTGGTCAGTAATGCGGTCCTGGGGGAAGTTATAAGTCCGGACTTTTTCAGCTCTATCACCGGAGCCAATCAAAGCTCTGCGTGAAGCTGAAAGCTTGGCTTGCTCCTGGTCAATTTGGTGCTGAAGTAAGCGGCTTCTTAGTACGCTCATGGCCTTATCGCGGTTTTTTATCTGGCTTTTCTCATCTTGCTGAGATACCACAATGCCGCTGGGCAGGTGAGTGATGCGCACGGCCGAATCGGTTGTGTTAACGGACTGGCCGCCGTGGCCGCTGGCACGGAAAACATCTACACGGATGTCTTCTGGACGGACTTCTACATCTGTTTCTTCGGCTTCGGGCAAAACAGCTACAGTAACTGTGCTGGTGTGGATGCGGCCCTGGCTTTCGGTGGTTGGTACGCGCTGGACGCGGTGGACGCCGGCCTCAAACTTGAGGCTGTGATAAGCCTGCCGGCCATGGACCTCAAAAGAGATTTCCTTAAAGCCACCAGCCTCGGAGGGGCTTTCACTTAAAAGCTCAATCTTATAACCGTGCGATTCGCACCAGCGGCTGTACATACGGTATAGATCACCGGCAAACAAGCTGGCCTCATCGCCACCGGCCGCGGCCCGTATTTCAACAATGCAATCCCGTTCATCATTAGGGTCTTTGGGCAGGAGAAATTCTTGTAATTCTTCTTGCAGAGTTTTTATATATTTGTCCAGTCGTTCAGTTTCGTTCTTTGCCAGCTCGGACATCTCTTCATCGCCTGATTTTGCGAGATTTTGGGCATCATCTCGCTGCCTTGTTGCCTTTGATATCTCATCATAGACACTTAATATCTTCTCTAGCTCAGCTTGGCGACGGGCCAGTGTAGAGTAATCTTTGGAACTAAATATAGCTGGCTCTTGCAAGCGCTTTTGCAAGACCTCATACTCGTTTCTTAAGTTTTGCTCGGAATTATCCATCATCCTTAGTATATAAAAACTCCCTGACTTATGCTTATCAGGGAGTTCCCGTAATCTGCTAGTTACTCTTGGGCAGAATTGTCCGGCTCGGGAGCTGGCTTATCGGCTGCGCTTTTGGCGGTTGGCTTGACCGGCCTTGCAGCAGCAGGCTTTGGTCTGGTGTGGGCACCGACCTTAACAGTTTCATCAATTCGTATTTTCTTGGGCGCTTTGGGCTTAGCGTTCTTGCGAGTCTTGGCCGCTTTAGCGGCTGCTTCACGGCGGGCTTTGAACTTATCAACTCGGCCTTCAACATCCACAATTCTCTCTTCGCCGGTGAAGAATGGGTGAGAGGCGCTAGAAATATGGACTTTTACTAGTGGATACTCTGTGCCCTCAATTGTAATAGTCTCTTCGGTAGCAACCGTAGAGCGGGTAATAAAAGTAGAGTTGTCATTCGTATCTTGAAAGACAACGGGTCGGTAAGTGCTGGGGTGAATATCCTTCTTCATAGCTCCCGGCCATTTTAACGGATATACCCCTGTTGGTCAAATACTTAGTCTTGAAAAAACACCCCATAGCCGGTAAAATTACCAAGGTTAAATTAAGCAGCAGGGTAAAAATTAAGTCCTCTCTTTTAGGAGCGTGTAGGTTCTAAAAGAGCCACCCTGCGGTGACAGAAAGGATATAGATGGCTACTGCCACTATAGATATTAAGAAGTTATTAGAAGCTGGTGCTCATTTTGGTCATCAGACTAGCCGCTGGCACCCCAAAATGGCGCCTTATATACATAGCAAGCGCGATGGTTCACACATCATTGACCTAACCAAAACGGTTCCTGCCCTGGAAGCAGCGCTGAGCTTTATAAATAAGACGGCCGCAGAAGGTAAGCAGATATTACTGGTTAGCACCAAGCGGCAGGCTAAAGACAAGATTAAAGAAGTGGCCGAAGCGGTCGCGATGCCGTATGTTACCGAGCGCTGGCTAGGTGGGATGCTGACCAATTCAGCCACAATCTCCAGCCGCATCAAACACCTTAAAGACCTAGAAGAGCGGTTAGCTAGCGGCGAGATGGAAGCCCGCTACTCTAAGCTAGAAGTTCAACGTTTTACAGAAGAGATTGAAAGTCTAAACCAAAAGTATAGCGGCATAAAAAATATGGCCGCTAAACCCGGCGCTGTGTTTGTGATAGACGTCCTAACAGATATAAATGCGGTCAGGGAAGCCAAGAAGCTGCATATTCCGGTAGTTGCCTTGATAGACACCAATGCCGATCCGGGCTTAGTTGACTATCCGATTCCCGCCAACGATGATGCCACCAAGACTATCCATTTGGTGCTGGATTACGTACAGGCTGCCATCCAGGACGGCAAAGCAAAAGTTAAACAGCCGGCTGCTGAAAAAGTTGAACAAAAAAGTAGTTCAAAACCCATGAAGGAGACTAAGTAGTAATGACAGACGTTAACATAGACGAAGTGAAGCGCCTACGCAACCTAACAGGCGTTGGTATAACAGATGCCAAGAAGGCACTGGTGGACGCTGGTGGTGACTTTGGTAAGGCACTGGCAGCCATGCGCGCCAAAGGCCTGACTAAAGCCGAAAAGCGCGGCGAAAGGGAAGCCAGAGCCGGCTTGATTGGTACCTATAACCACGATGGCCGCATAGGAGTTACTTTGGAAGTTAACTGCGAGACCGATTTTGTGGCCAAAACCGATGAATTTAAAGCATTAGTTAAAGATCTGTGCCTGCACGTTGCGGCTAGTGAAGCGGCCGATGTGAAGGCGCTACTAGCCGAACCATTCGTTAAGGACCCAGCCCAGAGCGTAGAGGAAGTTCTAAAGTCCGCTAATGCGCGCCTGGGCGAAAACATTGTTCTGCGCCGGTTTTCGCGAATGGTTTTGGGTGAGGTTGACTAGGGAGGCCATGTCAGGCCGTCTGTTAAAATAAAATAAGGATGAATCCGACCCAGATTACCGCTGAATCCAACTCTAAATTATCTAGCGCTCTTGAGCATTTTAAGGGCGAGCTGGGTAAAATCCGTACCGGCCGGGCTCATCCGGGTATGTTGGACGGAGTACAGGTAGAAGTTTACGGCCAAAACATGCCTCTAAAAGCGGTCGGTTCAATTGCTGTACCAGAGCCCCAGCTGCTCCAAATTACTCCCTTTGATCCATCTAACCTAGGGGCAATCTCCGATGCCATAAGAAATGACCAGGCGCTTGACCTAAACCCGGCAGATGACGGCCGGGTTATCCGTATCCAAATCCCAGCTCTGACTACCGAAAGCCGCACTGCAATCGTCAAAATACTTGGCCAAAAGGTAGAAGACGTCATGATAGCTTCCCGCAATATTCGCCACGACGCGCTACATAAACTAGAAGAAGCCGAAAAGGCCAAGACTATCAGTAAAGATGAGCTGACCTGCGGCCAAAAACAGCTTGACGAGCAAATCGCAAAATTCAAATCCCAAGTTGAAGAGCTATCCGGCGCTAAAGAGCGCGACATAATGACCGTCTAAGCGGCCGGCTGATGAACTTTTCGGTACAACTGGACAACTATAGACAGCTTATCAACCAGGGTCTGGAAGACTTTTTTAAATCCGCCAAGCCCAAACTCGGCGAACGGCTAAACGCAAACGAAAAAGCCGCCCTGGGCTACCTAGAAGAGTTTAGCCTGCGCCGGGCTAAACGTCTGCGCGGAGCGCTGACCATATTTACTTACGAGCAGCTGGCCGCTAGGCCAAACCCCTCAATCGTTAACGCGGGTCTAGCCTTGGAACTTATCCAGAGCTACCTACTGATAATTGACGATGTTATGGACCAATCCGACCTGCGGCGCGGTAAAAGCTCCTTGCACAAGCTGATTAGCGATGATAACAAGGCAGGCGATGAGCACCTAACCGAGATGCTAGCCGTTAACATAGCTTTGCTAGCGGCGCATTTTGCACAGCTAACTTTGCTGGAGGTAGATGAAGAACCAGACAGGCTTAACCAGGCAAGTAAGTTTTTGCATCAAAATGTTGCCCTTACTGCCTATGGTCAGATTGATGATCTATATAATCATATAAAAAGTTCCCCTAAAGAAGCTGAAGTAATAAAAATGTACGAGAAGAAAAGTGGTTACTATTCTTTCGTTGGGCCGATGCAAGTCGGTGCTGCTCTGGCCGGGCAGTATTCTATTAAATCGGCTGCCGAGCTGAGTTCAATTGGCATACCGGCCGGTGTAGGTTTTCAAGTGCAGGATGATATTTTGGGCCTCTTTGGAGATGAGCAAACGACCGGAAAATCGGCGGCAGACGATTTGCGCGAAGGTAAGCTGACACTGCTTATTTATTACGCGCTGCAGCTGGCTTCCAAAAAAGACCAAATGGTAATCAAGAAACTACTTGGCAATAAAAGTGTCAGTAGCCTAGACGTAGAGCGGCTCAGAAGTATTGTCCAAAAATCTGGAGCGCTCGATGGTGCTCGCCGTAAGGCCGAGACCAGCATTGGTGAGAGTAAAAAAGCTATCCTATCGAGTACAATATTTAGTGACGAAGCCAAGCTTTTTTTGTGCAACCTGTTGGACTTTGTTATAAAAAGAAATTCATAAAGATGGCACCAAAACACCTAGGCATTATTTTAGATGGCAATCGGCGCTGGGCTAAATCACGCGGCTTAAGTCCAACCCGAGGCCACCTGGCTGGTTATAAGAAGTTCCACGACCTAGTCATTCATACGATTCTTAAAAAGGGCGTTCCCTATGTTAGCGCCTATGTGTTTTCTACCGAAAATTGGCAGCGTAGTGAAAGAGAAGTCAATTTTTTAATGAAGCTGGTTATCCGGGCTTTAAATGAATATCTTGAAGAGTTCAACAAAAAGGGTATCAGGATTTTGATAGTTGGTCGGCGTGGCAAACTCAGTAAAAGCGTGCTCAAGGCAATTGAAGAGGCCGAGGCCGCCACAAAAGATAATCGGGTCGGCACGTTGGTGCTTTGTTTTAACTATGGCGGCCAGGCCGAAATTGTTGACGCTGCTAAGAAACTAGTTGAGTCCGGCGTAGCGGCCAAAGACATAGATACCACTAAGTTTGAGCAGGCTTTATATCACCCTGAAGTGCCGCCCTTAGACTTTATCATCAGGACATCCGGCGAGCAGCGCCTGAGTGGTTTTATGCTCTGGCGTGCCGCCTATGCTGAGTTTTATTTTGTCAAAAAGCACTGGCCGGAATTTGAAAAGGCCGATATCGATGAAGCTTTAGCCGAATTTGCCCGCCGCCAGCGTCGCTACGGCAAATAAGCGCTAGAGTAATTAAGCCGCCTTTTTGGGCCCCTGACTGATAAAATAAGTAGCAGCATGCATATCTTCCTGTTTGTTTTGGCGATTATTTTATTAATCGGGCTTGTTTTGATACACGAGTGGGGGCACTTGATTGTAGCCCGGAGGAACGGTATTGATGCTGAGGAATTTGGTCTGTTTTTCCCGCCAAAACTTGCCGCCAAAAAACTTAAAAGCGGCCTGATTTTGAGTTTTAACTTACTCCCGCTGGGCGGTTTTGTAAGGCTTAAAGGCGAACATGACGCCGACACACGCGCCGGCAGTTTTGGTGCTGCCAGCCTCCGGGCAAAAACCAAGGTCATGTTGGCCGGCGTTGGTATGAACCTAGCCGTCGGTCTAATCCTTTTGATGATTTTGGGCTGGGTAGGTATGCCAGTCTTAATCCAAAAAAACTATAACGGTCAAAGCCAATTTAGCGTGGCCAGTGACAGCCATGTCATTAGGCAGGAGGTAGAGGTTGGCTATATTTTGGCGGGCTCGCCAGCCGATAAAGCGGGGCTAAAATCCACTGACAGGTTTATTTCTATCGGCTCGGGGGGGCGTACGGTAAGCGTACACAGTGTTGAGCAGCTGCGCGCAGCCACCAAAAGCTTTGCCGGCCAAAGGGTCTTTATAAATTACTCGCAAGATGGGCAGCTTAAGCAAACAACCGCTCAACTTTTGGGTGCCAAAACAGTTGCTGCCAGCCTGAAGACCAATGACCCCAAAGGCTACCTGGGCACCGAGTCCAGCCAGCTAACAGTTACGCGCTCCACTTGGAGCGCACCGATACAGGCTGTTGGTCTGGCGGGCCAAATCATTTGGCTAACCTTGCAAGGTATCGGCCACGCGCTGGGTGGGCTAGGCTCCGCTATTGCTGGTTTGGTTAGCGGTAATCATACCGCCCGCGAGGCGGGGCAGGCCCAAGCGTCCAGTCAGGTTGGCGGGCCGGTGGCCGTGATGCAAATTCTCTGGGGGAGTGGCAGTTTGGGCATAAATTTTGTGCTGGCGCTGATTGCCATAATTTCTATAACTCTAGCTCTGGTTAATGTCTTTCCTATCCCGGCGCTGGACGGCGGGCGCCTAGCCATGATTTTAATTGCCAGGGGGGTGACCAAGCGAGCTCTAGCTCAAAAAACCGAAGAACGGCTGGTTGGCATCGGCTACATAGCTATTTTGGCACTAATAATTTTGGTCACCATTGCGGATGTCAACCGAGGCTAAAACTACCCCCAAAACTGTCAACGTGCCAGATCTCGGCCAGCCAGCCGGGGTGATTACCAAGACGGTTGGTATATTCATTATCAGCCAATTTATAGCTATCTTTCTGGTAGAGCTGGCAGTTGCCATCATCAACCATGGCAACGCCCAGGATGTATTTAATAATTCAATATCCGCTCAGTTCTTTTTTGTCTTGATAGCGGAGAGCCTGGCTTTTTGGCTGGTCTGGTTTTTACTTAAGCGCCGCAAGTTGAACCTGGGCGCAATCGGCTTGGGCCGCCGGCCCAGAGCGAGTGACCTTAGCTGGGCGCTCAAGGGTTACATGGCGGCCTTTTTGCTGGCTATACTTAGTTCGGCTATCGTTAGCCTGTTTTTGCCCCACGTTAACCTCAACCAAAAGCAAAATCTTGGATTTAACAATATTAGCGGCGCCAGCGGCAGCGTTTTGGCTTTTGTTGCGCTGGTGATTTTGCCGCCCTTGGGTGAGGAGCCGCTGATGCGCGGCTATCTATTTTCCGGGCTGAGGCGGCACTGGCGGTTTATTTGGGCGCTTTGTGTCACTAGCCTGTTATTTGGCCTGGCACATCTGGAGGTCGGCAGTGGCACGCCCTTGGTCTGGGGCGCCGCGATTGAGACCTTTTTCTTGTCTGCCGTGCTTTGTTACCTGCGGGAAAAGACAGGCGTACTTTATGCCGGCATCTTAGTTCACATGCTCAACAATATGCTGGCGTTTTTTGTAACGTACCGTTAAGACGGGCAGGTTTGCTAAAATTACTACATGAGGCGAACCAAGCTTTTTATAAAGACGCACCGTGATGCCCCGGGCGATGAAGAAAGCCGCGGCACTCAGGTGCTAATCCAGGCTGGTTTTATTTCCAAAGAAATGGCTGGCGTTTACAGCTACCTGCCGCTTGGCCTAGCGGTTCTTAACAATATCAGCCGGATTGTACGTGAGGAAATGGACGCCATCGGTGGCACTGAGGTGTTAATGAGCACCCTGCAAAATAAGGAGCTCTGGCAGGCGACTGACCGTTGGGATGACAAAAAAATAGACAACTGGTTCAAAAGCCAGCTCAAAAACGGTACCGAGGTGGGTATAGGCCTAACCCACGAAGAGCCGCTGATTAACGCGCTCAAAGGCTTTGTTAGTTCTTATAAAGATTTGCCGGTTTACCCATACCAAATCCAGACCAAATTTCGTAACGAGCTTAGGGCAAAAAGCGGCCTGTTGCGCGGCCGCGAGTTTTTAATGAAGGATTTATACAGCTTCAGCTCTAGCCAAGCCGAACACGACAAATTCTATAACGAAGTTGCACCGGCGGCTTATATGAGAATCTACGAGCGCCTAGGCATTGGCGATAAAACCTACAAATGTTTTGCCAGCGGCGGCTATTTTAGTAAGTACAGCCTGGAGTTTCAGACTCTAAGCGAGGTTGGTGAGGACACAATTTACCTGGACAAAGCCGGTAAAATGGCCGTCAACAAAGAAGTTTATTCGGATGAGGTTTTGGCCGAACACGGTTTTAAAAAAGACGCACTTGAGGAGGTCAGGGCAGTAGAAGTCGGTAATATTTTCCCGCTGGGCAGCCACTATAGTGATGCGCTAGGGCTTTATTTCACAGATGATAAAGGCGAGCGCAAATCCATCGTCATGGGTTGTTACGGGATTGGCATTAGCCGGCTCATGGGGCTGCTGGCTGAACTTTTTGCCGATGACAGCGGTTTGGTCTGGCCCGCTTCGGTAGCGCCTTTTAGCGTCTATTTGATAGGCATAGGTGAAAAAGCCCAAAAACAGGCCGATAGCCTGTATACCCAGCTTCAAAAGGCCGGTATTAGCGTCTTATACGATGATAGGGATGAGCGGCCCGGGGAAATGTTCGCTGACGCCGATTTATTTGGCATTCCCGCTCGGGTAGTGGTTAGCGATAAAAGCTTGGAAGCAGGCGGTGTGGAGCTAAAAATGCGCGCCGGCGGCGAACCACAAATCGTCAAAACTGATGCCGTAATCCAAACACTAGCCAAGCCTTTACAGGCCTGATATAATCTAAAAACCTTTTAAATCTCGTGGGGAGAAAGGTACACGTAAAATTACGTCTATGAAGAAACAATTTCACCTAACACATGACGGCTTAGAGACTCTCAAAAAGGAGCTCGCTGAGCTGCTTGGCCAGCGGAATGTAGTCACTGACCGTATTAAACAGGCCCGCGAACTGGGCGATTTGAGTGAGAACGCCGAGTACCAAACCGCCCGTGAAGAACAGGACCGCTTAGAGGCCCGTATTTCAGAACTTGAACACGTTGTAGCCAACACGTCTATTATTAAAAAACCGCGCGCAGACGGCCATGTAAAGCTTGGCTCGGTGGTCAATCTTAAGGCCGCTTCCGGTAAGACCCAGCAGTTCCAAGTGGTTGGCACCATGGAAGCCGACCCGCTAAACGGCAAAATTTCTGATGAATCCCCAATCGGCAAAGCCTTGATGGGCAAAGCTGTCGGTGAAAAGGTAGTACTGCGGAACTCACCGCCTACCGCTTACAAAATCGCCTCGATTTCTTAAAATCTAGTCACTAAAAACTAAAACCTTTAAACTAGGCTTATATGCAGTGGTTACAAAAGATTGCGGACGAGGTCGTTCGTCGTCAGCCGGAAGGCGAGATTTTAATTGAGTCGGGCGGTTCGCCGTCCGGTACTTACCACTTTGGACACTTGCGGGAGCTGGTAATATGCGATGGTATTTTGCTCTGCTTGCAAAAAATGGGCAGAAAAGCCAAGCATATCTACTATGTTGATGATCTTGATGGCTTTCGTAAAATTCCGCCCAATGTGCCTACCGAGTATGAAAAATACTTGGGTCGACCTTTATGCGATATACCTGCGCCTGACGGTTCGGACCGCTCATACGCTGATTTTTTCATTCAGGGGCTGATGGACGCCTGCGAGCTGCTTGGTATTGAAGTAGAGTTTGTCCGTAGCCACCAAAAATACCGTGAAGGCTTCTTCACAGAGGCAATTGAAAAAGCGCTGGACAACGCCTCCAAGATAAAAAATATTCTAGAGACTGTTTCCGGCCATAAGGTTGACAACAGCTGGTCACCCATCCAGATAAATGAAGGCGGTTATCTAAAGAAGCGCCAATTCGTTTCTATAGACAAATCCGCCAAAACACTCACTTATAGAGATGCGGCCGGGCAAGAACAAACAATTGCCTACGCTAAAGGCGATGTAAAGCTGGACTGGCGGGTAGACTGGCCGGCCCGCTGGTGGTTGCTCAATGTTGGTGTAGAGCCGGCCGGCCGGGACCACTCCACCAAGGGCGGCTCGTTCGACACTGGACTGGCAATTATAAAAGATGTCTTTGGTGAACAAGGGCCGCTGCCGGTACCGTACGATTTTATAAATTTGGCAGGGGACAATAAAAAGATGAGCGCCAGTGCTGGCACGGGCTTAGACGCCGCCGCTAGCGCTAAAGTTTTGCCGCCCGAAGTTTTGCGCTACTTTATTTTGAGCGCTCCGCCGACCAAGCGTCTTTATTTTGACCCTGTAGACGGTATGATACGTCTGGTTGATGAATACGCCCAGCGGTTTAGTGAAGAGGGCGATGACAAGCTTGTAGAATTTTCTCGCCGCGGGACTGAACCGATGGTTACGCGGATACCTTTTTCACATCTCGTGGCTAGCTATCAGGCGGCATTACGAGACGTTGACAAAACTATAGAAGTTATTAAGCGTACAGAGACGAAATATCCTGTTGACCAAAACCGGCAAATCCTAGAAAACGAACTTAAATACATTGATGCTTGGCTCGAGAACTGGGCTCCGGAGGACGTTAAATTTGAACTGGCCAAAGAATTACCCAAAGGTTTAAGCGAAGAACAAACTAAATTCCTAAGCGATCTAGCAGACAAGATAGACGGCGCACCAGAGGGCGCCGACGGCGAGTGGTTCCATAAAACTATTTACGATTTGCCCAGCGAGCTTGAACCGAACCAAAAATTCAAAACGCTTTACCGGACATTGATAGGGCAGGACCGCGGCCCCCGTGCTGGCTGGTTTTTGTCCATTTTGCCCCGGGAGTGGCTCCTCAAAAGATTAAGGTTGGAAGGCTGATTGACACCCCACAGCACAGGCGTATAAATAAAGCTATAAAACAATATAAAAATGCCAGAAAAAAGTGAAGCAAAAATCGGCCATCCGCAGACTCCATTTGCAGAAGCTGTGGAGTTGCTCAAATCCTCAATAGATGACGAGGAGCAGTTTAATTTTGCTGTTAAATTGGCCTTGGCCAGAGTTACAACCTATACCGACCACACGATAATCAAAGGCGCAGATATGCCCGCAAGCCATGAGCGAATGCTCTACGAGCATGGCTTTACACTTTTTAAGAGAGAACTTCCGGATAATCTTACCAAGCCATTTGCCAAAAACGCGGCCGTAGATATTGAGGAGAAAGACGACTCCAAGCAACCGGTCTACAAAGAGACGGTGGCTAAGGCTTTTAAAACGATTTTTGAAACGGAGCTGGCCGATCTGGCAGGCAGTGACCAAATAGAGCAAGAGATAGGCGCTCTACTGATGGAAAAGCCCGGGGATGTGATCAGACCGATTGATTTTGCCGACCGTATTGGAAAGGAAAATACCGATTCGGGTGAAGGAATAGACAGCGATTATCTTGAAGTGCAGGCTTTGTATGACGAGTTCGTTCAGGTCCGCGACGAGCTTTTGGAGGCCATGCTCGTCCGCCAGGAGAAGGCCATAAAAAACCAAGAGGGTTGGTCAGAAGCTGCCGAAAATTCAATTCAGGTCACGGATGACGACACAGTCCTAGACGTCCTAACTGAGGCTAGGGATGCCATGGAGGGGGGTAACTGGCGGCGTGTTCAGGAGATTGAAGCCCAATCTGCCTTTGGTTATAACGTTAAAACTCACATCAAATGGGCGCTGGACGAAATAATTATGCGTCACGCCATTAGCGCTATGGAGTCGGGAGATCACGCAAATGCCAAGGCCTGGGTTAAAATTTCATCTCAAGGAGTCCAGGACAATATGCAGCGCGCGCTTGACGTAATAATTATGAAAAAAGCCATTGAATATATGGAGAATGGCAAATACAGCAAAGCCAGGGAATGGGTTGGTGTTCCAGATAACTCATCAACCCAAATTGAAATTTGTAGAGCTCTTAACGCTGCAATATTCAAAAAAGTTATCGCTTATGCAGAGGACGGGGACATAGCCTTCGCCCGTACTTGGATAAATGTTTCAAGTAGCTCCTCAGCCCAAACCCAAATGGCCCAAGTCTTACACGATTGTTATCCGTCAAATTCTTGAACACCTCCACGCAAATAAAGGCACTTAT
>CAZMNA010000004.1:0-72466 GCA_964567555.1 uncultured Candidatus Saccharibacteria bacterium | reverse complement strand
TCAGCAGTGTTGAACCAGAAGCACCTTTAGTAGCGCTCGCTTCAGCCATCAAATTGGCAAACTGACGTTCAAGCAAACCATAAAGTCTTTTTACCTTCTGCTTTTCGCGCAGTTGAATAGCGTACTGGCTAGGCTTCCGTGGGCGGAAACCACCGGTCTGACCGCCTGGCGGCACGGTCCGCTTCACTAAAATTTTGTGCGCCTTAGGGTGTAAGGCGTAGCCTTCGCGGCGACTCATCTTAACGATGGATTGTCTATCTCTAGCCATTAGTTCCTCTTCGGCTTTCTAGGTCGCACACCACCATGAGGGATACCGGTTACGTCCTTGATAGACTCAATCTGGATGCGCTGGTTCACGAGTGAGCGGACGGCTGCATCACGGCCCATGCCGACGCCTTTGACGGACACCTCGGCCTTAGTCAGGCCGTAAGTCTGCTTGGCTTCAGAGATGGCTTTTTCTGATGCAACCTGGGCGGCATAAGCAGTGCCCTTTTTACTGCCTCGGAAACCGGAAGCACCAGCGCTGGCGGAGGTTAGGGTATTACCCTTTTCATCGGTTACGCTCACAATCGTGTTATTGAAGGTGGCTAGAATGTGGATGTGGCCATGAGCTACGGTTCGCTTGGCCTTTTTATTGCGCGGTTTAGCTTCGGACTGTTCGCCTTCGCCTGCTTGTCCGGCAGCTTCCAATGGCTGCTCAGCTACCCTCTTCGCCTTTTCCTCTACCGGTGTGCTTACTTCTTCTTTAGCCATTTTTAAGTCTTGCTCGCTGCTTTCTTGGCAGTGCCGCCAACAGTTACCTTCTTGCCACGGCGGGTACGGGCATTGGTGCGGGTGCGCTGGCCGCGAGTTGGCAGGTTGGCCTTGTGACGCAGGCCGCGGTAAGCGTTAGTGTCGCGTAGGCGCTTAATGTTGCCGGTAACTACTCTTTGCAGCTCACCTTCTATTGTGTAGTTGTTGCTAATAATGTCCTGGATTCGAGAAAGTTCGGCGTCGGTCAGGTTTTTTACCCGTACGTCTGGTTTAATCTTGGCCTTAGCCAAAATGTCAGCGCTGGTCTTAGGGCCAATGCCAAAAATATAGGTCAGTGCAACCCACGCTTGCTTACCATCCGGAATTGTAACGCCGCTTATTCTAGCCATATCGGACTAACCCTGCCTCTGCTTATGACGAGGTTTTTGTTTATTGATTACATAAACCCGGCCCTTACGGCGGACAATCTTATCGGTGGGACTAATTTTTTTTACGCTGGCACGCACTTTCATGCGGATCAACCCTTCTTGTTTAGGTGACACACTGCTCTTAATATCGCTCTAGACACTAATTTTCGCGGTAAGTTATCCGACCCTTCGTCAGATCGTAAGGAGTCAATTCTATCTTAACGCGGTCACCTGGCACGAGACGTATGTAGTGCTTGCGCATCTTGCCGGCGACATGAGCTATGATTCGGTGACCATTCTCCAGTTCGACCCGAAACTGTGTTCCCGGTAAAGCTTCTACAACCGTACCGGTCAGCTCGATGACTTCCTTTTGTTTGGTCATAAATCAATCCAGGAAAGTATACCAAAAATTTAAGGAGATGAAAAGGGGTTTTCTAGATTATAATGATCTACTTATTTTTTACGGCGGAAGATGGGCATACGGAGGCGCTTAGCACCCAAAGCTGCGGTAGCACCCGGCCCTGGTTCGTAGAAGTAATCCGGTTGCTCGTATTGGTCGTAGGTTATCATCAGGGCGCGCGACTCCACCTGGCGCAAGGTTTCAAGGCTAACAGATACTAAAATCAAAATGCTCGTGCCACCGATAGCTATGTTTTGATTAAGTTTCACTTGAGCAAAGATTGGCACAACGGCGAGCAGGCCCAAAGCAATAGCTCCAAATAATGTCAAGCGATTGACGACGCGGCTTAGATATTTCTCTGTTTGTTTGCCGGAGCGGACGTTAGCAATAAAGCCGCCCTGCTTTTGCAGGTTCTCGGAGATCTCTTTGGAGTTAAACGTAACTTGTGTGTAAAAGTAAGTAAATATAAATACTAGTGCAAAGTAAGTTGCGGGATAAATCCAGGCCTTCCAGTGCTCAGTAGCAAAGGTTGTGGCGCTTGGACTGGCAAACCACGTGCTAAGGTTGACGCCAACATGCTGCCAGTGGGTGGTTGGGTTGAGTAAGTTGACACCTTGTCCGTGCGTTAGGATTTGACCCAAGAAGTTTGGTACCGACAAAAAGGCTACGGCAAAAATAATCGGGATTACCCCTGCTGTGATTAGCTTAACCGGCAAAGTTGTGGTGACCCCACCGTAAACACGGTTGCCCTGTACACGTTTTGCATAATTGACTGTTAGGCGACGCGAGGCCTCATTGAGTTTAACAACTGCCCAAGTTACAAAGACGATTGCAAGCAAGAATAGACCAAAGACAAGCAGCCCGTGTTTGGAAAAATTGCGGCTTAAAAAATGAAATTTGTCGTGCGTAGCTAAAGAGCTTGTCCAATAGGCACCAGACCACATCTGTCCGAACAGGGTTGGCAAACGGCTCACTATACCGACTGTAATCAAAAGAGAGATCCCGTTACCGATGGAACGTTCGGTGATAAGTTCACCTAGCCACATCAAGACCATTGAGCCGCCGGTTAAAGCGCCTATCATAAGAACCCATTGCATCATTGAGGTGTGCGCGGTTATATCGCCCAGGCCACCAATTTGAGCTGCTGCCTGGCGAATTATATAAACCATGCCGATAGACTGGATAATGGCCAAGGGGAAAGTTAGCATACGAGTGTATTGGTTTATGCGTTTGCGCCCATATTCACCCTCTTTGTTCATGGCTTCTAGCTTAGGCAGGGCCTTAGTGAGCAGCTGCATGATAATTGAAGCGTTAATGTAAGGGCCCAAGCCCACCAGCATAATTGAAAAGTTGGCTAATGCGCCGCCAGATAAAACGTTAAGAAAGCCTAGAAATTGGTTTGAGTTAGTTTGAGAGAACAAGTTGCTTAAGACTTGGCGGAGTGTGTGGGGGTCGGCCAGAGGTACCGGGATATGCGCCAGAATACGGAAGACTAATAGCATGCCAAGCACCGCTAAAATGCGGTTGCGCATCTCTTTATGGTTAAGAGATTTGAGTATTATTCCCCAGTTCACTGGGGTTAATTATACACTAAGCTTTGTCTTGGTCTTTTTTTGATTGACGAGCGACCTGAGGTACCTTTTCAAAGTCGCCGCCGGCTTTTGTGATCGCTTCTATAGCAGAGGTACTAGCACCTTGCAGTTTAACGGCTTTTTTAGACTTAAGCTCGCCGCCTACAATGAGCTTGACTCTAGAGTGGGCGCTTTCAACCAGACCAGCTTGAGCCAACACAGCATTGTCCACTGTAGAGGTCTTTAATTGCTCCAACTCTCCAGTATATATAGTTTCGGTCGCGGGACGGTGGCTTTTAAAGCCGCGCAGCTTGGGCAGACGCATGTGGATTGGTGTCTGGCCGCCTTCAAAGCCGAGCTTCACCGGACTCTTACGCGCGCCTTGGCCCTTCGTGCCGCGGCCGGCTGTCTTGCCATGGCCCGCCGAAATGCCACGCCCAGATCGTCTGGGTAGCTGCTGTCGGCTAGTTTTTAATTCATTGAATTTCACTTTGTATCTTCCATTTTAGGTTTAGATTTAGGGGGCATGTTCTTCTTAACGGGCTTTACGACCCAATTTCGAGACGGCTCCATGCTGGCCAAAGCCCGCAAGGCCGCATAAGCAACGTTGATTCGATTTGCTGACCCGATTGATTTAGACAGCGCGTTTTCAATGCCAGAAACTTCCAGTACGGTTCGGACTACACCACCGGCAATTAGACCTGTGCCCGGTGCTGCTGGAAATATCAAAATTTTAGCGCCACCTATCTTACCTTCAACCTCATGGGTAAGAGTGGTGTTATAAATAGGCACCTTAACAACACGTTTCTTAGCGGTCTCAGTAGCTTTGGTAACCGCAGCCGATACGTCGGCGCCCTTTGCAACACCCACGCCGACACGGCCGGCGTGGTCACCAACAACCACAAGGGCCTGGAAGCGGAAGCGCCGGCCGCCTTTAACAACACGGGCAACGCGGTTTACATAAACGACGCGCTCATCAAATTCTTTTTCTATCTCTTGAGCAGGTCGTCTAGGAGCCTGTCTGGCTGGGGCGTTGTTAGCCATGCTAAAACTCCAGTCCTTCGCTGCGGGCTGCGTCAGCCAGCGCCTTAATACGGCCGTGATATTTCCTGGCGCCGCGGTCAAAGACTACCTTGGTAATGTTGGCTTTTTTAGCTTTTTTGGAAACTTCGGTGCCAACCCAAGCGGCCCTTTCGGTCATAGTGCCACTAGCCTTAGAGCCGGCAGTTGTGACGTAAGCTAAAGTCTTGCCTGCAGCGTCGTCTACAATTTGAGCTGTGACATGCAGGTGTGACACATGAACGCTTAGACGGGGGCGGCTGGCTGTACCTTTAATGTGCGCGCGTACCCGCTGGGCGCGCCGCATCGTCAAGTTCTTCTTCAGGTCTAGTCTATTCATTAGGAGGTCGTTTCCTTACCGCTTTTGCCGGATTTGCGGAGGACTCTTTCGTCACTATAACGAATTCCTTTGCCCTTGTAGGGTTCGGGTTTACGTAAAGCCCGGATTTCGGCGGCTGCTTGGCCGACCTGCTGCTTATCGGGTCCGCTAACAGTAATTACATTCTGTTCAACAGAGACGCTTACCCCGGCCGGTATTTTATACACTACTTCGTGGGAGAATCCAAGGTTGAACTTAAGATCACTGCCGGACATATTGACGCGGAAACCGACACCGTGAAGCTCTAACTTCTTCACGAAACCCTTACTAACGCCTTCAACCATATTGGAGACCAAAGCACGCATCAAGCCGTGCTGTGCGCGTTGGGACTTTTCCTCGCTTGAGCGTGTCAAGGTTACGGTCTCGCCCTCCTGCTGAAGTGAAATGCCTGGTAGGAGCAGAGTTCGCAAACTGCCCTTTGGGCCGCTAACGCTGACTTGACCGTCGGTCGTGAACACAGTAACCCCGCCGGGGACAGAGATGGGCATTTTACCTACGCGGCTCATCTAATAGACCTCACAGATTAATTCACCGCCCACACCTTTGGCTTTAGCATCGGGTGAAGCCATTACGCCACTAGATGTAGATATAACAATAATGCCCCGGCCGTGCTTGACGGTCGGAATTTTACCGGCAGAGGCGTAAACCCGCCGGCCTGGGCGGCTGAGGCGTGCAATTTCAGTAATTTTTGAAGATTCGTCAGCGGAGTTGATAGTAATTTTCAGTATCTTGAATTTTTCATCCTTATCAGTCTTAACGTCATCTAAAAATCCATATTTTACCAGGACTTTTGCAACATTTTCCTTGAGCCGTGAATGTGGCATCTCTACCTCGCTCTTTCCCACAGCCATAGCATTGCGGATACGGCTTAGCATGTCGGCGACGGGATCGGTTTGTATAACTACACTCTTCATATCTACCAACTACTCTTAGTTACTCCTGGAACTTCACCGCGGCTGGCGTGTTCCCTAAAAGCAATCCGTGATAAACCGAACTGTCGCATGTAGGCGCGCGGACGGCCGGTTTCGGCGCAGCGGTTGGTGCGGCGGCTGGGGCTAGAGTTGCGCGGCAAGCCAGCCAAACCTTCCCAGTCGCCGGCGGCCTTTAACTCAGCACGCTTGGCGGCATACTTGTTAATCATTGTTATTCTCTTGGCGTCTCGTGCCAAAATTGATTTTTTAGCCATTAGCTGCCTCCTTTTCAAAGGGCATGCCAAGCTTTTGCAGTAAAGCCTTAGCATGCTCGGGATTCTTAGTTTTTATAGTAAACGTGACCTGCAGCCCATGCGCTGTTGCGGTGTCCTCGTACGTTAGTTCAGGAAAGACTGACTGATCCTGCAAGCCAATATTGTAATTTCCTTGTTTGTCAAACGAACGGCTTGATACGCCGTGAAAGTCACGCAGACGAGGCAAGACTAGGTTGATAAACCTGTCGGCGAACTCATACATTCGATTGCCGCGTAGCGTAACCTTGCTACCGATTTTAGAACCTTCGCGTAGCTTAAACGAGGCAATAGACATCCGGGCGGTTGTCTCAACTGGGTTTTGGCCAGTAATTTTAGATATAGTATTGGCAGCTACTTCAAGCAGGCGTTTCTCATCTTTAGCCTTGCCTAAGCCGGCGCTTACAATGATTTTTTCAAGCCGTGGCACCTCATGTATATTAGACAACCCGAGCTCCGCTTGGAGGTCTTTGGTGACATCTTGGTAGAGTTTTTTCAAGTTAGGCTTATGACTCAGCGTCTTTAATTTAGCATCAGGTTCAGCCATTATTTTGTTTCCTTCCCGGACGAGGTAAGTACACGCGTCTTAGTACCGTCCTTGGTAACTTTGTAGCTGATCTTAGATGGCTTTTTCTTGGTGCTGTCAAGAAGGCCTACCTTACTTGTCCAGATTGGCTTGGTCGCTTCAAAAATGCCTCCTTGCGGGTGTGTACGGGTTGGTTTAACATGACGTTTCACCACATTAATGCCTTCGACAGTAACTTTGTTTAGCATGGGATGAACGGCCGTTATTTTGCCGGTTCTACCTTTGTGTTTTCCGGAGCGGATCATTACCGTATCGCCCACCTTTAACCGAATTTTGTAAATCGTCTGGATCATTTAAAGCACCTCCGGTGCAAGTGAAATGATTCGGCTGTAGCCTTTATCGCGGAGTTCACGCGGCACAGGCCCAAAAATACGCGTTCCACGCGGCGAGCGGTTATCTTCGGCTAGCAGTACGGCGGCATTGTCATCAAAGCGAACAACGGTGCCGTCTTTGCGGTGTATAGGGCTCCTGGTTCGAACCACTACCGCCTTAACGACACTTTTACGCTTAACTCCGCCAGCTGGATTAGCTGTTTTTACACTAGCTACAATTACATCACCAACGCGCGCGTAGCGGCGGCCAGAGCCACCTAAAACACGTATGCAAAGTAGCGAACGGGCACCTGAGTTATCAGCGGCGCTTAGCCGGGACTCTTGCTGAATCATGCGGCCTCCTTCTTAGCGGGCCTGACTGGCTTATCCTGAGCTGTCTCTTTAGCGGGTTGTTCAGCTATTTTCTCTTCAATCACGTCTTTCGGTACATCTGCTGTAGCGTCAGTTTCGATAAACGCAATGCCAGCCTTTGCAATAATCTTCTCTAGCTTAAAGTTCTTGCGACGACTTATCGGACGAGTCTCAACAATCACAACCTTGTCACCGAGTTTAGCCTCACCCGCCCCATCATGAGCAATGTACTTAGTCGTGATGGTGTATTGCTTCTTATAAAGCGGGTGTGTGCGGCGTTCGGCAACGCTAATAACGATAGTTTTATCGGCTTTATCGCTAGTCACTGTGCCGGTAATTTGCTTAGCCATTAGATACGCTCCTTTTGCAGCTGCTCACTAAGTACTGTTAGCATCCGAGCCAGGTCTTTACGCTTAGCACGGACGATGCGCACATTTTGGGCCTCGCCAGAATACAGGCGGCGGCGCAATTCATTTATCTCCTCGCGCAGATCACCGACCTGCTTGGTCAACTCCCCTGTCTTAAGCTTACGGATATCGGCTACTCTCATAATTCCCCTCAAGCCTCTTCCTTAATGACAAAGCTAGTCTTAACCGGTAGTTTGTGGCCGGCTAAACGCATTGCTTCACGGGCCACCGACTCTTCAATTCCGTCCATTTCAAACATAATTGTGCCGGGTTTGACCTTGGCAGCAAAAAACTCAGGGTTACCTTTACCGCTACCCATCTTTACATCTTGTGGCTTGCGAGTAATGGGTGTGTGCGGGAATATTCTAATCCAAATCTGGCCGCCACGTTTAACGTAGCGAGTCATGGCCTGACGTGCGGCCTCTATTTGACGGGCGCTAATGCGCTCACTCTCAAGACTAGCAAGACCATACTTGCCGTAAGCGATCTGAGCCAATGAGGTAGCGGTGCCCCCGTGAATGCGGCCCTTTCTCACCTTTCGGTGCTTTGTTCTAGAGGGCATCAACATCTAGGTTTCTCCTCTATAGATCCAAACCTTAACGCCAATAATGCCTGCACCGGGGTAAAGTGCGCGGGCACTCGCAAAATCAATATCAGCTCTAATCGTATGGAGAGGTACGCTGCCCTCTACTACTTTTTCCCTGCGGCTCATCTCCATGCCTCCCAAACGGCCAGAAACTTCAATGCGTATCCCTTTGGCTCCAGCACGCATGCTGGCGGCAGCCGAGCTTTTTATAGCCCGCCTAAAAGCAATTCTTCGCTCTAGTTGGTGGGCGATGTTTTCAGCCACCAATTTGGCTTGCAGCTCCGGTCTCTTAATTTCCTCTATGTTTACTCGTACCGGCACACCGTAAAGTTTTTCAATCGCAGTCTTTAGCTCATTGGCACCAGAGCCACCACGGCCGATTACCACACCGGCTTTGGCGGTCTGGATAGTAACGGTAACGAGATTCGGAGAGCGCTCGATATCTACCTTGCTGATAGAAGCGCGCGAGCCCAAATTTTGATCAATCAACCTGCGGGCAGACAAATCCTGTTGAAGGTAAGCAGCATATTCTCGTTTGCCGGCAAACCACTTAGAGCGCCAATCCTTATTGACCTGTAGGCGCATGGAGATTGGATTAACTTTCTGACCCATTACTTGGACTCCTCTTTAGCGGCTTTGGCTGCCGGCTTTTTGACTTCACGCTTTTGGCCGTCAACCACGACGCGAATGTGGCTGGTCTTATGCTGATAGGGGTGTGCCATACCCCGCCAAACCGGCCGCCATCTTTTAAGACGCGGTCCAGGAGTAACCGATATTTCGGATATGTCCAGTGTGCCCGGCTTATAACCGTGGTTATGCTCGGCGTTGGCTTGGGCGCTCTTAATGGTTTCCATGACGTACTTTGCGCCCCGTCTGGGCGTATGTTCAAGGATGACTAGAGCATCGGTTACGCTCCGGCCGCGTACTAAAGCAGCTACCAAAGTTAGCTTTTGCGGGCTAACACGTACACTTTTGGCTGTGGCTATGGCTGGCATACTTAAGCTCCTGTACTGCCCTGGCTTTTCGCTAACTTACCACCGTGCCCACGGAATTTTCTAGTTGGTGCGAATTCACCAAGCTTATGACCGACCATGTTCTCGGTAACGAAGACTGGCACGTGCACCTTACCGTTATGGACGGCTATAGTCCTGCCAACAAACTCTGGTGCAATGGAGCTTGCCCTCGCCCACGTCTTGATGACTGTGCGGTCTTCCGGTCCTAGTGCACCAACCTTCTTGGCCAGTTTAGGATCTACGAAAGGCCCTTTTTTTAAGCTTCTAGACATTATTTCCTCTTCCCTTGGTGGCGGCTTCTGACTATAAGCTTAGTTGTAGATTTGCGGCGGCGAGTCTTATAACCCAGGGTTTTTTGACCCCAGGGAGTACGTGGGGCTTTAGCGGTACCATGACGTCCACCATCACCACCACCGTGGGGGTGGTCGGCTGCAGCCATCACAACACCACGGACGGTCGGGCGGATACCCATGTGTCGTTTACGGCCAGCTTTGCCAATTTTAATATTCTGGTGCTGTTCGTTGCCGACCGTACCAATGGTTGCCATACAATCGACTTTAAATAGCCTGACTTCACCACTTGGCAGACGGACTTGGGCGTAATCATCTTCCTTAGCTACCAGCTGAGCGCCTGTACCAGCGCTACGCACAATTTGAGCGCCACGTCCTGGCTGTAGCTCAAGTGAGTGGACGGTGGTGCCGGCCGGTATACTAGCTAGCGGCAAACGGTTGCCCGACTCAATAGAAGCTTCGTCAGATACAATGAATTTTTTGCCGGGCTTCATGCCACGTACCGCTAAAACATAGTGATATTTGCCCTCTTGATCTTTAATACGCGCAATTCGGGCGCTACGGTTTGGGTCGTACTCAATATGTTCAACAGCGGCATTGGTGCCAGCCGGCAACTTAAAATTAACAATCCGGTAATGCTGCTTAGCTCCACCGCCCTTGTGGCGGGTGGTAATGCGGCCTTGATTATTACGGCCTACTGGACCTTTTTTCGGAGCCAGAAGGCTGCGCAAAGGTTTTTTAGAGGTTATGCTATCAAAATCCTGGGTTGACATGCCCCGCCTGCCAGCTGTTGTTGGCTTATATGTCTTAACAGCCATTACTTAGTCTCCTTTTTTGCTGCCTTTTCATTTTCTGTAGCAGCAAACAGCGGCATTTTTTCACCTTTTATCAAAGTTACATAAGCTTTTCTGATGTCGGAGCGCTTGGCATCTTGTGACCGGCCGCGCCGACGGACTAACCTGATTGCCTTGCCGGCAACATTGGCTAGGCGGACACTGGCGACCTTGACTGAATACTGCTCGGCTACAGCTTGTGCCACAGTATGTTTGTTGGCGGATCTTGACACATCAAAGACATAAGTTCCAGACGCTTCACTTAGGGCGTAGGCTTTCTCGCTGATGCGCGGTTTTAAAGCTAGAAGCTTACTCACGATTGCCTCCGAGCCACTGCTGGATAACGTCAATGGATTTTTTGCTTATAACGACAGTGTCGGCGTCCAAAACAGCTGGAACATTCAAGAAGTTAGCTTGAGTCGCCCTAACGTTTGTAATATTTCGGGTAGCTCGGTCAACTAGGTCGTCCTTGATTGACACAACAATTAATGTTTTACCCTTGGCGTCAATCTTGTTTAATAAATCGAGCGTTGGCTTAATTTTTCCCTCTGGACAAGCAAAAGTTTCGATAATCTTAATTCGATCTTCAGCGGCAGCCAAGCTTAAAGCATGACGTAAGGCAGTTCTCTTAGCTTTAACATTGAGCTTACGGGAGTAGTTCTCATTACCTGATGGCCCAAACGCCACACCGCCACCCGTCCAGATGGGATTACGGCTGGACCCGAAGCGGGCTCGGCCAGTTCCTTTTTGACGCCACGGCTTGCGGCCGCCACCACTAACTTCGCCGCGCTTTTTTGTAACCGCCAAATTGGCCCGGCCATTTGCCGAATACGCCAAGTATGCGTCTTTTAGTAGTTGGTGATTGACATCTTTTTCTCCAAATACGTTCGCTGGCAGCTTGGCAGGGGTTTGAGACTTTGCGCCCGACTTACTATAGGTTGCTACAGCCACTATTTAGCCTCTCTAATGAGAACAGCACCCTTACGAGGCCCGGGCACCGCGCCAACAACCCCGATAACGTTACTCTCTATATCAACTAGGGCTACCTTTAAACGTTTCGTGGTAATGCGCTTGACGCCCATTTGACCAGCCATTTTTTTGCCTTTGAGAATATGCTGCGGATACATTGAGCCGATAGAGCCGGGACGGCGATAGCTCATGCCACCGTGGGTCTTACGGCCAAGCTTGAAGTTGTGACGCTTAATAGTGCCAGCAAATCCTTTGCCTTTGCTCAGACCAGTCACATCAACCTTGTCGCCAACATTAAAAACGTCGGCGCTAATCTTATCGCCGACTTTAAGCTCTGCATCCGCCTCGTCTGTGCGGAACTCACTAATAATCTTTGGGGTAACGCCAGCTGCCTTGTATTGGTTCTTGAGGGTCTTCCCGGCTTTCTCATTCTCACCGTAGCCCAGCGCAAAAGCTTCATAACCGTGCTGTTCAATGGTTTTTATATTTGTAACAATATTGGGAGAAGCCGAAAGAAGGGTAACGCCAATAACCGCGCCATTCTCATCTATGACGCTAGCCATACCCACTTTTTTGGTTATGAGTGCCTTCACGTTGGCTCCTTTTTAGGATTGGTTAATAAAACAAAAGGCCTTAAAAATACTTGGTCTTTGGCAGTTTCTACCTCTGTTTTTGAAGCAGACTTACCTCTAAAGACCAAGTTTTAGGTTCGTTTTACTCTGAACAGATTATCACAAGAGGTAAACACCTGTCAATCTGTTGATTATTACACTACAACTAGACAAAACGCTTATCTTATGTTATGAATTAACTGATGTTCGAGCGTCTATATACCAGTAACGATTCAAGTGCACCTCCGGACGTGGTGCTCTATCACCTATTCCGCTTGATGAGCAAAGGTTTCTTTAAGTTTCGCGGTGGAGTTGAGTCTGACAACGTAGAAGCGCTAGCAGCTGACGGTCCGCATCTTGTGGTCCCAAACCACGAGGACTGGCTTGATGTTTCAGCTTTGGGCGTGACTGCCTGGGAAGCAAAGCGATACCTGCATTTTTTGGCAAAAAGCCAGTTGGGTGAGACGAATCGGCTCAGTAAACTAGCAAATGCAGTTTTAGTGCCTGCGGGAATGACATATATAGAAAAAAGCCGGCCTCTAAGCGAGCAAGTTAAATTCTTACACAAGCTTGACCAACTAGTAAAATCCGGCTGTGCGATTGTGAACTTTGCCCAAGAATCCAGATATAGCCACGATCCGTACGTTGTGGGAGATGAAGTAAAAAGCGGCCCAGCGACCATGGCTTTAGCTTATGGCCTGCCTATAACCACAGCTGGGATTGCAGGGACGCGGGAACGACACCACATAGATATTGTCTACGGTGAAGAAATTCCGGTGGATAAGGTGGAGGGATTTGATATGAATAGCCGCGGCGATCTTAGAGCCCTAACTCCAGAAATTAGAGCCCTAACGGCCCGGGTAAAGGACAGTATGAGACGTGATTTAGAGATGGCTCAAAAAGCACGCAAAAAACGCCTTTCTAGATCGACATTCATACTGAGTAACTAGCGCTGTAGCCTGGGGCTACATCTTGATTTCGGCGTCACAGCCGGCGGGCAAAGACAGGTTCATAAGTGAATCTATAGTTTTGGGCGTGGGGTCAGATATATCAATTAAGCGCTTGTGGACACGCATTTCAAACTGCTCACGGCCCTTTTTGTAGACATGCGGGCTTTTAATGACAGTAAAGGTACTCTTTTTGGTTGGCAATGGAATAGGGCCGGAAATTTTAGCGCCTGTTCTTAGGGCAGTATCTACTATTTGCTTTGAGCTTTGATCTATGACTTTGTGGTCATAGGCTTTGAGGCGTATCCGTATCCTCTGTTTTACTTCCGGCTCTTTAGTGTCTGCTGTCATTATTTGGTGACTTTGGTGACGACGCCGGCGCCGACGGTTCGGCCGCCTTCACGAATAGCGAAGCGCAAGCCCTGATCCATCGCAATTGGCGCCAATAATTTAACCTTGAAGGAGATAGTATCGCCTGGCATGACCATTTCTTTGTCGGCTGGCAGTTCAACTTCACCGGTAACATCTGTGGTGCGGAAGTAAAACTGGGGTTTGTAGCCTTTAAAGAAAGGTGTGTGTCGGCCGCCTTCTTCTTTGGTTAGGATGTAAACTTCGGAGTCAAATTCGGTGTGAGGTGTTATGGTCCCAGGCTTAGCTAGAACTTGACCCCGCTCGATGTCCTCGCGCTCAATACCACGCAGTAAGACGCCCGCATTATCGCCGGCCTGGCCTTGGTCAAGATTTTTCTTGAAAGCCTCAATACCAGTTACAACTGTCTTTTTGGTTGGACGAATACCTACGATTTCGACTTCTTCGTTAATCTTCACTACTCCGGTTTCAATACGGCCGGTGGCAACGGTGCCACGACCTTTAATCGAAAAGACGTCTTCAATAGGCATCAGGAAAGGCTTGTCTAAGTCTCGGACTGGCTCGGGGATGTAGTCATCCATAGCCTTGACCAATTCCATGATAGCGTCTTCGTTAGGCCCGTCGCCCTCTAGAGCTTTGGTAGCGCTACCCTTGATGATTGGGCAGTCACGGTCAAATTCATATTTTGCGAGCAGATCGCGGACATCTTCTTCAACCAGCTCTACCAACTCTGCGTCGGCCAGATCCATCTTGTTTAGAAAAACTAAAATTTTAGGAACACCAACCTGGCGGGCCAGAAGCACGTGCTCGCGGGTTTGAGGCATTGGACCATCAGCGGCAGATACAACCAATATGGCCCCGTCTATCTGAGCGGCACCGGTGATCATATTCTTAACGTAGTCGGCATGACCAGGCATATCAACGTGCGCGTAATGACGCTTTTCAGATTCATACTCCTGGTGAGAGGTAGCAATAGTAATACCACGCTGTTTTTCTTCGGGTGCATTGTCGATCTGGTCGTAGGCGACCGGTTTATTAATATCGGAAGGTAACTTCTTGGCTAAAACTGAGGTAATAGCTGCGGTTAGAGTTGTTTTTCCGTGGTCAACATGACCCATAGTGCCAACGTTTACGTGAGGCTTTGAGCGATCAAAATCTGCCATTTAGATTGGTCTCCTTAAGTCGAACTTAACTTCTAAAAAATCGCGTGTGACAGCAATAGCCACCACGTGAGCTTATACCCGTGATTATAGATAAACTAGCTGCTTTTGTAAAGGGTTATAGGCAGTAGCTTATTTAGAGTCTGTCTTGCCCGACTTAGCAATGATTTGCTGGGCCACGCTTGCGGGCATGTCCGCGTAGTGATCTAACTCCATAGACGAAGCTGCTCGGCCTTGAGTCATGCTCCGCAGGTTTGTGGTGTAGCCAAACATTTCGCCAAGCGGCACAAAGGCGGTGATTTCTTTGATGCCTGGGTTCAGGTCTTCCATGGCCTCCACGCGCCCCCGCTTGCCGTTTAAATCGCCGATTACGTCTCCCATAAACTCTTCGGGAGTAACTACAACCACCTTCATAATAGGTTCCATTAGTACGGGGTTGGCTTTTTTGACACCCTCCTGGAAAGCCATACTGCCGGCAATTTTAAATGCCATTTCAGAAGAGTCAACTTCGTGAAAAGAACCATCGTAAAGTTCCGCACGTATGTCAACTACCGGGTAGCCAGCAATCACACCGTTGCTCATGGCTTCCTCAATCCCGGCCTGAACGGCTGGTATGTATTCGGCTGGTACAGAACCGCCCTTAATAGAATTTTTAAATTCAAAGCCCTTGCCTGCTTCGTTCTGGGAAAGCCTAAGCCATACATGGCCGTACTGACCGCGGCCGCCGGATTGCCTTATGAATTTACCTTCCTGCTCGACACCGTCCTTGCGAATAGTTTCACGGTAGGCAACCTGTGGTTCTCCGATCGTGGCCTCCACAGTAAACTCGCGTTTCATACGGTCAACAATAATTTCAAGGTGCAACTCGCCCATGCCGGAAATAATTGTCTGTCCGGTCTCGTGGTCCACGCGGATCCTGAAAGTCGGGTCTTCTTCGGCCAGGCGCTGCAATGCTATGCTCATCTTCTCCTGATCAGCCTTAGTCTTAGGCTCGATTGCAATTGACACTGGCGGTTCTGGGAATTTAATACTTTCAAGCAATATCGGATTACTGACGTCACAAAGAGTATTACCGGTAGTCGTGCCCTTCAGGCCGACGATAGCAGCGATATCTCCAGCTTCAATCTCTGTTACGTCTTCTCGCTTATCGGCGTGAAGCCGAACAATGCGTCCAACCCGCTCTCTCTCGCCTGTAGAGCCGTTTAATATATAGCTGCCTGCTGTAACTTTGCCTGAGTAAACCCTAAAAAATGCCAATTTACCAACAAATGGGTCAGTGGCAATCTTAAAGGCTAATGCGGCAAATGGATCATTTATATCAGGTTTTCTTTCAATCTCCTCGCCATTTTTCGGGTTGGTTCCCCAAACTGAACCACGGTCAAGCGGACATGGCAAAAAATCAGTCACAGCGTCAAGTAGCTTTTCTACGATCACGCCACGGCCATCACCGCCTGTAACCGCATAAAATTTGCCAGTCAAGACGGCCTTGCGGACTGCCGTGCGGATTTCTTCATCAGAAAGCGAGTCTTCGCCCTCCTCGAGGTACTTCATCATGGTGTCATCGTCAGCCTCTACGGCTGCTTCGACAAGAAGCGACCGGTAGCGTTTAGCTTTGTCCAGCATATCGGCCGGAATTTCAGTTTCAATCAGTTCATGATCAGTGAACTCTCTGTACGTGTAAGCCTTCATAGAAAGAAGATCTATAACACCGTTAACTGATTGTTCAAAGCCGATGGGCAAGTGGATTGGTAAAGCACGCTTACTGAGACGGTGATGAATGCTGTCAAGCGACTTGTAAAAATCCCCGCCCGTTTGATTGATTTTGTTAATAAAACATATGCGCGGCACATTGTACTTGTCGGCTTGGCGCCAGACTGTTTCAGACTGGCTCTCTACGCCCATCTTGCCATCAAAGACAACCACAGCACCGTCAAGCACGCGCAAGGATCTTTCTACCTCAACCGTGAAATCAATGTGGCCAGGAGTGTCAATGATGTTAATCTTGTGGTCTTTCCAAAAAGCAGTAACGGCTGCAGCGGTTATGGTGATGCCACGTTCCTTTTCCTGAGCCATCCAGTCGGTTGTCGTTTCGCCTTCGTGCACGGCGCCGATCTTATGCTTTAGGCCAGTGCGATACAGGATACCTTCTGTGGTGGTAGTTTTACCGGCATCAATATGGGCAATAATGCCAATGTTTCGGAGGTCTTTTAATTCGTATTTTTTATCTGCCATTTTCTGCTTCCATCTTTAACTTTGTTATATTTTCACCAATTTCTAGTTCGGTAAGCATGCAGTTCGCCACTGTGCGTAATGTGTCAATGGATGTAGTCCTGTTTCGTGTAACCATGTCTGCTGCTAAGTCTAAGGCATCCCTAGTCCTTGCAACATTTTCATCTACTGTTCTAGCTGATATAAGCTCAGCCCTAGCAGCGACCTCGAACAAGTCGTCGCATATACCCGAACAATTATTACACCTATTGAGCAGTTCCAACTTAGCTCCTGGCAAAGTGGGCGAAGGCGCGATTGGCCTCGGCCATTCGGTGGGTGTCTTCTTTTTTCTTTACTGCTGCACCACCATTGTTATAAGCCTCGACTAGCTCTGCGGCAATTCGCTCATCTGTTGGCATGCCGGAGCGAGCCCGAACTGCCTCAACAAACCACATAATCGTGAGGTGCTGTTGGCGCTGCCCACTGACTTCAAACGGAATCTGGTAGTTGGCGCCACCGACTCGGCGAGACCGAGTCTCCATGTGAGGCTGGATATTTTTCATTGCTTGCTCAAAAACCTCCAAAGGGTTTTGAATCTTGAGCCTATCGGCAGCCTTTTGCATGCCGCCGTAGACTATTTTTTCGGCCAATTGTTTTTTACCGCCGAGCATTACTCGGTTGATGAGCTTTGTCACAAACACGTTATTGTATAGCCTATCGGGTTGAACCTGTCTCACCAACGATTTAGTAACTTTACGCGGCATCGCTATTTTGGCTTCTTTGCACCGTATTTAGAGCGACCCTGCTTGCGATTTTGAACACCCTGCAAGTCAAGTGAACCGCGAACAATATGATAACGTACGCCCGGTAAGTCTTTGACGCGGCCACCGCGCACTAGTACAACCGCGTGCTCTTGTAGGTTGTGGCCTTCGCCGCCAATGTAAGCCCAAACTTCATGACCGTTGGTTAGGCGCACACGAGCTACCTTTCGAAGGGCAGAGTTTGGTTTCTTAGGAGTTTTGGTAGTAACACGTATACATACTCCCCGCTTGAATGGGCCGGGCTTCTCGTAGCTTCGGGTCTTCAGGTTGTTGGTCACTCGCAAAAGTGCCGGACTCTTACTTTTGTGTCCGGTCGATTTGCGCGGTTTTCTGACTAGTTGATTTACTGTTGGCATACGGTTTTAAATCCTAACAAATTTACCCTTTGGGTTCAACAGCCCCATCGCCTCTATTGTGAGCACCCGTGCCGACCGGAATCTTTCGGCCTAAGATAACGTTCTCCTTCAGACCGTATAAATGATCTACTTTGCCGCTTGTAGCTGCAGCAATCAGCACTCTGGTTGTGTCTTGGAACGAAGCGGCCGAAAGGAACGAATCAGTTGCAAGCGATGCCTTGGTGATGCCAAGTAAAAGTTGGATATAGCGGGCAGGTTGCTTGCCGCCCTTAGTCAATTCCTCGTTGACTTCTTCTACCGCCAGCTTGCTGACGATATCGCCGGTGATGAACTCGCTGTCACCAGAATCTTCAATCTGGACTCGGCTAAACATTTGCCGGACAATGACTTCCAAATGCTTATCGGCTATGTTCTGGCCTTGGCTAGCAAAGATGTAAAGTACTTCTGTCATGATGTAGCGCTGAGTTGCTTCTACGCCCTGCAAGCGCATCAGCTCGTGCAGGTTTATAGAACCGTTCGTCAAACGCTGACCAGCCACCGCGGTATCGCCGTCCTTTACGGTTAGTTGCTTGTAGCCGGGGATTTCATAACGGACTACGCTCTTTGCAGTCGGTGTGATAGTGACTGACGTTTCAGTGAGTTTAATCTTGCCGGCCATAGCTGCGACAATTGCCTCTGTGCCTGCGTTGCCAGATGCAACCGTATCACCAATAGCAATTTCATCGCCATCACTTAGACTAGATTCGCGGCCATTTAACGGGATAGTAAGGGGGTCTTGCTCCTTACCGGTCACTTGAACCATGTAAGTATCGCCCTCTTCCCAGACCTTTACTTTGCCCGAGATGTCAGTTAGATACGCTTGGCCCTTGGGCGTACGTACTTCCAGAATTTCTTCTACGCGAGTCAAGCCTTGGGTCACGTCGTCGCCAGCGGTGACAGCGCCGGCACGGTGCTTAGAGTCCAGGGAAAGCTGAGTGCCTGGTTCACCAATAGACTGAGCGGCGATCACTCCAATCGGGTGATGGGCGGCTACCAATTCGCCAGTTGCTAAATCAATGCCATAGCATTTTTGGCTTACGCCTCGAGAGCTTGTGCAAGACAGCACACTCATGATTCGAACTGAGTTGACCGAAACGTCCTCGTCGATAGCTTGAGCAATTTCTGGAGTGATTAGTTCACCAGACTTAACATAGTTTTTGAGTTTATCGGCACTGTAGCGACCAGCCAGCCTGGCTGAGAAATTCACACCAACAAGTTTTGCATCCTCGCGATGAGTCAAAAAGCCTGGGTCAGCTACATCTTCTTCTAGTGTAAACACATCTTGGGCTACGTCTACCAAACGTCGGGTCAAGTAGCCGGAATCAGCCGTGCGAAGCGCAATGTCGATTAATGATTTTCTGGTGCCTCGCGTGGCAGTAAAGTATTCCAGCGGATTAAGACCGTATTTGTAGTTGCTTCTTACAGGCAGCTCAATCGCACGCCCCGTAGCATCGGCAAACATGCCGAGCATGCCGACAGATTTTTTCATCTGGCTAATGTTGCCGCGAGCGCCAGACGCGACCGCGATAGACATCGTGTTATCCTCTTTAGCGAATTGCTCAGCCAGGGCCTTTTCAACTGCGGTATCTACGTCCGTCCAAGTTTCTACTGTCAGACGATAGCGCTCGTCATCGGTGATAAAGCCCTGGCTATATTGCTCAGAAATTTCCGTAGCACGTTTTTCACCTTCGGACACGACCTTTGGCAGTACCGCGATATCAGTGAAGTCGCCCATACCAATAGATAGGCCAGAAAGAGTTGCGTAACGGAAGCCTAAGTCTTTTAAGTCGTCAGCTATCTCAGCGGTCTTATCTTGACCATACTTTTGGTAAATTTTGGACATAACTTTATCTAGTTTTTTCGAGGTCATAGCCTCGTTCTGAAACGTAAAGTCCTCGGGTAGAATTTCATTAAATAGCAGGCGACCGGCCGTAGTGTCACGCAACTCGCCCCGGAAAGGCGCTAAAACACGGGTCTGCATAGTTATTTTTTGTCTATCTAGCGCTAAGATAACTTCGTCTACGCCAGAGAAGTTTTTAGCCTCTGCTTTTTCAGTGCCCGGCTTAACGTAAGTTAGGTAGTAGCAGCCCAAAACGATGTCTTGCTCTACGTGGAGTATCGGTGAGCCGTCGGCTGGCTTTAGCAAGTTTTTGTTTGAAGCCATAATTTCCCGGGCTTCAGTTTGAGAAGCTTCGGATAGTGGCAGATGAACGGCCATCTGGTCGCCGTCGAAATCGGCATTAAAACCTTTACACACCAGCGGATGCAACTGGATAGCTTTACCTTCTATCAAGACGGGCTGGAAAGCCTGAATTGATAATCGGTGCAAACTTGGGGCGCGGTTAAGTAAAACGTACTTATTGTGAATTACTTCATCCAGCGCGTCCCAGACGGATGGCTCGCCCATTTCAATCATTCTGGTAGCACTGCGGATATTATGGGCCAGCTCTTGATCTATGAGGCGCCCAATGACAAAGGGCTTAAATAGCTCTAACGCCATGGTTTTAGGCAGACCGCACTGATACATTTTTAGCTCTGGACCAGCCACAATCACCGACCGACCGGAATAGTCTACACGTTTGCCGAGCAGGTTCTGGCGGAAGCGACCCTGTTTGCCTTTGAGCATGTCGGAAAGTGATTTTAGGCGCCGGCGCTGTCCTGTAGCAGCTACTGCTCTACCTGACCTGGCACTGTTGTTATCTATGAGAGCATCAACCGCTTCTTGAAGCATACGCTGCTCATTGCGCTTAATCACTTCAGGCGCGTTGAGCTCAATTAGTTTCTTTAAGCGGTTGTTACGATTAATCACACGTCGGTAAAGGTCATTAAGGTCGCTTGTGGCAAAGCGGCCACCAGTAAGCTGGACCATAGGTCTCAGGTCGGGCGGGATGACTGGTAATACAGATACACACATGCTAGATGGCTTTATGCCAGCACGCTCCATACTTTCTAGCAGTCTTAGGCGCTTCATTATTTTCTTTTTGCGTTGTCCCTTGGCTTCTTCGGCTTCTTTATTCAGCTCTTTAATTAACTTCTTAAGCTCTACTTCTTCTAATAACTCTTTTATGACTGAGCCGCCCATGCCAACAGTTGCGAGCTCTGCCAGCTCATCGGGCAAGTTGCGAAAGTCAGTTTCGCTCATTAAGCGGTATTTATCCAAACTATCCACCTGGCTTTTATATAGTTCAAAGCCTTGTGCTAGTTCCTCTAACTCCCGAGTCCTTGCTTCGGCTATAGATTTGACGTCAGCGCCCTCTTTGGCGGCTTCGGCTTCATAGCGGGCATTGATTGCTTTTTCAGCAACTTGATTTTCAGCTTGTTTGTCTTTCCAAATCTTATCTCGTTTTTCTGCATCAACTGACTTGACGATATAGCTAGCAAAATATGATACCCGCTCTAGATTTTTTACCGTTATGCCAAGAACGAGGCCGATGGCACTCGGAGTGCCACGCAAAAACCAAATGTGGGCGACAGGAGACGCTAAGTTAATATGACCCATACGCTCGCGTCGTACTATTGAACGAGTTACTAGTTCGCCATTTTTATCAACAGCTGCTTCTCGGCTCCGGACTCCCTTGAACTTAGCGTCGTGCGGATTGATGTCTTTAACTGGGCCGAATATTCGTTCACAGAATAGCCCGTCGCGTTCGGGTTTCTGAGTACGATAGTTAATTGTTTCTGGTTTGGTCACCTCTCCATAGCTCCACTCCATGATGTCTTCCGGACTAGCAATCGCTAGGCGAACGGCATCAAAATCGGCTATGTTGGTACCTGGCGTGTAGTTTCTCATTGTTTTTTGGCCTTCTCTCCACCTTCGTTAGTAGGTTTGGATGCCGTCGAATCGTCGCTCATAACTGCAATCATAGGATCGTCCATCATCCGAATTTCTTGTTCAACAGCCTCTTCGGTTGCCCCATCCTCGGGCGTACGTTCCGGAGCTATCTCTTTATCCGGTGCATGCTTGGCCTCGTCTTTAATGTTCTCTGCTAATACTTCTTCGGCGTCCACAACCTTGCCTTTTGTCATTAGGTCAACCTTTAGACCGAGTCCTTGCAGCTCCTTGACTAGCACATTGAAGCTCTCTGGCACCTTCGGCCCCTGAATAGGCATGCCTTTTATGATTGACTCATAGGCTTTGGCCCGCCCATAAACATCGTCTGACTTTATAGTTAGCATTTCCTGTAAGGTATTGGCTGCGCCATAAGCTTCCAGCGCCCAGACTTCCATTTCGCCAAATCGTTGGCCGCCATTTTGGGCTTTTCCACCCAGCGGCTGTTGGGTAACCATCGTGTAAGGACCAGTGGAACGGGCATGAATTTTGTCGCTCACCATGTGATTTAGCTTGATGATATACATACTGCCGACAGTGGTTCTTTCCGAAAAGGCGTGACCGCTGCGGCCGTCATAGAGCTGCTGCTTGCCGTCTTCTGAGAGGCCAGCTTCTACGAGGAGCTCCCTGATCCTAGGAATCGGCACACCGTTGAAGGCCGGACTAGCCACCCGAATGCCTAAAGCTCTTGCCGCCATGCCGAGGTGCGTTTCGAACAGCTGGCCAATGTTCATACGGCTTGGTACGCCAAGTGGGTTTAAGATGATATCAATCGGTGTGCCGTCTTCTGTAAATGGCATGTCCTCAACCGGCAAAATTCTGGCAATGACACCTTTGTTGCCGTGACGGCCACCAAGCTTGTCGCCGACACTAATTTTGCGCATCTGTGCCACAAAAACTTGGATTTGCATAATAACGCCCGCTTTTAGCTCGTGACCGTTAGCTCGTGAAAACACCTTTACGCCAACCACTTTGCCGTGGCGGCCAGTACTCATGCGCTGAGAAGTGTCACGAACCTCTTTGGCTTTTTCGCCAAAAATCGCACGCAGAAGGCGTTCCTCGCTGGAAAGTTCTTGCTCACCCTTAGGGGTAATCTTGCCTACTAAAATGTCACCCGGGTGTACTTCGGCACCAATACGAACGATGCCGTCTTCATCTAAGTGGCGTAGACTTTCTTCCGAAACGTTAGGAATGTCACCAGTGACAATCTCGGGGCCGAGCTTGGTCTCCCGGACTTCGGTCATGTAATCAACAATGTGGATTGAGGTCAGAGCATCATCCTCTACAAGACGGCGGGACAGGATAATGGCGTCCTCGAAGTTATAACCAGCCCATGGCATAAAAGCCACAAGTAAATCTTTGCCAAGAGCAAGTTCGCCATCAGCAATACTCATGCCTTCGGCCAGCGGCTGCCCAACTTTTACTTTATCGCCGCTGTTGACAACAACTAGCTGATTGACCGAGCTTCCTTCATTGCTGCGAATAAAGTGACTGGGGTGATACTTACCGCTCTTACCAGACTTGTACTTAACAATGATTTCATCAGCTGTTGCCTTTTGGACAGTACCATCGTCTTCGGCTACTATGATCTGCCCCGTGTTGGCAGCAACGACTGATTCTAGGCCGGTGCCAACAATGGGTGGTTCGGGTTTAATCAAGGGCACAGCTTGACGTTGCTGGTTTGAGCCCATCAAGCTTCTCAGCACGTAGTTCTTCTCCACAAACGGGATTAGACCGGCGCTAGAGCCAATGGTCTGTGACCGAGAGCTATCCATGTGTGTTATTTCGTTAGCATCAAATTCGCCCGGCTCAAGCCGGTTGCGGGCACTGAGACGCGGTTCTATAAAGTAACCATTGGCATCAATTTCATTACCGGCTCCCGCGACGACAGCCTGCTCTTCCTCGGCGGCATCTAAGTAAACAATTTTGTCGGTTACTTTTGCCTTAATTGGCCAGGTGGCTTGAGACTTGACGGCAGCTAGGCGTTTAGCGGCAGCTGGGGTTATAACAGCACCGCTTTTAATGATGACCTTGCCCTTTTCGTCTGTTAAATCACCGTTGGCGATGTGGCCCGCGCTGTCGCGGGCAGCTACTGCATTAATGATTTTGCGGTAAGGGGTTTCAATGAAGCCGTATTCGTTTATACGTGCAAAGCCTGCAAGATTCAAAACAAGACCAATGTTGGCCCCTTCCGGTGTTTCTACTGGGCAAATGCGGCCGTAGTGGGTAGCGTGTGCATCACGGACTTCAAAGCCGGCTCGCTCGCGCGATAAACCACCGGGTCCCATAGATGAAAGACGTCGCTTATGAGCAAGTTCAGAAAGCGGGTTGATTTGATCCATGAACTGACTCAGCTGTGAGCTGGCAAAGAACTCGCGAACCGCAGCCACAACAGGTCGGGCGTTGATTAGCTGGGCCGGCGTGACCGTTTCAATCTCTGACATACTCATACGATCCTTAGCGTTGCGCTCCATCCTGAGCAAACCTATCCTAAACTGGCGTTGTACTAGCTCACCGACCAATTTAACGCGTCGATTAGCTAGCGAGTCTATCTCGTCTGCGGGGTCCTGAGTAACGTTTAGACGAATAATTTCTGCAATGATGGCCAGGAGATCTTCAAGCCGTAAAATTCTGTTGGCAGTAGTGTTATCAACGTCCAGATTCAAACGCTTATTGAGCTTATACCGGCCGACCCGCCCAAAGTCAAAGCGCTTAAAGTTATAAAACATGTTCTCAATCAAAGAACGAGCGTTGTCAACAGTCGCCAGATCACCTGGCCGCAGACGGCGGTAAACCTCAATTAAGGCCTCGTTTGAAGAGCCCGACGGGTCTTTGTCCAATGTTGCATCAACAAAACTATTCTCGCCGGAATCAACGTGCTTGAAAGCGTCCTTGATTTGCTCAGCGCTCATGCCAAGTGCCCGCAAAAGTGTAGTTACAGCAATCTTGCGCTTTCGGTCAATCTTTACGTAAAGCACGCCACTAGCCGCCGTTTCAAATTCCAGCCACGCACCACGTACCGGAATTATCTTTGCTCCATAAAGGTTGGTACCACTATGAGGATCTCCTGTGAAAAACACGCCGCTGGACCTGATCAGCTGGCTAACGACAACTCGCTCGGCTCCGTTAATAACAAACGTTCCGCGGGTGGTCATCCACGGGTAATCGCCTAAGTATATTTCCTGCTCTTTGACCTCGCCGGTTACTTTATTGGTCAGCTCAACCGTGGCTTTTAGCGGCGCATCATAGCTAACGTTATTCTCCCGTGCCTCAGACTCAGTCATCTTGGGGTCTTCAAAGTGGTAGCCCTTGAAACGTAGGCTTAGCTTTGTGCCGGTGTAATCATCAACTGGGCTGATCTCTTCTAGTAGTTCGCCTAAGCCCTCTCTAACAAACCATTCAAATGATTTGTTTTGGTGATCAACCAGATTCGGTGGACTAATAATATCATCCGAACTAGTAAAGTAAGTGCGCTTTCCGATAACGCCCATGCCTTTGACCATGTAAAGACAACCCCTTGCTTCTTAGATGTCGCTAATACGAAGCTCTACTACGTTCGGCGATGCAAAAAATGTTATAAATCTACAGCAAGCACCAAAGTACACTACTTCTTGAGTGATAATTATCTATGTTACTGAGCTAGATGTCAACACTTTTCCGCCGCTTTTTGTTGAAGCTGGCCTAATGGGCCGAACAGGTTGCCTTGTTTGCAGCCATGGATTGGCTCGTTCGAGGTAGGCCAACACCTCTCTTGCGGAAGATGCTCTGTACAAATCTAGGGGCTCGCCCACGTCCATCATGTGCTCTCTAAACGGAACGGCGCTGAAGCCTAGAGCTACGGCAAGTTCTTTAATCCTCTCATCATCTCTTCGGATCATCGCTTCGACCTCCACATACTGAGGAGACTCTCTTAAAAGCGAGTGCAAGATAGTTCGCCCGACGCCCAGACCCCTGTAGTCAGGATCAACAACGATATTGCCAACGTCAGTAAAACCATCAAGTCTACGGCCCAACCGTTTAGCATAGCCGAATCCTACCGGGAGGTCGAGATTGCGGTCCGGACCCTCGACGCGCCGCGTTACGCCTCTCTGCCAAAAACTAAACGGCAATACAGGCAATGATGCCTTAACATTGACATGCAAACCTTCAGTTGGCAATTCCCCTAAGTAGCGTCGAGTTTCTGCAGCAAGGTCGGCATTGCTAGGTCCAGAAAATGCTACCGAGCTCTCGCCACTCACAGGTCTCCAGCGTCTCCACCGCTCAATCATTTCTCTTGTCGCAGCTTGGTGGTATCTCTCGGGGCTTGAACTATTGACCCTACTGATGCGGAGGCCGCCGTCTTCAGCTATCGGAAAGTTATAACCCCCATACTTTACGTAGAAAAAATCGTCACGGTCTTCGCGTTCTAGTGGTTCAGCTGCTAGTTCAGTCATTGGCTTTGGGAGCTATTATACACGCGTAAAGCTCCCTTGTGTCGAGCGGTCTACCGGTTCGTAATAACCTTGTCGACTAATCCGTATTTTTTGGCCTCATCGGCCGTCATCCAATAGTCGCGGTCTACATCTTTTTCAACCTTGCTAATTGGCTGACCGGTGTTTTTAGCCATGATTTCGTTTAGCAGCTTCTTTAATCGGATGCCCTCACGAAGATCAATTTCTAGGTCAGAGATCTTAGCGCGCTGACTAGCACTTGATGGCTGGTGAATCATTACCGTGGTGTTAGGTAGCAGCAAGCGCTTGCCTTTGGTGCCGGAACTTAAAATAAAGGCAGCAGCAGACGCTTGGACGCCAATCCCAACGGTCTGGATATCGCTTTTAACAAATTTCATGGTGTCATAAATCGCAAGGGCGTCGTAGACACTTCCACCTGGACTATTAAGGTAAAGAATAATGTCGCGGTTTGGCTCCTCGTTTTCTAAAAAAAGAATCTGGGCAACTACTAGATTGGCAGTGTGCTGATTGATTTCATCGCCAAGGAAAATAATGCGGTCCTTCAAAAGACGACTGTAGATGTCATATGCCCGCTCCATACGGCCTTCTTGTTCTATAACAGTTGGCACCAGGACCTGAGAAGTATTATTCATAATAAAACCAGCTTAGCCGGTTGGCACTCGCAAGTCAAGAGTGCTAATTCGTGGTTGAGTATTCAAGTAGTTTTTGAAGCGTCTTGTCGGTTAGCAGGCGTGCTGCGACGTCCTGTCTATTAGCCGGGTTATCAAGTTCGGCTCGCATTGCTTCGTCGGCATATTGACCTTTGAGCTCGGCAATGCGGCTATTTATTTCTTCGGGCGTGACTTGGATCTTTTCGCGTATAGAAATCTCACTCAGGGCTAGACCAGCCTTGACACGCTCGGCAGCCTCAGAGCGGTAGCGTTCACGGTGTTGTTCGGCAGAGACCGCCTCAGCCCTGAGATGTTCCTGCCAGGTTTGCCCGCGGTGGGCTAAATTACGCTTTTCTTCGTCTTCCATGAGCTGCAGTTGCTCTTCAACCAAACTCTGTGGTATATCAACCGTAGATTTATCAACGATTTGTTTAACTAAGCGGCTCTCAACATCACGCTGCGCCTGCATCTCTCGCTCGGCCATCAGCTGTTTTTTAATATCGGCTTTGAGGTCGGCGAGGTTTTTAAAAGGCCCGATTTTGCCAGCAAATGCATCATCCAGTTTAGGCTCAGTTAGTTCATTGACCTGTTTGACCTCTGCGCTAAAACTAACTTTCTTTGAGCGCAATTCTGGCAGTCCATAGTTACTAGGAAAGGCAAGCGCAAATTTCTTAGTATCACCTGCCTTTAGTCCAATTAGATTATCCTCGAAGCCAGGGATTAAAGCTTGAGCACCAATTACAACCGAAAAATCTTTGCCTTCAGCACCCGGCACCGGTTTTGATTTGTCATCTTTGCCGACAAAGTCAATGATTGCCTCATCGCCTGTCTTGATTGCGGCACTTGATTCTTTGCGATTGGCCGTTCGCTGCTGTAGTGACCTCAGAACTTCATTTACTTCGGTTGTAGAAATTTCGACCTTTGGCCTAGTCAGCTTAATTTTCTTATAGTCGGGCAGTTTAACCGGACCGACGACGGCCAAAGACGCCTCGAACTCTAGCTGGTCGTAAGGTACAAACTTTTTTACTTGAATGTCGGGCTGACCAACACCTCGCACATTTTCCTGTTGAAGAGCCCGTGGAAAGTATTCATTAATGGCGTGCTCCAAAAAATCGTTAACCACCAATTTTTGATCAAGATTTTGTTCAATAACTTGCGCTGGTGCACGCCCAACCCTAAAGCCAGGAACTTTTACGTCGCCAAAGTGTTTGGCTATGACGTGATCCTTGACGGGCCCAAGCTCACTTGAATCCAAACTTATTAGAAGCTTTATTTTATTATTAGGCTCATCGGTGCGAGTAATGATCATAAGCTTTTGGATTATAGCGGTAAGCTAAGCTTGGTTCCAGTCATTTAGAGCTAACGAGCGGCTTTTAGCGTGCTGACAAGTTCCACCTGGCTGAGACTTTGCTCGCTGCCACGGGACAAGTCGCGCAGTTTAAACTTTTTAGCCCTTAGCTCTTCTTCGCCCAGAAAAATCACGTAGCGAATTCCTGACTTAACAGCATTTTTAATTTGAGAGTCTAGCTTGCGGTCGGTGTCATCAACAGCCAGTCTCAGGCCGCTAGCTCTTAACGAACCAAGAATATTCTGACAGGATTCATACACATCACCAATCAAAATAACAGTGGCGTCCGTCTCAGGTTTTAGATTTGGCAAAAGTTTGTGCGTCATTAAGAAGTTTTGCAAAGTTACGTCGCCCATCCCGAAACCAACCGTTGGCACCGGCTCTACTCCGAAAAGACCCACCAGCCCATCATAGCGGCCACCGCCGAAGAGCGAGCGAATATTCTCTTGGTTGGTGTCAAAAACCTCAAAAACGATATCTGTGTAGTACTCCATGCCGCGGACAATCGAGGTGTCGAAAACTGCTTCGGTGGCACCTGATGCCGCCAGCATTTTAAATAGCTTCTCTAGCTCGGTTACTGAAGGGTGACTTTGTAAAGATGCCGGCAGTGCGGAAAGACTATTTGCACTTAAGAATTCTAGGAGCTGTGCCACGTGGTTAGAGTTTTTTAAAAGGGCCTCGGCTTCAGCCGTAAACTTAGATCTTGTGATTTTGTATTTTTTATCAACGAGTTTTTGAGCATCCAGTGATTGTCTAACTTCTAGGCCAAGTACGTCATGTAGAAAATATTCAAGCAGTTGCCGGCTGCTAATCCGGATAACGTAACTATTTTCCGGAGCACCAAGCCTGCGCATTATATTACTGGCGATCTGGATAATTTCGTGATCCGCAACCAACCCAGATACACCAAAAATATCTACGTTAAGCTGCCAATGCTCACGTAATCGCCCACGCTGGGGCCTTTCATAACGCCAAAGGTTCGGTATGCTATAAAGCCGGAGAGGATAGGCCAGTTCCTGGCGGCGGGCCGCGACCATGCGGCTAACAGACGGTGTCATCTCTGGTCTAATAGCAATTTGTCTGCCGCCTCGGTCGGTAAATGAATAGAGCTGGTCGTTGATAATTTCCTCGCCCGTCTTAGCCAGGTAGATGTCCAGTGGCTCTAAAATCGGGGCATCATACTCTTGGTAGCCAAAGCCCTCTACGACTTCGCGCAAGCAGTTGAACATGTACTTCTGGAGACGTTTATCTGCCGGATAGAAATCTCGGGCGCCTTTGTAGGGACTAGTAGACAGCTTCATCTATGGCTATTATAGCGAAGTTTAGAAGTCTTTATAACGATAACGCAGAGAGTATAATCTAAACATTATGAGTGCCCGTCGCCGTGCCCGCAGGAGTTCACCCTTTTATATCCCGAGCGCCTTTGGCTTGTTTACCCCTAGCAAAGATCTATTTCTGAAACATATAGACGTTTTTGGACTGCTTTATATTATTCCGGCACTTCTATGGCTACATAGCTGGATTTCAACCCCAACTCACGGCTTGAACTTATGGAGTCGAAGTAGTGATGCAAACTACAGCTGGACATTTCCCGGAAGCTTCAACGCTGCGCTGATAGGGTTCTCCATCTTATGGTTTATCTTTGCAATCATTGTCGGATTGATGGTTCAGATTATGCTTCAAAAGTCGCAGCTTGATGTTGTCTCCACTAAAAAACCGGATATAGGCCGAGCTTGGCAGACCGCCAAAAAAATGTGGCGACCTATGATTGGTCTATATATTGTGATGGTGCTGATATTTTTGGCGGGTTTAATTTTACTACTGATTCCCGGCTTATTCATGATCAGACGTTATATATTCGCGCCCTATGTAATGCTAGAAAAGAAATGCGGTATTAAGCAGGCTTTGGAAGAAAGTCATCAATTAGGTCTGACCAATACAGGGGCCGTTTGGGGATTAATTGGGGTTATGTTCTTGATTAGCCTCGTTGGCGTCTTGCCCCTAATCGGCAGCCTGGCTTCATTTGTTGTCGGTGCACTTTATTCTATCGCTCCAGCGCTTCGCTACGAACAGCTCAAAAAATTAGTCTAAGACCAATTTGGTGGGCGAGAGAGGACTTGAACCTCCACGGGTTGCCCCACTAGTTCCTAAAACTAGCGTGTATACCAATTTCACCACTCGCCCGTAACAGATGTATTCTAGCTATTTTTTCGGTAAAACACCAGTTGAGAGTCGCCGTATAATTTGTTTTGCTCGATTTGTAGCCCTTCAAAAATTGGCACCGGCTCTTTACCTGGCCAGGATAGCACTGCTATACCGCCGCCTTTAAGATGTCTGTCGATTATCTTTAGTAGTTGATCGCGTCTTAAATCATTGTAAGGTGGGTCAAGTAGCACAATGTCGAGAACTTCGTTCAAGTTGCCGTTGCTCCAGGTCAAAATATTGGTGCGCACTGCCTTGAAGCCTGATAGATTTAAAGTCGCCTGTGTGCGTTTCATAGCTTCAAGAGCTGGTTTGTCGTTCTCGACCGCGATAACCCGGCTAGCGCCACGACTTAGCGCCTCAAACCCCAGCGAACCAGTGCCGGCAAAGGAGTCTAGTACACTCAGGCCTTCGATACCGCCAAGCACATTAAACAGTGCTCCGCGCACTTTTTCGGCCATAGGGTGAGTGGCGCGTCCGTGAGGCTCGTTGATAGTCTGGCCTTTTAGCTTTCCGCTGATAATTCTCATAAGACTAGTTTAGGTTAGTTACCGCCCGCAAGGCACTAACTCGCGCCTCCAGATGAGGGTATTTAGCGAGCTTCTCCTTCTTATCTATGAATTCCTGTGCGGCCCTGCGAGCGGCAGCAATCAGCTTCACATCACTGAGTTTAGCAACACGTAAGTCCAGAGCTCCGTGCTGAAACGTGCCATAAATCGCTCCGGGCCCGCGAAGTTCTAAGTCCAGCTCCGCCAGTTTAAAGCCATCGGTCGTAGTTTCTAGCGCTCGCATGCGCGGGCTAGGAGCTTTAGAATCGCTCATCATCAGATAGCAATAACTCTGATGCGCACCACGGCCGACGCGGCCACGAAGCTGGTGGATTTGCGCCAGACCAAAGCGGTCAACGCCTTCAATTAGCATTATCGAGGCATTGGGTACATCAATCCCGACTTCTATAACAGTGGTACTGACCAAGATGTCATATTTGTGCGCCAGAAAGTCAGCCATAATTTTTTCCTTTTCAACTGATTTCATCCGTCCGTGAAGTAAAGCCACCCGGCGATGTTTAAAGTCAGCCTGACTGAGCTTTTTATACACCGCTTCAGCCGATAATTCTGACTTGCCTTCTGTAATCAGCGGGCAGACAACAAACATCTGACGACCATCCTTGAGCTCCCTGTCTACTTTCTTATATAAGGCAGCTCGTGAATTAGGTGAACAAATGTCCGTGATAATCGTTTGGCGGCCAGGTGGCATTTCGTCCAGCACTGATATATCTAGCTCGCCGTAAAGAGTTAGGGCTAGGCTACGGGGGATAGGCGTGGCCGTCATGTGAAGTACATGCGGCATGTGCCCAGCTTTAGCCTGCAACTTCTTGCGCTGGTCTACACCAAAACGGTGCTGTTCATCAACGATAATCAAGCCCAGTTTAGCCATCCTGACTTTTTCTGAGATGAGGGCGTGCGTGCCAACAATTAAACGAACATCGCCCTTGGCGATTCGCTCGTGCATGGCTTTTTTCTGAGCCGGCTTGAGCCCGCCAATTAAAAGCCCAACCTGATCACCAAAACCAACCGCTTCAAGCAGTTTGAACAAAGTCTCGGCGTGTTGGCGAGCTAGAATCTCAGTGGGCGCCATGAAAGCCACCTGAAAACTCTGTGCCATAGCCATGAGGGTCGTCATAGCTGCTACAACGGTTTTGCCGGAACCAACGTCGCCCTCTACCAAGCGATTCATGGGCTGGGGTTTGGTCATATCTTGATAAATCTGCCAGACGATCTTGCGTTGAGCGTTAGTCAGCTTAAAGGACAATTTTGCAACAAAAGTTCGGGCCAACTTTTCTTGAAACGGAATTTTTAGACTTTTGCCGTGACTATTTTCCTGCTTGTTTAGTAAAGCCGCCAGTGTCAGTTGAAAAATCTCTTCAAAACCAAGTCTTTTGCGAGCAAAATTTAGAGCTTTATTACCGCTCGGGAAGTGTATCTCAGTGACCGCGCGGGCATAAACAATCAAATCCTGTCGCTCAAGCAACCATGAGGGTAAATGCTCTGGCAATTCTTTGACCTGCATAATGGCTTCACGCACTAGTCGTCTGATTTGGCTTGACTTAAGGCCCCTGGTTTCACGGTAAACCGGTATGATGCGCGCCGTATTAACTAGAAAATCACTGGCTAGCTCAACTGATGGATTGAGAATCGAGAAACGACCGCGACGCAATTCATAATCTCCGGAGATAAAGTATTTTTGGTTAGGTTTTATGGACCCGGAACGGTAGGGTTGATTGAACCAAACCAGACGTACTGAACCCGTGCCATCTGATGCGATAGCCTCTGTAATATGCATGCCCCGGCGTACGTACCGACCGCTAGTCTGCTTAATATGAGCTTCCAGTGTTACAGTGCCCGGGTGCATATCTTTAATGGGCGCAATGTTTGAATAATCCTCATAGCGGCGCGGGAAATATTCGATGAGCTCGCCTACTGTGCGTACACCGAGCACCGCCAGCTTTTTTGCCAGCTCATCGCCCACACCCTTAAGTTCGCCTATGGGAGAGTTTAGAGTCACTGTTTATAGACTATCAGCTATTTCTTCTTGAGTCGCAGCCAGACGCTTGGTCCAAAGTAGATTGGCGCGAGCAGTGGCTGAAGCAGCTTTTCTACCGCAAGCAGCGGAGTTCTTCCCAATACCCTTTTTAGGGTTGGCGAACGCAAATTAGAGCCAGATAAGGTCATCTCGAGTTCAAAGCCAGCATCTTGCAGTAACTTGATAATTGTCTTGGGGTGGTGGTTTACAAAAGGCAGTGATCCGGCCTTAACTTTGGCTTCATCTTGAATACTGATTGGCTTTCTTGGAACGCTCTTGCCATGAAGTCCGTAGCGTATGCGATTTAGAAAATGGGCATCATTGGCAAATTCCAACAAAAAAGTACCGCCCGGTTTAAGCACACGGGCAATTTCAGCAAACTCAGCGGTTGGGTCCGGTAGGTGGTGCAAAACCCGGACTACCAGCACTAGGTCTGCTGATCCAGCTTTTAGTTTAAGATCTGCCGCTTGCAAAAGCTTACGCTCTACTTGCGGTGTCTTTGCAAGGTAGATTTTGGCCATATCCAGCTGTTGCTGGCTTGGTTCCGCTAAAATGATTCCATCTGCGAATTTGGTCAGGAGCTTGCTAAGACGGCCATAGCCACCACCAACATCAACTGCCAACTTAAAATATTTGCCACGCAGTAGGCGTTTGATAGCCAGCTCTTCAGCAGCATGCTCATATTCACGACCGACCCAATAGTTTTCGTAGTTAAACTTGGGGTCATCGTATTGATCGGCTTTCTTGATTTTTACGATGGGCATTACTTAAGTTCTATTAAAACAGAATTACTTAGTTTTTTGCCACGCCGGAGCACAACCCGACCGTTGGCATCAAGAGTTACTTTTGCGTAGTGTTCATTATCCACATAGACACCGCCTTCATCTATAATCCGTCTTGCATCACTATTTGAGGTTGCAAGGCCTGTTTGGACCAATGCATCAATAACACTAACGCCAGATTTTAGTGGGACTGCTTCGGCACCAACGGAACCTCCCCTAATAGACTCGGCGTGCAGGCGAGCCTGAGCTAGACCAGCCTCTTGGTGCACTAGGACGGTCACGGCATCAGCCAAGCGTCTTTGCGCACTTCGTTTTGCAGGATCATTTTCATGCAGTCGGACCACCCCTTCAACTTCTTGCTTATCCAGAAAGGTAAAGACCTTTAGGTAGGCCTCTACGTCTGCGTCAGCAGTATTAACCCAAAACTGATAAAACTCAGGTGGCGGAGTCATGTCTGCATCCAGCCAAACCGCGCCCGACTCGCTTTTGCCAAACTTTTGACCGGTAGACTTATCTACCACAAGCGGCATGGATAGCGCGTGAGCCTCTTTAGCTTCTTTTTTACGAATTAGGGAAACTCCCGAGAGCATGTTCCCCCACTGGTCCGAGCCGCCGATTTGCAACTCTACGCCCTTATCCTTAAATAGGTGCCAAAAATCATAACCTTGTATTAGTGAATAGCTGAATTCTGCATAGCTAATGCCATTGCCACCCTCGTTCATGCGCTCGGCTACAAACTCCCTTTGCATAAGTTCCGTCATAGAAAAGTGTTTGCCGATATCACGCAAGAACTCTAAGTAGCCAAGCTTGTGCAGCCAGCCGAAATTATTAAGCAGCTCAAACTGCTTGCCGGCAAAAAGCCTAACGATCTGCCTCCTGATAGAAGCAATGTTTTCCTCAACTTCTTCGGCCTTTTTAAGCTCGCGCTCTTGGACCTTACCGCCTGGATCCCCGACCAGTGACGTACCACCGCCAATTAGTAAGGTGGTTTTCCAGCCGGCGGCACACAGCCTCCTAGCCAGCAGTATAATCGCCAAATTACCAACCGTCAGACTGCTTGCAGAAGCGTCTATCCCAAGATAAAAAGTTTTAGGGCTATCAAGCCAAGACTCGTTTTCAAAGGTCTTGTCTTTAATAAGTCCGCGCCAAACTAAATCTTCACTTAATCTCATAAGCTATCTCTAAGCTAATTTATCATACCCTATTAATCGGCATAAACCGAGACGTGCTAGCAAATAGCACATAAGGGTTTTGGCAGTAGGTTTCGGTAGATTTTGGTATAATTTATTCTCAGGAAGTTGAGGTTAAATTTGATGGCTAAACGGCCTAAGCGGTCGGACCAAATCAGAACTCGTAGTGGACGAACTGTGAGGGTGAATCGGTCATTGGGTGAGCGTTGGACAGGCATGCGAGATGACAAGCTGCGCCGCAAGGTTGAGCGCATGCGAGGACTGCCTAAGTCAAGACTTAAGCGCCTTGCGTGGTATCTCTCTCCATCCCGCCTGCGCGATTTTTGGTTCAGCCGAGACGGTGCAATTGCTGCTCTTAAGATAGTCGGCATCGGGATTCTGGCTCTATTTATTTTGGCGCTGGGGGTTTTCGCATTTTTTAGACGCGATCTACCTAATATCACAGATATTTCAGGTAGTGATTTAGGTGGCAGCCTGAGTTTCTACGACCGTACAGGCAAGATCCTCCTCTGGCAAGACAACGTAGGATCCAAACGTGTACCAGTCCCTAGCGATCAAATCTCTAAATATATGAAGCAGGCAACCGTAGCGGTTGAGGACAAGACTTTTTACACAAACCATGGCTTTGACCTGCGCGGTGTAGCTAGGGCCACAGTTGATGATCTTTTGCACCACGGGACAGTTCAGGGCGGCTCTACCATCACAGAGCAACTTGTCAAACTTACTCAGGACTTTCACCAAAATCGTAACTTAGCACTTAAAGTAAAGGAGTTAATTCTAGCAGTAGAAGTAGATCGAACTTACTCAAAAGACCAAATTTTAACGGGCTATCTTAACGCTGCTCCATACGGCGGAATCGACTACGGAGTACAGGTAGCCGCTAGCGACTACTTTCACGAAAACGCTAAGGATCTGACCCTTGCACAAGCGGCGTTCTTGGCGGCTATTCCTCAATCGCCGGCATATTACTCGCCTTATGATAAAGAATATTTTGATCAGGCAGCCCTAGCCGGCCGGACTAACTACATACTCGATCAGATGGTGGCACAGCACATGGTTAGTAAGACCGAAGCTAACGCCGCCAAAAAGGTTGACGTACTGGCTCAAGTCCATCCGCAGCAGACTAAGTACTCTGGTATTCAGGCGCCTTATTTTGTGCTGGCGGCCGAGAGCCAATTGGAGCGTGATTTCGCTGCCCAGTCAGCTAAAGTTGGCGGATGGAAAATTATTACCACTCTCGATATGACCAAACAACGGCAGTCCGAAAAAGCCGTACAGGCAAATCTGTCAAATGTCCTAATCCACGGCGGAGACGAAGAAGCAACCGTCACAGAAGATGTCCAAACAGGTCAAATGTTGGCACTGGTCGGAGGAGTTGACTTTAACAATCCAGGGCATGGCAAAATTAATTACGCCCAGTGGCCCATCTCACCCGGCTCAAGTATTAAGCCATATGACTATAGCGCGCTAATCCAAAATACAAACGCTGGCGCTGGGTCGGTTCTGTACGACGTCGTCGCACCTCTCCCAGGTTATCCTTGTACTGTTCGAGCGCTCCCTCCGAACGGCAACTGTCTTTGGGATTTTGACCGAAGATCACCTGGTGCCTTGACTATTCGTTATGCACTTGGAGGTTCGCGAAACATTCCAGCTGTTAAAGCCACATTGTCAGTTGTGCCCGGTGACACCCAGGCGTCAATTAACAAAGTTGATAAATTAGCTGACGCTATGATGGACGGAAGCGTCGGTTACCACTGTTATCAACCCGGAACCAATGTGGTCAAAGCTTCAGCTAGTGATCAAATGGACTGTACCCCGTCATCGGGCATTGGCGACGGTGGATATTTACACCTTGATCAGCATCTCAACGGGCTTTCCACCTTGGGGCGTATGGGCCAAGCGCTTCCTGCCACATATATTTTAAAAATCTACAAGGATGCTTCCAGCAAGCCGTTCTATAGCTGGACTCCACCTAAAACCAACCAGGTAATGAACCCGCAGACAGCCTACATCCTTAACAACATGTTATCCGATCCGGCAGCTTCTTACCTTGGCAGTTACTACAAATTTCAACACTACAAGGGTTGGGATGTCGCAGTCAAAACCGGTACCACTAATGATAACTACGACGGCTTAATGATGGCATGGAGCACGAAGTACGCAGTCGGCACCTGGGTGGGATACCACACCCGGACGCAAGCTCTTAACACAGAAATGGAGTACGTGACCGAGCCGGTGACCAGAACTGTAATCCAAGAGGCGCTCGACAGTGCGGGCACTCCTGCTAACTGGAAGCAGCCGGCTGGAATTCAAACCTTTCCGGCTTACCGTAGTGCTTTGCCTTATGCAGGCCAGGGTCCAGCAGTGACAACCGATATTTTTCCAAGCTGGTATAAGCCAAAGTCAATAGTAGGGCAAACCACTTCGGTTATTGACAAGGTTTCTGGCAAATTGGCAACTAGCTGTACGCCCGCTTTGGCAAAACAGACAGTTGGCGGCAGTTCCCGGGCCAACGCATATTCAATTGATATTTTCTATCCTCCCGGCGGCAATTCCAATTCCAGCTACAGCACACTTGGCTCAGACAATGTTCATAGCTGTAATCCTAGCGACTACCCGGCCGTTTCTGTTACGGTTACTGACAATAATTCACCGCCAGCTAATCCTAACGCTGCTAATAGCTGTACAGGCAGCTGCACCATAACAGCGGCTCCAACAGCTGGAAAATATCCGCTGGACGATCCGAAGCGCTCGCAGTTCCCCGGCACGGTTAACATCCTAGTAAACGGTAGTATATTTAAAACCTTCCACACTAAAAGCGGCGGCCCTTATAGCTTTACTTATAAGGTTACCGGCAAAGGCCACCAAATAACCGTGACCGCCCAAGTGATTGATAGTGTTCTTTATGATTCAACCTCAGACCCCGTGACAGTCACTACCAGTAAGGGACCTTAAAGTCACCACAAGTTCGGATGTGTTTAAGCCGTATCTTTCTCTGAATACGTATTTAGGGCCGCCCTAACGTTTGTGACCGGGAGCAAACCTGTCGGCAAGCTACCACCTCTGATCTGGGGGCCAATTGCTCGTCCAAAGCCCAGCTTTTTTGCTTCTGCCAGGCGCTTCTCTACAAAAGGCACATGACGAACCTCCCCCGATAGGCCGACTTCACCGAAAACGACTACGTCTTTGTCTAACTGCATGCCCCGGCTAGCACTAGCAATAGCCATGCAAACTGCCAAATCGGCAGCTGGCTCACGAATCTGGAGACCACCTACAATATTGATATAAATATCTTTGTCTGCCAGTTTTAGTTTCGTTCGGCGTTCTAACATAGCTATTAGCAGATTTACCCGATTTAAATCAATACCGCTGGCGGTGCGTTTTGGATAGCCATATGCAGTAGGATTAACGAGCGCCTGGACTTCAACCAGCAGTGGGCGGCTGCCCTCCATGGTGGCTAGAACGATTGAACCGTCACTGGCCTGGCGCTCTGCGAGTAAGGCAGCAGAAGGGTTTGCAACTGAGGTGAGGCCTTTATCGGTCATTTCAAAGATTCCTGTTTCGGTGGTTGAACCATAGCGATTCTTGGTAGCTCGCAAAACTTTAAAGCCCCCATAGCGGTCTCCCTCTAGCTGTAAGACCACATCAACTATATGTTCGAGCACCTTAGGGCCAGCTACCTGCCCTTCTTTAGTAACATGACCCACGAGTATGAGGGCTGTATCGCTAGCCTTAGCTGCACTGCTCAACAGCTGGGTGCTGTTTGTTATTTGGCTAACACTACCGGCGGCACTGGCAATCTCATTAACCGCGACAGCTTGAATTGAATCAACAATGACAAGATCAAGCCCACTAGACGCGACGGTAGTGGCTATATCATTAGCCGATGATGCTACGGCTAGGTGCAATTTTTTATTTGTGGCACCGAGCCTCTCCGCGCGTATGCCGACTTGCCGCGCTGATTCCTCGCCACTTATGTACAGCACTTTTTTCTTGGCGGATACGTTACTGGCTAACTGCAGCAATAGCGTGCTTTTGCCTATCCCCGGCTGACCGGCCAATAAGTTAACCGATCCAGCCACCATGCCTCCGCCCAGTACTTCATCAAACTCCTCAATGCCTGTTTTGATTCGAGCCAACTTTTGAGTGGCAGCATCCATAACTGAACGAACTTCAAGATTTTTTCCGCTGGCTTTTAGTTGAGCCGAGCTGTCTATATTAACTTGCTCAACCAGGCTGTTCCATTCGCCACAGTTAGAACAACGTCCGCTCCAGCTGCCGTAGCCTGTCCCGCAAGTTGAGCAGACGAACTTTACGCCAATCGTTTTAGCCATACGTTATATTTTAACTTATATTACCGACCGACTGCCTGGGGTACGGTTCGGGTATCGAGCGATTTCTGAAGAGCCGCTAAATCAGTGGCAATTTGGTTCCGCTGGGCGACAAGGCTGTTGTAGGTACTTATATTCAAGCGGAGCTGGTTTACTTTTGAGTTATACGCATCAATTTCACTGTTGTAGGCAAGGACGCCGGAGTTATACGAAGAATAGTCGCCAGCGGCCCGTTCACTATCAAGACGAGCCTTGTCAGAGTTAATCTGGCTGAGTTGGACTTGCAGCTCAGCTTGCTGGCTGTCGATTTGACTTTTTAAGATACTTAGCTTGATATCGTCAGCCGATAACTCGGCTTGGCGGCTAGTAAAAGCGCTCTCGTACTGGGTCTCGTAAGCGACCACTTTTAAACGATCGCCGAAATATTTTTTATAGTAGTCGCTTAGAGACGTCGGTAGGTTAGCAATCTCTGTGCCGAACGTACAGCTCATTTCATCATAAACGTCATTTGGCTCGGTCTGCTGATATATTCTTACCTCATCCAAGACGCGTGGATCGCTAAGCTTGTTTTTATAATATTCTTCCAGCTCTGAGTTCAGCTTGCTTCGATCTGAAGAACTTAGGCGTTCATAGACGGCGTGCAAGACCTCGTGAGCCGCCGTTACCTGAGTTACGCCAGCTAATTTTGGCGAAGCCACGTTATATATATAAATGCCGTTTAGGCCAGGGTGATAACAGCCAAGTACAATAGTGCTGGGGCTATCAGGGCAATCCTGCCTAAATTCATTAACACTTGCAATTAGCTGGGGATGGTCAACATAGAAAAGATGCTTGGTATAAGCAGTCATGGTATCCTCGGCTGCCAGGGTAGAAATTTGGGGCGAGGGCGAGTAGCCACGCAGCTTCAGCCAATCGGATATGGCATTGGCATTTAGCCAGCCAAAAGTCAGCATAGCTATTAGGGCAGCAAAACAAATTAGACGACCAAGCTTGATAGAACTCATCTGGTTTTAGAGTATAACAAAACCTATTCTGGTGACGCTGCGTAAACTAATTCTGTCTTTTCTGAGCGCGGACTCTGTTTAATCGCCACAGTCACCACATCACCTTTATGGTAGCTCTCATCCAGAAGGCCGGCGGCAATAGCATCCTCAACGGTCTCTTGCAGAAGGCGCCGCATTGGCCTAGCACCATTGTGGGCGTCGTAGCCGTTCTCTAGTAGGTATTGCTTGGCTTGTTCGTTAACATCAAGACCGATACCTTTTTTGATTAACCGCGAACGCAACTCGTCCAGTTGAAGATCAAGTATACTCATGACGTCTTTTTTGGACAGTGCCCGGAAGACGACAACCTTATCAATCCGGTTTAAAAGTTCAGGGCGCATTATCTTCTTTAAATCGTCAGTGACTTTAGCCTTGTTAGATTCATGCAACTCATCTAGGTTACCCAGGGCACCCGGATTAATGGCGCTAAAGCCAAAGCTAGCTTCCTTCTGGAGCTTATCGGCACCAATGTTAGAGGTCATAATGACTATGGTATTTGAAAAATCAATCCTACGACCTTTGGCATCGGCAAGATGACCGTCCTCAAGAATCTGTAAAAGAATGTTGAATATGTCCGGATGGGCCTTTTCGATTTCATCAAACAACACTACGGAGTAGGGCTGGCGGCGAACCTTATCGGTTAGCTGACCGCCGTCATCGTAGCCAACATAGCCGGCTGGTGCCCCCACCAAACGGGCGACAGTGTGGTGTTCACCGAATTCGCTCATATCAATTTTAATAAGAGCATCCTCAGAGCCGAAAAATTCCCTCGCCAGTACCCGAGCTAATTCGGTCTTACCCACTCCGGTTGGTCCAAGAAAAATGAATGAACCAATCGGACGCTTTTCGCTGGATATGCCTGAACGAGAGCGGCGAACGGCCTTGGCAACCATTGACACGGCCTCTTCTTGTCCGATGACATATTTAGCCAAATTCTTTTCAAGGTTAATCAGATATTTTGCTTCTGAGCGAATAACTTTGGTTACCGGGACTCCTGTCATACGAGCAACCGTTTCTGCCACGTCATCGCTTCTCATAATAATGGCCTTGCCCGTCTTGTGCGTTTCTTCCAGCTTGGTAATCTTTTCATTTAATACACTGGCCTTTTGCTTTTCTACGGCCGCTTTCTCGTAATCCTCATTATCCACTGCGTCATCAATCCGACTGTTGATTAGCTTTAGTTCTTTTTGTAGCCCTCGAAGTTGAGGCGGGGTTTTGCCAAGGTTAACCCGCAAGTAGGCTGCCGTCTCATCGAGCAGGTCAATTGCCTTATCGGGCATATAGCGGTCATTGATGTAACGGCGAGCAAAATTGACTGTATCTTCCAAGACTTCGTCAGATGCTTTGACATTATGGAACTCTTCATAATGACTTCTGAGGCCTTTTAGGATAGCGAGTGTCTCCGCGGGTGTAGCCTCGGGCACCTGGACAGGCTGGAATCGGCGCTCTAAGGCCGCGTCCTTTTCGACATGCTTTGAGTATTCATCTGTTGTAGTTGCACCAACCAGCTGGATTTTGCCGCGAGCGAGGCTGGGTTTTAATATATTACCTGCATCCATTGAGCCTTCAGCAGCGCCAGCACCAACAATCAAGTGCAACTCGTCAATAAAGACTATCGTATTTTTATCCTGCTCAAGTTCTGCCAGGACTTTTTTAAGACGATCTTCAAATTCGCCGCGGTACTTAGTGCCTGCAATCATGCCGGCCAGGTCTAGCGTAATAATTCGTTTATCTAAAAGCGAGTCGGGGACTTCTTCATTTACGATCCTCTGAGCGATGCCCTCAACGATAGCCGTCTTGCCGACGCCTGGTTCCCCGATTAATACCGGATTGTTCTTCGTCCGGCGGTTTAAAATTGTAATTACCCGTTTAATCTGGGGTTCACGACCAACTACCGGGTCCAGTTTGCCGTCGCGCGCTAACTTAGTCAGATCCGAACCAAAGAGTTCTAGGGCGGATTGTTTGCCAGCTTTGCCGCGCCGCCGATTGTTGCTCGCTGCACCGTCGGCTTCAAACTGTTGCCGATTAAGAAACTGCTCTACCTCGCCCGATAAGTTATCAACGTCCACGTTCATGTCCTTGAGTAATGTGGTAGCCCGGGCATTTTTTTGACTCAAGATGCTATATAAGACGTGCTCTGTGCCGCAGTAATCTTGGCCGAATTCCTGGGCAATCTCCCAGGCCATCTTTAGGGTGAGCTTTGCAGTCTCAGATAAGCCTTTGCCGCCCATATTTATGACTAAAGTTTTTGGAGTAAGGTTTAAGGCTAGCCGGGCACGATCAAGAGTAATGCCGGAATTTTCTAATATTTTAGAAGCAATGGATCCTTCTTGAGCCAGTACTCCAAGCAGTAGGTGCTCTGTACCAATATAGGCACTGCCACTAGCGCGGGCTATAGCGTCAGCGTGCTTTAGGCTATGCAGCGCGTTATTGGTTAGGTGCGACAAAAATTCTTGAAAATCTGGTGAATTTGGAATCATATTTGGATGATTATATTCTTTGTAGCTTACAGCTTTCTGTGAGCAAGTTTACGGCACTAGCCGCATATAAAAATGATACCACAAATTAGCACTCTCAAGTCAAGAGTGCTAATTTACGATAAGTCCTTTTTGTCTTCGGCTTCAGTCCCGTGCTGCTCAATCGCTTTGAGAAGGGAATCTTCTAGGTCTGATTTCTTCTTTAGTTTTTGGACTACTGGCTTTGATTCAGTCTTCTGGATCTCTGGCTTCGCGCTTGCTTGCCCACCGTCTTTGCCCTCTACATCTAACTCGTGATCTGTAAGCTTTCCAGCCAACCGAACATTTTGTCCAGATTTGCCAATAGCTATTGATAGCTGATCATCTTCAACGAAAACTTTGGCTTTGCCGTCGTTGCCAATTTCAACCCGCACGACATTGGCAGGTTTCATCGCGTTGGCTATAAAGACTGCCAGGTCTTCATCCCAAACGATGATGTCAATCATCTCTTGATTGCCGATTTCGTCCCGAACGGCGTTAATACGCGTACCGTGCCCGCCCACGAACGTGCCGACCGGGTCTACGCCCGGAACAGTACTGGCAACGGCAATCTTGGAGCGAACGCCGGCTTCCCGTGAAATAGCCTTAATTTCTACTGCACCCGATTCCATCTCGGGTACTTCAGCCCTGAAAAGCTGCTCAATAAATTCCTTGGCGCCACGGCTAACAATTAGTTGCGGGCCGCGTGGACCTTTTTCAACATCTTTCAAAAATAGCTTGAGTCGTTGGCCCGGGTAGTATCGCTCGCCCTGAATTTGCTCACTGGCAGGCAAAAGCCCTTGGGCTCTACCAAGTTCAACCCTAACAACCCGGCCCTCTACACGCGTTACTATTCCGTTGACTAGGGTGCCGATTTTATCTTCAAATTCCGCCATCACAATTTCACGCTCAGCTTCTCGCAAGCGCTGCATTATAACTTGCTTGGCTGTCTGCGCGGCTACGCGGCCAAAGTCATCAATTTTTTGAATCAATTCCACGCTCTCGCCAAGCTTTGCGTTTTTGCGAACGGCTTGAGCTTCAGCAAGGTTAATTTGCATATGCGGGTCTTCTACATGCCCTACAACTTCCTTTGTAACAAACGCTGTGACTTCGCCGGTATTGAGATTCATGGTCACCCTGACTTCCTGGTCTCGCTCTCCGTAGTCCCGGCGCCAAGCTGCCGCTAGGGCTTGCTCGACAATGTCAGCCACTTGATTTTCGGGCAGATTCTTTTCTTCGGCAATTAGTTTTATCGCCTGAGCTAATTGTTTAAAATCCATATCCATATTTTCTAATTCCTTAATCATTGCATGAAAAAATCCGACCTATTTGGCCGGACAACGAGTCTTATAATATACCATTTTCTGTGTGCTGTACAGTTTTTGGACTATTACCAATATTCGAATCCGAGCAAGCAGGCCGCGCTGTTTAGACTGTAAACTGACCCTTTTTATAGATTACTTTTTCTGCTCCGCCGGGTAGTTCGGCGCTGACGGTTCTATCGGCAGTTGAGATCATGTCTACATGAATGACTGACTCATTATAGCCAAGCCGTTTGATTTGGTGGTCGGTCAACCTCGAAACATCGCCATCAAAAGTGTCTTCATACGATCGGCCAACCGCCAGATGGTTATTGCCATAAGGTCCGCCGATATTTTCATCAAAAAGAGTCTCAGCCATGAATTTGCTAATACGGCTAAGGCGTTTGTCAGTCAGTGAAAATTCGCCTAATTGAGAAGCGCCTTCGTCTGTAGCTAACATTTCCTTAAGCAGCTTTTGATTTTTAGAAGCACTGGCGCTCACGACTCGGCCTGCCTTAAATTCCAGACGAATACTCTCGACCTTAGGCCCGTAATAATATAGAGGCTGATTAAAACGCACCCAGCCTTCCGTACCACGCCAGTCCGGCGAGGTAAACACTTCAAAACTTGGAATATTACGGCCGCCGCCGCCTAGCCATTTGCGCCGCTCGCCGACAGTGACCTTCAAGTCCGCATCCTGTCCTTTGACGTGCAAACTTTTTATTTTCAAAGCTGTCAACCTGGTAGCAACCCGCTGGACTTCTTTGGATGTTTGCTTCCACTGCGCAATCGGGTCTGCCTTGTCGAGGTAGCAAGCATTGATGATTTGCTTCCAGTAGTCTTGCTGGCTCAGCCCAGCCTCTTTTGCCATTGAAGCGGTTCCGTATAAGGCTAGGCTCCAGGTATATTTGCCGGCATTTTCTTTTTGGCCGAACCACTTGATCAGGGGTTTGGAGCTTTTTTGGACCAGCATCATCTTTTTAGGATCAACCTTGTCCAGCTCGTGCACGTCGTGATCAGCCAGAACGGCCAATCGGTGATCCACCTGTTCTACCAGACCTTTCCAATATTTGTCCATAAAACTAGTAAGCTGCCATTTGTTGGCGTTATCATAAAAGTAGCGGCCGGCACCGCTCATGTCGTCCGCGAGACCGCCAATCGTCAAGCCACCGCTTAGTAGAATTTGCTTGCGGAGGGCTCTGTAAAAAGTCAGCGCGCTTAGCGGTACTTGTAATAAAACCACATCCCCGGGCTTTATGCCTTTGCCCCCGCCCAAGGCATAATTAACCATAACTTTGGCGTATCGATCTAAAATCTTGTCGGTCGGCACAAAGGGCATTAGGAAATATTATAGCTCAAAAAGAAGTTGGCTGGCTGTCAAAATTAGATTTCTACTACGTTTATTTTATTAAGATCAGTTCCGCTAACCGACGCAGCCAATAGACGCATGTCTCCGCTAAAGTTACTTTCCTGGCACCACAGGTTAGCCGCATATAAAAGCTGCTTTTGTTTTTTCGTGGTTACATATTCAAAGCCCTCGCCTTGGATATCGCTTCCCCGGTATTTGACTTCGACAAAATAAACAACTTCGTCTTTTTGGGCAACAATATCTACCTCACAACGAGGCCGGCGCCAGTTTCGGACAAGAATCTTAAAGCCTCTTTGATTCAAATATTCAGCCACATTCTGCTCGGCCTTTTGGCCAATATCTGTACTCAGCATAGCTTTGTCTGTTCCAGCAGGCGGACTGGTCCAAAGTAGCGACGGTGAACTGTCTTGAGATAACCGTATTTGCCAAGGGCTTTAAGATGTTCAATCGTGCCGTAGCCCACATTGGTTTTAAAGCCATATCGGCTGTGTCGCTCACCCAAGGTTCGCATGTAATTATCTCTTTTAACTTTTGCATAGACACTGGCAGCCGAAACTGATGGGACTAGTGCATCGCCATCAATAATGCACTGAACATTAGTATAGATTTTGGGCGCATAGTTGACTCGTCCGTCCATGATAACTAGTTCAGTTTTATCCACTTCAAGGGAGCGCATGGCTCGGCGGACGCCCAAGCGCATAGCGCCAGCCAGACCCAAGCGATTGATTTGGGTCGGTGTCACCCAGCCCTCTCCAAACTCACAGCAGCCACTCAAAAGTTCAAAAAGTTTCTCTCGGCGAGCTCGGCTCAGAACTTTCGAGTCGTCTAGACCCTCAGGCAGTTTGCCCAGCGGTCTGGCTGCAACAACTAGGAGCGGACCCGCCAAACAACCCCGACCAACTTCGTCTACGCCAACCATTTGTTATTAGGATATAAGATTTAAGGTAGTCGACGCCAGTTTTATTGTTTGTTTTGGTCTTTAGCCGGCGAGTCTTGGGCGCTTGGCTTTTCGGGTGAGTTTACTTCTGACTTAGCGGTGTCATCTGAGCCCTCGGCCTTAGCGGCTTTGGCCTCCGCCTTAGCGGCTTCGGCTTCGGCCGGATCATAATTTTCTGTCTGTTCCTCGTGAATGCGCTCCTCCTCGGCGATGGCAGCGTCGTCTTGTACAGCATTGACGGCCTCGCGATCAAAATCGACTCCGCTCAACCTAGTGCTGCGGCCGGATAGCTGACGCATGTAATTTAGGCGGTTCCGGCGGACCTTACTACGACGAACGACTTCCACCTTCAAGATAGACGGAGAATGAATTAGAAAAGTCTTTTCTACACCGACGCCACTGGCAACTCGACGTACAGTAAAAGTACTGGTTAAGCTGGCCGCTCGGCCGGTCTTAATCACCAATCCCTCAAAAATCTGAATGCGTTCTTTGCCCCCTTCAACCACTTTTTGGTGGACACGAACACTATCGCCAGACTTAACATTAACAACAGCCGACTTCTTTTGTGCGTTCATAATTTTTTGGGCAACTGATTGCATAACAGGGGTCTATTTTACTGCAAAAGCCTGCTACCTACAAGCCCTACTCGACAACTCTATATATTTCTTCTATTGAGGTCAGCCCCGCGAGAGCCTTTAGTACGCCGTCTTGTAGCATGGTTTTCATGCCGTCTTTAACTGCTTCATCTTCAAGCATCTGGGAAGTTATTTGGTTGGGCGGCAGTTTTAAAATTTTTACTACCCCAGGCGTCATTACCATCTGCTCGCGGATAGCCAGCTGGCGGCGGTAGCCAAATGGATTGTCCGGCGAAACACCGGGCCTATAGAGTTTGATGTTATCGAGCTTAGGGCGGGTCACGGAGGGGGGCAGAGAGTCTATAACCGTCTTAAGATGACGCTTGAGCGACTCGTCGGGCATATACCCCTGCTTACTCTTGTCGTCTAGCCGGCGCACTAGACGCTGAGCCATGACAAGGTGGATGGCGCTGACAAAAAGCGGATTCGGGCCGACCATATCAAGCATTCTAGTTAATGCCGCCGCCGCGCTGGCACCATGGAAGGTTGATAAGACTAAATGGCCGGTCAGGGCCGCCTGCAAAGCAGTTCTGGCGGTATCCGGGTCACGAATTTCCCCGACCATAACAATGTCCGGATCTAATCTTAGAACTGCTCTGAGATGTTCAGCAAAATCTTGACGGTCCAGACCGCCGCTAACTGGTATCTGGGTGACGCCGGGTAAATTATATTCAACTGGATCCTCTAAGGTTATAATTTTCCGCTCTGGCGAATTGAGCGTATTGATAAGGGAGTAAAGAGTGGTCGTCTTGCCCGATCCAGTCGGCCCTACTACCAAGACCATGCCAGTGGGGTGGCTAATCACATCGTTCACTCTTTCAGCCTCCGATACACTCAAGCCCAAATTTTCTAGCTTGAAAAGTTCCAAGCGCTGGTTGAAAAGTCGCATAACAATATCCATTCCATAAACACTGGTAATTGATTCAATCCTGAGGTTTAACATTACGTTCGTGCCATCTGCCATTTTATAAGACCGGCTGATATGGCCAGTCTGGGCCTCCGCTTCGGACGTGCTTATGTTGGCTGCACTAGCGATGGCCGCTATTAGGTGCCGGTATTTTTCTGTCTCCATATATGCAACCGGGTGGAGGACTCCATCAACCCTAAAACGGACCCGGACGCGGTCTCGCAAATTTTCAAGGTGAATATCACTGGCACTTAGTCCATAGGCCTGGCTAACTAAATACGCCAGCATATCATCGGGCTTTACCTGCCCCAGGCTTTGGCTGACGTCTTCAATAATTTTTTGGTTGGCGCCCGAGCCTTTAGAAAATTCAATGTCCTCGTAATGGACATCCGGCGGCGGATCATAAAGCGCCATATAATCACGAAAACCCGCCTCGGAAATAAGCGAAAAGACTAACCTCTGGTCAGTGAAACGCTTCTTTAGGGCGTCTATGGTTTGCTGAGAGGTATGCGTGGTAATGCCAAAGTGAATGTTGTGAGCATCAGCCACCAGAGGTACCATTTTAATTTCGTACATTTCAGCCACTTTTAAAATGTCTTTGAAAAGACGCTTTTGAACGCGGGACGTATCAACGTAATCAAGGCCCAGTAGTTGGGCTCGACTTGCTGTGGATTCTTCTTCTAAAGCGCGGGCGGCATCTTGAACCATTTTTTATCTTTTCCCACCATTTCTATCAGTGTTCATTATAAAGCACTCACACCGCTTAAAAAAGCCACGCCCGGCTATACTAAAGGCTATGGTTATATTGGTCTTACATAACGTCCGCTCCGCCTATAACGTTGGTAGTCTCTTTAGAACTGCCGACGGACTAGGCGTCAAAGAAATATACTTATGCGGCTATACCCCTTGGCCGGCTCAACAGGGCGATGAACGACTGCCCCACCTGGCTACTGAAATTAACAAACGCATACATAAAACCGCGCTGGGCGCTGAGACAAACGTCCCTTGGCAAAGATTCGAGAGCCTCCAGGAATGTCTAGCCAAGCTTCGCCACAGAGGCTTCCAAGCAGTCGGACTCGAGCAAGCCGCGGGTGCGACCTTACTAAGTAGCTGGCGGCCAACCGGCAAAGTTGCGCTGATTGTAGGTCCAGAGATTGGCGGCTTAACGCAGGTCGAACTTTCACAACTTGACCAGGTAGTAGAGATTCCCATGCAAGGAAAGAAAGAGTCGTTTAACGTCGCCGTCGCCGGTGCGATTGCTCTATATCATCTGACTTACTTGGACAAATTAGCGTAAACGTTTTAAAATTATAGCTAAATGAGCGCCAAAATAAAACAACCGATGGTTCATCACGCAAGCCCACGCCCAAAAGGTTCAGACAGACGTAAATTCGAGAAAGTCTACTGGCCTTTTATCCCTGTACTTGTTGTTATCGGCTTGCTGCTGGCTTCTGCCGTTTCTACCGGCTCACTGGCTAGCTTTATCAAACACCCCGGCGGCAAAGTCCTATCTTACGCCGTCAGCGAAAACGCCAACGCAATGTTAATAGACACAAACGCTCAGCGCCAAAAATACGGCGAGCCGCTTTTACAAGTCAACGCCGAGCTTTCTAGCGCCGCTGCCGTTAAGGCAAAGGATATGGCTACACGCAACTACTTTAGTCACTACGCACCGGACGGCAGCCCACCTTGGAGTTTTGCAACAGCCGCCGGCTATAGCTACCAGGCATTTGGTGAAAATTTAGCAACTGGCTTCGGCAACGAACAGGCCGTAATCAATGCTTGGATGGCAAGCATGACACACCGCCAGAACCTCCTAGATCCAAGCTTTTCCCAGGTTGGGTTTGGTTTTGCTAATTCTAGTCACTACACAGCTATCGGTGGGCAGCCGGCAACAATTTTTGTGGCCTTTTACGCACAGCCAGCGGGAGCAGTGCCACTAGCAAACATTAGACCAGCTAGTGCCAGCACTATCTCCGCTAATTCCGGGGGCACCCAAGCCAGCGCCGTCTCCGGTGGCTTCGGAAGTAGTTTCGTAAATGGTTGGGCGCCCGATGCCTTAGTCATAGTGATGGCTTGCAGTGTTTTGGTGTTCGCAGTGAAGCATTTCCGAAAGATTTGGCGCTACGTATATGCAGGAGAACGCTTTGTTTGGCAGCACCCCATCTTTGATGCCGGAATAGTGGCGGTCATAGCCTTGTCGGTTGTGCTGTGGCAAAATGTCGGTCTTATAAAATAATTACTTAACGACAACGTTTGTTGAACCAAACAAACCGGCCAGCTCCCTAAGACTCTGCTCGTTAATATCAACCGACTGCGGAAGCTTAATGACTTGTTTTTTGTCTTTTGGTCCGGTAACCAGTACGACTTCTGTGCCTCCGTGGTGATTGTCCAGTTTTAGTTTAAGAGACTGGAGCAAATCCTCGTCCGAGCTATCCTCAACGCGGATGTATAGCTTCTGCTCTATTGGAATACTGGCTTTACCCGTCTGCAGTTTCTGAAGTTGATCAACTAAAATTTTTGGTTCAGAGTCAGAAGACTGGCCGCGACCACCACCAACCTTGCCATTAACAATGACTACGTCATCCCTAACGCACAAAGCCTGTACCTCTTGGTAGGTTCGCGGGAACAAAACCAGTTCAACTCCACCCGTCAAATCTTCAATTTTAACAAATGCCATTTTTGCGCCGTTTTTGGTCGTTATTTCTCTAATATCACGGATGGCACCGCCGACTGTAACCGGTTTGCCCTCCATAGCCAAAGAAATGCTGTTAATCGGAGCAGTTTGAATGCCTAAAATCTCAGCGTAGGGTTCTAAAGGATTTTGGCTAAGATATAGCCCCATGAGCTCACGCTCCCAGCTTAGCTGCTCACTCTGGGTGTATACTGGACCGTTTTTGTTCAGGGCTAGTCGTAAAGCTGCGTGACTAACTGAACTGCTATCTCCAAATAGATCCACCTGACCACTGGCTGTATCCCTTTGCAGTCGATTCGCCAAGGCAAGTATATTCTCAAGGCTGTTGTATATAACCGAGCGGTCGCCTAGACTATCAAAAGCTCCGGCCCGGATAAGGCTATCAAGAGCCTTTTTATTAACCAAACCAACGTTCACATATTTGCAAAAATCTTCGAGCGTTTTGAAGCGGCCATCCGCCGCTTTGCGGCCACGCAAGATCTCGGATGCAGCACCAGCACCGACATTTTTTATAGCTTCCAACCCAAAACGAATTTGGCTCTTGCCTGCAACGACACCAAACTCCAGGAATGATTCGTTAACATCCGGGGGCAAAACCTCAATTCCCATGTGCTGACACTCGCTAATTTCGATTGCCAAGCGATCAATATCGTCATAATCGCTGGTCATTAGGGCGGCCATAAAAGCAGCTGGATAGTTAGCCTTGAGGTAAGCCGTCTGATAGGCAATTAGCGCATAGCAGGCCGAGTGTACTTTGTTAAAGCAATAAGCCGCAAAGTCTTCTAGCTGTTGCCAAAGTTTTTCCATCACTTTGCGGTCGGCCCCCACTGTCCTGATTGCTCCTTCAATAAAATCGCTCTTCAGTTTTGCCATGACAGACGGATTCTTTTTGCCGATAGCTTTTCTTAGCGTATCCGCTTGGCCGCCCGTGAAGCCACACATGTCTTTACTTATTTGCATAACTTGCTCTTGGTAGACAATCACACCATAGGTATTTTCCAGCGCGTCTTTCATTACGGGGTGTAGATATTCAGTACTTTTATTGCCATGTTTACGGGCAATAAAATCATCAATCCACTGCATCGGGCCCGGGCGATAAAGCGCGACCATCGCAATTATGTCTTCAAAAACAGTAGGCTGAAGTTGTTTAAGATAGCGGCGCATGCCGGCTGATTCTAGCTGAAAAATCCCCGTTGTCTCGCCGGCCCGGAGCAGGTCAAAGGTTTTTTTATTATCCAGCGGTAATTCGCCTACTTCTATATCTTTGCCATAAACTTTTTTAACAATTCTTAGAGCGTTTTTGATGGTTGTCAAGTTAGACAAGCCCAAAAAATCCATTTTGAGAAGGCCCAGTTCTTCAATCGGACCCATAGAGTACTGGGTGGCGATAACTCCTTTTTGGGCAAGTTCTAACGGTGTGTAATTTACGATATCGTCTGGGGCAATAACAACTCCGGCAGCATGAACACCGTGGCTCCGGATTGTGCCTTCCAGTCTTGTTGCAAGGTCAAATACACGCGCAGACTGCTCGTTAGATTGATTCTCCGCTCTAAGCTCCGGTACGTTTTGAAGTGATTCACTCAAAGGCGTGTGGCGGCCTTGGATAGGGGGCGGAATCATCTTTGCCAGTCTGTCCGCCTCGGCATAGGGCACCTCCAGCACACGGGCTACATCCCGTACCGAGTTACGCGCTGCCATGCGGCCAAAAGTGACTATATTAGCTACGCGCTCCTTGCCGTATTTTTCTATACAGTAATTTATAACCTCATCACGCCGAGTGTCTTGAATATCAATGTCCATATCGGGCATGCTGATACGGTCGGGGTTTAGAAATCTTTCAAACAAAAGATCATACTTGAGCGGGTCAATTTCAGTTATTCTCAGCCCATAAGCCAAGATAGAACTTGCCGCACTACCCCGGCCCGGCCCAAACACAATAGTGCGGTCCTTTCCCCAGTTAATGAAGTCGGCCACTATCAAGTAGTAGCCGTTGAAGCCCATATCATCGACAACCGAAAGCTCGTACTCAGCGCGACTTATGACCTCTTTTGTCAGTAATTTTCTGGCCTGAGCGGACGAGAGTTCAGCGCTGGCAGAACGACTCTTGCCGCCGTAGCGCCAAGCCAGGCCCTGCCAAACTAATTTTTCTAGCAGGCTCTTTTCAGTCTCGCCTTTTGGCATCGGGAATTTGGGAATTAAAATTTCATCCAGCCGTATTTTAAGTTGGCAGCGGTTAGCGACTCTCTTGGTATTGGTAATCAACTCCGGATGGCTGCCTCCCCAACGTTCGATAATCTCATTTGGGTCTATGACGTGCAGATCAAACTCCTTAAGACTAAAACGGCTTTCGTCGGATAAAAATGCACCGGTTTGAACGCACAGCAAAATCTCGTGAGCCTCCTGGTCTTGGTGCTTAAGATAGTGAGCGTCACAAGTAACCAGTGCTGGCACATCCAGCTCCTCGGCTAATTCCAACAAGCCCTCGTTTACTTTGCGCTGCTCGGCCCAGCTAGTTGGGTGGTCCGGGTGGCCATGGTCCTGAAGTTCAACGTAATAGCGGTCACCAAAAACAGATTTATACCACGCGGCGGTTGATTTAGCTTTTTTCTTATCATCATTTCTAAGCGCATCAGAGACTTCGCCGCCGATACAACCAGATAGAACAATTAAACCTTCGTTATATTTTTTTAAAAGCTCGTGATCTATCCGCGGGCGGTAGTAAAAACCGTCAAGATTGGCGATCGTAGATAGCCTCATAAGATTTTGGTAACCCACTTCATTCATGGCAAGCATTGTCAGGTGAAAATATTGCCGGTCCTTGGTTACGTCTTTGTCCTCGTGAGAGCGCGGCGCAATATATGCCTCCATGCCTACGACTGGCTTAATTTGGGCACTTTTTGCAACCTTATAAAAATCAATAACACCGCTCATGGTGCCGTGGTCAGTTATAGCCACGGCCTCCATACCCATATCTTTAACTGTGTTTATCAGCCCTGGGATTTTAGTCAGACCATCCAGTAAAGAGTACTGGGTATGATTGTGCAAATGCACATAATCTGAAGGCTGAAGCTTTACCCCCTTTTTTGCCATGTACTTAGATTATACAAAAAAGCCGCCCATCTTTGGGGACAGCTTTTTTAAATTACGGTTCAAATTAAGACTTCATGAACTTGCCAAGGTTTTTAGTGGCTTGCTTGGCTTGTTTGACGGCCCTGTTAAGTTCCGGGTTGTCCGAACCGCCAGACTTGACGGCCTTTAACACGACTTTAGCTTTTGTCTGGGCGTCTTTGGCACGAATCAGCGATTCATTAAACTCCTCGCGGGCTTGGGCACTTAGGGTGACTGCTTTTGTCTGGGCTCGTTTGATAACATCGCTTAACTTGTCATAGGCGATGCTTAGTTCAAGCGAGGTGTCGTCTTTGAGGTTGGCAGTTTGGTCAACAATATCTTCGCGGGTTTCAGCACCACTTTGCGGTGCAGTCAGTAAACCAGCTACGTATCCAACTATGCCGCCAAAAATAGTTCCCACGGCCAACTTCTTACCAGTATTTTTATTTTGAAACATAAGGCTATCTCCTTTTTTTATTTATGCCCGCCGCACGTTCAACTATCTTGGCGATAATTTTTATAGCCGCTATAGGCGAAGCGGCCGCTCTTACGCTGTCTGCAGCGGACTCTACACTTTCGGCCACTTCCTCCGCCCGGCTAGTCACTTTCTTAACCTGCTTCAAAATACCAACTACGTATATGGCGGCAGCTATCAGAAAAATGCATAGCAGAGTCATGCTAACCGACAAGATAATAAAGAAAACTTCTTCTGTAGTATTCATACCATAATTATAGCCCAGCTATGCAAAACAGGGCAATTGGCCTAAACGCCAATTTGTTTTTTTATGATCTTCTGAACCATTTGGGGATTAACTTGGCCTTTGCTTTTGGCCATAATCTGCCCGACCAAAAAGCTAATGGCCTTTTCATTGCCAGCTTTGATGTCTGCCACCACCCTCGAGTTAGCTTTAATAATATCAGTAACTAATTTTTCTATCTGTCCTTCGTCGGAAACCTGCATAAGGTTAAGGCTCGAAAAGTCTTTTCCGTGGAGGATGATTTCATTTAAACTATGCGTGAACTGATTGCTGTTGAGCTTGCCTGTCGACGCGGCAGTAGCTGCAAGTAAAGAATTTTTTATTGTTTTGTTCTCAATCCTTGCAAGATTTTCTCGCAATTTGACATTGTTGACTACACTTTGGCTCCATAGTCTTAGAGCAGCAGGATTGTCAGATTGCTTTATCGCGCTTCTGAAAGCAGTCGCTATATCATAATTGTCTAAGACGGATTCTATCTGTTCTTCGTTTAAGCCTGAGTGCTTTAGGTCCGAACGAAGTTCGGCTGGAGACTCTGGCGTATTTGCTTTGACCTCTTCGATGAACTCATCTGTCAGCTCAACCGGTGGGATGTCGGGTTCGGGCATGTACCGGTAATCATGGGCTTCTTCTTTGCCACGCTGGCTGGTCGTTTTTTGCTTGGTTTCATCCCAGCCGCGAGTTTCTTGAATAACTTCTTGGCCCTTTTTCAGGAGCTCAGTCTGGCGCTTAATTTCATAAGCTACGGCGTTTTCTACACTGCGAAAACTGTTTAGATTCTTAATCTCGGCGCGGGTGCCGAGTTTGCCCGGCTTGCTGGACAAACTAACGTTGATGTCAAAACGCATGTGCCCCAGGTAAAGGTCGCAGTCAGACACATCCGCATATTTCATGAGTAGGTAGAGTTCCCGTGCGTAGGCTTTGGCATCAGCGGCACTGTGGATTTCTGGTTCACTAACGATTTCTAGTAGTGGCGTGCCGGCACGGTTGAGATCAACCAGGCTATAGTCGGCGCCAGCAGGATGAATGTTTTTGCCGGCGTCTTCTTCCAGATGAATTCGAGTAATTCCAACTTTTACGCCAGAAGGAGTTTTTACAAAGCCACCCAAAATTATCGGTTGGTCATATTGAGTAATTTGGTAACCCTTGGGTAGATCCGGATAAAAGTAGTGCTTCCGGTCAAATTTGGAAAATTTTTGCGGCTTGGTATTGAGAGCAAACGCTGCTCGGACCGCCAGCTCAATAGCCTTTTCATTAAGAACCGGCAAAGACCCCGGCAGACCGGCGTCAATATGACTAATTAAACTGTTGGGCTCGGCCTGGCTGGCGTCATTACTTACCCCGCTGAACAACTTGGTGACAGTCTTTAGCTGCACGTGCGTTTCTATGCCGACTGTTGGAATAAAATCTGCCATTAAAGTGCCCCTAGGTCATGTAGAGCTTTTTTGAAGCCTTCCAGCGCATTGACGGCTTCTTTTTTCCCGAGTCTTTGGTTTTGTTCGTGAACCAAACGGTTGCGAAGCTTGTGGGCATACCAAACACCATCATTGTCAGTAAGCAGCCGTTGAGCAGCGACTAGACGCTCTCCTGTAGTCTTACCCCTGAAATGACGTTTTCTGAGCGCTTCATCAAGTAGCTTGTCGGCATCTATGACAGCCAGTATCATGCCCTCGGGCGATTTGACTCGGGCAAGCAGATCCATCCATTTGTTGTGGAAGTAATCTTTGTGCAGGACGTACGGTTTCTTTTTAGTCACTAAGCCGACAGCTACCATCATCAGAAAGCCGAATACAATGATTGCTACCAAGAAGACAATCATTTGCTTAGCCTCTCAAAAGCTTGAGCCGCAGACAAAACTTCCGAATCACCGCGCATTGGCCCAATAATCTGCAGGCCAACCGGCAAGCCTTCGGTCTTTCCTGCCGGAACACTGATGGATGGGTTGCCCGATACATTGGCGGCGACTGTCAAGATATCATTGAGATACATCTTTAGTGGATCATCGGTCTTGGCCCCAATTTTAAAAGCTGTAGTTGGAGTAGTGGGGCCGATTAGTAGGTCATATGTTTTGAAAGCTTCCGTAAATTCATTGATGATTTTGGTACGAACTTGTAGGGCCTTTTTATAATAAGCGTCGTAGTAGCCGCTGGACAAAACGTAAGTTCCAATCATAATGCGGCGCTTGGCTTCGGCGCCAAAGCCTTGCTCACGAGCCAGTTCATAACTGTCCACTAAATCCTTTGCTTCTTTCGCCGAGTGCCCGTATCGCTGGCCATCATAACGCGCCAGGTTAGATGAGACCTCTGCCGGACAAATAATGTAATAGACTGCTAAGGCCAGCGGTAGGCTCGGTAGGCCAATCTCACCCACTGTAGCACCCACCTTTTTAATTCGGTCAATGGCTGACGTAATTTGCTTTTTAACGCCTGGTTCTAGACCCTCATCCATATATTCTCTTATGACGCCAACTTTTTTGCTGTGCCAGTCAAAATCTAACTGGGCGAACCCTTTTTCTGGCTTTTTAATCGTGGTTGAGTCCAGTTCGTCGCGCCCAGCCATAACGTCTAGGATCAATGCCGCATCTTCCACGCTTGCGGAGATTGGGCCGACTACGTCTGTTGAAGAAGCCATGGCGACAATGCCAGAGCGTGATACTAGCCCGTAGGTAGGCTTATAGCCGACTACTCCACAGAAAGCAGCTGGCTGGCGGATAGAGCCACCAGTATCCGTGCCGAGCGCAAACGGAACTAGCCCAAGAGCTACAGCAGTGGTTGAGCCGCCCGAGCTGCCCCCGGGTACGCGGGTTTTGTCATGCGGGTTCTTTGTCGTAAAAAAGTCGCTGTTTTCAGTAGAGCTGCCGTGAGCCCAAGCATCAAGATTGCCTTTGCCGACACAAATTGCACCCTCGGCCTCTAATCGCTCTACAGCCGTCGCTTGATACGGCGCTTCAAAACCTTTTAAGTAATTTGCGGCGGCAGTCGTCTTGGTGCTAAAGGTCAAGAAGTTATCTTTGGCAATGAACGGCACTCCGGCTAGCTTGCCCGGGTCTTTGCCAGAGGCTACCAAAGAGTCCACCTCACGCGCGCGCTCACGCGCGCGGTCTTCTATATTGCTGATTATGGCATCGAAGCTCTTGTTGGCTTTGATGGCTTTAAAAGATTTCTCCACTAAGTCCACGGCCTTGAGCTCACCTTTTTTTACAGACGCAGCAATATCGGCTACTTTTGGCCACACGTTCATCGCTAATTCAGGACTCGTTTAACTTTATACTGGTTCTTTTCTAGGGCTGGAGCTAATTTTAAAATAGCGGAGGAGTTCGCTTGGTAATCGACCAGCGTATCCTTACGCATAACGTCCTTCAGGCCGGTCACTTGGTATGTTGGTCCCAACCCCTTAGTGTCGGCATTATCTAGCTGAGCAACGTAGTCCAGAATCTCCGATAATTCGGTTTGAAATTTCTCAACCTCTTCATCTGTTAACTTCAATCGGCTCAGTTTAGCCAATTTTAAGACCTGGTCTTTAGTCAACTTTGCCATATATTTACTTTAGTATAGCAAAATTAACAGCGGTTACGTCGCGCGCTCTAACTCTCCAATTTCATCACGTAGTACAATGGCTTTCTCGTAGTCTAGATTGCCGGCTGCGCTCAACATTTCTTTTCGCAGTTCATCAATCCTTCGGTGTCGCTCTCCCTCATCATCATTAACTAGGTCACCCTTGAGCGCAAGTGCAGGTCGAACTCCATCCCACTTGCTTTTATAGCTTGGATACATTTTATAGGACGCAGAGACGGGAGTAGTTTCATAGCTAGCGATGGCAGATTCATTGATGTTGTAGCCATCCTTGCGGGCAGTGAATCCAGGCATTGTAATAAAACGCGTTTTTGAACCGAAACCTCCCTGATCAAGCGGTCGTTCTCCGCGGACTCTCAATATCGCACTGATAATAAGATAATCAACCGGGTTGATAAGCAGCATCTGACTAAGTTCATGACTCTCGTCGTATTTTCGTTTATGGTTTGCAATGTATTCTTGCTGCTCCTTAACTTCATGCTTGGCTAGGCTTAATCCATTCTTACCATCGCCAATTATCATGGCAAGTGGGTAAATTGGATCGCTAGGAAGATAAATCTGTTGACCCTCAAGGGTTCGACGATTGACGTTGGCCACTGAATAGTTTTTCTTAAAGTCTGCCGACATAACTGCTTCTGGGTTTCTGCTTGGATTTTGCCTACGGCCAAGATTATATCGTTGGCAAAGAGAATTAAATGACATACCTTTTTCACTGACTGTTAGACCGATGAATGGCAAAACGGGTGAATGTACTCCTTCGTTTTGTAAAGCTGAGTATAGGGAAAGCATTTTCTGAGCAATCAACTCTGTTGCCATTTCTCTGTCTTCCACTAGTCCGAGGTCATTCATTGCTTCGACCGTTTGATCCGTGGCTTCAACAACATCAAAGGCCCTATGATCAACATCTATGCCCGCACGCATCATAGCCCCGCGAGCTTCATCTATAGCTTGCTGGCTACCTTCGCTTAAGGTTGGAGCGAGCTTAACACCGTCGGGAACTCTCCTAGGTGAATGTTGTGCGGGTGAGTAATGAGGCGCTGGCCCGAACTCCAGTCCATCACCGAGTCCTACTGGCAAAACGTTAGGTTGCGGCATAATATTAATGCGACTTTAGCACAACTATTGCATAAAAATCTACAGTTTGGCTTTGACTTCGGCGATAAGGTCGCGCAGCTCAGCGGCCTTTTCAAATTCTAAGTTGGCAGCCGCTAAATCCATCTGTGACGTCAAGTCTTTAATTAAGAATTTGTATTCTTCTTTTGGAATCTTTTTTAGATCCAGCTTGGGTTTGGTCTCTTCTTGAACCGTTCGCGGCAACATCTCGCCAATCTCACGACTTATGCTGGTTGCAGTAATATCGTGTTTCTTGTTATAAGTCTCTTGGATTTTTCGTCTACGATTAGTCTCATCAATTGTACGCTGCATGGAACCCGTAATATGATCGGCGTACATAATGACTCGGCCCTCCACGTGGCGAGCTGCCCTGCCGACAGTCTGGATAAGCGCTTGCTCACTGCGCAGGAAACCTTCTTTATCGGCATCAATGATGGCTACAAGTGATACTTCCGGTAAATCCAAGCCTTCGCGTAGCAAGTTAATCCCGACTAGCACATCGTAAATCCCGAGCCGCAGATCACGCAAAATGTCAGTCCGTTCCAACGTCTCAATTTCTGAATGAATGTAAGCGACTTTCATTTGCAGCTCCTGCAGGTATTCCGCCAGATCCTCGGCCATTCGTTTAGTTAACGTCGTCACCAACACCCGCTGGCTTTTGCTGGTTGATGACTTAATCTCCGCAACTAAGTCATCAATCTGGCCTTTGACCGGACGAACTTCAATAACCGGGTCCAGTAGACCGGTTGGCCTAATAACCTGCTGGATGGGCTCGGGGGAGCGGGAAAGCTCATACTCCGCCGGTGTGGCAGAAACATAGACTGTTTGATTGAGATGGTGCTCAAATTCCGTGAAGTTAAGTGGCCGATTGTCTAGGGCCGATGGCAAGCGGAAGCCATACTCTACCAGTACTTCTTTTCGGGCGCGGTCGCCGTGGTACATGCCGCGCACCTGCGGGATGCTCATATGGGACTCGTCAACCACCATCAAGTAATCGTCCGGGAAGTAGTCCAAAAGAGTGGCCGGCTGTTCGCCTGGCTCGCGGTTGGTCAAATAGCGGCTGTAATTTTCAATCCCCTTCACAAAGCCGGTTTGTTCTAGCATTTCAAGGTCAAACTTAACACGTTGCTCTAGCCGCTGAGCTTCTAGCAATTTATTTTCTTTTTTGAACCAGGTCAAACGCTCATCGGCTTCGGCACGAATTTTGGACAGAGCCTTCTTAAGTTTTTCTTCCGGAGTGACGTAGTGGGAGCCTGGGAAAATGGTAGTTCGATCAAGACTGGCTTCAATTTCACCGGTCAGGGGATTAATCCGGGTAATACGTTCTAGTTCGTCGCCGAAAAACTCTGCCCGGTAGGCCGACTCCTCGCCGGCCGGGTAGATATCTACCACATCACCGCGTACACGAAAGTTGCCGCGCTCAAAGGCCACATCGTTTCGGTGATATTGGATGTCCGTCAGCTGGCGAAGGAATTTGTCGCGTACTCTCCGCTCGCCAACTTTTAGACGGACGGCCATATCGTTATAATCCTGCACCGAGCCTATACCGTAGATGCATGAAACAGACGCTACTATAATTACGTCACTCCGGGACAGAAGAGCCGACGTAGCAGCATGCCGCAAACGGTCAATTTCTTCATTAATGTCGCTGTCTTTTTCAATATAGGTGTCAGTGCGCGGCATGTAGGCTTCCGGCTGGTAATAATCAAAGTAGCTTACAAAATAGTGTACGGCGTTATCTGGGAAAAATTGGCGAAATTCGTTATAAAGCTGGGCGGCTAGAGTTTTGTTATGACTTAGTACTAGAGTAGGCCGCTGCACGTTATTGATGACATTGGCCATGGTGAAGGTTTTCCCACTGCCGGTAACGCCCAAAAGAACTTGGCTCTTCTCCCCTTTTTTCAAACCTTTGGTCAAGGCCTCAATCGCCGCCGGCTGATCGCCCGTCGGCTTGTATTCACTTTTAAGATGGAACTTCGCCATCATTATATTTTATCAATCAGAGTAGAGTCTGTGATAGTGTGAATGGGTTTTATCCAGCAGTTTGGTCAGTTTCTCTATCAGCTTATTGGGGTCTTTTTCAAAAACGACGTAATCGGGGTTAGCGTTGGGTAGCAACTTGAGCAGCATTTCTATCTGACTACTGATGCCGCCGGCCCCTTCCAATACTCCAATCGGGGTGTGGGTCTCGGCGGCAATAGTGAACTCGTGCAGAGTGCCAAGCCGGCCGCCTATAGTGACGACGGCGTCACAAGAATTTATTAGTAACGAATCCCTCCCGCCATAGTGTAGGCCAGTGTATAAAATCACGTCATAGCTTTTTACCGGCAAGCGGTATTTCATGACGTGCTCTACCTTTGAAGATGCCGGCGAAAGCCCAAAGCTTATTTTGCCGCCGGCCTTCTTATAGCCGGTTGCGGCATCGTCCGGCAGGCCAGTGGTAGCTCCCGTCAAAAGCGAATGGCCGGCCTTGGCTATTGCCGCTCCTAAGCTCTGCGCTAGTTCGGCGCCGCGCTCCACACTAGGGCCTTTGGCCGCACCAGAAACGCAAATTTGATAATGCCCACCCTGCATAGGCTAGGCCTCAACCGCCTCTAGCGCTAAGTCTTGGACAGGGTTAATTGATTTATCAACTTGAGCTTCCAACTGAGCTGCTCCGCCAGAAACTTGGGCAGCCAGAGCTTCATAGCTATTGGCGAGTTCATTAAACAAGCCGTCAGCAGCGTGGGCAAAGGAATGCTCTCCAAATTTGTTGCCATCATCATGAGAGCGACTAACGTCATTAATATTTAGCGAAACAGGCGGACCTTCGGCCCGTGCCAGTAAATGTTCTGCGCCTTGCCAAAAAGATAGAGCCGGGTTTATTTTAGTTAGCGGCTTAGCCTCGTAGCGTAGGCTAGTTCTCTCTACTCCTTTTAAAAGCAGCAGTGCCATGGACAAAACTGGCGTATCCTGAGTTTTGGCCGGGTTAAGCGCTACCACAGCCAGCTGACCATTTTCTACACACCATTCGTCGCCGTAGTCGCGCTCGGCCTTGAGTCTAAGAACACGCACGTGAGCCAGCTGGTAGTCTGCCTGCCCCACCTTCCTTGAGGCAGCAGCAAAGTTTTTTTGCCACATAGTCGGCTCGCTTGTCTTGGCGGCCAGCACAACCTCTGCAACATCCTCACGCTTGAGTAGCGAGTCAACCGAGCGATAGCCCCAGACCTTCATAACTTTCTTGGGTGGGAGGTTCTTTATGATTGCCTTTGCTGCCGTATTTTTGAGCGACCAGCCGTGGGCAGACGGTACGAGGTGACTCAGTAGACCAATTGCTAGATTTTGGCGGGCCGCAAAGTCTGCTCGCTCGTCCACGGCCAAAGCTTTGTTGATAAGTTCCGAATCATTACCGTATTTCGCCACTAAGGCATGGTAGAGCTCCTCGCTAGTCGTGTCGTCTGGGTCCAATCCCAAAGCGGAAATTTTTTGGCGCAAGTTTAAGTTCATATCTGCTAAAACACGGATGTCCTGGCTCTTAAAGCCAGTCCTTGCTTCCATGTTCCCAACCCACTTGGCAACTTCTTCCTTAGGCTTACCCAATAGATCTGCCAAGGCTTGGCTCATTTTATCCTCTCCGGGTGGTACCATTTAGGCGCATCACGTAAATAATGTTCAACCTCGGCTTGGGTTAAAAGCCCTGCCTGAGCGCCGACTTTTTGGACGACACTCATAGAGTTAACCGGCGCCCAAAGTAGCGCCTGCTCAATATCAGCGCCATTCATAATAGCGGCGACAAAGGTGGAGGTAAAAGCATCACCGGCGCCAGTTCTGTCATACGGCTCTTTGGGATCAGGATAGATTGGCATCTTAAACCTCTTTTCACCGTCAGAAGCATATGCCCCAGCCGGGCCGTCGCTGATGACGACTATCCGAGGACCGAGTTTATGCAAGCGTTCAAACAAATCATCTAGGTCACTGTGCTTGCCACCGGAAATCGTGGCGGCTTCTTCGCGGTTGACGGCCAAAACTTCAGAGCGTTTATAAATCCGTGCCAGACGGTGGACGCCCGCTTCTATTTGGAAAGTGCCCGGCTGGAAGGCCAGCTTAACTTCAGAGCTTTCGTCCAGCCAGTCAGCGATTTGATCATGATAATTCAGTGCGTGTTTACTGACTGAGCTAAAGTAAATCCAATCGGGGATATCAATCTCCCTAAAGCGCGGCCAGTGGTAATCATATTCTTCGTGCCTGATTAAAATCGTCCGCTCTGCCTTGTACCAAAGTACGTAATGGTAGTTGCTCTTTTTGCCAGGATTTATGTGGATGAAGCGGGTATCCACATCATTTGCTTTGTGTGCGGAAGTTATCTGGCGCCCATGCTCATCATCACCAACGTTTGATACCAATCCGGAACGGAAACCCAAGCGCGCAAACGCCACTGCCGCATTGGCAGCATTGCCCACACCGGGAACGACGTCGCTGTGGTCAAATGGAATCTTGGTGCCAAACGGAAAAGCCAGCCAGCTCTCACCATCGCGTTTCTCTACTCGCTCTTCGTTATCCAAGAGACGGATAAAATCGTCTATGACTACGTCGCCGACACTTAATACATCCAGCTGCGCCCGTGCCATTTTTACAAGCTCTTTCTTTTAACCATAACCTCTTAGATTGTAGCACGAAAATGCTTACGGCTTGGCTTTGCCGGCCGAGTTGAAATCGGATAGTTTAGATTCAACGACTTTTTGAACCGCCCCTATGACCGGAAACATAAGTTTAGCAACGGAGGTTTCGTGCGGGTTGTCAGCCAGGGCCTTTTCTAGAGTTTCACGGAAGGCAATGCGCATGTCCGTATTAATGTTAATTTTAGTAACACCAATCTTGGCAGCTTCTATAAAATAGCGCGCCGGCGTCCCACTGCCGCCGTGAAGGCTGATGTTGCAGCCAATCGATGCCCGAATTTGGCGCAGAAGATCAAGGTCCAACTTTTTGGGTACTGGGTAGTGGCCGTGCAGATTGCCGACGGCGGCAGCATATATATCAATTCCGGTGGCTTCTACAAATTTCTTAGCACCCTCGGGTGTTGAAAAAGTTTTTTTAATTTCCGCGTAGTCAAATTTTTTGGTGAAGACGTTGGAGCCGCCGGCAAAATAATGCGGTTCTGCCTCTACCATGGCGCCGGTCAGTTTGGCCGCCGCCACAACTTTACGAGTGCCAGCTATAATTTCTTTTTCACTGGCGCCATGGTTGGCCTGGGAAATATCAATATGGATACATTCAAAGCCGGCGGTAATGCCAGCAATGGCCGCATCCACGCTAGGGCTGTGATCCAAATTTATATACATCTCCAGCTTATAATCGCGCTTGTAGTTGTCTACCATGTCGCGTATGTTATCCAGCCCCATAGACTCAACTTCGCTATGACTGGCTTGAACCAAAATCGGCGCCTTTAGGGCCGCAGCCGCGCGCGACACGGCAATTAGCGTTTCTTGGTTATCCAGATTAAACGCCCCAAGCGCAAAGTGCTCGCGCCGGGCGCGGGAAAAACATTCACGAGCCCGTGATGTGTTGGTCCTCATGTCTTTTAACTTAAGCGGCATCTTCTTATATTCTACCAAGCTATTTCCACAAAAGTATGGTTAAACCGACAACCGATACCAATGCGGCAGCTAATTTTTGCTTAAGCTTATGATGTTCGTGCAAAAGCCACGCACCAAACAAGATTATAAGAATAAAGCGAAGGTTAAGAACGACCTGCATCAGACTGACATTATTACTGCGCTTCAGAGCAAGCAAATACAGTAGGCCTGAGAAACCGCGCAGCCCCCCGCCGGCCATGCTAAGACAAAATATTTTGAGATTTTTTAGGACTTTGTAGGAGGAGGGCTGGAAAACTATTGGCAACAGCTGTGCACCGACAATCTGGGCACCCCATCCAAAGACAAGGTAAGCACCAAAACTGAGATGTTCAATCAAATATTTTTCATTGACCGCGGCGGCACCGTAAAAAACACCGGCCAGTAGCGCAAAACCTAGACCATAAGACCAAGCACGACTGTGCAGACGATGCTTACCGGGCTGGGATGCCACTAACAAAGCATAGGCCACGGCTACGAGCATCAAGACGGAGCCCGCCAACTGAATATAGCTTAATTTTTCGTGCAAAATTAAATAGGCAAATAGGACCGTGAATAGAACATTTAGCATCCCGAGTAAGCTACTTATGCCCGAATCTAGATAATTTAGTAGCTTATATAAAAAGAAGTTAGCAAAACCAAAGCCAATTCCGCCTAGCGCTATGAGGTACCAAAAACTGGCCACTTTGGCCATATCCACATGCGGATTGAGGGCTAGGTAGACCAACACTGCGAAAATCTGAGCAAAATATAGGCTGGCTGGAATCGCTAAAGATGCGGACTTAGAACGGTTAACTTTAGCCAGCAGCCGGTAAATCAAATAGCTAGCAGTATTTAGTAATACGCTGGCCGATATAAGCAGCTGCCAACTCATAAATTAGTGTTTGTGGCCTGTGTGGTTGCTCAAAAAATGGCGTGCGGTGAGCGCAATATGGCTAGCGTCCAGGCCAAAATGCTTGAGCAGTTCTTCGGGTTCACCGGATTCGCCAAACCGGTCACGCATGCCAATTCTAAGCATGGCGGTAGGCAAATTCTCCCCCAAAAGTTCCGCTACTGCGCCACCCAGTCCACCGTTAATTTGGCCTTCCTCACATGTAACGACGTGCTGGGTCTTGGCCGCGCTGGCCAAAATTGTCTTGCCGTCCAGCGGTTTTATGGTCGGTACGTGGATGACCTCTGCCGAAATGCCATGCTTAATCAGAAGCTTGGCCGCTTCCAGAGCCTGATATGTCATCGTGCCCGTTGCAACTAATGAGACGTCCCTGCCTCCGCGAAAAATATAGGCAGGACCGACTTCAAAAGGAGTCATTTTGGTGGTGATTACCGGCGTGGCTTCCCGGGCTAGTCTTATGTAATTTGGGCGTTTGTCCGCCACCATGGCTTTTGTAGCTTTGGCGGCCTCTACGCTATCGCACGGCGCCAGCACAACCATGTTTGGTAGCGCTCGCATCAAAACAATGTCTTCCAGCATTTGGTGGGTAGCCCCATCTGGACCGACGCTTACACCGGCATGACTCCCTGCAATTTTTACTGGCCGGTCATTCAGGCAAATAGTCGTACGGATTTGTTCCCAATTTCGCCCTGGCGAAAAGGCCGCGTAGCTAGATATAAATGGAATTTTCCCAACACCTGCCAAACCGGCACCAACGGTAGCTAGGTTTTGTTCGGCCACACCAACCTCAATAAAACGGTTCGGAAAGCTTTGGGCAAAGAAATGCATATTGGTTGATTCAGTCAAATCCGCGCAGACAGCCACGATATTTGGGTTTGTTTTACCGGCCTCAGCCAAGCCTAAGCCAAAGCCTTTGCGAATTGGCTCAAGCTCACTCGTGTCGCTTTTTAAATGAAGCTCCACTATAAGCTCCTTCCACGAGTAAACTCCAAACCCCAAATTTCAAATAACAAACTACCTGAGCCTTGGACTTTGGACTTTGGACTTTTCATGATTGGTGTTCGCTCCTGATCTTGCCGCCAAGTGTCCTTAGCTCATGCAGGGCTTTTTTGGCTTCTTGGTGGTCTGGCGGTTTGCCGTGCCAATGAAAGTCATATTCCATAAAATCCACGCCTTTGCCGGGAACGGTGCGGGCGATTATTACAACCGGCCTATCTTCAATCGCCTTAGCCATTTCGCAGGCGTCAATTACAGCTTCTATGTCGTTGCCGTCAATCTCCAGCGCGTGCCAGCCAAAAGCTTCATACTTGGTACGCAGATCTTCCAGCGGCATAACCTCTTCTGTTGGACCGTCAATTTGAATGTTGTTGCGGTCAATGATGCCGATCAGGTTGTTTAGCCGATACTTACCGGCCAGCATAACAGCTTCCCAAAGGTTACCTTCGTCGTGTTCGCCATCGCTCATAGCGCAGTAGACCCAACGTTTGGACTTATCCATCTTTAACCCCAGGGCCATGCCGACGGCTTGGGATAAACCACTACCCAGCGGCCCGCTAGTTGTTTCTAGGCCCGGCAAACGCAGTCTCTCCGGGTGGCCTTGCAGGCGCGAACCCAACTTACGGAGTGTCAGCAGCTCAGCCCGCGGGAAATAACCGGCGTGCGCCATAGCTGCATAGCGAACCGGCACACAGTGCCCGTTGGATAGTATTAAAATGTCGCGCTCGTCCCAATCAGGTTTTTTAGGGTCGTGTTTTAAAATATGGAAATAAAGCGCCGTGAATATATCAGCCAAGCCGAGCGGTCCGGCTGAATGGCCGCTGCCGGCAGTCTCTAACATCCGGATAATGTCCTCACGGATAAGGTTGGCCTTTACTTCTAGGCTCTCCAACGAATATTTTTTTGCACCACCCATACTTCTTACGATTATACAAGAAACTTTCGTCCAATCCTTATTGACGACTATGTCAAAAACTTGTATAAAAATATGACATGCCCATTTCCCCCGGTGAAAGATATACGCCTTCACGCCCACTACGCGAACAGGTTTTTACTGAAGATTATTGGGATTGGGAGAGCGTGGCAGATATGCACGAGGTCAGCTATCAACTTGGTGAGCTCGTACTCCCTAACGAGGAGGGGCTCTGGTTAGCTGACAAATTTCAATCGTTACTAGAGCTAATACGAGATCAGAAGCTACATGGAGAAGTCATACCGCTCGACGAAAGCCTTGTTTTGGATGATTTGCCCGACTGGACTGTAATACGCTTTGATACAGAGCGATTACAAAACTTTAGAAAAATGCGGCGGCCCGCTCAACCACCTGCCAGCTTTCGTGAATCTTTTTCCTCTGAATTTTCTTCGTCCGCAAAAAATTCTATTAGTCGAGGCTTGCTAAAGGCCCGCCCTCTAAAAATTGACGGTGACCACACTAATTATCTCATTGGATGTATTCCCGAAGAGCTTCTGCAGCACGCGAACAGAAGCGGGCGGGAGAGATGCTACGCTCCCGGGTATGTAGCTGTACCGTTCCCGCCAGCTTCAGCTGTTGATCATCTGCCAGGCTCCGGATACGAAAGGAAGGTTTGGTACGCCATAACACTTAAATCAGGTACCGGGAGCGTGCACTTATTCAGTTTTCCTTTTGTGCCCGTCCGCCGGGAAGATCTAGAATTTGCAAGATGGCCGTCGCACAGGCCATTAACGGTTGGTGTTAGCGGGTTTTCACAAAAAGATGAGGGCAGATTTCTAATTGAGCGCAACAACAGCCTAATTGTTTATAGCCCGGTGAGCAGATAACGGATTCTAAGTTTCGCCGGTTTCGTCGGCGATGCGGACCAAGGTTTCATAAGCTTTGGCTGAATCTTGGGCGCTTTGGATAAAACCGCCCACATTTAGCACATCCACGCCACCAAAGACGAGCTGGGAAACATTTTGGGCGTTGACGCCTCCATCCCAGCCAATTTCTATGTCCGGCTTGAGACCCTTTAGGTACTTGGCCTTTTGCAGCAGAGTTAGGTCAGCCGAACTGCCGCCCTCGTAACCCAAATGTCCAGAAAAAATCATAACGTGGTCCAGCTGAGCCAGTACCGCCTCCACTTCCCGGGCTGAGGTTCTAGCAAGCAAGGCTATGCCGACTTTTATGCCCGCCTCACGGCAGACCGCCGCAAACTGGCTAAAACTGCCGCCGGCTTCGGCGTGGGCAATAATTAAGTTCGGCCTAGCTGCCACAAGTTGCTTAGTGGCTGGTAGGGGTTGTTCATACATCAGGTGGATGTCGGCCTTAACGCCTACCGGCCACCACACGTCCTGGGGCTCAACAGTTTTGCTGGGCGCGAATTTGCCGTCGGTCAAGTCTATCTGAATCCGGTGGGCAAAGGCAGCGATTTTGCGCACCTGAGCATCATAAGTCTGTTTGGTGTCGCCTAAGATAGCCGGGCAAATAACTGGCATCTAAAGCTCGTCTAGTTCTTTAATCCGCCGCTCGTGGCGGGGTTCGTCAGAAAATGGTGTCTCAAGCCACAGTTTTATGACGTGCTTCATTTCGTCAAAGGCCACAAAGCGGGAGGCTATGCTAAGCATGTTGGCGTCATTGTGTTGGCGCGACAGCTTGACTATTTCATAAGGGTCACGGCTAGTGTTGCCTTCTACGTCAATGGCATGGCGCGGAACCGACGGCCCATAAAAGACAGCGCACCGGACATGCTCGTGGCGGTTGGCTGCCATGGCCTCGCCCTGCCCGCTACCGCCTAAAATTATGCCCATTTGGCACTCGCCTTTTGATACGGCCTCAGCGGCTGAGTCTATTAACTTAGGGTAATCATCGGCCTTGTTAAGCGTTTTTGGCCCAAAGTTAATGCAGTGGTGGCCAAGCGATTCTATAAAAACAGCTAGTTCGCCTAATTGCTCGTATGCGGTGTGGTCGCAAGTTAAGGCTACGTTCATCCCGTTTGAACTCAAAGAGCTCCCAAAGTTAACTGTTCGTCTTGAAATATGCGCCGAAGTCCAGGCGCTGCCCAATGTCCGAAAATTAAGTGAGTTCTTACGGGATTCATTTCATTCCGTCTATTGAACTTCCCGAAGGCAGAGCTTCCGGGGTCGCCAGTTCTTTTTCTTCAACTGGCACTTCCAATGGCGGCTCTTGAGCCACGGTTTTGGCAGACTCATCCTTAGCCGCCCCTTCTTCTGGAATAGACTTGCCGGCATCAGCCGTAAGCTCGACCAGCCGGTTAGAATAACCCCACTCGTTGTCATACCACGCGACTACCTTAACTAAATTGCCGCCCACGACGGCCGTCAGCGGCAAATCAACAATTGCCGAGTGGCTGTTGCCAATATAGTCACTAGAAACCAGCGGCTCTTCACTTACCGTCAAGATGCCTTGGTAGTAAGGCTCGTCGGCGGCTTTTTTAAAAGCTTGGTTGATTTCGTCTACGCTCGTGTCACGTTTGACTACTACCGCAAAGTCGCTCAAAGAAACAACCGGCGTAGGTACGCGGATGGATAGACCCGCAAAGGCATTCTCAAGCGTCGGCATGGCTTTGGCGGCCGCCTTGGTAGCACCAGTACTGGTCGGCACAATATTTTCGGCCGCATTCCGGGCTCTGCGCAAGTCTTTATGAGGGGCGTCCTGCAAGCGCTGGTCTTGGGTATAGCTATGAATAGTAGTCATCATGGCCTTTTCAATTCCAAAGGTACTTTCTAGAACAGCCATCACAGGAGTAATACAGTTAGTCGTACAGGAGGCGTTGCTTATCACATCGCCGGCGTCAGACAACATATCATCATTAACACCAAGGACTATCGTCTTGGCACCTTCGCCTTCGGCTGGCGCCGAAATAATCACTTTTTTAGCACCGGCCTCCACATGGGCACGGGCTTTGGCGGGGTCTGTGAAAAGACCAGTGGACTCTATAACCACATCAACGGCTAGGTCTTTCCATGGCAATTTAGCCGGGTCTTTTTCGGCCAAAATCTTGATCTTGTCGCCATCTACAATAATATTCTCGTCATCAAAGCCAACCTCATGCTCGTATGTGCCGTAGTTAGAATCATGTTTGAGTAAGTGCGCCAAAGTCTTAGTATCGGCTAGGTCATTGACGGCTACAACTTTAATATCATCTCGCTCGCAAGCAATTTTAAAAGCATTGCGGCCAATCCGCCCGAACCCATTGATTGCTACTTTTACTTTCATGCTTTACCCACCTTTGCTTAAAATGTTTGTTTTTTATTTTCTTGCAGGTTAATTGTAAGGTTTAGAGCTTAAGCTTTCAACCTTAAAAACTCAACCAACCTTCTAACTGCTATATAAAAATTATGGCCGCCCTCGTTTTCGTATTCAACCAGCGACACCCATTTTGATCCACCCACGCCGGCATCAGAAATCTCCGGCAGCTGCTCGGAGCTGGCAATAAATCCATAGCGGAAGTCATGGTGCCAATGGTCTGGCTCCCTTTTGGCGCGGCTAGCCGGTACTTCGCCGGTAGCTATATGAATAGGCACACGAAGATCCGGGTCAATATTTACTCTGCGCAGATTTTCCAGCCCTGTTTCCTCGCTGGCCTCTCTCTCTGCGGTAGACCACGGCCCATCTTCGCCCCTGTCCCAGTGACCGCCCGGCTGATTCCAAACCTGGTAGCGCTTGTGATAAATCAATAAAACTTTATTCAAATCGGGCGACAATATCACGGCATCGCCGGCGATATGGCCCCGGAAGTTCCGTCGATTATCGAGTTCCTCACCATTTCTCAACTGGTCAAGCAACAGCTCTAGCTGGCTGGCATCTTGCGGAAAATGCTCTAAATATTTTTTAACGAGCTCAAGCAGAGTTCTTGGCGCGGGCAATGGATTCCTCCACGACTTTTTTGGCTTCAGCGGAACCACCCCAGCCCTTGAACTCAACTTTGATACCCTGCCAGTTGTTCTTCCAGTCTTTGTAATGTGTATAGAACTGCTCAACCCGTTTTTGGAAGTTTGGGTCTATGTCACCCAGCTCTTTGATGTGGTCTTGGCTGATGTCCTTGTCTGGAACACAGATTAGCTTTTCATCGCCCTCACCGTCATCAATCATATAAGCTACGCCAATCGGCCGGGCTGGCACAACTGCGCCGTGCACTACTGGCTCGTCAATCAATAACAAGACGTCCAGCGGGTCGCCGTCCTCACACAAAGTATCTGGCACATAACCATAATCGGCTGGGTAGGTTCCGGTCGTACCGTTAACACGGTCTAGCGTCAAACGACCGGTCTTTTTATCAATCTCGTACTTATTCTTCCCGCCGCCTTTTTGAATTTCAATAACAACGTTCACTATTTCAGGGGCGTTGTCGCCGATTGCCACTGGTCCGTAAGCCATATAACTTCTTCCGTTTATTTTCACCCACTATTGTACACTAGCTGCCATACAGGGTTTGAACAGCGGTTTTGGAAATTTTCTGGTGGTTCTCTAAATATTCGCGGATCATCAGCGCGGCCGTAGCGCCCTCTCCGCTGGCACTGGCAATTTGCAGGGTGGCACCAGACCTAACGTCCCCGGCACTGAAGATGCCCGGCACATTTGTCATTAAATGCTGATCGGTTTTAACAAAGCCGCGTTCGTCCAGTTCCACGCCGGAGTCTTTTAGGAATTTAGTGTTGGGGTCCAGGCCTACAAACACAAATACACCGTCAGTTTCAAATTCTACTTTTTTGCCGGTTTTACTATTGGTACCAACAACCTTGGTAACCTTACTATCCTTGCCAACGATCTCGTCCGTGGTGGTATTAAGGTAGACTGTGATTTTGTCTTTATGCTTGGCAAGGTCTTTTTGCAGAATGTCACTGGCACGTATTTCACTGCGCACTAGCATATCTATGTGGCTAGCGAACTTTGTTAAGAACATGCCTTCTTGGACGGCCGAGTTGCCGCCGCCAACCACTACCAGCCGTTTATCGCGGTAAAAAGCACCGTCGCATGTGGCACAGTAGTGTACGCCGCGGGCATAAAATTCCTCCTCGCCCGGCA
>CAZMNA010000003.1:0-87264 GCA_964567555.1 uncultured Candidatus Saccharibacteria bacterium | reverse complement strand
GTGCACGCCCTTGGCGTAATATTCGTCTTCGCCCGGCACGCCAATTTTGCGGTACTCGCTCCCAGTAGCGATTAACACGGCTTTGGTAGTCATATCGCCGCTGGTTGTATCAAGTTTTATAAAGTGACCGTCTTTTTTAAGGCCTAGCACCTCGCCCAGTTCAATCTTGGCTCCAAAACGTTCGGCTTGCTTACACATAGCATCGGACAGTTCCAGTCCGGCCAAGCCGTCAGCAAAACCAGGATAATTATCTACCCAGTCTGTCACAGCCGCCAGTCCGCCAATGGCGCCTTTTTCAAACAGCGTTGTGTCTATGTCTTCACGGCAAGTATAAATAGCCGCGCTCAGGGCTGCCGGCCCGGCACCCACGATTATCAAGTCATGGATTTTTTTATTTTCCGCCATAAGCCTTAAAGCGCCTGCTAGGCTATAGCGGGCGCTAGTTTCTGCAGATTATAGCCAACGATAACCTCCCGACTATCGTCAGTCTTGGTAACAATCGTAATTGGTACGGTCAGTGCGCCGCTCATAGCCAAAGCCTCTTGTTGGCGCTCCGGGTGCTCCTCCAGATTGACCTCATCATAGGCCAATCCCTTGCTCTTAAGATACTGCTTCACCATTGGGCAGTAGGAGCAGGTGCTAGTAGTGAAAACGGTGATTTGTTTAGTCATTTTCTAACCCTCTAGATCTAATTTTTTGTTTAGTTTTTTTGAAAACTACTAATAGTGTATTCCTCACTTAAGCGGCCGTCAATACACTATATATAGTGTTTTTAACACCACATATGCACACAATTTTGATTTACTTCTGGCTGGCTGGCTGTGTACCCAAAAGTGTAATATCAAAGACCAAATCGGCATTGGCCGGGATGGTTGAGCCGGCTGGCGGACTAGCCCCGTAAGCATAAGCTGCCGGGATGAGCAAGCGGCGCGTACCACCGACCTTCATGCCGGGCAAACCATCCACCCAGCCGGCAATAACTTGAGATAGTGATATTTGGGCTTGCTGACCACCGCCGTCGTCAAAAATTATGCCCGTGGATGCTAGGGCTCCCTTATAAAGAACCGTCACGGTGTCTCCCGGCTGGACGGTCGTGCCGGTGCCGGCCTTGGTGTTTATCGCCTGGAGCTTAGCCACGTGAGCAATCGGCGTAAAATTGGCTAGCTTGGTGCCGTCAAGACTCTTGGTCTGATTTTGAGTTTGATTTGAATTAGATTGGTGAGTCCCTTGCCAGAAGGCATATATGCCCACGCCAACTCCAGTAATTACAAAAAGTATGGCTAGCGAAGCCCAACCGACACGCCGCATAAAATCTTTCATCAACTTACCAGTATACTAAATCCGCTCGGCTTTGAACTTGGTTTTAGCGACTACCGCAAGATTGTCCATTAATTTGTTGGCCTCCGCCGTAGTGAGCGTACGTTCGGGGTGCCAAAGGCTTATCCGCCAAGTGATTTGTTTGTGGGTTTTGTCGTTTGGACGCTGGAAAACATCAATCACACCGACCCGGAAGTCGTATCCGTGCGGAGCAGATAATTTTTCCAGCTGCTGCCATATAAATTCATCAACCCCTGCGAAGGCAAGGTCGCCAGACAACTTGAGGCAAATATCTTGACTCGTCTCAGGAAAGCGATTGAGTGGTTCATAACCCGGATTAGCGGCGAGCTCTAGCAAGCGCGACACCTCAAGCTCAAACATTGCTGTACCGGCCGGTAGCTTGAGCTGCGCGGCAACTTGAGCAGTCGGCTCACCAACGATGCCTAGCCATTTACCGCCCGCCGATAGCAGTGCCGAGCGACTTGGCTCAAAGTAACCTATGATGTGGCGAGCCTCGGGCTTGGCCTTCGCTTTGTGCACCGGCGTGTATTCGGCCTGAATGCCCAGCCGACCAAGTAGATAAGAGGCGTAGTAAGCCGCAAAATAATACGGCGCTTCCTTGGCTCCGGTAGTAAGCGCCAGCGCAAGGGAGTCAAATTCAACAGGCAGTTTTTCGTTGTCTAGCATGCCCTTGACGTGAGTCTTGCCTAGTTCAAACATCACAAACTCGCCAGCACCTGCTTTGATATTAGGGTGGATCTTCTCTAGCAAGCTGGGCAGTAGAGTCAGCCGGTAGTATTGGAGGCTCGGACTAAGCGCATTGGCGATTTGATAGGCTTTTGTTTTGTCTTGCCCAACTTTGTCTAGCAAAGTTCCGTGTACAAAACTGTAGGTCAAGACTTCGTTAGTCCCGGCAGCTGACAAGATGTTTCGGATGCGCGATTTTATTTGCAGCGTCTCATCCTGACGGGCTGCGGTAAGATCGCGTTTGGGCAAAACCAGCGGCAAATGGTCCCAGCCATACAGCCGGCCGATTTCTTCAATTACGTCCTCTGGGATTTCAATGTCGGTGCGCCAAAACGGCGGCGTCACGGCTAGCTTGCCCCGCTCGCGCTGGACGCTAAACTCTACGTTTTCAAGCAGCTGTTTCATCTGCGCCGAAGTAAGGTTTAGGCCCAACCTTTCATTAACAAGTTCGCCGGGTAAATGTACAGACCGGTTCTCAGGTTTGACGTTGTTTACATCCGTTAGCTTGCCGGGCTTTCCGCCAGCAAGTCTTGCCACATCGTCAGCGGCCTTCAGAACCACGGCCAAGTTCTGGCGGGGGCTTTGGTTCTTGGTGAAGCGGGTAGCGGCATCTGTGAACAGGCCGTATTCAATGGCGGTTTTACGCGTCAGGTTCATATCAAATGTGGCGGCTTCCAGCACGATGTTCTTGGTGGATTCATCTACTTGAGTGTCCGCACCACCCATGACGCCACCGAGACCAACTGGCTTTAGACCGTCGGTTATAACAATCGCGCCGCTTTTGAGCATAACTTCTTTCCCGCCAATGATTTTGAGCTTCTCGCCTTTTTGGCTAGGCCTTACACCTAGTTTGCCGGTCGCTAGTTTGTCCAGGTCGTAAGCGTGCAGCGGCTGGCCAGTCTCATACATAAAGAAATTTGTTATGTCCACGATGACGTTAATAGGCTTTATACCTACACGGGCCAGATAAGAACGCAGCCATGCTGGGCTAGGGCCAACACTAACGCCTTCGATTGCCAGCGCGCAGAAGCGTGGGACTTGCTTTGGCAGATCGTTCTTAACGGCTACGCTCAGCCTGCTTTTGGCGACGGGTAAAGCCGGCTTTTCTTTGTACCACGCCGGGCTTTTAAAACGCTTGCCGCTGATGCCGGCAATTTCTCGGGCTACACCCAAGATTCCAAAACAATCCGGCCGGTGCGTAAACATTTTATTCTCAATGTCTATGATGTAATCGTCTAGCTTCAATATTTTAGCCAGTGGCTCACCTGGTTTGCCTTGCTCCAGAACCAAGATGCCGGTGTGGTCATCACCCATATCCAGCTCGGCGGCGCTGGCGATCATGCCATTACTGATAACTCCCCGAAGCTCTTTGGCCTCCAGAATGAAAGGGTCTTTATCAAATGTTGCCGGCACGGTGGCGCCGGGCGGAATCCAGGCCACGAGTTGGCCAGCGGTGACGTTGGGCGCACCACAGACGACCTGTACTAAGCCACGGCTGTCGCGCTTTACATTTTTGATCTTGCGCTTATCGTCCAACAGGCAGACGCTAAGCTTATCGGCGTTTGGGTGCCTTTCGCAAGCTATGACTTTGGCGACGGCTATGCCTTTGTAGCGTTCGCCTAGGTCTATGACTTCTTCCACCGCGCCAAGCTGAGCGCCAATTTTTTCAACCAGCTCGCTTATGCCGTTCGGTGCCGGCTCGGTTGACGTATGGTATCGCTCACCAAGCATCCTTACCCAGGCTAGACTGACTTTCATGCGAATTGCTCCAAAATTAAATCCCGGACCAAGGGAAATTGAGGGTACGTCTGCTTGAAGGTGCCGGAGCCAAAGTGGCCTTCATTCTTAATAATTAGCGTGCCGCCCAACTTATCAAACATGGCACGGCCCTGCTTGTCGTCACATAACCACGGGTCGTTGACCGAATTGATAAAAATAATGTCTTTGACGTTAGTCTTAATGCGTTCCCAATTATATGATGGCTGAAGAGCCGGGTTAGGATGGCCGTTATCGGGAAGCGTGCAATAGCCTCCTACTAAAATTGCCTGCTTTATTGGCTTGTGTAGCTTTTCTAGGATTGCCAAAATTAGCGGTCCCCCGGCTGAATGTCCCACCAGAATAGTATCTTCAGTAAATTCATGGGCTGGCAGCACATAGGCCAGCGTTTTTTCTATGGGCTCATTGTTCAAACTGGGGTAGTGTGGCATTTCAACTTCTAAGCCAGCTTTTTCTAGCTCCTTTTTAAGCCAGCCCTGCCAATAATCCCCGGCCTGGCTGTCCGTTCCATGAAAAATTATTGCTTTCATGCGAATTGCTCCGAGTTTATAAAGTCGTCTACCGTCGGAAAAATTTCTGTAAAGGTAAAGTACACTGTCTCTGCTTTCTCGGGAGTGCCGATACCGTAGCACTTCTTGCCCATTCCCCAAGCTGCTCCAAGTTCTGTATGGGCCGAAAAGCCAATCGGGAATACGACCAAGATAGCCTTGGAGTTCCGCAGCGCTTGCATGTCAGTGTCGAAGATTTTCCTGTATGTCGGATTAGAACGCCAGTTTTTCATGCGCTCTTGTTTTAGCATATCGGCGTGAATATTGGTTGGCTCAAGCACGTTTTTTACCCCGTGACCGTTGTATTCATTTTCAATGAAACAATAGACGTTCTTACCGTGTTGGCGTAGCGCGCTCGCGATTGGTCGAATGTTCTTAAAATTACGCCAGCGGCCGGCTACAAAAAGGTCATATTTCATGCGAATTGCCTCAAGAATTTTAAGTTGCCGGATTCAAAATGACGGACGTCTTCAATGCCGTATTTCATCATCACCAGCCGGTCTATGCCCATACCCCAGGCAAAGCCGGAATATTCGCCGCCATCTATTTTGGCCATCTTTAATACGTTGGGGTGTATCATGCCGCAACCTAAAAGCTCTATCCAACCAGTCTGGGAGCATATATTACAGCCAGCCTTCCCACAAAACGGGCAGCTTAGGGTAAACTCAAAGCTCGGCTCAGTAAACGGGAAATAGAATGGTTGAGTTTTAACTTCTAGGCTCTGGCCAAAGTACTCTTCCAAAAAGGCCTTAAGGGTAGCTATTAAGTTGCCAGCGTTAACACCGCGGTCCACATACACGCCCTCTAGCTGGTAGAAAGTGTGCTCGTGCCGGGAATCTAAGTCTTCGTTGCGGAAGACGCGGCCGGGGATAACGACGGCAATCGGCCGCCCGGCCGCTAAATCCTCGCGGCCAGCTGACAGAACACGGTTTTGCATGGTAGAAGTATGAGCAGGTGCTACCAGCCCTTCGGTTGTGGTAAAGGTGTCGTAATCCGCGCGGGCAGGATGGTCCGGCGGAAAGTTAAGACTAGTAAACATGTGCCAATCATCGTCCAACTCCGGTGATTCCACGGCGCTAAAGCCCATGCGCCCAAAAATATCTAAGATTTTTTCCAGCTCGGCCATCACCGGGTGCTTACTGCCGGATTCGGCTGGCAACAAACCCGGTCGCTTATTCAACGGAGTATTTATACCAAACGGTGCGGTAACATCGATCGGCTCGCGCGTTTCGGCTGGCATGGCGGATTCGCTCACCAGCTTTTCCAGTTCAGTCTTCAAAGCATTGATTTCTTTGCCAAAGTCTGCCCGTAGTTTGCCGGCCGTCAGAGTTTTCAGGTGTTCGTAAAGTGCGCCGAGTTCCGGGGCGCGCAGGATAGATTTTTTATCCTCAGTCTTGGCTAGCCTCTCGCGCAAGGTTTTAGCAGTTTTATTAATAACGTCGGACTTATAATCCATATTAAGTACAAGAGTACATTAACTTCTTGCGTTTTAATACTACTGTTGTAAATTCCGCTAAAGTGAAATGAGCCATCATCCTTTGCTCCGCTATACTGGTTGGTGATGGATGAACAAAAACTTTTGGCGAGCGCTCAAAAAGTCCTGGATCAAAATGACCGTGGTTCATATACAGTCCCGGCCGGTGATTTGTACCCGCACCAATGGTTGTGGGACAGTTGTTTTATAGCTATTGGTTTGAGGCACCTTGACGTAGGCCGCGCCCAAACTGAGCTGGAAAGTCTTACGAGCGGTCAATGGAGCAACGGCATGTTGCCGGACATGGTTTTTGGAAAGCCGGGCAGCGCCGGTCTTGATGAACTACTGTGGGACAGTTTTATGAGTCCGTTTTCCCCTCCTGACGTTGGAACAAGCGGCATAACTCAGCCGCCAATGCTGGCCGAGGCCGTCTGGCGGGTCGGCCAAAAACTGCCAATGCCCGAGCGCCGCAGCTGGTTTAATAAAATGCTGCCTGCCATTATTCACTTCCACGAATGGTTGTATGAAGAACGCGACCCAAAAAACGAGGGCCTGGTTACCCTTGTGCATCCATATGAAGCGGGCCTTGATAACGCACCACCCTGGATGGACGAGCTACATCACCATGGCATCCCATGGTGGGTCAAGCTTATAGATAAATTGCGCTTGGACCTTATCGTTGATTTGGTCCGGCGCGACACTCGTAACACCCGCCCAGGACAGCGCATGACAAATATAGAAGCGCTGAGCTTATTTGTCGCCATGAGGCGCCTGCGAAAAAAGTCTTACGATTCGGCCAAAATTCTACAAAAACCGGATATGGCAGTACAGGACTTGCTCTATAACTGCATCCTCATTAAAGCCAACGAGAGGCTGGCAGATATAGCCAAGACCGCCGGAGTCAAACTGCCGGCTGCCTTGACTGCTAAAGCCGAGCTGACCAAAAAAGCCCTCAATCTTTTGTGGGACGAGGAGTCTGGCCAGTATTTTTGCCGTAGTTATGCTTCCGGCGAACTCATCGCCGAACCGTCAATAGAAACTTTCATGCCGCTTTATGCTGGTACGGTTTCCAAAGAGCGCGCCGAAACACTCGTCCAGCTCCTTGGCAAACACCGTGCATACAAGCTCAATTGGCCGGTACCCAGCGCGCCGCAAACCTCGGCCTATTTTAACCCAGACCGCTACTGGCAGGGACCGACTTGGGTAAACACCAACTGGCTCATCATTGAGGGCCTAAAAAATTATGGCTACCTGGAGGAGACCGATGAGCTAAAGTCCAAAACCCTGCGCATGGTAGAAAAAAACGGCTTCTGCGAGTATTACAACCCCCATACGGCCAAAGGGCTGGGCGCAGATACCTTTTCCTGGTCCGCAGCCCTGACGATTGACCTTTTAAAAACTTAATCTTCGTCCAAGCTCGGGCGTTCCAGAAGTACCGGCTCAACAACCGAGTCGGTGTCGGCAATCTTAACAATGTCTTTATCTATCTTGCCCAGCTCTTTGTAGGTGGTGTTGAAATGCCCCACAGTTGTACCCAGCGAGCTTCCGAGTTTTTGCATATAACCATTGTGGGAAATTAGATGGCGAGACAGTTGCTCTATGTTTTTCCTAATTTTTTCGGTGTCTTTTTGGATTTCCATAGAGCGCAGGCCCTGCACGATGACCTGCAACATGGCAGATAGGGTGCTGGGGCCAACAATGGTGACCCGTTTATCTTTGGCCGCGTATTGCATTAAGTTACGTCCGCTCACACCAGCGGCACCAACTTTATTGGCTAACAAGTCATAGTAAATCGCTTCGCTGGGGATAAACATTAGCGCCTGGTCAAGCGTACCCTTGCTGGGCTGGATATACTTGGCTGTTTCGTCAATGCGACGTTTGAGATCTTCTTTGAAGGCCCGCTCCAGCGCTGGACGTTCGGCTTCTTTGGCGTCAATCAGCCGGTTGTAGTTTTCGAGGGAAAATTTGGAGTCAATTGGTAAAAGTTTATCATCCAGCTTAATGACGGCGTCAACGGTCATTGCCAGTCCCATTTTGTACTGCAGGACGTAGCTGCCGGGTGGTAAAAGGTTTTTAAGAATTTGATCCAGGTAGTATTCACCCAATACCCCCCGCTGTTTGGGGTTCTGCAAGACGTTTTGCAGGGTTTTGAGCTCATTAGCGACATCACCCACGCTTTTGTTAGTGCGGTCTAGCTCGGTCAGCTTTTGTGTAACATCGGCAATAATTTTGGCGCTGGCCGCAAACTGGGCCTGCATTTGTTTATTAGATGTGCCGAGCTGTTCGCTCAACTGTTTTTGCAGACTGTCTTTCAGTGCACCCATGCCCTTGGTTAGCTCTTGCATGTCGGCTTTTAGCATCATGGCCGCATCGGCTTTGGGCGCCTGTCTATTTGATAGCGTCCATGCCACCACAGCCACCGAGACCAAGAAAAACACCGCCAAAATAATAACCGCCACAATCATACTTATATTGTACCGGCTATGAAAAGCGTGTGACGATAAATAGGAAAACCACGCCGGCTAGCGTCAGACCAAAATAAGAGCGGGGGTAGTTTTTAGAGTGAGCTTGGGGCAAGAGATTGCTGGCTGCAATGTAGAGGATGAAACCAGCAAAAAAACCAAGATAAATCCCAAGCACTTTCTCGCTTAGATTAAACGTTAAGCTCAGCAGGCCACCGACTACCGGCATGATAACTACCAGCGCCATCCAGTTTTTGATGTGGCTCAATTTATTTTTGTGAAAAACCATGAAGGTCGTGGTATCAAAGCCATCGGCAAAACGGTGCCCCACCACAGCCAGAGATACGGCTAAACCAACCGCCGAACTGACTTGAAATGCAACACCTATGGATAGCCCGTCCATAAAACTATGCCCTGTTAAAGCAATCGCTCTGGCAGTACCTAGGCGCGGGTGCTGGTGGGTCTCGTAAGCTTCCTCGCTTGATTCGTGCAGCGGCACAAACCTCTCAAACAAATGGAAGAGCAAAAAACCGCTGGCCATGGCAATCATGGGATAGGTTGGGTCTAGGTTGTCGCTTTTCACAATGTTAAATATTTCAGGCAACAGATCGAACATCACTAGACCCAAAACCAGCCCAGCTGTGAGGGCTAATGTCCGGTTTAACCACTTGCGGCTACGTAAAGCCGTATAGCCGCCGGCCAGCGCAGCAATTGAAGCGGCGAGGGCGAATAAGAAAACTTCCATGCGTTTGATAATAGCGGGCTACATCATTTTTTTGCAAATCTGTCGCAGAAATCTATAATATTGCCTATGGATGAGATGAGTGCCCAACATAAAGACCTGCGAGCGATATTAAAAAAGAGCGGCGCCAGTCTGACCAAAAGCCGTTTGGCAGTATTTGATTTACTGTTGGGCCAAGAGGCTCAAAGCATGCAGGTGCTGGTCAAGCGCGGACAAGGCAAGACAGACCGCGCTACACTTTATCGAACGATTGAGCTGTTTGAACGCCTAGGTATTGTCAGCCGCTTAAACATTGGCTGGAAATATAAGATTGAGTTGTCTGAAATGTTTGCAGGCCACCACCACCATTTTTACTGCACCAAGTGCGGCCGCACTTACACCCTGCCGGCCAACCAGATGTTAGAGACAATGATAAGTTCCGTAGCCAGCAAAGAGGGTCTTTCCCCACGCGGCCATGTTTTGGAGGTTCACGGACTTTGTTCAGCGTGCCAGTCGGCCTAAGCGCCCGGCATCATCTTACTAGGATCAACTTTGTGGTTTTTAACCACCAGCAGCACGACCACAGCGGCGGCGAGCGCCAAACCTACACCAACATCCAAGCCGGCCTGGTAACCATGAACCTGGGCATAATTAGCCGGTCCGCCGGCTGAAGTTTCAGCATGAATGGTCGAAAATGCCACCGCCGATAAAATTGCCAAGCCGATGGCACCGCCTACTTGCTGGGCGGTATTTAAAACGCCCGAAGCTATGCCCGACAGATGCTTAGGGACGCCTGATGTAGCCGCTAGAGTACCGGATACGAAAGTTAAACCCATGCCGGACGCGGCGATAGCTAAACCGGGAAAGACATTATGCCAGTAAGTCCCGCCAACTTTCATAGTGTGGGCAATCGTGAACAGCCCAAGCGCTAATACCAGGGGACCAAGGTTCATCGGCGGTTTGTAACCAAGTTTGGGGACAATAAATTTGGCGACCAGGCCGGACATGGTGGCAATCACAAAGGTGACAGGCAAGAAACTAAAGCCGGATTTAACTGGTGAATAGCCAAGCACTTGCTGGACGTATAGTGTCATGAAGAAGAACATGGAGAACATCGTGCAGGCAATCACCAAGAAGGCCGCATTAGCCCCCAAGACATTACGCGTTTTAAACAGGCTCAACGGCAGCATCGGCTGAGCAGTACGGCTTTCATTTAAGACGAAGCCCACCATCAGAGCTATGCCAGCCACTATAAAAGCCCAGACTGTGGTAGAACCCCAGCCATCGGCTGGTGCCTTGGATAGGCCATAGACCAAACTTACCAAACCGCTGGTAGCGAAGGCGGCGCCAGGGAAATCCAGACGCGTTTTCTTGTGCTCCTCTCCGATATGGTGTGGTAGAAGTCTAATCGCAGTGAAGACTACAAAAGCGCCAATAGGCACATTTACGAAGAAGTTCCAGCGCCAACTAAGGTACTGGGTCAGTACACCGCCCATCACTAACCCAACTGCTGCACCGCCGGCCGACACCGCCGCCCAAATGCCCAGCGCCGTGTTACGGTCTTTGCCTTCGCGGAATTCACTGATAACGATAGATAGCGCAGCTGGCGACATAAACGCCCCCGCCAGACCCTGGAAGGCCCTAGCAAAAATGACTTGATCCTCGCTCGCAGCAAAGCCGCAAAGCAAACTCATCACGGCAAAAGCGAAGACCGAGCCGATGAACATCCTGCGCCGACCGTAAAGATCGGCTGCTCGGCCGCCCAAGAGCAAGAAGCCACCAAAAGTCAGAGTATAGGCGGTAATGACCCATTGGAGGTTGCTGCCAGAAAAATGCAGGGCTTTAGCCATGCTCGGCAAAGCCACATTAACTATAGAAACATCCAAAACAACCATAAACTGGGCAATGACCAGCAGTGACAACACTCTCCACTTATTTTCTGAGTGCTTAGATAGTTCTCTATTCGCCACTGTTAGCAGTCCCTCTCGGTAAACATATTTTTCCATGATACCACGTCAATCTAAGCAGTCTCAGAAAAATAGGCTAAAATAGTTGATAATGAACCAAAAAAGAAAAGTTCTAGTTGTGGGCGGAGGCTTTGGCGGCATAAAAACAGCCCTTGAGCTATCCGGCGATACGCGTTTTGAAGTGACTCTAATGAGTGAGCACAATCATTTCCGCTACTACCCGACTCTTTATAGGGCGGCCACTGGAGGCTCTTTGGGCGCGTCAAAAATCATGTTAAGCAGTATTTTTGAGAATAGGCCGGTTAAGTTAGTAGGCGGCACTGCGGCAAAACTGGACCGCACTAAAAAGCAGGTTTTAAGCAAAGACGGCAAAAAATGCGCCTACGATGACTTGGTCTTGGCTCTGGGCGTTGTTACCAACTACTTTGGCATTAAGGGTTTAGAGCAATACGCCTACGGTATAAAATCGGTAGAGGAAGCTCGGCGCCTGCGCGAGCATTTGCATACAAGCTTGACTACAGGTGAGGGCGAACTTAACTATGTAATCATCGGCGGCGGCCCAACCGGAGTAGAACTAGCTGGCGCCCTGCCCGGCTACTTGGATAGAGTCAGGCAAGCCCACAAGTTGCCTCCTCGCAAGTTCCATGTGGATTTAGTGGAAGCCGAGCCCAGGTTGATGCCCCGTATGCCAGGTGCTTATTCTAAAGCCGTAGCAAAACGCCTACGAAAGTTGGGTGTAAAGTTATACCTTGGCCAGAGTGTCCAAGCCGAGACAGCCGACGAATTGAAAGTTAGCGGCCACTCCATCGCTAGTCATACGGTTATTTGGACTGCCGGAGTAGCCAATCACCCGTTTTACAGCACTAACGGTTTTGCCTTGAGCGAACACGGTAAGGTAGCCGTGGATGAGAAGCTGGCGGCAGAAGACAATATTTACGTTATTGGCGACAACTCTGATACGCCCTATAGCGGGATGGCCCAGACCGCACTCTTTGATGCTAAGTTTGTGGCCGGCAATTTAAAGCGGCTGGCGGCCGGTGCTCCACCGAAAGCTTACACACCCAAGAAACCGGTTTATATCACGCCGTGCGGTCACGGCTGGGCGGCAGTGCTGTGGGGTCATTTTGGTACCTTTGGCCGTTTGGGCTGGTGGTTAAGAGATGCGGCCGACTTTGTCGGCTTCCGCGACTTTGAGCCGTGGTGGAAGGCTGGACAACTGTTGATGGAGGAAGCCCGCGAAGCCGGCGACTGCAAGATTTGTAACCCCTAAAGCCCATTCTCAGCTTGGCGGGCAAATATATCTCAAGATGAAAACTCTCAACTTAGCCTTGGCCAAGGCCGAAGACGTAATTGATAGACTGCTGGACAGGTTCACGACCTATCGTCTAGTGCTCTACGCGCTGATTATTTACGTGTTGGCAGCAGCGGTCTTAACTAGTCTGCACAAACTGTCCTTCACCGCCTGGCAGCTTTTAAGTTCGGTTGGCTGGCTGATTGCCGTCTGCGGCGCGCTCAACTGGATTTTAGCCAAGCTTCTGAGGATACCAGCCAATCAGGAATCTTATTTAATTACCGCCCTGATTTTGAGCCTAATAATGACTCCGGCTACCAATCTCCACGGCCTAGGGATATTGGCAGTGGCAGGATTCGGAGCCATCGCGAGTAAGTTCATCCTAACTTGGCACGGGCGGCACATTTTTAACCCGGCAGCACTTGGCGCGCTCATCGCCGGGGTTGGACTCAATAATTATGCAAGTTGGTGGGTTGGCACTAAGCCGTTAGCGCCACTTGTATTAATAGGTGGTTTTTTGATTGTCAAAAGAATCAGACGAATGCAGATGGTGGCTGTGACGATGGCCATATTTTTGTCCTATACGCTGGCCTATGCGCCGGCCGAGCACGCTGCCAGCACACTGGTTGCTGCCATCTTAGATAGCTCGCTGTTATTTTTTGCCACCATCATGCTAACCGAGCCGCTGACTTCTCCGACCACACTCAACGGTCAACTGGTTTACGCTGTAGTTGTCGGCGGTGCTTACTCAATTGCGCGCCTAAAACTAGCGCCCGAGGAGGCATTGCTTGTCGGTAATATTCTGACCTTTATCATGTCCCCCAATCGCAGCATGGTACTCAAGCTGGTGCGCTCCCAAAAAGAAGCCAGTGGAATCTATAGCTATATATTTGAGACTAAAAAGAGACTAGCTTTTATACCAGGCCAATATATGGAATGGACCCTGCCCGGCGTACGCTTAGACAGCCGCGGCAACCGCCGCTATCTAACCATCGCCTCTTCACCAACCGAGCCTTCGGTTGCCTTCACTATCAAAGTTCCGCCTCAACCCAGTGGTTTTAAATCTGCTCTTGGCTCGCTGAAGCCGGGCGGAAAGATTTTGGCAGCTCAGCTGGCCGGGGATTTCGTTCTGCCTGAGGATCCCCGGGTCAGACTAGCTTTTTTAGCCGGCGGCATTGGCGTGACACCATTTAGGAGCATGGTTAAATCCCTGCTGGATCATAACGCTTGGCGCAATATAGTGCTTATTTATAACGCAAATGACGCAAACGAATTTGCATATACCGGGTTGTTTAAACGGGCGGCCAGCGTTGGCCTGACCAGCCACTTTATAACTAGCGGCCTGGACGTTGGTTCTCTTGCCAAAAAAATCCCTGATTTTAGGGTGCGCCGGTTTTATATTTCCGGCCCTCAAGGTTATGTAGCCGGCATGCGTCAACTACTACTTACTGCCGGTGTTCCTTACGGGCAGATCGTGACGGATTTCTTCCCCGGCTACAATTAGAACCCGCTCTTGAATAATCGCCCAGAAAATTGTATTGTAGTCATCTATGAATTACGAGACCTTGGATAACTGGCTCGGGACAAGACGAAAGCGGGAGCTTGATGCCGCAAGGGATACCGCAAGAGCCGAACAAAAGCAGGCGCGAATTGAACAAAAAACCCAAGAACGGATTGCCAAAAGCGCCTACCACCCCCTGATTCGCCACAATAGAGCCTTGGTTGAGCAAGCCGAGGCTATTAATAATCTATGGCATGAAAATGGATACTTCACCTACCGACACACGAGTGGCTATGTTCAACATTCATCCGTCCGGGTGGGGCCAACCTTAATCCTCGAGAAAAATCCAGGCCACAATTTAGTTGCAAACCCCATATTAAGGTGGGAAGAGTGGAAGGGTAGGAATGACCTTACTGCCGAGCTGGCGTTCAGCTTAATTAGAGACGACTCCTTGGGAGCGTTAGTAGCGGACCCGCTGAAATTCCTGCACGTCTTTGACGACGACAATCCAGACTCTAAGCGCGAAGAGTCCTTTAGTATTGGTTTTAACAATGCCTCAAATGACCGCCTTTACGAGCTAGCGTCTCATAGAGCACCGCGTTTTAAGTTTAGCCCTGGCCTACGTGAGGCGATTGATATGACAAAAATCAGTAGGCGCCTGATTTCCTTGGAACAGAGCATGCATCTTATTTCTTCAGCAGTACTTGACGAAAAATTAAATCCTTTCTGGGCAGATCGCGCGAAAGAGGCTGGGGCCAATGCGGCTATACTTGGAGACCAAGGACTCCTGGCGACTGAGGCTGTAGCGAGCAGATCCAGTTTTACCAAGGAAGAGTACATGGAGGCAGCGCGCGCTTGTTTAGCGGCCGGCGAGACACACTTAGTGAAAAACTTCGTTGATCTTGGGTTGGTCAGGACTGAAGACCTAAATTAGGCTGCTAGATTAGTCACCTGTCTATTTTTGGGGTCCACAAGCAGATAATTATACTCATGCCAGCCGTCCAAAAATTCCGGTGCGCCTTCCATCGCAAAGGCTGCCGTGGCCAACACGTCAGCACTAATAATATCCGGCCCGATTATGCTCACGCTTTTCCAGGCTTTAGCTGTGGTCCCGGTTTTTGGGTTGATGATATGAGCGCCCCGCTCATATGCACCGCTGGTTGCTATGGCGCCACTACTCATATGCACGGCCTGGAGCAATCGCTTAGGATTTCTGGGGTCTTGTATACCGACTTTCCAAATTTTTTCGCCGGCTGATGCTGCCAGTACATCGCCGCCGATACCCAGGCAATATGTTTTATAACCAGCTTTTTTTATAACCTTGGCGGCCTCATCTATAGCCCAGCCTTTAACGTAGCCTGAGGGCTCAAACTCTTTGCCGTACCAAGCCGAAAAGTAACCATCGGTAGCTTTTTGCCACTGCTGGCAGGCCGTAACTATTTTTTGAAATTCTGGCCCTGGCTTTTTTAACTTATTTTCGTTAAAGCGGCTCACTAAGCTGGTTGGTTTAAATGGGCTGTAATCCTCATCGATTTTGTGTAGACGCTCAAAGGCCGCTTTAAAGACATCCCCGTCCTCGCAGCCGGGGATGTCCAGGGACGCGACTGTCCCCATTACATGAAAAGTTTGTCTCATTTTTGGGAGGCTACTGGTCTCCGTAGATGTAGGGCTGATTGTAAACCGGTGTGTTGCCTGAGTTATTCGTGTTAGCGTTGTTACCCTGCGCTGCATTGCTAGACGCGTTTGAGCTACCGGTTGAACCCGAAGATCCTGAGGTAGCTGCTTGGTCCAAGGCAGATTGTAAGGAAGCTTGATAACTTTCGCTGGTTAGAGTTGCCCCGGAGACAAAATCTATATTAGCACTCTGGGCGGAGAGGGTTGTCTGTTTGAGTAGCGGTTCGGCGACATAAGTGACTTGGTTGGTGTGGCCTAGACCGCTTGGCATCTGAAGATATTTTATGTTTTTTATCTTGCCGCCCGAAATGACAGCCGCAATCTGGACCGTGCCGTAAGGCATATACTCGGCACTGCCGGTGAAGGTACCGTCTTTATAAGACACACTTCCGCCCGTCGGCGAAGTAGCTGAGACCGAAGAGCCGGCCAAAGTCTTTTTTGGCTGGACTAGGCCTTGTGGACCGCCCGTTTGGTGCAGGCCATAGCTCAAAATCCCAAGTAGGGCGACGCAGGCAATAATGGCAATCGTTTTTCGCATACAAAGGGTAGTTTACCAATGTGTGGCTGATAAAAGCTTGAGAAAACAAAAACAGGGCTTTTGAGGGCCCTGTCTTTGGCGATAGTCTCTTTTTAGGGAGTCTATCTGTCACCTCACAAAGTAGATGACGCTATTAACTATAGTCCGCCGTTCATTGTGTGTCAACGCGCTCATAACACCTTAGAGCGTAGTATTTTTTGCAATAAACTTAATTATCCACAGGCGACTCTGCGGTCAAAGAGATGGGCGAGCAATCAATCCAACTCGGGTGACTGCCCGCCCTTTTTTGTGAGGTGTACTTTTGGCTTTTTGCTTAGCCTGAAAAAAGCATAACCTAAATGGCTAAATCTTGTAAAGATTTTTGTTATTTCTACAATCCCCGCCCAAGTTTTAGGCACTTTGCCAATAGTTGCCGGAGGCAGATTTAGATCTAGTGCGAGAAAGGAGCGAGTAGCGGAGAGAAGCTGTATGCAAAGATACTGCAAGCAAGCAACGCAAGCTCCTGACGAAGCAATAGACTAAGAAAGCCAGCGGTATCGGTGGCTGGGCCGTCGAGAAAGCTGGCTTGGTCTGTCCCGGAAACCAAAAATAGGGCTTTTGAGGGCCCTATTTTTGTGGTAACTCTTCCACGAGGGAGGGGTTACCTAGACGGTAGTTTCATTGCTGATCTTACCGCGTCACCTCACGATGACACTAACTACTATAATCGGAACCGTGAGACGCGTCAACGCCTATTTTTTGGCGGACTATGGATTTTTTACACAAGCATCGTTTTTCTGTTTAGAAGTTGTGGGTAAGTTGTGGGCAAACTTGTGCAAAACCTAAGTTTTGGCAATTTGCTCCCACGGCAAGTCGGCTTTGCCAAAGTGACCATAGGCAGCTGTGGCTGAGTATATTGGCCGAGCCAATTTTAGGCCGTTGATTATGCCCTTTACGCTGGTATCTAGCAGCTTGTCTTTGAACTGGTGGAGCTCTTCGTCGCTAACCTTGCCGGTTTCAAAAGTATCTATTGTTTGCATCAGCGGCCGCGGTTGGCCAATCACGTAGGCTAGTCCTACCTCGCACTTATCGGCTAGCCCAGCCGCCACGATATTTTTGGCAATATAGCGCGCCGCATACGCACCAGAGCGGTCCACTTTAGAGGGGTCCTTGCCGGAAAAGGCGCCGCCGCCGACGCGGGCATAGCCACCGTAGCCGTCCACAACAATCTTACGGCCAGTCAGACCTGCATCGCTCTCGGGACCGGGGATGTGCCAAAGACCAGTGCCATTAACAATAATATTGTTTTCGGTCGGTAATTTAAGACCGTAGTGTTCCACGACCGGCTGCATAATGTTAGCAATGACATCGGCGCGGACTTGTTCGGGCGCAGTGTGCTCATCATGCGCTACCGCAGCAACCAGCTTTTCAATACTGGAAGGTTTGCCATCTTTATAACGCACTGTTACCTGAGCTTTGCCGTCGGGCCGTAGCCAGCCTAGCTCACCGTTTTGGCGGGCTTCATCAATCCGCTTGGTTAGGCTATGGGCCAGCATTATGGGCAGAGGCATCAGCTCCGGTGTTTCGTTGCACCCGAAGCCGAACATCATGCCTTGGTCGCCTGCCCCGCCCGGGTCAACACCTCGGGCTATCTCTGGAGATTGCTGATGAATGTCATTAGAAAATGTGCTCTGCTGAGAAAACCCCCACTCCGGACGAGTGTAGCCGAGCTCTTTTACCTTGCCGCGAGCAATAGCTTCAAAATCCAGCTGAGCTTTGGTCTTTATCTCGCCAAATAGGCAAATCTGGTTGGCGCCAGCGACTGTCTCTATGCCGCAGCGCGAGTCAGGATCTTGAGCAAGGCCCGCATCCACGATGGCATCGGAGATAGCATCACAAATCTTGTCCGGGTGACCGGCGCAAACACTTTCTGATGTAAATAAATCGGCATGATATTCGTCGCTCATTAAATAAAAATCCTTTCTGGCAAGGAAAGGATTCATCGATTTTATCCTTCCCGTTTGGGCTAGGCTTAGCACCTTGGCAAGAACGCTAGGTTGCTGGCAGGTCGTTGGGCTAGATCCCTCGCTGCTCTCTTGATATTTTTAGTTGTCAAATTACTCAACCATTATAACAGGCCATTCTAGGCCATTTATTGATAGGGCTTTTGTCCTTAAGCGGGCGATCTTTGCCATATTTAAAAGCAGGTAGAGCTTGCGGGGATGATTCTATGGTTTGTAGCCGTGGCGCCAGTGGCTACGGATGGGCCCAGACCCCTGGCGATTTTGTCCTTGTACGTTGTTGGCTTGGTAGCAATCTCCGCCGCCGCAGCTAGGCCAACAGACACTGCTATAATTAATGCACCAATTAAGGAGCTCATCATGAAGAGATCAGCAGCTGCAATTATAGTAATCATACTTATAGCCGTTGGCGCTTACGCCATATTTCATAAATCGCCCACAAAAACCCCTTCTAGCAGCACTTCAGGCAACCAGTCTCCCATTAGTTCTGGGGCGATAATCCAAACCAAGACAGCTTCGGGCGTAGGCTCATACTTGGCGGATGCCAATGGCAACGCGCTTTACACTTACGGCGCAGATAGTAGCGGCGTTAGCAACTGCAGCGACTCTTGTCTTTACACCTGGCCCATTTACCAAGCTACTAAAACAACCTCTTTGCCCACAAACGTAACCGTTATTACCCGTTCGGACGGTTCTATGCAGTATGTCTACAAAGGCATGCCGCTATATACCTTTACTAGCGATTCGTCAGGCCGCGTAACTGGCGACAACGTCAGCAACTTTCACATCGCCAAACCATAAACTTTTTGAGCGTGTTCTTTGTCCCATGCTCCAAGATGCTGGTAAAACTATAATTTTTATGTTAATATTGTGTTAATTGTTCAAGAATCCGGGTTTACCCAGTTTTACTCCAGGCTTTTTGCAGCAATCAGAGTAAAACTAAGTTAGACAGGATTCTTTTTTAATGTATCAAAATAGTTCATTCAACCACGCGCCGCGGCGTCCAGGTTATAAAAGTTATGGTAGCCAAAGACCGTATAGTTCTGGGCCTAGGCGCCACTTCTCGTCTAAGCCGCGTTCCCGCGGCGGCCAGACAATTGATCCGGCGCGCTTTGTAAAAATAGCCAACCCTGGCGAATCAGCAGATTATAAATCTGGTCATGATTTTGCCGATTTTGTCATGCACCCCCTGCTTAAAAGCAACGTGACGGCCAAAGGCTATATGAGCCCATCAGAAATCCAGGATAAAACTATAGCCCTAGGCCTAGCCGGCCGAAACGTTGTGGGAGTTGCAGATACGGGTACCGGCAAGACCGCCGCGTTCGCCCTGCCTGTCTTAAATAAACTGATGCATACAAGCGGCAGCCAAGCTTTAATTGTGGCACCCACGCGCGAGCTGGCCATACAAATAGAAGAGCAGTGCCACTTGCTTGGACGAAGTAGCGGTATTAGTTCTGCCCTACTCATTGGTGGTATGCCTATGGGTCGCCAAAAAACGGCTCTTAAAAACGGTGCGCGGCTGCTTATTGGTACTCCTGGGCGTATCAAGGATCACCTGCAGCAGCAGACCCTTAACTTGAGCAACTGCCACACGGTGGTTTTGGATGAGGTGGACAGGATGCTGGACATGGGCTTTTTGCCAGATGTGCGTCACATACTGCAGCTTTTGCCAAAAGAACACCAGGCCTTCTTCTTTAGTGCCACGGTAAGCCCAGCTATCAAAAACCTCATAGATTCCTTCTGCCACAACCCGGAGTTTGTGAACGTCAAAGCTGGCGAGACTAGCAGTAACGTCCACCAAGCCGTGGTGAAGTTTTCCGGCAAGACGGAGAAAATGGACAGGCTCCATAATGCGCTCATCGCCGGAGATACCAAAAAGGCGCTTATCTTCGGCAAAACTAAATATGGGGTAGAACGGCTAAGCAAAGAGCTAAACGCCCGCGGCTTTAAAACCGCGGCCCTACACGGCGGCAAAAGCCAAGGTGCCCGCAAGCGGGCGCTGGATGCTTTTAGGCTTAACAACCTAAACATCCTGGTGGCAACGGATGTTGCTGCCCGCGGCATAGACGTCAAGGACATAACTCACGTTATTAATTTTGACCAGCCGCAGACCTACGACGATTACGTGCACCGCATTGGCCGCGCCGGCCGCGCCGGCCGCCCAGGCCATGCCCTGACCTTTGTAGAAAATTAAATTTTCCACTAGTAGCATGGGTTATCTGTTCCACCCCACGCGCACACGTTCCTTATATATGCTCTTTACCCTGCTCATGCTTGCACTATAACCTCTAAATTGTTATCTTTTGGCAGTTATGCCATTAGACCAACATGAGTTGCCAGCTTTAAGCGCGTCCTTGTGGAATTTTGCAGATGCTGTGAGACAAGTTGAAATGCCGCGTATACGACGACTTTGGATTAGTGGCATTGCCCCAGATTCTGACAACATACTTCGCTGGATGAGGACGCAAGACGACGAAAATGCTCTTTCTGATCTGGCGATTCTGGCGGCATTACGAGATTTGGAATCTTATAGAGCGCCGACAGAAGAAAATACGAGGCGCAACCTTTCCACTGTGGCAAGAGTCGGTGGCACCGCATTGCGACACCTCTTTGATATTGCTATAGGTAAGCATGTTGTTCTGTCTGATCGAGCCATGCATGGTGTTGCAGGGGTTGCATCAGGTATCAAGGACCGCTTAAGCGAGGAATTCGAATTAATTGCTGGTGGGGGCAGGATGGATGATCCAGCTCGCCAATACTTGGTTAGAGCAAGCAGAATTATTGGCGACAGCGGGAGGCGAGAGGCCAGAATAGTTACCATAGATGGAGGAAAATTTCATGGATCCCGCAATGCATTTTGAAGCGGGCATTTTCCGAAGACACTTAGTACGATCACTTCGCTCTCCATTAACACAAAACTAGCTTTTCGGTCACGCTTGCCCCGATTTGGCCTATCCCTATGAAATTCAATAGACCCCATCTGTTCCACCCCACGCGCGCGCCTTTTATATATATAACCCGCCTGGGGGTTCTTCAGAGCTGTCGGACGTAGGGATTATTGATTTTTTGCAATAAGAGTTTATAATATCCCGAATGGACAAAGAGAACTTAATTGCTGCTGGCTTTCATTTTTACGAAGGTGACCGGCATGCGGTTGAGTATAGTAAGGTAAAAGACGAGCCTGCAAAGCGGATTGAAGGCGTAGGGGAATTAGGCTATGTCGTGCGCTTTAATAGGATGATTGATAAAGTAAGGCCACTGCTTAAGCCGCAAGAGAGCTATGGGAGAGATTGGCACATAACACCTGAGGTTCCCTTGGCGGGTGTAGTAGAAGGCCAGGATTTCACGGTATATCTATCCATTCAGGTACAGAACCCCGGCAGCAACGACGAGAGTGTCGCGCCTCACATTCGGACAGACGGAAAACGCCCCCTGGGAATGAGCGGCATGCAAACTAGCCGTAGTTCTTGTGAACGCTGGGAAGAAAGTCAACGAAGGGACGAGCCGCTAGAAGAGCTCGATCATGTAGAAGAAAGCGTGGAGGTTTATCTAAGAGCATTGGCTGAACTCACACCCCAACAACTACATGAACTGGGATTCCCGAGTGATTACTCCCCGGAAGCGATTCAATTAAGCTTATTAAGCTAATAATCTTGGGCGTATAATCCGATTTATGAAAGCTAGGCGTGCTGGCGCATTGATAATTAGAGATAAAAGAATTTTGCTGGTTTCAAATGACGAGCTGGGACTGTACTGGACCCCTGGCGGGCGATTAAACGCGGGCGAGGACTACCAACAAGCCCTCCGCCGGGAGTTGGCAGAAGAGCTCGGAGTGAAAATTAATAAAGCAAAACTTTTCAGCCAAGTATCACACGACTACACGCCGACAGCTAAATACTTTTTAGTAGATGTTGTTGGCGAGCCTGCAACCGTCAGCAAGGAAATTACAAAAATCGGTTGGTTCTCCAGGCAGGATATTGAATTTGGCAACACAAAAGTAACGCCGAACTTCACGAAAGAAATCTTTCCTCAACTTATCAAAGCCGGCCTGCTCTAGCGGCCCAATTTCTATCTGTTCCACCCCACGCGCGTGCGTTCTTTCACTATAACACCGCCCGCTTTTAAAAACTTGCTACTAGTCTAGGGGACGGGCTAACTTTTGCTAGCTTTGGCAGTTTTTTCTTCTTTCCTCCACCTGGAATTAATATGTCTGCGGCAATCACTTTAGACATATCCCCACCAAGATTCCATTTGTACGGCTCACCCACTACGATCGGTGGCAGTTGATCAAGCATCAGAATATCGGCAGGCCGTCGATCCAACAGGTCGCTCATTACTCCTTCGAGCATATGGCCACTTCTAGAACCGGTCATATAAGTTACAGTCCTCCAAATTCTTGCTTGGCGTTCGTCCTCGTAGTCCACAATCATACGAGCGGACTCACCACTATATAGCCTGTTGGCTTGAATCTGAGCGGCCCGGCGTTCAAATGTTTCTTCACCATTCTTATACAAGTGAAAGTCCCGCCGTCTGGGCGGTCCAAGATTTATACTATCCTCAACGACCCTTAATAACCCCTCCCCCCTTTCTAGAAGCGGCAGTTCTTCCCCGAACGGAACCGCCTCTGCTATATGGCCCGAAACCCTAGCTTTTCTATACAACTCCATTACCTTCACAGCTCCATGCGTCGCCAATAAATGCGCGCCAAAAAACCCATCTAAAACTTTTGCGCCAATTGGAACCTCGGGCAATGAGCTGGGACTCTCCCAATACTCTGGTGAGGCTATTCGCTCATGAAAACTCATTAACAACTATTTTCTAACAAATTATGGAAAAAGCAAGCATACGCCCCCTGTTTCACCCCACGCGCGTGCGTTCTTTATACATATCCCGGCCCGCTTATTTTGCGCGTGCTTATGCTTGCATCCGTATATAGTGCGTGCCATGCTTGAATTATGGATGATAATAAACAGGACCCTCCATCACCGCTACCACCCCCAATCGCACAACAGCAGAATATCCCGAGTATTCAGCTACAGCTGCCCGTAGCTATGCCGCAACGGCCCATTACAAATACCCAGGCCCTGGTCGAATCTATAAAAGACTTTACTTCACAGGGCAACCAAGCTGAAGAAAAGGTGGCGCTACAAATAATTCTTATTTCTTCAGCTGTTCTAGCAATTATTGGTGGAGTTGCAGTAAATAGAGGAACCAATAGTATAGGCATTATAGCCGCATTGTTTTTAATCGTTTCTGTTGCTGGATTGGGCATTTCACTCCTGACTGGAGTTATCCATTTTATTTCAGAACGACGTTTCTGGTATAAAAATCGAGAGAAAGCAGTTGATGCACTCAAGGTGATAGGAACGATGCAAAATCCTGTTGATAAAGAAAATGCTGCATTGGCTGCGCTATCTAACACCCAAGAAGGTTCCAGTAGAGCGGCATGGATCATACAGCTTGTTAGCTTTTTAGTTGGAGCATCAGCACTAATAGTGCTAGTAGTTGCTGCTGTCGTCAGCGAAATTAAATAAAACTGGGTCCGGGCATCGGCGTTTTTCGGCGGAATAAGCTTCTAGGTATTCCCGAGTTGCTTCAGGCTCCGCCGAGCCTTTACGCAGCCCGTGGGCAAAGGCTGCCCTAATAGTGCCAAGAACGAACTTGCCGCTATATTCTTTATCGGCTGGAACCTCTAGAAGACCCCACTCCCTATAGAAATCTACCAATTCCAGATCAGCCCAATCCTCTGCTAGCTCGCCTGAAGTCCTAGTATCGTTAGGGACACTCTCTGGAATGTTCATATTTACAATATACAGCGCTTTCTATATCCATTAATCAATTAAAGAAATCTGTGTCAGCAAGTTCTTCCGGGAGAAACCCCTTGGGATGCTTAAAACCACTTTCCCACTTGGTACCTTTGCCGTAGCCTAGATCTTTCATCAGCTTGGTTGGGGCGTTTCGCAGGTGCAGCGGCACCGGCGCATCAGGATAGTCTCGCGCGGCAGCTTGGGCTTTTCCCCAAGCATTGTAAGACTCTCGCGATTTTGGCGCACGGGCTAGTACAGTTACGCAGTGCGACAAATTAATCTGACATTCCGGCAAACCAATTCGTTCTACCGCCAAAAAAGTGGAGACGGCAATATTTAGCGCGGCCGGCGCGGCCATGCCAATATCCTCAGAAGCAAAAACTACCATCCGCCGGGCAATAAACTTTGGATCTTCCCCAGCCTGTAGCATGCGGGCCATGTAATAAAGCGCAGCTGAGCCGTCGCCGCCACGCATAGATTTTATAAAAGCGCTAATGATGTTGTAGTGCATTTCCCCAGTTTTGTCGTAACCCGGAATACGCTTTTGGGCGGCCTGCTGGACGACATCTTTAGTGATAGCGCCCTTGCCAGCCAGCTGGTTGGCTAGCTCCAAATTGCCGAGCGCAATACGGGCATCGCCGCCGGAAAGTTCTGCCAGCAAGTCCAAGCTGGCGGCCGGCAGGCGCTTGGCTGTAATTTTTTCTCCGCCAGCTGGCGGATTGGCCGCGCGCTTTAAAACTGCGATCAAATCTTTTTTGGCGAGCGGCTCCAGCACCACCACCCGGCTGCGGGATAAAAGCGGCGTGATGACTTCAAAACTGGGATTCTCGGTTGTGGCGCCAATGAGGGTGATAAGACCGGACTCTACGTGAGGCAAAAAGGCATCCTGCTGGGCTTTATTGAAACGATGGATCTCATCGACAAACAGAACGGTTTGCTTTGGCTTGTCGATGGTGCTGCCCTGCTCGTTGCCCCTTGCCCGCTCGACAACCTTGGTAACATCGGCCTTGCCGGCGTTGACGGCGCTAATTTCTATAAAATCAGCATTCATCTCATTGGCGATAATGCGTGCCAGCGTAGTTTTGCCGCTACCCGGCGGCCCCCAAAAAATTAAACTAAAAGGCTTGCCGGCGCTTACTAGCTCGCTAATCAGCTTGCCTTTGCCAACAATTTGCTCCTGCCCCACCACATCTGATAGTTTGGTCGGCCGCATCCGCTCCGCCAAAGGACGTTCCATAACTTTTATTATCTCACTTATAAAACGAGCTTGTATAATCTAACGAAATGACTGAATTCGCTGAGGCGGTTGAAGCGCCTTACGTGGGTGAGGATACAATCAGCCGCAGGCGAGAAATTGCTGCAGCTGTCATCGCGCTGGCGGCGGCTGGGGGTTTATCCACCGCGGCAGAGGCTAACCATTGGCTTGACCACACCAATCGTTTATTTGAGTTTTTCCAGGATAGCGGCAGGCACTTTTTGGTAGGCTACTTAGGCGCGATGGCCAATATGACTAGGTCTAAAGCGGAGACTTTTCGCGGTAAACTTGGCGCCGCGTTAGTAGGCGGATTGGCCTTGGACGCAATGGCAGAAGCAGGCCAATCGGTAGTTATTACTGGGATTCTACATCACGGCAGTCTGCATGACATGATGGGTATTTTTGAACCGAGCCAGATCCCGGGCAATGCCTTAGACGCTCTAGCGGCTGAAACGGCCGCTGTTGGCGCCGCCGTGCAGTATTCTCGCCAGCAATTAGTCCATGGCATTGACGACACCGCCGCTTAGCTGGCTTTTGGGTGCTTGAATCTACTTAAGAATTGGATGGGATTTTAGGAAGTCAGGCTTTCCTGATCGCTCGCACCGGGGGTTTGTGGTGTAGTTTCGCAAGATACCGATCCATCATCTGAAAATGCATTTGCGACATTACGTCTAGCTAATTGCAGATTTTCAGCGGGCGGCAATGATACCAGATCTACTCCGTTGTGTGTATCATCAGTCTCCAAAGGGAGTCGGGCCCAACGGGCCTCTCGGTATGGGGCTACAGCTTCTCTATAGCGAGCATCGCTGTCTGCAAGTGCCTCCGCCGCTTCTGGTGCCGGCTCGCCGGCACGTAGATCAATTGCTGCTTGTTTCTTCCAGCGCTTAGCGAGTTCGCTATCACTACCGTCCTGGGTCTTAGCCATAAACTCCCTTTTGCTAAATTATATAGCTTCTCGCCGGGAAAGTCTTATTCTTATCAATGATTGGACTTTATCGGGTTCGGCATATATCTCTCCTTGATCAGTCGAATTATAACCCTATTTAGATAAGTCCTAGACGGCTTTATCGTGTGGCTCTATCCTGAAAGAATGGCCGTCGCGGCGGAAGGCGGATACCGTGACATCCGCACGTCTGTAAAGATATGGACGCTTTGTTTCTGTAATGCCCCGGATACCTATAGCAGGTTCACCTTCGACATCTATGGGCCTAAGAACTCTGACCGGAATTTCAGCGTCGTCCATAAATGGAATAGGTGGCTCTGTGTTTTGCCATGGAGCCGATGCCCGGCTTAGCTGTTCTACCGGCGCTCCCGGCACAAATGTCATTCCCACGAAACGCGAGCGTTCTATGTCATAGCCATTGAATGGGCCGTAATATATCCCCAATCTGCCCAGAACTCTTATGGAAGAGTGCCGATGGTTTTCAAATGCATCTAAAATCTCCTCCATTGATGGGATGATTATTCCAGTTGAAGTCTCTGCATTTGGTGCGGACATGCCGAACATTATGAATTAACAGATACAAAATGCAAGCATAAGCTTAGCTACCGCATAGTGGATTCACTTTCTCATGAAACTATAGGTCCGGGGCTTGTATTTTTTAGACTTTGGTAGATTATATATTTTATGAGTTACGGCCCAAACAGTATGCCAAAGCACGGTGAGATAGAAAGCCCGCTAGTATATAACTTACGCAGGGTTGACGAAATAATCGCTGAGATGCAAGCGCCTTTTAGACAGGCGATTGCCGAAGGCGATGGGTCTGAACCCCACCACAGCGACGAAGTCCGCAAGCTGGACTCAGCACGTGCGCGGATGAGGTACGACCTTACCGGCCTAGGCATCGCCGATCCCGTAGATGAGGGGTTTGTGCGCTCCATGATAAAGCTTTTGGACGTGGAATATGTTGACGGACAATCTGCGGGCCAGGATTTGATTGGCTGGCAAAGACGCGGCGAGCTTATAGACAAAGCGTTTGAAGAATCCAAATCTGAAGCGGCTTAACTGCCGGCGAGGTCCCGGCGGCGGAAGCTAATGAACGCCAGAATTATTAGCGCAATAGTGATGACGCTAAAGCATATAGCCGGCCAGACCGTGAACGTGCCATTTAGAATTTGGCTGGGCTGGTAGTAGTGATAAGGCAGGAGTTTAGCCGGCCAAACAAGCCAATGAATGGCGCCCTCTAGCGAGGTTAGTACGTAGCCGCCAATCGCCAGTAGCATGGTAATGCCGAGCGCGGCCGAGCGGCCCGCCCGCCCCACCGCCGTGATGGCAAAAGCCAAAGAGCCAAAGACTAAAGCTAGCAACAATAACATTAGGTGCATTTCCCATATAAGTTTGATGGCGATATGTATACGGAACAAAGTGGTGAAGAGGGTCATGGCCGCCGCCGCGGCTATATCGACGGCTAGTAGCAGGCCTAGCCCGCTAAGGGCCTTGCCCGCCAGCAGCCGGCCGCGACTGACGGGCCGCGACAAGATAAGCTCCAGTGTTCCGGAAGACTCTTCGCTGGCTAGTAACGAGCCTCCAAGGCTTATCGCCATGACGATAAAAATTATCGGCAGCACCACGTAGTAGGGTTCTGAACTTAGGAAGCCGGCGGGAGTGTTAAAACTATCTGTTACGGAAATGAAAGATTTGACGGTAGACGGCAGGTTTTGAACAGTGCGGGCAAAGTTTACCGTTTGGCTGTTAACAAAACTTTTAAAGACTGAGTCCACGAGCAGTACGTAAAAACTAGTACCGAGCGCCCAGAATATGGAGGACAGCCGGCGCTGTTTAAATTCCCATTTTATCAGCGGAATCATTTGCCGTCCCCTTTGTAAAAGCGCAGAAACTCGTGTTCGAGGTCGACTTCACGCTGGTTAATTGAGCTAACGTTGTGCCTGGCCAGCACTCTAAACAGCGGCGATAGGTCGCCCTTCATATGGATGGTAGCGGCTTTGCCGGTGCCGGCTTCCAGCTTTACGCCGGGCACGGCTTTTAGTTCGGCCCTTGGCGCATCGTCTACAAAATTAATATCAAAGGTCCGAGCGGCCGCGGCCGCGACATCAGCTACCACTTGCTCGGCAATCAGCTTACCTTCGCGGATAAAACCAACGCGGTCGCAGATCCGCTGGACCTCGGCGATGTTGTGACTGGAAAAAAAGACACTGCCGCCGCGGGCTTTGGTTTCGGCGATGAGTTTAAAAAACTCCTCCTGCTTTAGCGGATCAAGGCCAGCGGTCGGCTCGTCCAAAATCAAAATGTCCGGCTGGTGCATGAAGGCTTGGATGATGCCGATTTTTTGGCGGTTGCCCTTAGACAAATCGCGCAGGCGCGGTTTAAGGTCGGCCTCAAAGCGGCCGGCTAGCTCGGGCGCGTAGCTCTTATTTTGGGGCGGCTGGAGCTCGGCCATATACTTTAGGAACTCGTGGCCGGTCATTTTTGGGTAGAGAGAAACATCGCCGGCAAGGTAGCCGACAGATTTTTTTATGAGAGTGGAACCTGCCACAATGTCTTGGCCCAAAATCTGGGCCGAGCCGGCAGTAGGCTGGATGAAATTAAGTAGCAAGCGAATAGTCGTGGATTTGCCGGCGCCGTTGGGGCCCAAAAAACCGTAAACCTCGCCCGGTTTGACGCTAAGCGTAAGGTCACTAAGCGCCAATACGCTACGTCCGGCGTATCTTTTTGAAAGGCCGCTTATTTTTATCGCCGCTGCCTCTGCCATTAAGCTTAAGTATACCTTATAGCGTCCACGACCCCGTAAAGGCCGACTAGAATATTATTCAAGTTGCTGTTATGATTGACACGTAACCATAAGCGAGGGCTTTTATGATCAGTAATTTCGGGTTTTTAGACTTAGGTACGCCTGAACTTATTATAATTTTGGCAATTGTTTTGCTTCTTTTTGGCAGTAAGAATCTGCCTAAACTTAGCCGCAGTATGGCTGACGCTATCCGTGAACTTCGCAAAGGCATCAGTGACGAAAAAACAGAAAGCAAGCCCGATGAAAAAAAACTACCCAACGCAAACGAAAAATCAGAGCTCTAAGCCAGCCGAAGTTCCAAAACCTTTTATTCAGCACTTGTATGAGCTGCGCAAGCGGCTGGTCTACTGCGTCGCCTCGATTCTAATATTCTCGACTTTGGCCTACACGGTGCAGCAAAGCATTGTCAGGTTTTTGCTTAAACCGTCTCATGGGCAGCAATTCATCTACACCTCACCTATCGGAGGTATCAACTTCCTGTTTTCGGTCTGTATATACGTTGGCATCGCCGCTAGCACGCCAATCATCATTTATCAGTTGCTGGCATTTTTGGAGCCGCTGCTGCAAAAACAGACTAGGCATATTATCTTGCGTTATAGCTTCTTTTCGGCGCTGCTGGCGGCAGTCGGCTTTGGCTTTGGCTACTTTTTAGGCCTGCCGGCGGCACTACACTTTCTAACGCATCAATTTACTAATAACCAAGTTCACGCCTTGCTGACCATTCAAGAGTACCTGTCGTTCTTGACTGTCTATCTGCTGGGAGCGATGCTGATGTTCCAGTTGCCGATTATCCTGTTATTTATCAATCGTATCCGGCCGCTTGGGCCCGCAGGCCTACTAAAAAAAGAGCGCTATGTAATTTTGCTGGCCTTTATCGTCTCGATGATAATGGTGCCTACACCCAACGTTCTTAGTCAGTTAATAATCGCCGGGCCGATTATCCTGTTGTACAACGTCAGCATCGTGCTGATTGCTTTGCATAACCGTAGGTTACGCCAGCCGGAAATAGCGATAGGGGCCGTCCCAGTCCAGCCGGTACAAGCCAAAATGCTAGAAATACCGACTATTGATTTGCGGAAGCTAAAGGTCGAAAGACTACCCAAGCCCGTCACACCCGAACGTCTGATTATTGACATCCGGCCACCGACCCGTCACCAACCAGCGACTTAAGCTAGGTTTCGGTTCATCAAGACAATCAAGTCAAACAAAAGTATAGTGCTTATGCTTTGAAATAATATTTACAGTTTGTAAATGTTAGTTCACAATTCTATTTGCAATGGGGAGGTCGTACGGAAAAGTATTTGCTGTAGTTGGGCTTTGTTTGGCCTTTTCTTTGTTTGGTGCCGACGCTGCAGCCTTATCCCCTGCCCCTGCGACACAATTTAATGGGGGTGGAAGCACTGAAGTTTCAGTGAGCATCCAGCCTGTCCGGCTGGTTTTAATTAACGACCAAAATAAGATTGTTAAGATTATCAGTAACTCTACTGCAAATGTAACTCCAACAGTTTATAAAAGAAGCTTTAGCAGTCCGCCGATAGCGATCAGCCCAGATATCCGCCAGCAGTACGACACAATCTTAGCCGGATTAGATACTGCGCGAACAGGTACTATTTACCAAGCCGAGCCATCAATAATCAGCCGGGTAGTCCGATTGGGAGGTTTTTACATGACAGCCAATATGCCCGTTGTATTTGCCACAAGCCATTGAGCATAGAGGGTAGTGTTAGAGGCAGGCCAAGTAAAGTTAGCGCCATCTGCGTAAGCTGTGCCTGACCCATCGGCGACGGTATTCCAGCCTGTAAAGGTATATCCAGTTCTTGTAAAGGTATTGGTTGTAAGAGCGTTCGTAGTGTTGTAGTTCTTAGTTTCGTTCGACATTGAACCTGTACCACCATTGTTGTTGAATATTACATCGTAAGAATTGATAGTCCACTGGGCATAAAGTGTGGTGCTGGCAGTAAACGCATAGCTTGCACCGTTAGCATAAGTTGTACCCCCTCCACCAGCCACCGTGTTCCAGTTAGCAAAGGTGTACCCAGTTCTTGTATACGCGTTAGAAGTTAGGGCGGCGGCTTGGTTGTTTTGTTCGGCGCTCATTGAGCCTGAGCCACTGTTTGCGTTAAAAGTTACAGTAAAAACAGTTGGCCAAGTTAGTGTGCCTGCCCCAGCAGCGCCAGCTCCACCTGCCTTGTTGCCCGACGCAGCACCACCACCGCCACCACCACCCGGGGGCGTAGTAGGAGCGGCCCCAACAGCACCAGTCCCACCAGTACCACCATTACCACCTCCAGTAACAGCAGTTGCACCCGTAGCACTTGTGGCGTTATGTCCAACGGCACCAGTCCCACCCGAGCCACCACCACCACCACCGGCATTAACGGCAGTTTGAAATCCATTACCGCCGTGAAAACCAGTTGTGCCAGTTCCGCCCGTACCGCCTGTGCTACTGTTCGCAGAGTTGTTGCCGGCTTTGGCTGCAACTAGAATTGTCGGTGTCGGGTCTGAGAATGTACTGTCGTTACCTTGACCACCACTTCCACCGGAAGCACCACCAGCCGTACCTTTAGCACCAACAGTTATCGTATAAGTATGACCAGGTACTATATTTGTAATTACAGAGCTACGATACTCGCCACCGCCACCGCCCCAACCCCCATTAACATTAGCGAGTAATCCGCCGTCACCACCAGCGCCCGAACCCCATAGCTCAACAGTTAATTTAGTAACACCAGCCGGGGCTACCCAAGTGTAGCCTATCCCTGCGGTCTGGTTTTGTACACCGTTACCACTAGGCCAAACAGCCATCTAAGCGAACCCTACACAGCGCCACTTGCTAGTAGCCGAATTGTACATAAACGCTACGGTAATGGGCAGTGTGGTTGAGCCATTAGAGGTCGTTGGAGTAGTCACAGAGGAATCCTCATTATTCACCCAGCTTATAGTCTTAGCAACTGCCGAGAAATAGTAAACTCTTACGATCTTTTTTTGACCATCAACTGCGCTTGATGTGGCGAGTGTAATCGTCATGTTGGCGGCAGATGAGTTGGTGAAGTTACTTATCTCGTATGAAACCGAACAAGTGCCAGCGTTAGAAGATACAGATACAGTTTCTGGGGTTTCAATAAAGATTGTTCCAGTTTGCTTCCCGGTGAAGGTTTGGGCTGCATCAGTTCTGGCGATGGTCGCAGTGGTTGTAGGGAAGTTCATGGTCGTAGAATCTGTGCCAGCGAGAGTTAGGGAATTGCTGACAGTTAGGTTTTTAGAGTTGGCAACCCCAGTGCCACCCTGCGCTGGTGGTAATGGGGATGAGAGGTGCGTAGATGTAACTTGAGGAGAGGCGGCAGTATTGCCTAAGTCGCCGGCTAGTTGGACTAAGCCGGGCTGAGAACCACTGGCCAAATTTGTATTGGCCGAAGATGTATAAGGATTAGTGGCGTCAGTGACTAGCTTACCATCAGGTCCTAGTGACTGCTGAAGATAATCGTTGAGCTGAGTGCCCCAAGTATTGGCGGAACCACCAGGGGTAGGTAGGCTCGATGACATTAAATGCTCCTTTTAGTTTTCCAAAACGCCCGGCCCCTTGGCTAGACACTAATATAATAGCAAATTATAGCATAAGGATTATGTTGACAAGCAGGATACTAACTGGTACTTTTGAGGTGATACTGTTAACTCGTATATGAAACAAAATAAAAATCTCTTCAAAAGAGTAAGGCTTGTGGCGATTGCCGGCGGAATCGCATCGGCCTTTATGTTATCGACGGCTGTTGTGAGTGCCGATACGGCCAATACGACGATAAGTTCGGTAGTCTCCCCGATTATTAGCCTATTTACTACCAGCGGCACGGTTAATGTTAACGTGACTCCAGCTGCTGGCTCAACAAAACAGACCATCGCTAGTGATACGGTTACAGTTAGTACTAACGATGCATCTGGCTATGCACTAACTCTGGCAGACGGCGACACCAATACCAACCTGGTTTCCGGCGGCAATAACATTGCGGCTTCGGCAGGGACGCAGAGTTCTCCGACTACCCCAGAAGCTACCAACACTTGGGGTTATGCTGTGGCTGGAGTTGGTGGTTTTAACGCAAGCGGTTACGGGTCAGCCAGTAGCGCGGCCGTTAGTGGCACTCTAAAGTTTGCCGGCGTACCGTCTTCAGCTTCGCCCAACACGCTTAAGACTACCGCCGGCGTCGCCTCAAGTGATACAACAACCGTTTGGTACGCTGTGGCTGTCGATACTACTCAAGCCACTGGAACCTACACCGACAGCGTAACTTACACCGCAACGACAAATTAGACTCGTCAAAGCTCTATGGTTTCCAGCGCGGCACGTACCGTTTTATATTGTGTTGATATCATAATCGTAATGATTAATAATGAGGGAAGATTTGAAATACATACGCGTAGGTATTGTTACCCTGCTCAGCGTGGGAGTTATGGTCGGGACTACGGCTATCGTATCTGCAGATACGGCTTCTACCACAATAAGCTCAGTTATCAGCCCAATTATTAGTCTTTTTACTACTAGTGGAACGGTTAATCTTAACATTACTCCAGCTGCCGGCTCAACAAAACAGACCATCGCTAGCGATACCGTTACAGTTAGCACAAACGATTCATCCGGCTATGCCCTGACTTTGCAGGATGGCGATGCCACCACAACCTTGGTGTCTGGCGGCAATAGTATTGCCGCCTCTTCCGGGACGCAAACAACTCCAGTAGTGATGGCAGCTAACACATGGGGCTATGCCGTCCAAAGTTTAGGCGGCTTCAACGGCAGCGGTTACGCTGGTGCCAGTAGCGCGGCAGTCAGCGGTACGCTAAAATTTGCCGGCATGCCAGCTTCTGGCTCAGCCAACACGCTAAAGTCTACCTCCGGCACAGCTTCAAGTGATACAACTACCGTTTGGTACGCCGCAGCTGTTGACTCCACTCAGCCTTCTGGAACTTACACCGATAGCGTAACCTACACTGCAACCACAAATTAGAATGTTTGGCATGACAATTTCGCGAACCTACAAAAAGCAATTCACGACTTTTTTGATATTTTTGTCGGCTTTTGGCTTAGCGCCAGCGGTAGCACATGCCATTCCGCAGGTTATCACCATAACCCCAACTTCAGTCAGCCCAGTGATAGACCCGGGCGGTACCTATAAAGGCTCGTTTCAGGTGCTTGATCAGGGCAGTAGCAGTTACAAATTTTTGGCTTATCCAACTCCTTACAGGGTAAGCGGCGAGGATTACACTCCAGAATTTACATTTTTGCCAACTGCACCCGATGCCGGCAGTTGGTTGAACTTTTCGGTGCCGGGCGGATACATTAAGCCAGGACAATCCGTCACAATAAACTACACCATATCTGTGCCCCAGAACACGCTACCGGGAGGGTACTACGCAGCGGCTTTTGCCGAAACTCAGATTGCCGCCAAGACTAACGGCGTCACACTAAACGAACGAGTCGGTGAACTTTTCTACATACAGGTAGCTGGGCCGGTCGTAAAAAAGGGCAGTTTACTCAGCTGGAGCTCGGGCATCCTGCAAAAACCACCGCTAACTTCAGCCTTGCGTATTCAAGACAACGGTAGCATTCACTTTCCTACTCAAATTACCTATGTTATCAAGGACATCTTTGGTCACCCAAAATACACTTTAAACACAGATAAGGAACTACTGCCGCAGACCATTCGCCGGATTACCCTGCCTTGGAATAAATCCCCTAGCATTGGGCTTTTTAAGGTAACCGGTACCGTGAAGTTCCTAGGCCAAGAAAAGACCATGCCTACCAAATGGGTTCTGGTTATGTCTTCTGCCGTCAGACTAATAACGCTAGCATTGATGCTGATTGTACTTGTCTTCTTAGTTGTAATCCGCCCAAGATACCTATCCAAACGGAGGGCTAAGGAGCCAAAGAAGGGATGAAATCTTTCTTCAAATTAATCTCAAAAGGATGGCTGGCTATCTTGGCTATCCTGCTGAGTTGTCTAGGTCTATTCCTTGGCAGCGGAGCGGTTTTGGCTTACTACGCGACCGGGACATACGGCAGCGGTACTTATGGATCATGCAAGTACGGGGTTCAGTGTGACATTACACTTTCCAGCAACGGTAGCCTGAACCTGGACATTACGCCAACAACCAGCGGAAAATGCACCATCCACAGCGATAGCCCCTCAGTGCTAACTGATGACACCGACGGCTATACCCTAACTGTGGCGGATAATAGTACTAACACGTCGCTTGTCAACGGTGCATCAAGCATATCCACCACTAGCGGCACGGTCAGCAGCCCAACTACGCTGTCAGGTAACAGCTGGGGATTCCGCGTGGACGGTTTGGGCGGCTTCGGCGCTGGACCGACGACAACTCAAGATAATGTTGCCCGCGGTTCAATAACTTTTTCTAGCGTTAAAGCTAGTAACGTGACTGCCGACACCATCGCCAGCACTTCCGGGGCGGCGGATCCGGCGGTGGCTACAACGGTTTGGTATGGTGCTTGCGCCGATACCAGCGTTGCCAGTGGCACCTATTCTACCCAGGTGCTTTACACTGCCATCGCAAATTAGACCTAGCCTTAGCTACGAAGATGTAGGCGGCTTTAGGTATGTTGACAGAGGTTGCAAAATAGCATAAGCTCGTTAATAGATAGAGAAACAAAAAAACCGAGGAAAAAGTGTCAAGGCTCAATCAGCTTTTAAACAAAGAGGTAACTCGTAAGCAATTTTTAGCAACGCTGGGGATTGGAGTAATCTCGCTTTTTGGCCTGTCTTCGATCATGGGCCTACTGAGCGAGGGTGACTATAAAAGAATCGACCACGGCTATGGCGACGGCACCTACGGCCATTAATCCTTTTCAGGCTTCGAGGTGTTCGAATCGATTGACCGCAAAGCCAACACAAACCACTAGGGTCGCTGCTAGAACAATCAAGTCCTTGCCCAAACCAAAATGGGATTGGTGGATCATTGTGTAACGCAGGCCATCAACGATGTAAGTTAAGGGGTTAATTTCAGTCAAAATCCGAAGTACGGTCGGTGCGCTCGTTAGTGGATAGAGTGCACTGGATAAGAAAAATAGCGGGAAAATTAAAAAGTTATTTATGGCCTGAAAGCCCTGGAAGTCTTCTACCATGGAGGCAATGCCGGCACCAAAACTCGTCAGTGCTAGGCTCATGGCCGCCATGATACCAAAACTCACCGTCAGTAGAGGCCAACTATATGGACGGAAGCCAAAAATTAGAGATATTAAGAACACAAAAATGCCCTGCATCAAAGCGATGGTTGTGCCACCGAGCGCGTTTCCCACCAAAATCCTGAGCCGCGACACTGGAGCCACAAGCATCTCTTTCAAGAAGCCAAAGCGTTTATCGAACAAAATTTGAATGCCCCAAAAAACGCCAGAGAATAAAATCGTTTGGGTAATAACGCCAGGGACCAAAAAGTGTATATAGTTGCCCTGCCCGGCTTTTTTGTAAACCGAGCCGATGCCGTAGCCCAGTGCCAGTAAGAACAAAATCGGCTGACCAATAGCCCCAATAATTCGCGAGCGGGTGCGCAAATAGCGCTTCATTTGACGCCACCAAAGTATATAAATGTCGGAATTTTTCATAGGCTTAGCGATTCCTCATAACCGAACGCACATTTAAGCCATTGTTATCTTCGGACACATCGTCGCGGACGGCTTCACCAGTTAACTTCAAGTACGCCTGTTCCAAGGATTTAGTCCCGGTCTGCTTGGTCAATTGCTTCACGCTGCCTTCGGCGATGATACTGCCGTGATCAATAATAGCAATGCGCTGGGCTACCTCTTCAGCCTCGTCCAGGTAGTGCGTAGTGAAAAATATGGTCATGCCCTCATGCTTAGATAACTTTTCCACGTAGTTCCAAAGAATGTTGCGCGTCTGCACATCAAGCCCCAGGGTTGGTTCATCCAAAAACAAAATTTTGGGATGGTGCAGCAGTCCACGGGCGATTTCAAGGCGCCGGCGCATGCCGCCCGAATAGGTACGCACCAAACTATCACGACGCTCCCAAAGATCCACCAGTTTGAGCAGCTCCTCAATTCGCTTGGCTTGCTGAGTTTTGAGGACCTTATAAAGCACAGCATGAAAGCGCATGTTCTCATAAGCTGTTAGCTCTTCCTCCAAAGCCGGGTCTTGAAAGACAATGCCAAAGCTTTGTCTGGCCTCTTCGCGCTGCTTGGTCACATCATGCCCAGCGAGGTAAAGCTCACCGCTAGTAGGTTGGAGCATGGTGGTCAGCATTTTGATGGTAGTGGATTTACCCGCTCCGTTTGGTCCCAAAAAAGCAAATATCTCGCCGGCTTTGACTTCAAAGTTAATTCCGGCCACGGCCTCCAGGTCGCCAAATTTTTTAACGACGTTTTTAGCAGAAATAATCGCTTCTGGCATTTAGACTATTATACCCGGCCAAGCTGAATTTAAAATTTTATAGGTTAAAAATCATTGTTTATAAGGGTTAATCTTGCTATAATTACCGGCGAATGAGAAGTGGGGCGACAAAAATAGCGACCGCGGGGAACCTCCCGCCAGCCGTCACTCGGTTAGTGAGTGAGGCCTGCCTATGATAGCCGCTTTAGCTGCCTTTACCGCAGAGCCATTGGCTCCAGAAAAGTTATTTGGCATTGGGCCGTTTACGGTCACCAATTCCATGTTACTGGGCTGGATTACGGCTATATCTTTGATTGCGCTTTTTGGTGCGGCCGCCAAAGCCTCCAAGGTTTGGCCCAAAAGCCGGCTGGCCTTTTTTGTAGAGAGCCTTATTGATCTGGTCTACGGCATGGCAACCGATACGTTTGGCGGTGATGAAAAAAGAGCTCGCCGTCATTTCCCGCTTTTGATTAGCTTGCTACTGCTTATCCTGCTTGGAAATCTGAGCGGGCTGTTGCCCGGGATTGATACAATTTCTTACCACCACGTCTCTTTGCTGCGCTCCTGGACCACCGATCTTAATACCACCTTAGCGCTGGCAATTCTTTCTTTGGCCACCGTCCACTACTACGCCGTCAAAGAGGTTGGCCTGCGAGGTTACGCCCGCCACTTTTTCTCTGGCAATTTAAAAAGCCCGCTGACCTGGTTCATCGGCTTAAACGAAGTCTTTAGTGAAATCTTAAGGCTCATTACGCTTTCCCTGCGTTTATTTGGTGTTATTTACGGCGGCGAAGCGTTGCTGTTTGCCATTGCCGCTTTAGCCGGCAATTTTGGCTGGGTCGCGACTTTGCCAGTTATACTTTTGGAGATTTTTGTATCTTTAATCCAAGCTTACCTGTTTATGATGTTGACCGCTTCTTATATAGTAATGTCAACATCGCATGGGGAGAGCGAGCACGCGGGCGGCCAAGCGGCCCGTGTGGAGGGTACAAGCTGAATGTTATTTAAGAAAGGACTAAGAGTAAGGAGAATTTATGTCCACACAAATTGATCCATCATTAATTAAAGGTTTGACTATCGGCCTTGGAGCCATTGGCCCGGCTGTTGGCGTAGGCTTGATTGGCTCAGCTGTGGTTAGCGCAGTCGGCCGAAACCCGGAGATCCAGGGCAAGATTATGACCATGGCACTGATCATGGTTGGTCTGGTTGATGCTTACTTTGCCTTCGTCTTACTAATTTTGTTTACAACTCACGGTTAGGAGTAGAGGAACTTGCTATATTTAGCTGAATCAGGCAGTAGTGGTTTGGGTGCCTTCCAGGTCAGTTTAAAGGCGCTCGTCTTTCAGCTGATTACTTTCGTTTTGGTATTGCTGATTTTCAAACGGTGGATTCTACCGCCGATCAATAAGACCCTGAGCCAGCGCCGCCAAACCCTAGAAGAAAGCCTGGAGCAGGCTAAGCTCACTAAGGAAAAGCTGGAGGCTGCCGAAGCTAAGGCCGAACAACTGTTGGGAGCCGGCCGCGAAAACGCCGATAAAGTTTTGCGTGAAGCAAAAGATGAAGCCAAGCAAGTAGTCGCTCAGGCTGAAGCCGCTGCCCGCGAGCAGGCAGACCGCGTGCTGGCCGAAAACCACGCTCAATTGGAGCAGGTTAAGAATCGTCTGAGCACCGAACTTAAGCAAGAGCTGACTAGCCTGGTAGTTGACACGACCGAGAAAGTTCTGCGCCAAAAGGTCAGTGCCCAAGCTGATATGGAATTGATTAAACGAACCATTAAGGACTTGGAACGATGAGCCGCCGCCTATCACGCCGTGAAATGGCCAATTATGCCATCGCCCAACTACTCAAGGGCGTTTCAATCAAGCCGCTGGCGCGTAAACTAGCTGCCGCCTTAATCGAGTCCGGCCGCGCCAAGGAGTCTGATCTTTTGATTAGCGACATTTCGTCTGAGCTGGAAAGCCGCGGCAAGTTGGCCCAAGTTGAAATCTCGTCTGCTCATGCTCTTGATAAACAGCTAGTTAAGTCCTTGGTAGAGCTGGCGAAAGACCGTACCGATTCGGCCGAAGCGCTGGTTAAAAGCCGGGTTGAGCCAAATCTGATTGGCGGCTTCCGCCTAGAGACGGCCACAAAAGTCTGGGATAAAACTATCAAGCGCAGATTGAGTGATATTAAAGGAGGAATAGATGTCTGATTTGCCCGTCAAAGTTAAAGATTTAGCCGAGGACGTCCGCCGCGCCGTCGCCGATTTGCGCGACTCCGGCGAAGAAAAGTCTGCCGGCGTCGTTACCCGCGTTGGTGACGGTGTAGCTTGGATTTACGGCCTACGCTCCTGCGGCTATGCCGAAATGCTTGAGATTGAATCTATCAAGGGCGGCACGATAACAGCTTTTGCCCTTAACCTGCTGGAGGATGAAATTGGGGCCGTGCTGCTGGGCGAGGATGAGTTTGTCCGGGCCGGCGCCAAGGTTCGATTGTCTGGCCAAATTCTGAGTGTTCCAGTTGGTCCTGAGCTGCTCGGCCGGGTGGTCAACCCACTAGGCGAACCACTTGACGGCAAAGGTCCGATTAAGACCAAGGCCCGTGGTGATATTGAAAAGATTGCACCGGGCGTAGCTGCCCGCCGCAGTGTGTATGAACCGGTGCCGACCGGTATAACAGCGATTGACGCTATGATCCCTATCGGCCGCGGCCAACGCGAGTTAATTATTGGCGACCGCCAGACCGGCAAGACCGCCATCGCTGTGGACGCTATGATTAACCAGGTCAAAGCGGGAACCGGCATCATCAATATTTATGTAGCCATCGGCCAAAAGTATGCCCGTATTGCCCGTCTGATTGAGCGCTTACGCCGTGAAGGCACCATGGACAATACCATCATCGTGGCAACCAGCGCCGCTGATGCCGCCAGCTTGCAATACCTTGCCCCGTACGCCGGCTGCGCGATGGGTGAATACTTCCGCGATAATGGTAAGCACGCTCTGATCATCTATGACGACCTGAGCAAGCACGCTACGGCTTACCGAGAGATGAGTTTACTGCTCCGCCGCCCGCCCGGCCGCGAGGCTTACCCGGGCGACGTGTTTTATCTGCACTCCCGTTTGCTGGAGCGGGCCGCCAAATTGTCTGATGATTTAGGTGGCGGCTCACTAACCGCCCTGCCCATCATTGAGACTCAAGCTGGTGACGTATCTGCCTACATCCCAACCAACGTTATATCCATCACTGACGGCCAGATTTATCTGGAAACTGATTTGTTCTACCAAGGTATCCGCCCGGCCGTCAGCGTCGGTTTGAGCGTCAGCCGCGTCGGTGGTGCTGCCCAACCGGCAGCCATCAAAGCTGTGGCTGGTAGCTTGCGGCTTAACTTGGCTCAGTACCGTGAGCTGGCTGCCTTCTCCCAACTGTCGTCTGACCTAGACGCAGAGACCCAAGCGCGCTTAACACGTGGCCGCCTGCTAACAGAAATTTTGAAGCAGCCGCAGTATTCGCCTATGCCAGTGTGGGCTCAAACCGCCAGCATTTTAGCCGCTACCGAGGGAGCTTTTGATGGCACGCCGATAGAGAGTGTCAGCGCTGCCCAGTCCGCCCTGCTTACTAACCTGGAGCAAAAGCACGCCAAACTAGTCAAAGATTTGCAAAAGGCTGACAAGCCGACTGAGGAACTGAAAAAATCTGTCATCAAAGTAGCTCAAGACATAGCCAAGCAGTACAAGAAAGTAGATAAGAAGAAGACGGAGACCGCCAATGGCTAGCACTCAACTACTTAGACGCCGTATCCGCTCGGTGCGAAATACTCAGCAAATAACCAAAGCTATGGAGCTGGTCGCTGCCGCCAAAATGCGCCGTGTGCAGTCGGCCGTGGAAGGCGCCCGGATTTACGGGCAAACGGCTATGGATGTTTTGGCCCGGCTGGCCGCCAGCCCGGAAGCTACGCAGAATCCTTACTTCTCGCCTGCTTCTGCAAAAGCCAAGTTGTACGTGATTATTACCTCCGACACCGGTTTGGCTGGAGCCTTTAACGCCAACATTTTGAATTTAGCCCATCAGCAATTTAAGGCAGATAAAGCCGCTGGGGTAAAGTCCCGGGTTATTGCCATCGGCAAAAAGGGCGCCCACCACATGTCGCATCTATATGATGTGGAGCTGATTGGTGAGTATGAAAACATGCCCGACAACCCCGATACAAACGTCTTTGCACCGCTCATTGAGACCATGCACGGTGCCGTTACCGGTGGATATATCAGCCAGGTGCAAATTATTTATACCCAGTTTGTGTCCAGTCTAAACCAGAAAGCAGTCGTGGAAACGCTGGTACCGATTAAGCCAGCCGGCGGCGACCAGCCGGAAACCCGCAGCGTACCGGCTAATTTTGTATACGAGTTTGAACCGGACCTTGAAGTTGTTTTAGAAGAAGCGCTGCGCGTTTATTTAGAGTCTGCCTTGCGCCGCGGCCGGGTAGAGTCTGCCGCCAGCGAACACGCCTCCCGCATGCTATCTATGAATAACGCCAACCGTAACGCCGGCGATTTAATTGATAATTTAACACTAGAGCTTAACGCCACCCGTCAAGCCGCTATTACTCAGGAGATGGCTGAAATCATTGGTGGCGCGGATGCCATCGCTTAAGGAAAGGAATATTTATGCCAACCGTAACAAAACCTAAATCAAAACCAGCCGCAGTGGCTGCTGCCAGCCGAGGGCAGATTATCCAGGTAGTCGGCGTGGTGGTAGATATTGAATTTACAGGCAAACTACCGGCAATTTATAACGCGCTTGAGACTAAGCTCAACAATCAGACACTTGTGCTGGAAGTTGCCCAGCACTTATCTAAAAATACCCTGCGCGCCATCGCTATGGGTCCGACTGATGGCCTGGCCCGCGGTACAGCCGTAAGCGACACTGGCGCATCAATCGTTGTGCCGGTGGGAGAAGTCACTCTTGGCCGTATGTTTGATGTTGTCGGCCAGCCGATTGACGGGAAGACTGTGCCCGCCAGCGCTAAGCGCTCACCCATTCACGTGGAACCGCCTAGTTTGGAAGATCAATCTGCCAAGACCGAGCTTCTAGAGACCGGCATTAAAGTCATTGACCTGATTTGCCCAATCGTCAAAGGCGGTAAGGTAGGTCTGTTCGGCGGTGCCGGCGTAGGCAAGACTGTCTTTATCCAGGAACTCATCAACAACATTGCTAAGTTCCACAAGGGCCGCAGCGTCTTTGCCGGTGTCGGTGAGCGAACCCGCGAAGGTAATGACTTGTACCACGAGATGAAAGATTCTGGCGTACTGGATAAGACCGCCATGGTCTTTGGACAGATGAACGAACCACCTGGTGCCCGCCTGCGGGTCGGCTTGACCGGTCTGACAATCGCCGAAAGCTTCCGCGACCAAGGCGCCGACGTTTTGCTTTTCATAGATAACATTTTCCGCTTTACCCAAGCTGGCGCTGAAGTATCGGCTCTGCTCGGCCGCATGCCTTCCGCCGTAGGTTATCAGCCAAACCTGGCCACCGAGATGGGTGAGCTACAGGAGCGCATCACTTCTACCAAGAAAGGTTCAGTGACCAGCGTGCAGGCAGTGTATGTGCCGGCAGACGACTTAACCGACCCTGCCCCAGCGACAACTTTTGCCCACCTGGACTCTACGGTAGTTTTGTCCCGCGCGCTGACCGAACTCGGTCTTTACCCAGCGGTGGATCCGCTAGACTCTAACTCTACCGTGCTGGACCCCGAAGTCGTCGGCCAAGAGCATTACGATGTCGCTCGTGAAGTCCAGCGGATTTTGCAGCGCTATAAAGACCTGCAAGATATCATCGCCATTTTGGGAATGGAAGAACTTTCTGACGAAGACAAAGCTCTGGTTAACCGGGCCCGCCGTATCCAGCGTTTCTTAACCCAACCAATGTTTGTAGCCGAGACCTTTACCGGCATGAGCGGCGCTTACGTGCCGCTAGCCGACACGATTGCCGGCTTCAGAGAAATCTTAGACGGCAAACACGACTCCAAGAGTGAGCAGGCCTTCTACATGAAGGGTAAGATTAGCGAGGTCAAATAGCATGCGTTTCCAATTGGTTGGTGCAAACGGTCTGAAATATGACAACGAGGCCTATGAGGTCTTGGTGCCGACTAAAGATGGGGTGATTGCAATTTTGGCCGGCCACATGCCGCTGATTTCTGCCGGCCAGCCGGGAATCTTGAGCATTAGAAAAAAATCAGGTGATCCTGACAGCGATTTGGAACATTTTGCTGTTTATGGCGGTGTGGTCCAGACCGATGGCGAGACGACCCGCTTTGTTACGGAAGAAGTCACAACCTCAGATGAAGTGTCCGAAGCCGAGGCTGAAAAAAGCTTGGAGCGCGCCCGCGCCTTAGTGGAAGGCGCCGCATCCCGCGAGGCCTTGCATGAAGCCAGACACGTCCAAGTACACCATGAGGTACGCCTGCACCTAGCCCAGCTTAAATCTCGTCACCACAGATAAATCACAAGCAACCCCTTCGCGGTCTCTTATGTTTTAATCCGTGTCGCCCTTGCCTAAATCTTCAAGCAAAGTTACAAGCTGTTCCTTGTTCATTTTAGAACAATCCAGGTGCTGCTCGTGGGCAAGAATGTAGCCCTGCACTAGCCGCTGTAAATCTAAAGCGTCATGACGGTGCAGGAAATTGACTGAGCGGGGGTTGGTGAAGAAATAGCGGCTAGTCAGGTGCACAGAGCCAAAGAACGGCCCCACATCGGCCTCAACGTTCAATATGTCTCGGATAGGCACGCTGGTAATTTTAGCTGTTAAGAAAAAGATGCGGTTGGCTATGGTCAGCTTTTCCCGGTCAACCGTTACAGTATCGGGGAAAAGATTAAACGGGAATGCAGTGTTAGCCTTAAATAAAATATCGTGCGATTGGACCGCCATGCCGATTAATTTTTCGGAGCCCCTATCAAGACGTACTACCTTCGGCACCCGCATAATAACGTCCTTTGTTCTAGCTAAAGTCGTTCTTTTGGCTGCTGTTTTATTTGCTCTATATAAAACAAGCGCTCTTCTGAGCGCCGAAACCAGATTTATATTTGGAACATCTAAAGAGGTATCCAGTAAGTAGTTGCTCATAGACACCTCCATCCCTATGCACTCTTATTATATCACGCACTACGAGCCCTGAAGTATAAGGTATATTACACTAGAGTACTTGCTTTTATTCCTAGCCAAACCAACACGCTTATGATTTAATTAAAGCTGGAATGTCGTAACAAACCAACATGCTTGACAAAATTCTTTCAAGATACAAATCAACACCGGGTTATACAGCAAGGCTCAGAGAGTTTACTCTAAGCGTTTCTAAAGAGCGATTCATCCGGGGACTCGGCGTCCTATTGATTTTAGTTGCATTAGTTTTGCAGGTTTTTGCCGCCCTGGCACCTAGCCAATCAAGCGCCGCGCCTAGCCAAAATGATCTTATACCGGGCGGCGTTACCTCTAAATCGCAGCTGGTTAAAGACTGCGATAAAAATACTAATAAGATTGATAGGGTTCTAAACTACTACAGCATAAAATGTGTTGACCTTGCCAAAGGCAAAGTAGTCTCCTTAAACTCGCGCGACTACAACGGCAGGCTATACTCAGCCGGTCACTTGCCTCAAGGGTACGCCAGCGAAACCCCTGTCAATATAGGCAGCGAAGTAATTTATTGGCGGCTACTGCACGCTTGGGATACTCACAAATCCTCTACCTATACGACTCTAAAGTTTACCAGCTCTAAAGGCAAAACTTTTTGGATGTTATTTACCTGTGGCAACTTAGTCTCTATTGGTCTTCCAAAGGGACCTCCGCCGCCAAAAACCTGCCCATATAACGACAAGATACCCGCCAAAAGTCCCAAGTGCAGACCCTGTAAGGGTTCACCTTCCGAGTTTTACACACTGGCGTGCCTGACCTACCACAAAACCGTAGTCTACGTGAAACGCCATAACAGCGATGCTAATGGTACAACCGCCAAGCCAGGCGATGTCTTAAAGTACGCTCTAATAGTTAAAAATACCGGTAAGCGCAAGCAGCCAAACTTCGTGATTCAGGATAATATTGCTGATATTTTGGAGTATGCAGTTCTAACTAATAGGGGTGGCGGCACATACGATAAATCAACTGGCTTTTTGAGCTTCCCTAAAGTTAATATTAAGCCGGGCGCAACAGTCACAAGAACATTTAGCGTAACGGTTGATAATCCTTTGCCAACAACTAGGTCCCTTTCCGACCCCGATGCTTACAACTACAAGATGACCAATGTCTTTGGCGATATAATTAACGTAAAGGTTCAACCTCCGACGGCCCAAGTTGTCATCGCGAATGCCGCTACGTCCCTGCCCAACACCGGCCCGGGAACATCGATATTCACCTTCGCCGCTATCGCGGCTATAGCTGGATATTTTTACTCTAACCGCAGGCTGCAGCTTAAGGAGGCGCGACTTGCGCTTGAACTAAGCAGTGGTGGCCAGGAGGTTGAATAAAATGAGTGAAAGATTGCCAAGGAATATTGAGCAAGATGTTCAGGCTCACGAAGCCAGCCCTACTCCAGAGCAGGAACCAAAACACGCCGAGAAAAAAACAGATATTAAGAGTGAGACGTTAAATATAGAGAAAACGCGAGAGCGCATTGGTGAAATCCATAAGCCAAAGGCCGATCAGTTGGACGAGTCAGCCCAATCGGCTTCTAAGATAATAAATGTCCCCTTGCCCGATCTTGCACCGATAATCGATACTATCACTAAGACATGGAGTTCGATCCGTCGAAACCTGAGCCCGTCCGAACGGCGCTACAGTAAGATTATTCATAACCCTGTAGTCAGTAGCATTAGCGAGTTTACCGCCAAGACTTTGGCCAGACCATATGCCATTTTATCCGGCGGTATTGTAGCGCTTATCGGCAGCGGTCTTTATATGTACTACACCCGTCATCTGGGCTACAAATACAATTTCTTTGTTCCTATCCTTCTGTTCTTATCAGGTCTAGTTGTTGGCATTGCCGTAGAACTTATATATAAATTTACTTATGGCCATAGAAAAAAGAGCAGCTAGGCGGTTCTGGATCCTGGGCTCAAGTACCGGTTCTTGAAAAGTAGATCAAGCTATTATAAAACTAGTTTTTGTGTTACACTTAGCTTAAGCAAGTAGTACTATCTACTAACCGTTGTCACTAGCCTAGTCCAAAAAACTTAACTATCATCGCGGTAAGAAAAATATAACTGCGAGCGATATTAGTTAAAAGTAAGGATAAATAATCATGGCAACTAAACTTTATGTAGGCGGTCTTGCCTACGAAACGACCGAGAAAGAACTTGAGGAGCTATTCGCTCAACAGGGAACTGTTGAGAGCGTAGCCATCATCATGGACCGAGACACTGGCCGCAGTAAAGGCTTTGGCTTCGTTGAAATGTCCAGTGCCGAAGAAGCCCAAAAGGCTATCACCAATCTTAACGGAAAAGAACTGGGCGGCCGTAAGTTGATGGTCAACCAGGCTCGACCAAAAGAAGACCGCCCCTCTGGTGGTGGTTTCCGCCGCTCTTACTAAGGACTTTAGAAGTTTCTTTAGCAATAGTTAAACAAGGGGCTTAACATTTTGAGCCCCTAGAACGGTTGCGCGCTCATGAAAATTAACAAGCACATTGAAATTGTGCGCTCTAACGTGGTTCGGCTTAGTTCAATGAGTCAGGACTCGTGCGATGCTATATTCGCTGTTTTAACCAGACATTATTCGCGGGTTGGCATTACCACCGTCAATAATGACAAAGACTTACAGAAGTTGGTCGCCCTAAAGCCGGATCTAGTATTTCTAGGTATGAAATTTGTGCCCTCCCAGGGCGGTGCGAGAAAGATTTGGCTGAGCGAACTGCTTGATAATGCTGGCATCCCATCCACCGGCTCCGCCGCGCCAGCGCACGAACTGGAATTCTCAAAACCAACCGCCAAACGTCGTGTACACAGTGCCGGCCTAAAGACTTCCCCGTTTTGCGTTATAAAGCAAGGGTCACTCCCAAGCGGCAATTTGGGCTTGAAGTTCCCCTTATTTGTAAAACCTGCAGACAGAGGTGGTGGCCTAGGGATTGATAGCTTCTCAGTAGTCAATAATTTTAGGGAGCTGTGTTCCAAGATAGAAGCGATCTCTAAAAATTTGAAATCGGACTCTATAGTAGAAGAATACCTGCCTGGCCGCGAATTTAGTGTAGCCATATTAAAAGACAATCTCTCAGAGGAGCTTATAATCATGCCCCTTGAGCTGATTGCCCAGGCAAATGCGTTCGGGGCCCGCCTTTTAAGTGAGGAAGTTAAATCATCAAATAGCGAGTTGGCTATAGAAATTGCCGATCCAGCCATAAAACATAAAGTTGGCGCCTTAGCACAAAACGTTTTTAATGCGCTCGGCGCCCGCGACTATGGCCGCATTGATATCAGGTTGGATGAAGACGGTACGCCGCACTTTCTAGAAGCCAACCTCCTGCCCAGCCTTATTGCTGGTTATGGGTCTTTTCCTAAGTCATGCGCTTTAATCTTAAAGCTCAATCACGAATCAATGATTTTGCACATAGTAAGACTGGCGCTAACGCGCGATACGCGCGTTCTGAGCGATGTTATTGAAAAAGTCGGGACTAATCCACTCTTGCCATCTCTTATGCCGGTTCTTGAGCCAATTTAACCGACACGGGCTAGTGCAGTACTTACCTAAAGCACCAAAGACGAGCCGTTGCCACCTTCTTTTTTGGCTCAACCCAACTACACTGCTGGCTAGCCGGCAGTGACTTTACCCAAATCTTCCAATAGAATTTTTAGCTCTTCTTTGCCCATTCCTGAGCAGTCAACTTTTCTCTCGTGGGCAATAATGTAGCCCTGTAGCAGCCGTTGCAGCTTAATGGCATAGTTTCGCCCAAGATAATTAACCGAGTAGGGGTTTCTTATGAAGTACCTGCTGGAAATATGTATAGACCCGAAGAACGGACCAACATCGACCTCCACGCTAAGGATGTCGGCTATTGGCACGCTAATAATCTTAGCCGTAGCGAAGAAAAGGCGCTTTACTATGGTTAGCTTCTCGCGATCAATAATTACAGTGTCGGGAAAGAGCGTGAAAGGAAAGACTGTGTTAGCTCTAATCAAAACGTCGTGCCCTTTGGCTGCCATCTTGAGGAGCTTCGTTGAACCACTTTTCTCTCCTGGCACCCCACTGGCATCGGCCGTTGGATAATCAAGCCGGAGGCTCGAGAAGCGTTCGGCTACGGCGTTCGGCAAGTGCAGGCTCGGTGGGCTGCTGGGGAGATGAATGGAATACCGCTGTAAGTACAGAAACCTCTTAAGCGCTTGAACCATGTCTATGGATGCACTCACCGAGTAGTCTTCCATGCTTACCTCCGGAACCAGGCCAAGAGCCCGACTTAGATTTGCTTGCCGCCAGATGCTTTTAACGGCGGGTGGGGCGCTGGCATCATCATTACTTGTTCGCCTCGCTCCGCCGATAGGGGCGCTATTTGTTACTTCTACTTAGCGTTCCTCCCCTACGCAAGTCAGCTTACACCGAAGCAGTAAAGAGTTTCTGTAATTTTTCATACAACAAACTTTTTTGTAACAAATCTTACAGATTTTGACACATATTCCACTTACCGTAAAAGTATTATTAAAGGATTGGGGGACCAATGAGAAGTCATTCAGCCTTAAGAAAATTTAGCATGAGGGACCACTACATAGTCACTCGGCCGAGACCGGTGAGTGAGCTGGATAACAATGAGCCGTTCTTCGACATGCTAGACCTTAGGCTGCACGAGCGATCTAGAAGGCTACAAGCACGCCGCTGGCGCAAGCTAAGGCATGCCAGGCTTAGGGCCTGATTTTGAAAACTCTTCACGCCAATTATGGCCATGCGGCGTAGTAGGTCACTCCAAGCACTCCCTTTGACGATTTTTACGCCGTAATATCAAGTGTATAAACCTTATGCTATTCTTAAGGCGTGAATGAGCGAAACAGTAAGTTGCACTTATTCATGGAGAGCAAGGGCCGCTTATTAAAATATGATAAGGGCCAGATTATCCAGACCACTGAGGACCCGACTGCCTTCAACCTCATACAGACGGGTTATATAAAAAGGTATTTGATAAAAAACGATGGTTCTTTGAGCGTCGATTTAATTTATGGCCCAGACGATGTTTTTTCTATGACGCTAATTTTTACTGCTCTATATAGACGCCAGAGACTCGATAGTAACGAAACCTACTATTATGAAGCTCTGACAGACGCTACCGTATACGCTTTGGATGTTCGGGAACTGGCTGAGTATGCCAATAAAAACCCACTCGTATATAAAGATCTGTTAAGCGAAGCTGGCAAACGCATGACATCAGCTACCCAGGGGCTAGAAAACATATCAATGAAAAACTCATATAAACGGCTAGCTCACCAGTTGGCATATTATGCTAGGCGGTTTGGCTATAGGAGGGCGGTCGGCACCGAGATCCTGACGCCATTCACACATCAAGACTTGGCTGACATCTTGAGTCTTACACGAGAAACTGTATCGACTTCCATGGCTAAGCTCAAAAAAGAGAAACTTATCAAGACAGGCAAAAAAATTATCGTGCCCAGCCCAGAGAAGCTAGAAGAACTAGCCAAAAGATAAAAGGCTCCTAGGGCCTAGCTTCGACGACTTTACGGGTACCGATAGCTACGGTCAACCTTTGGCTTGGCTGGGATGGTCGCCCATAGGTGGAACACCTTATACCCTAGCCTGCTCTTAATGTACCAGAAACTGGTGGCTCTGGGGATGGAGGTAGACGATGATAAGTCTTAAGCGCCATAAGGTCGCACCTGCTGACCTACTTACCTCGAATCTGTTCGATGAACGAACATTTTACAGAGCATTTTTGCAAGACCTAAAGACTTGCCAGAAGGAGGTTATCATTGAAAGTCCATACATCACGACAAGTAGATTGCGCACTCTTTCCCCTGCCCTCCGCAAGTTGGTTAAGAAAGGGGTGGTAGTGAGGGTAAACACTCGCTTCCCCAACCATCACGACAGGTTACTGCGCATCCAGGCATGGCAAGCAAGAAAAGAGCTAAAGAATATAGGAGTTAAAGTTAAATTCTTCCATGATTATCACCACAGGAAAATCGCAATACTGGATGAAAGGGTTTTATGGGAAGGCAGTCTTAATATATTGTCTCAGAGCCATAGCCGTGAAGTTATGCGACGTATAGAATCGGAGCAACTTTCTCGGCAAATGATTAGTTTTTTAAAGTTGAAACGGTTTTATTGGTAAGATAGAAGTAATTATGGCGAAAGACTACGAAATCAACGAAAAAGATATAGATAGTGTTATTCGCTACCTAAAGATTCACGATCCAGAGAATGCTACACCCGAAAAAGCCATTGCTATGCTGAAGGACCTGCAGTCCTTCTTCCACAACATGAGTCATGAGAATCCTGAGCTTATTGAAAAGCTATACGAAGAGCTGAACGACAAGACCGAATAAACGCAACGTAAGAAGTATATACTTTTAAGCTTTGCATTTATTAATCAGTGTTATTGAGCGCCTCGGCTGAGGCCACAAGCATTGCTTATGAACTCGGGTGAAGCTCCGGGCCCGACGTACTGGTTCGTACGCCGAGCCCGGTTGATCCCTTGCAGTTCTGTTGTCACGGCTTGCGGATGTGTTTGTAGATGTCGACGATGTCCTGCTGTTGCTGTGCAGGTGTTCGCTGATTGTCGTGTGCCATCCGGATCAGCCTCGAGCGCACCAGAACGGAGACCGACATGAACGCGCCTCCGATAACTCCGGCAAAGCCGAAGAATCGGTAGTTGGCACCGTCGACGAGCAGGCCGATGAGCGCGTATACGACGAAGGCCAGCCCAGTGATCAGCGTCGCTACCGCGACACGGTGACCGATCTCGTCCGGGTTGTTGATGGTCCACCCGATCAACACCATGCCGGCGTAGATGACGATGGCGATGAAAAGGACGCCTACAAGTGCTCCCGAGCCCCGATTGGGACCCGTCATCCCGCCGAGAAGCGCTACGCCGACCCAAACGAGTCCGGCGATGAGCAGCGTGCGGCGGCGTACCCTGATACCCATGACCGAACCTCCCTGTTGGGGTTGGGTTCGTTGAACTGCGAAGGGCGCTCGGAGCACCCTAAAGCGCTCAACGAGAGAAGTTTACTATAACACTAATGTATAAATACTGCAAATAGCGGGATACGGTACTTTAGCTTTTGATACGTTCGAGAGCTTTTCGTAGCGGCTCTTTATCTTTCCAGACTGCGGCCTTAATAGGGTCTGAGGTGATTGTCACATTAATTGCATTGAGTAGTCCGGCGATCTGAATCTTGCTTAGACCCTCAGCCATACTTGCCAGCGGGCAGTGTATAGTTAGCTCCCGGATTTTTTGCAGGGAGGCTTGGATTGATGAAACGGCCTTGTCAGACAAGTGTTGTCTATCTTCGTATAGCTCGCTTAGAGCCAATGCCGTTAGAGCGAAGGCTAAACGAACGTTATTATACGATGCCTCTTTGTCTATTCCCTCAAGAGTTTTCTGAGCGGCAACAGCCTCTAAGATAGGAATAGACGGCATCGGCCTTTCCAGGGTGTCTTTAACCTCTAGCTGCATGGAGGCAGGATCGTAATTAATAGCCGAGATATGTAATGGCTCAAGCATAGCTATTTTGCCCGCCGACAATAACCCGAAAGCCTGGGCTAATTGACCCAGATGGTAGGGATCAAGTTTGCTCGATGAGCCTTCGGGGGATTCAATCATTCTTATCCCCGCTTCAAGGGCTCGCTCTACCAAGTCTTTTTCTATGGGGATAGGGTCGGCGGCTCTTATGGCAAACTCCGGATCCATCCCGGGTGATTTAGCTGACTCAGCGGTCGATCCTTCGGCCTCCGCCAGTGCAGCTACCAGTGCCGGCACTACGTCTTCATAGCCCATGTTATCGGCATAAGTTAGAGCATCGCTTAAATCTTCAGGGTAATAATCTTCCCGCCCAGCTTCCTTCCATAGCAGGGCCTTAGCTATCAAGAAGCCTACCTGAGCGCGAGGGAAATCGTCGCCTTGCTTTTGGTCGACTACCTTCTCGCCCTCGGCTGAATATTGGAGCATCAGCTCTCTAATTTGAGCTTCATCACCAGAAGGCATGGCTTCTATTACGCGAGCGTGGAGGGCTAACAATTCTTCGCTCTCTACGAAACCTAGTATCTCTGGCAGTTGGTCGACAGTAAGGTCCTCTGGTGACCCAGTTACGTTAGGACTAGATTGACTGTCGTCTTTTTCCGGGGACATAGCTTCTCATATCATGTCATAGGTGGTAAGTTGCATCAATTGCATGAATATCCCGCTAATTTTAATCACCGCACAGAAGGCTTTTGTTGCGCAAAATTTATAAGAAATTTAAAGCGCCCCCTCGCGGGGGGCGCGGTGCCTAGGCCTGCTACTTCCAGCCTAGGTCTACGATTGGGTTTCTTGCGCCTCAACGGCCCTTTCAGGCCTCGGCGAGCCGAGTGCTTCTTGCCAAGAAAGGATCGTGAAGAACGATGAAGTCCTCCACTTCAGTGAGCTGCCGTACGAGGTCGTCCAGCCCGCTCCACTGACTCTCCGGGGGTATATGCCTCAATTCACCGAGAATCCGAGCCCGAAGATTGTACGCCTTCTGGAGCTCCCACCAAAGAGCAATTCTTTCCAGCATTGTTACCTCCTTGTGGTCTTCCAGCCACTTAGCCGTTCAAGATGCGCTGGTATTGACTCGGAGTCAAGCCGAGCACGATTGAAGTGACGCTTCGTTCGAGGTACTTCGCCAGGCCAGTTGACTGGATCTCACTCCAGGCCGCAGTCTGATGACTGAGGGGTGGTCTGAAGTATCGATACTCGCCTGCCTGGAATGCCCATGCGTTCTTGGCCCTTACCTGGGTCCACGAGTCGTACTGCGTAGTTACAGCCGAGTTGTTGATCGTGAACTTGATGTACGGATGTTGACCGGCGTGAAGCGCCGGGTAGCTGACACGGACTTTCTTGATCGAGAAGTAGAAGATGTATCGAGTCCCATCTGAGCGCTGAAAACCGATCTTCAGAAGCTGATCCGGTCCGAAATCCAGCGATGTAACTGAGCTGAACCCGAACAGGCCGCCGCTAACAGTCGAAGTTGTCGTTCCCGATGTCCCGTTGACCAGGTTGCCAAGCCGGAGCGGAATGGGCTTGTTGACATTAAGCCCCATCGCCCTCATGTAGTCGGCTTGATAGAACGTCGTAGTCGGAGTTCCGTCTGCGTCGTAATACATCTGAGCGATTGTTGCTGCAGCGAGGTAAACGACAAAGAGGACGAACGCGACGACGATCCCCAGGATGATTCCGAAGATCAACCTGTCGGTGGCACTCAACTTTCCTGTCGGAGGCTGAGCTGTAATTGTAGTGTCCAATTTCACACCTCTTTCGAATTGTCGAAGGGCAAGACATAAAGTCCCAATGCAATTATTTTACAACAAAACCTAGATTTATCAATGGGGGGCGTGTGGTGCCGGGTTTTGAGCCTTTATACTGTCTCATTTGTCTCGTTTTAAGGAGTTAGGCTATAATTCATGAGACAGAGCAAAAGTGTACTAGACCGAGATGCTCAGCCAGTTATCTTTTAACTAACTCAAATCGCGGCTGCGTGATGCCCTTATATTCAACTTGTTCTAAAAAATTCTTGGCGGTTCGTACCCAAACTATATTTTTCTCAAGAGAGCGATAAATTACACAAGGTGCCTCAGTGTCTTCGAGGAAACCGGTCGCGACGACCTCATATGTTCCGCCTTTATAGTGCTGAAAGATTTGACCGTTTTTTGGTCTGTCGAAGTCATTCCAAGCAGATTTTATTTCATCAATGGATTTTTGCTTTGTCATAAACGTATTTTACCAGCTGGGTACTATGCCTGTACGCTTAAGGTGAAAATGTTAACATAAGCTTATTGACATACGAGAGTTAAAATAGTATAATAGCCCTGTTCTTTAACAATTGGTTTTACGACTCTCTCAAGAGAATGGCACTCTGTAACCGAAGCATTCGGTTTTGGTGCGCCGTTCTCAAATAGGGTTGGCTCGCCACACTCCTATGGTGTGGAATAACGGGTAGGCTCTACGGCACGGACAAAGGAGTTCGCATGTCGGCTTCAACGATGGCTCAGGCCAGCGAAATCACGGACAACCTCCGCAAGGAGAGCCGTGACAACGTGCAGAAGCTCGTCGACAACTTCGACCTACTGACTGCCCTGATGAAGGGCGATCCCGGTCGGATTGACCGCCAGGCGTTCAACGCCCTGATGGTCCCGCCGGTCCCGCAGGTCTTCAGCACACCGGAGGAGATCCTCGGTCGCTTCTCGTACTACGCGGGGTTCCAGGACTGGCCGGTCACCGATCTGCTCGATCAGCTCAAGCAGACGATGCCGACCGACCACGTCAGCTCGCTCGACCACCTGCTCACCCTCGACGTCTGGCTCGGCGACCTGCCGACCACCTTCGAGGCTCTGGCCGGTTGGATCAAGCACGAACAGAAGATCATCGACAACGGTTACTGGCGCTACGACGGGCTCAAGTCCGACGCCGAGCACCTGCGCCTGCTCAACCCCGACCGCTACGGCAAGGAGCCGAGCGTCAAGTGGGTCGAGCTGGACATGACGGCCAACCGGGGCTCTGCCCCCAAGGACGTTCGTGGCGATGACTCGGCCGGACTCCAAGTCCTGTCGGCCTTCGCGGCTCACCCCGCGTATCCGCCGGCCATCGACTACGAGACCATTCCGGGCGCCTGGGCAGCTGGCCTTCAGGCCAACGTTCCCGGCAGCGAGGCTTGGGCGGACGTGCCGATCCTCGACTGGAACGGGATCGACCGCGAGGTCGGCCTGGGTGCCAGCTGGGACGACGACCGCAGCGACGACTATGCCGTTCCGGTGGTCAGGGAGTTGTAGGACTGGGACTTTGGTCCCTAGGGGCTGGGAGGGCCTTGGAATTCGTTCCTTGGCCCTCCGCCCCACAGGGGCGCGAAATTTTTCGGCTGTTTTATAGCCGTGAGATCTAGCGCCCCTTTTTCATACCTCAAGTAGAGGCTGTTTTATTGAGAATTAACCGCTTCAGCCTATATGTGTCGGCGTGCGAACATAGACCTAGATAAGATGGCAGGTTATGAGAATCCACTTTAGCCAGCATCCGTTTTCGGGTTTTAGTACGCAATAGAGTACAGTGTGGCTTGGATACATAACCCAGGAAATCCACTCCTTGGCTCCAGCTTCGCAAACTTATCTTTTGGGGGTGAATATGTAGACCCAAACACTCGTTAAGGAACTCGCTCAATGGATGCACAAGACCAAGCAATTTGTCGCGGTCAGTATCGACAATAATAAAATCATCGCAGTAGCGTAAGTAGTATTTAGCTTTCAGTTGATTTTTGACGAACCAATCCAGCTCGTGCATATAGACGTTAGCGAATAGCTGGCTAGTTAGGTTGCCCAGCGGCATACCTTTGCCTGGTGTAACTTCGTGACTTTCTATAACTTTATCGAGTAGCCACAGTATTTGCGGGTCTTGGAGCCGTTTCTTTAAGAGCTTTGTCAGAATGTCATGATCGACCGAGGCGAAGAATTTATGAACGTCCAGTTTAAGTGCGTAAGCCTGCCTGGTGTTATTGTTGCTAGCTTTGCGCAGAAAAGTCCTCAACCGGTCGACTGCCGCGTGGGTACCCTTATGTTTGCGGCAGGAGTAGCTGTCATATATGAAGTGTCTATCAAATAACGGTTCGATCGCCGAGACAAGCAATTGGTGGACAACTCGGTCCCGCACAGTGGCTTTATGAATTTGGCGCTGCTTGGGATCGCAGATGGTAAACGGCTCATAGTCTCCATGCCTATAGCTTCGGTTTTTCAAGGCTGTTTGAAGGCCGAATATGTTGTCCTCGAGGTTCCTCTCAAAGGCCAAAACGTCTGGGCGTGATTGCTTGCCACGACGAAATCTCTGCCAAGCTGAAAAAAGGTTATCAACAGAGGAAATATGATCAAATGATGCTAAAATCAAAGCTTGATGGACGGTACCAGCGAGTTCAAGACCAAGCTGGGTGGGACTGCTGTCGATATTCCTATTGTTCATTCTTTTTACCAGTTATATAAACTTCTCCACGAACAACTCAAGCACTTCCCAAAATCTGAGCGCTATACGCTGGGCTCTACAATACAAAACGAAGTATTGTTGGCGCTGGAGTCAATTTTGGCTGCCGCGGCCACTACTTCCGAGTGCCCCGGAAGGACTTCAATCAGACTATAGAAGCCTTTGTGAAGAGTTTGAGTGTAGCGCCGGAGCGAATCAATGAATTCGAGCAGGCTGTATCCAAGGAATGGGATAAGCGCCAGGCTCTGCTTAAACAAGATGAGGTTGATTTAGAAGGTCGCATACAGGAGCAAAGACTCTCGGCAGGTCTAATCATGGATAAGATGAAGGTCTTAAGCTCAGCAACAGCAATTAAGTACATGGAGGAGGAACTAATTAAAACCGAAGATCAAATAGCAACTTTAACTGAGCAAAAGGAGAAGACTCAGATGAACCAACCACTCGATTTAAGCATAATAATGAAATACGTCAGATATTTTCTGGAACACCTGGAATATCTACTGTTAGAACAGATAAATCCGCTGGCTAGAGCCGGTTATTTCGCCGTAATATTCGACAAAGCGCCTACTTATCAGGAAATAATTTCTGGAACCCAAGATATTAACAAGATTACAGGCGTGAATGAACTTTTTTTAGCCCTTAGGTCGCCCTCGGGCGACCTGGCTGGAGAGATTGGTCGCTAATATAACTCTCGATGACACTGATTTAGATGAATTAGAAGATATAGAAGCGATCAAAGAACTCCTAAAACCTATCCAAACCGAGGAGGCGTCATGATAACTCGCCTTCTCCAACGGTTTCATAATGGCATATCTGATATATCCGAATCAAAGTTATTTGACGAAGATACATTCTACCCGAGGCTTTTGCGGGACATTAACAAGGCCGGAGCAGAAATAATCATCGAAAGCCCATTTGTTACTTCCAAACGTCTAAAGTGCCTGCTACCGGCCTTAAAGCGAGCTAAGTCAAAGAGAGTAAGAGTAGCTATAAATACCAGGGATCCTCAAGAACATAATGATGTTATGCGCTTAGATGCCCTAAAAGCACTATCACAACTTCAGCACCTTGGTATACAGGTCATATTCACTGAAGGACATCACCGTAAAGTAGCTATCATAGACCGAAAGATACTATATGAAGGTAGTTTGAATATTTTGTCCCAAAATAGCAGTCGCGAATTCATGCGGAGAACTGAATCACAAGCTATGGCTTGGCAAGTTGTTAGGTTTGCGAAGCTAGAAGAATTGATTAGCTAAAAGCCCTAAAAAAAATTTGAGAGTTGAGGGGCGGATGAACCGCCCCTCTCGTCTCCGTTGAGGTTTAGGTGGTCTCAGGGATGAATGGCCACGGGCTGAACCCCCGCTCATCGTTGTGCGAAGAGGCGGGATCTTCGGATGCTTCCCAACCTTTGATGACCGTCTTGACGATCCGCTCGAGTTGAGGAAGTGGCCCATCGACTGCGTTAATGCCCATCCGTGGCTCGCCGTCTTCAGCGGCCATGAAGGTGATCTGGTAACGCGGTTCATCGAGGGTGATCATGACCCGCCCGAGGGCGGCGTAAGTCATGACTTTGACGTTGCCCCACTGACTGGCCATACCCTTCATCTCTGAGGAGTCGATCTTGTCACGCATTCCCTTTAGGTAGACACGCGACTCGAACGCTTCCGCGAGCTGATCCAAGCGATCGCTGATCGCCAACCAGTCTGGGTCGTTACTGACGATCCCACGAAGAAGTGGCCGAGTCGTTAGGTACGTATCGCCGAGCCGAGCACGACGATACAGACCCGACCAACCATCACGTGGTGGTTTGTAGATCGTGACCTTCATTGTCCTCTCGACGAAGTACTGATCGTCGACGCCGGGTGCGAGACTCCAAACGTGATCCTCCGGCGTATCGTACCAGTTCTGGATCGAGACCCAGACAAGGTACTCAACTCTTGCGAAGGGATACTTGGTGAAGACCTCTCGTACGTAGTTATACCGGCAGGATTCAGGGTATCCTTCCTTCACTCCAATCCTCATCTCGGTAGAGACGACGCCGTCGGTAAGAACTACGAAGAGATACTCGCACTGCTGACCCTCGTAGTGGGGCTCCGCGGTCCGAACGATCGCGGGGGAAATAGCAACCTCCCAAGGACCGGCATCCTGGGACTGTCTGTACATCAGATCCGGCGTTCCCTGCTTGACCTTGATCTCGACACTTGCAAAGTTATCAGGATCATGGGTCTTTAGGGTGCCCGGTCCGACCGTGTAGAACCAGTCCACGAACGGGAAGTCCTTGCGGTACTTGATCCGATCGTCACGATTGCGTGGCATTTTAAGCCACCTCCTTGGGGCACTGCCCCGATTTAGCCGTCCGGCACAGCCGGAAAGCTTGGGTTAAAGAGCGTCCTCGCATTGAAACACCTCAACAAAGACGGGCTAGTTATATAATAAATGTATCTATATGTAAATCAACTATTAATTTCTCCAGTGATGTAAGCTTATGCTTGCAAATAAATCGCTTTTTATCATAATTTACTCATAATGAGCGGACTAGAGATTTATCCTACCCAAGAATTTGTAGATGGCCTAGACGGTCTAATCCGTGGGCGTATTCAGGTAGCGCAGCCGGTTGAAAGGCTTTCTCACTCTCCAGATATTCTCCTGCAACTTGTTGAAGAGGAGGATGGCAGACAATTTGTTACTAGAAGTTTCACTCGGCGAGCCGTAAATGAGGTGGAAGCGTGCGGTCGTAATTTCGAGGAGGTGTGGGATTGCATGCAGGAGACCTTTCGCATGGCCGGTATATCGCCTGTAAGGACAGAGATAGCCATAAACGATTACGATTCAGTTGCGCAAAACCCAGTTGTCATGGTTAGCGAATATCTGGCCCATAGTCACCCAATTATAGAAGCCTCGACCCAAACTAAAGTTGATCTTGCTGCTAGACTTCCAAGGCTATTCAGAGGATATGGCGGGCTTAAGATCCATAGCCCAGTTTTGCAGCGCGATATGTTTCGGTTTGTTACGACAGAGACTGGCGAAGAGGCTGTTGTTTTGATGGATGTAGATCCACGCATGGTAGAGACGCACTGGCTCAATGAGGATGGGTTAATTGCTTACTACATAGAGCGTTTCGGTGACTTGCTTTGGCAAGAATGGTGCACTCCAGAGGAGCGCACAGAGGTTTTAACACAGTTTATAAAATCTGCGGGTACAGTGGTTGAAGATAAGTTGGACGATCCCAATAATGTCGTTTTTAGAGCCTTCTTTAACGTCCACACTCTATCTCAAGGAATAGACTATAGAGAGCATGGGCTCTATACCTAGCCCTATTTAGTTGTACGCTCTTGTTAAAAAGTTCAATTATTATTTTAACAACACTAGCTATAACATGTCCTATCTGTAAAATATTGAACTCTGTCAATAGGAGAGATAGTACTCGAACTTGCCCAAAGTGTTAAACATTTGACATTAATGCCATAAAAGCTTATGGCTATATTAGTTTTTTGAAACTTAACACCTCAGCTCGTCCTATATGGCTGGGGAGGAGGGACTCGAACCCCCGATCCTGGGACCAGAACCCAGTGCCTTACCACTTGGCCACTCCCCACTGAACAATTTACCCCTGTTATTATAGCCGTCTTTACTGCCATAACCAACTGTGCGTATACTAGGCATTATGCACCCTATAAAGCGACAGGAACTTTGGATAGCCGAACTAACTCTACTGCTAGCGGCAGGCCTGCAGTTTACTATTTCCAAAAGGCTTATATTTGGCCCCAAATACCTAGTAGCAAGTTTGCTGTTGATTTTAACACTCGCTATAGCGTTCACGGCCCCGAGACGGCATATCGGCAAGGGCGGATTGCATACGCCTATTGCGACACTCTTAATCGCAATCGTATCGATAGCCAACGCGTTTGAGCTGGGGCTACTAACTAACGCACTGATTACAAATTCTGGGATACCGGGGCGCACACTGTTGAGCGGCGCACTGGCGATATTTTTAACCAACATCATTGTCTTTGGACTGTGGTATTGGGAGCTTGATAGCCCCGGCCTCTCGGGTAAGCGTCGAAGGTCTGATGATTTTCAGTTCCCGCAAAGCAATGACCCCAATTGGCAGCCATTATTCTTCGATTACCTATACGTTTCACTCACTAATAGCACAGCTTTCAGCCCAACCGATACTATGCCCCTAACCCACATCGCCAAAGCCTTAATGAGTGCTCAAGCATTTATCTCGCTGCTGACTGTGGTCTTAGTTACCGCTCGCGCTGTCAATATCTTAGGTTAGGCGATCAGCTGCGACGTCCCAGTTGACCACATTCCACCAAGCCTCGATGTAGTCGGGGCGTTTGTTTTGGTACTTTAGGTAGTAGGCGTGTTCCCAGACGTCTAGGCCCAAGATTGGAGTCTTACCTTCCATCAGCGGACTGTCTTGGTTGGCAGTAGAATAAATCTCTAGCTTGTCACCGTCTTTGACCAGCCACGCCCAGCCCGAACCAAAACGAGTAGTTGCCGCTTCTGCAAATTTAGTCTTAAAATTTTCAAAACTACTAAAGCTGTAGGCTATGGCTTCGCCCAGGTTGTCTGCCGGAGCTTTGGCGCCGCCTGGTTTCATGGTCTCCCAGAACAACTTATGATTGTGATGACCACCACCATTGTTTATGACTGCCTGGCGAAAATCTTCTGGTATGTCTTCATTCTTGGCCAAAATTTCTTCTATGGATTTGTCGGCAAAATCTGGGACCTTCTGGATAGCGGCGTTTAGTTTCTCTACGTAAGCGGCGTGATGTTTATCATGGTGAATCTCCATGGTTTTGGCGTCGATATAGGGCTCTAGCGCATCGAATGCGTAACCCAGGTCTGGTAGTGTAAAACTCATAATATTTATTCTTCCTTGGTTTGTTTAGATTGGTAGGCACGCCATTTTTTTATCTCAGCGTGATTCCCTGATAATAACACTTCAGGCACTTTCAGGCCGCGAAATTCTTCCGGCCGGGTAAAGTGCGGATGTTCAATTTCTCCCGCGTTGGTGAAGCTCTCTAGCTCGGCACTGGTTTCGCCACCAAGCACACCAGGAATTAGCCGCGTCACCGCGTCGACGACAATCATTGCCGGTAGTTCTCCCCCGGTTAAGACATACTCGCCAACAGAAAGCTGCTTGTCAACCAAGCTTGTTATGCGCTCGTCGTAGCCTTCGTAGCGGCCGCAAATAATTATTAACCCGGCTTCGGTGACAGCAAATTCCCGCGCCATTTCTTGGCTGAGCGTTTCGCCACGCGGGGTCATCAGCAAGACTTGGGCATCTGAATCATTTTTTTTGGCCGTCTCGACTGCCGCAAATAGAGGCTCGGGCCGAAGCACCATGCCGTCACCACCGCCGTAAGGCGTGTCGTCCACTTGCTTACGAGGTCCAATGCCAAAATCGCGCAGATTTATCAGCCGATATTCAACCAACCCTTCTTTTTGAGCTTTCCAAAGCATAGAAGAATTAAGCACACCCTCAAACATCTCCGGAAATAGAGTTATGATTTGGATTTTCATTGTGTGTTTTCTATTGCATCCTTAGTGAGTGGCTGGACTCCGTCCTTATAGGACTGGAGCGTACCTGCTAGAATTGAGACCTCAGCAGCTTCCTCTATAGACTTACCATCTTGCATATAGGCACAAAAGGTAGCCATCGTCTGATCGCCGCAGCCTGTCTCGTCTTTCGTACCGCCACTCAATTTTGGTATCGGTATGTGTTTTTCTATACCATCACTAAATAAATATGCTCCCACAGAACCTGCTGTTATTAGGATGTTGCGTATGCCTTCTTCTTTCAGGCGCTGAGCCGCTAGTTTCGCTGAAGCAAAATCTTTAACATTTACCCCTGTTAGAATATTTGCTTCATGTTCGTTTGGTTTAATGAAGAATATGTCTAGATTCAATAGTTTTGCCACGTCGTCCCCTGCTTGAACACCGCCAGGATCAAACATGACTCTTATCCCATATTTATTGGCCTTCTTAATAGCATGGAAGGTAGTATCTAGAGGACACTCCAACGTCAGGACAAGCATCCCGTGATTGCTGCCAACTTCTTTAAAAAGGTCGGAGGCACGATCAATATCTTCAGGACTAAAGCTATTGCTGATTCCAGGGAGTACTATTATTTGATTATTGCCTGCCTCATCGACAGGTATTAACGCGATACCTGGTAATTCCTGGTTGTTCGAGGGGCCTGAAATATTAACGTAATCTACGTTTACGCCGGCTTCACTCAGTGAGCTAATGGGGAGTTTCCATAACCCATATTTGTCTTTGATCGTCCTGCCAACCATAGCCACCGAATCCCCGGATGAAAGACGCGCAATCATGTCTGCAATGTTACGCGATTTGCCTCCGGGGCTAATTAATAGCTCTTTGCCATAGACATGTTCACCAGCCTTTGGAAATTTCTTGAGGCCAGTAGCAACTAGGTCGGTGTTGAGTGAACCGATGACTATCGTTTTCATTACAATCTAAAGATTAAACGTCTAGGTCGTCGAGTTCTGCCAGCTCGCGACGGGTGCGCTCGGCTAGGTTACTGCCGGTTTCCTCGCTATGTTCGGCATCATCGCCAGTTGTTTGGTTGGCTTCTTCTTTGGCCTCGGGTTCGGCCTCGGACTTATCCGGTTCATTTGCGGCTGTGTCGGCTGGCTCATCGACGGCCGGAGCGGCCGACGGTTCATCAGTTGCTTGGCCACTGTCGTTTTGAGCAGAGTCGTCTTTGGGTGAACCGCCGTCACGATGATAGTCCTCTCGCGGCGGTCGAGGCTCGCCATTATCTACAATCTTGAGGTTATAGCGAGCATCGTTTTTAGTTCCAAGCGCTCGCAGAAGTGTGCGCAGGCTCTGGGCAGTGGCACCACGCTTACCAATCACCCGCCCTAGATCTTCTGGGTCAACAGTTAGCTCTAATAAAACGCCCTTTTCATCGATTGTTCTTTGGATACTTACAGCGTCAGGCTTGCCCACAAGTGACTTTACGATGTATTCCACGAACTGTTCGTCTATAGATGCGGTCATAGGTCTCTCCTTGAAATTAGTCTTCTAGAATTAATTATAGCAAAATGAGCTATTTGGCTTTGGGCTCTTGGGAAGGTGCCTCAGCCGGCGCTGGTTCTGCGGGCTTTTCTTCCGCTGGCTCAGGCGCAGCTTCAGCTGGTTCTTCAACAGGCTGCTCTGTGGCCGGAGCTGCATCATCTGGCGCGGATTCTTCCGCTGGTGGCTCGGTGGCTGGATCAGCTTTTTGGACTTGAGGTTCAGCCGGTGTCTCCTCGACAGCCGGAGCGGCTTCTTCGGCTGGAGCTTCGGCGGCCGGTTCTTCAGCGGTAGCAGGCTTCTGCTCAGGGGCAGCATCAGCCGGACGGTTGCGGCGTAGCTTTTCTGGGTTTTTTATAGCCTTTTTCTTGGGAGACGAAACTTCTACCCAAGCTGGCAGCTTGACGCCCTCTGCTTTCAAAAGCTTGACTGCGCGGTCCGAAGGCTGGGCGCCGTTACTTAGATACTTCTGGGCAGCCTCTTTATCAAGCTGAGCGGTCTTGGCATGCGGATTATAAGACCCGAGGTACGCCACGACCTTGCCGCGAGTCGGGTGGAAGCGGCTATCTTGAACAATCACCCTAAATTGGGCGTGACCACGACGGCCAGTCCTTTGCATGCGGATGGCTAACATATCTTGGCTATTTTACAGATAAAAACGACTAAAATCAAGGTGTTAAGAAGACTTACTTGTATTCACGCATAGCCGCGTGAGCGGCGGCAACCTGCGCGGCCTGCTTGCTTGGGCCTTGGCCCTCGCCTTTTAGCTCACCGCCAACGTAAACGCCAACTACAAAAACTTTGTCGTGGTCTGGACCTTCTTCTGATGTCACCTTATAGATTGGTGTTAGGTTTTCTTTGCTTTGGACAGCTTCTTGCAGGCGGGACTTTGGATCTAACCAGCTGCCCTCTTTTAAAATCTCTTCAAAGGTTGGCAGTAAAGTCCGGCTAATGAAAGCCTTGGTGGCGTCGTAGCCTTTATCCAGATAAAGCGCGCCAAGGACGGCCTCGTAGCAATTAGCCAGAATTTGGTGGCGGGCACGCTCGGAGCCGCGCTTTTCGCCGCGTGATAGCCGGATTAGCTCGCCAAAGTTTTCACGGTCAGCGGCTGAGCCGATGCTTTCTGTGCGAACCAGGGCGCTGCGCCAGTTGGTCAAGATACCTTCAGGCTCTTTATAGTTTTCATACAAAAATTCCGTCACAACCAGTTCCAGCACAGCATCGCCCAAAAATTCTAGCCGTTCGTTATGTTCTGTGGCAGTTTTGCGATGCTCGTTTAAGTATGAGCGGTGGGTAAAGGCCGTGACCAACAAATTGATGTCACTGATACCGCCTAAATGATCGTCCGCAAATGCCTGGTATTTTGAAATGTCCATTACTGTGTCCTGATTTTCCTTAACCCTAACAATATTAGCTTGCCGATATCTTCATATTCAATCTTTTCAAGTGCGTCGTTGGCGTCCAACCAGCCGATGGAGTTCATCCACTTTTCTTTTTTGATTGCGCCCGTGTTGCCAAGCGCCTGGACCAAAAAGATTTCCGTGGTCATTAAAACTAGGCTGGCGCCGCGCCGGTAACGGAAGTTGATTTTACCCAGCCAGTCTTGCACCTTCATATTAGCAAGGCCGGTCTCCTCCCGGATTTCGCGCTCGGCGGTTGCCCTGGCGGCCTCGCCCTCCTCAATATGACCCTTGGGTATGGTCCAGCGACCTTTGCTGTCCTGGATCATTAAAATCTGGATTTTAGATGGGTCGTCCTTGGGGCGCCTAAAAACTATGCCGCCAGCGGTAGGTTCCCTGACAATCTGGCTGATAGCCGGGTGACGAACAAACCGTTTTATGCCGGCGAATGGTTTTGGTCTTTTCATATATTTCAACTCTTCTTAACTTTGGCTTTAGACTTGGTAGTTTTTTTGGGTTTTTCGTCAGCCTCAATCTGGCGAAGTGCACTCCCCAAAACACCGTTAATGAACTTGGATGAGTTATCGCCACCAAAGGCCTTAGCCAGCTCTACCGCTTCGTTGATAACAACCTTTTGAGGTACATCCGGCTCGCTTTTTAACTCCCACACTCCCATGCGAAGGATATTTCGATCTATCCTGGCAATCTGATCAATCGGCCATTCCGGCGCCAGCGGCTGAATTAAATCATCCAGCTCTTTTTGCTTGGACGAAACGCCTTCTACCAAGCGATTTATGAACTCAACGTCTTCAATCGTATCTTGGTAGCGGGCAACGTTGCGCGCCAAGACCTCGTCAAGCTTAAAGCTACCGTCTTGGCATTCCACTCTAAAATCCTGCTCGTACAAAGTTTGTAGAGCGACGATTCGGCCTAAGTGGCGGTTAGAAGCCATTCTGTCCGCTCCTTTCGTAAAGCGAAAACTCAAATCTTGAAGGCGAAGAAATCATTCTTGTAAGGAGGCGTGCCCCTAGGCACGTTGACGCACAAAATGGTTTCTGCAGCCCAAGGTTTGAGGTTGCAGCCCAAAAGTAAGCGACGGGATGGGTTCCTATAGCCATATTGTTAAAAATCCTTTTTGGTTTCTTTGGCTTAATTATACCTTACAAGCTGTAGCGGGTTCTACTTGGCAGCGGTTTGTTTCATCTTACGCGTGCCGACGCGTACCTTGATGGGGCTTTTGGCATTAACCATCCGAGCCAACTTAAGAACATGGTGGCTACGGCGCATGCCGGTCCGGCGATGGGTTGTTCGTTTTTTGGGCTGGCCCAATTTATTTCTCCTTTAGAGTTATCAACATTATAACAGAGATGAGCGGGCTTGCGTAAGCCGGAGAGTAGTATATTATTACAGAATGAGGAAGCGGAAAGAATCTGAGCAGCTTGAAGGCCCTGCCTTGGCCGCTTATTTACTACAGAAACCCTTTTATCGTTTAGTTTTGGCGCGGGCGATTGATAAATTTAGCAAAGATAATAAACCGCCAGTATCTATGCAGAGCGAAGTCCAGCTCTCTGAGGTTAAACAACAAAGTTAACCAGGCGACTTGGTACGTAAATTTCTTTTTTGATTTTTTGACCAGACAGTTTATCGGCCGCCGCTTCTTTGGCGGCGGCGATAGCACCAGATTCGCTTACATCAACCGGCACCATAACTTCGCCGCGAACCTTACCGTTGATTTGAATGGCCAAGGTCATGACTTCTTCGGCAATTAACTTTTCATCCCAAGTCGGCCATGGGCCGATGTGAATGGAGCTATCGTGCCCCAACTCAGCCCACAGTTCTTCGGCGATGTGTGGCGCAAACGGCGCTAAAAGCTGTAGAAGCGTTGATAGGGTGGTCTGCCAAGCGCCTCTATCAGCAAAGCCCTGCTCGGCCTTAATCTTATAGAGCTCGTTGACCAGGCTCATCTGGGCGGCAAGGGCAGTATTGAAATTGAAGTCCTCTATATCGCGCGTAACTTTCTTGGTAGCACGGTGCGTAACGGCAGCTAAACGTTCGGCCTGCATGGGCTGGCCGCCGCTAGCCCTGGCCTCATTAAACTCCAGTGCAAGCGACCAGACTCGGGACAAAAAGCGGTGCATGCCGGCCAGACCTTCTACACTCCAGCTGGCGGCCTGGTTCCACGGCCCGATGAATAGTTCCATCAGCCTAATAGAATCTGCCCCGTAGCCTTGTTCTATCAAGCCGTCGGGTTCAATGGTGTTGCCTTTGCTCTTGCTCATTTTTTGGCCATCGGGCGCCAAAATCATGCCGTGGTTGCGCAAGGATGAGAACGGTTCGTCAAAATCTATAAGTTTTTCATCAAACATAACCTTGGTCCAGAAGCGCGCGTAGAGAAGATGCATAACAGCGTGTTCGGCGCCGCCAATATAATCGTCAACCGGTAGCCAAAATTTAACCTTTTCCTTATCAAAAGCAGCCTTATCATTGTGAGGATCGGCAAAGCGCAGGAAATACCAGCTTGAGCAGGCAAAGCCGTCCATGGTGTCGGTCTCCCTCTGAGCATCGCCACCACACTTTGGGCACTTAACGTTCACAAATGCTGGTACATTGGCCAGCGGGCTGCGGCCGTCGCCGCTTGGCTCATAGCTTTTAACCTCAGGCAGAACGACTGGCAAGTCTTTTTCTGGCACCGGCACGGTGCCACATTTTTGGCAGTGGATGATTGGGATCGGCGCGCCCCAATAACGCTGACGGGAAATCAGCCAATCACGCATTTTGTACGAAACCTTCGGCTTGGCCAGCTTATGCTTGACCAGATAATCAACGATCTCTGAACGGACATCATGCGCCACCTTGCCGGCAAACTTTTTAGGCTCTGTTAAAATGCCATTGTCGTGGTCGTCGTACATGACTTCAAAGCTCTTAACTTTTTCAGCCGCTTTCGGGTCAGGCGGCAGCAAAGTAGGTTTAAGCTTTAGTCCGTACTTTTTGGCGAAGCGGAAATCACGCTCATCATGGGCTGAGCATTTAACGATGCCTGTACCGTAGTGAGCCAAGGCAAAGCTGGCCACCCAAATGGGCAAATCGCCATTGCCAACCGGATCTTCGATATAGCGACCGGTGAAGATACCGTGAACGTCTTCTTCGTCAGCGAAGCCTTGCTTGACGCGCTTTTTGAGAATGGCTTCGGCAAATTCTAAAACTTTTTGCTCATCCTTAGTTCCCTTCACGAGTTCTGGCAGTAGCGGATGGTCGGGCGCGATGACCACGAATGTGTCGGCCATGAAAGCTTCGAAGTGAGCCGAGAAAGTCTGGATTTTCATTTTGGTATATTTGACCGGCGCGGTGAAAATCATGCCCTGGCTCTTGCCGATCCAGTTGTGCTGCATCGTCTTTATAGAATTCGACCAGTCGACTTTATCCAAGTCCGCGTCCAGCCGGTCGGCATATTCACGGATTTTGAAGAACCACTGCTTCAGCAGCTTGCGTTCAACCTCGTTGCCGCAGCGCCAGCAACGACCGTTTTCAACCTGCTCGTCAGCCAAGACGGTTTTATCAAATGGGCACCACCACTGCGAACTCTCTTCTTGATAGGCCAAGCCGAGCTTGAACAACATCAGGAAAAACCACTGAGTCCAGCGGTAATAACTTGGATCGGTGCTGTTAATTTCCCGGCTCCAATCATATGAAAAGCCCATCTGCATCAGCTGACTCTTAAAGTGTTCTACATTGTCCGCGACAGCTCTTTGCGGACTTATGCCGGATTTAATAGCAAAGTTCTCCGCAGGCAGACCAAAGGCGTCCCAGCCCATGGGGTGCAGGACGTTAAAGCCCTGCATGCGCATGGCGCGAGAAACTACATCACCGATCGTGTAGTTGCGCACATGGCCGACATGCATGGCCGACCCCGAAGGATACGGGAAATATTCCAGCACATACTTTTTGGGTTTTGACTTATCCTCTCCAGCTTCATAAAGTTTGGCCTCTTGCCAAACATTTTGCCATTTGGGCTCAATCTCTTTTGGGTTATAACGACGCATTACCCTTTAATTTTAGCAAGCTAGAACTGTTTGAGGTAGTTGGTAGAAAAGACAGTTTCATATTTGCCGCGTTTAGCAAAACGCTCCTCGGCGAACTCTACCAATTTTTGCACTAGCTCTACGTTTGAGATGCCCTGTTTGGCCCAGTTGTGGGCATAAAGCCCGCCAGGGAAAGGGTTAACTTCGTTAAAGTAGACGTTGCCGGCTTTTGTATCAACCAGCATATCAACACGCGCTATGCCGCTACAGCCTAGGGCTAGATAGACGCCCAGACCAACGTCCTGGGCTTTTTTATAAAGTTCTTTAGGCAAGTCTGCCGGGATTTGGCTGTAGCCTTGGGCGCCTTTTGTACCCTTACCTTTTTTGCCACCTTGCATGTACTTGGTGTCAAAATCAAAGAAGTCTTCCGGCTTCGTCAGGGGCTGTTCTAGCTGCGCTAGCACGAGCTCGTCATTGCCCATAATCGGCAATGTTACCTCTACCAAATTTTCCACGCCCTGCTCGACCAAAATTTTGTTGTCGTAATGAGCTGCCACTTCCAGAGCGTTCATAAGTTCTGACTCTTTTTCAATCCGGCTAATACCAATGCTGGAGCCCAGGTGTGCTGGCTTAACAAACAACGGGTATTCTAGTTTATTGATAGCGGCCATTACATTTTTGGTACTGTGGGTCAGGTCATAATCATAAAACCACGTCCATGGCGTGCTTTTTATTTTGCCGCCGGCTTCCACCACTTTTTTGGCTAAAACTTTATCCATAGCCACGGCACTAGCGGCCACGCCACAGCCTACATATGGCACGTTGGCCATTTCTAGTAAGCCCATTAGTTCGCCGTCTTCACCGTGCGTGCCGTGCATAGCTGGAAAGACCAGATCAACGTGGAGGGATTTCCCGCCGAGCTTGCCCGGGCGTATAAGTCCAAAGCCGCCGTTTATATCCAGCTTCACTTTGGGCTCTCGAGCCAAAAATTCATCTAGCCGGCCCGACTGATAAAGCTTGATGTCTTTTAACCTTTCCGAGCAATACCAAGAGCCATCTTTGGCAATGTAAACAGCAACGACTTTGTAGCGCTTAGTCATTTCTAGCGGCTTGATAACCGACGCCAGCGCCGTAATAACAGAAACGTCGTGTTCTGTGGAGCATCCGCCAAAGATAACCGCTATCGTCTTCATTATCTTAATTATACTGATCTGGCCAGTCGTTTTGCATTAAAACCAAATCACCCGCTGCTACGGATTTATCCAAGTGAGTATAAAAATCGAGCGGGCTATCTTCAATTATAAGTTCACCACCATAACCATTCAGGCCTTCCAAAATATAGTCCGTGACTGAGTGCTTCATAAGAACGACTTTGTCGGGGTTAGCCTTTTTGATAGCTTCGCCCAGCGCCAGGTGTACGGGCTTTTCTTCCGGACCTTGATCTACCAAGCCCGGCGTCACATAAATCTTGCGAGTGGCTTTGAGTTCTTTTAGCATCGCCAGACCCGCCTTCATGCCCTCAATGTTGCCATTGTAGCTATCGTCAATTATCCATGCGCCGTTTAGCTGGTAGGGCTGCATACGGTGCTCATACGGCTTGAGATGAGATACTGCCTCCTTGATTTGGTCTTCTGACATACCCATTTCATCGGCAAAGTAGACCGCCAGGGCAATTGGCCCTACTAAGTGTTTGCCCACCATCGCGCAGTCAACCTCAATAGTCTTGCCTTGTCTTTTCATCGTAAAACTCAACCCCTCAAGCGTATTGTTTACTTTGCTGATGCTCCAACCACCCACTTTTTTTGAGCTGTAGGTTACATATTCAGGTTTTATAAAAGATTCAAGAGCATGGCTATCACTATTTACATAAACATCTTTACCGCCCAAATAGTCTGCCAGGCTAAAGATATCCTCGCCAGCGGCCGCAACTGATTTATATTTATCCAGGTGAGCCGGTGCCAGCCCGGTGATAATGCCCATATTTGGATGAGTAATGCGGGCAAAGCGTGAGACGTCCCCCGGCGCACCTTCGCCGTATTCAATGATTAAAATGTCCTCATCGCCGGAAAGCTTGCGTGCAAAACTGGCGTGGCTGATAGGCACGTTTTTATTGCCGCTGGTGGCAGCGACCTTGTGGCCTTCGCCCAAGACTATCGCCAGTATTTCTTTCATGGTTGTTTTGCCGTAACTGCCGGCAATAGCGATTTTGGCACCTGAGTGATTGGCAAATATACGTTCTGCTTGCCTGACTTTGCCCCACTGCCGTGGCTTGATAACAAACCAACGGCCCGCTATTAACGGAGCCACGATAAGATGCGCCCAAATAACCGGCGTGGCGGCCATCAAAATTAGTGCCAGGATTACGCCGCCCCAAGCTTGGTGATGCCAAGCCACATAGACGAGCAAAAGACTGACTACATATTCCACAGCCATGCCCGCTTGCAAACTACGCAACAGCAGGCGGGCTGGTTTGGTTAAAATCAGCTGGCGGCGGATCATAACTCGGCTAAAATCTCTTGTTCGCCACAGCCAAGCCAAATACCTTCCCGCGCGGTATTCTTCAGACTGCAGCATGTAAACAACCGCTACCACGAACCGTGGACGGTATATGGAAAGCAGGGCTTTCATTTAGCCCCCAAAAAATCCAGAACCATCTTGTTCACGACCTCTGGACGAGTTTGATGAACAAAATGGTTCTCCCCTTCGATTATTTCTAGTCTGGAGCCGGCAATATCCTTATGAAAAATCCGGCCGATTCTTATCGGTGTCTCTGTGTCCCGTTCACCGTAAACAAGTAAGGTCGGCAGTCTTAGTATGCGGGCATCATCCTGAAGGTCTTGGCTAATTATGCGGCGAAAGGTGTCTTCCATAGTAGGGAACAGGCCAATATCGGAACCGAGCTTATCATAAAAAAGCCGCTTGGCCCGTATTTTGTAGTGACGCGGTAGCGGCATGGTTATTAACTTACCCGTTTTTGACAGAGTTTTGTACGCCAACCATTTGGGGCTATTTGGACGCCGAATGCCGGCTGAGCCAAGCAAAACGAGCTTCTGCGCTTCTAATAGACCAAGGCTTAAACCCCTGATAGAAACGGCTCCGCCGTGCGAGTGGCCAACATATGCATAAACTCCTTCAACCTCAATCTTTTTTAACCAGCTGGCAACAAAACTTGCATAGTCGTCCAGGTTCCAGGCTGTTTTTGAGCCTTCAGTGCCACCAAAGCCCGGCAGATCTAAACTTAGCACCGTATATTTTTTTGATAAGTCTTTAACTAGCGCGCTAAATGAGCCAAGGTTTTGGCCCCAGCCATGGAGTAGAACGATCGGCTGCCCCTTGCCGGTCTTTTCGTAGTGCGTCATCAGTCCATCAACGACTGCTTGCATACTTAAAGTATAGGTTATTTAGCTTTTAAGCTTAAGTAGCTCAGCTGGGGAGAGTTCGCGGTAATGCCCTGGCTTTAAATCAGCCAAGCCCAGCGGGCCGTATTTACTACGGTGCAGCTTTAAGGTTTTAAGGCCAACCGCAGACAGCATACGGCGGACTTGGCGGTTACGGCCTTCGTGGATAGTGAGCTCTAGCTTATCTTCAGACAGCTGTTTTACTTTGGCCGGTGCGGTTAGTCCGTCTTCCAGCTCTATTCCACTACTTAACTTGTTAAGTATATCAATCGTTATCTGTCCAGAAATTGTCGCTTCGTAGGTTTTGTCCACTTCAAAACTCGGGTGGGCTAACTTGTTAGCCAATTCCCCGTCATTCGTCAGTAGCAGTGCTCCGCTGGTATTAAAATCCAGCCGCCCTACCGGCACTACCCTTTCAGAAATTTTTATCAGGTCTACGACTTTGGGACGATGCTCCTCATCTTTTAGGGTAGTTATGTAACCGACTGGCTTATTCAAGATAATGTAGCGTAGGTTTTGGGCACTGAGTGGTTTATGGTCCAGCCGTACCTGGTCGTTGTCTCTAACTTTTGTATTGAGCTCCCCCTTATGACCATTAATCGTTACCCGACCGGCTTTAATCAAAGCATCCGCACCCCTCCGGGATGCTACGCCTGCTCTGGCTAAGAATGCATTAAGTCTCATAAAAAATGGTGGAGCATAAGGGATTCGAACCCTTGACCTCTTCCATGCCATGGAAGCGCGCTAGCCAACTGCGCCAATGCCCCTCATCTTGCGGTTAGATTATAACCTAATTATCTCTGTTAATTCTAGTGGCTGTGGCCAATACCACGAGCCATCAAAAATCGGTTTACAGGTACAGTCAAAACAAACGCCGCGCCCAAACTAACAACTTCGCTCCACCAGAACAAGGAGTTAGATAGGTGCGCGTTGATAGCGCCAGGTATTAGCCACTCTAGGGTATTGTCTATGACAACCATAGAAATTATGGAGATAGTATCTACAGCCAGGGCCAGTACAATGGCGTCTTTAACGCTTCTGCCTTTTCTGGCGCCCCAAAAAGTCAGGCTATAGCCAAATAAAAAAGCAAAAAATATACCAATGGCCGTTTGCAAAATATTGTTCCAGCTTTGGGCGATAGCCATGCCGGTAATTTCACCAATCGCACAGCCGGTCAGGCAATGGCGCGTGTGAGTTATAGCCTCGTAGGTTAGGGGATCTAGTTTCATGGATGTGGTGGAGATGCGGGGAGTCGAACCCCGGGCCTCGGCAATGCGAATGCCGCGCTCTAGCCAACTGAGCTACATCCCCTTCGTCGAAGCTTACGCTAAAGTCTCGTTTCGCCTTACGGCAAAAGCTTCAACCTAATGCTAAGCTTCTCCTCTCAAAATTTCAAACGGTGGGTAAGCTGCCCCGCTTTAAAATTTTGTTTTTAGGAACTAGCTTATTCTACCTGTGCTAAGTAGCTAGCTTTACCTCTGGGATCTTCCTCCGCGCAAAACTTCCGATTCTAATTGATATAAAACTTTGTGAGCCAAGCTGATCCATTTGACTTTTCGCGTAAATTTCATACGGGGAGGCCCTGTGAAGGGTTAAATTAACTTCGTCAGTTATTCTTTCAAGCTCGATGAACTTTTTCTCAACAAACAATTTAAGACCAGCGTAGCCTAAAGCAAGGAACGTCACTATCCCTCCCGACACGGATAGTTCATTATTGTAGGGTATGCCGTGTTCATGCAGGTATTCAAAAGCTACAACACCCCCAAAAACTGATCCCACTAGTATGCCAGCCATCCTGCTTCCTACATCCTGATTAAGGGAGTTCATTGCATTGGCTTTCCTGGAAAAATCAGGATCATCTTGAACATGTGACCGATCTATATAGTCGTCAACTCGGGATTTAAATCGAAGATTCGGATCGGTGGCGTGAGCCAGTTCTTCCTGAATGGTGTCATCTAGGTCCTTTTCTAGGGCTTCTTCTAATTCATAGTGAGTTCTTTTCGCCCTAGGTTCTAGCGCACTAGAGCCCACGAATACATCAATATCAGCTGGGGGCATATTAGCAAGCGGTTTAGGTGAAAGGTGATATATGCCACCATAATACCGCCTCATTCCAGTTTGGGGAGGCGTCACACAGTAACCCGCTTGAAAATTTACAGTTATTGGTTCAGCAGGCAGGTCGCTATATTGCGCTCTTTCCTCAATCGCCTCCACAATTCCGATTTGCTCGGCATAACGATTAAGAGACTCTAGGTCCAAATCAATACGCTCTACGTATCTACCAAGTCTTACGTCAAATCTAGGAACTACTAATGTTTCCGCTGACATTTCATCCTCATTAGAGGCATATTAAATCACTTTTTTATTAATTTAACAACTTAAGGAATTCTTGTTCGTTGATTTGTTTGGTGCCGAGCTTGGCGGCCTTAGCCAACTTGGACTCGCCGACGTTTGCGCCAACTACCAGATAGTCCGTGTCTTTCCCGACGGATGATTGGAAGGTACCACCAAGAGCACGGATGCGTTCGGCCGCTTCATCGCGGCTCATGGAATCTAAGCTGCCAGTCACTACAAAGTTTTTGCCACTTAGTTTGCCGCGCACGCTCCGGGCATGTTCGGGTATAACACCAACCTTTTCAAATTTCTCTAACAATAGTTTATTTCGTGGTTCTTCAAACCATTCCACTATGGCCTCGGCGACGACTTCGCCGATACCCTCTACGGCGGAGAGCTCATCAATTGTCGCCTGAGCAAGTTTATCCATGCTGTAAAACTGGTTGGCCAAATCAATTGCCGTCTGGACGCCAACATGACGAATACCTAGGCCGTAGATAAAGCGCGGCAGTGGCGGGCGCTTTTTATCAGCAATAGCCTTAACCAGCTTGCTGGCGGAGATTTCAGCAAAGCGCTCCAGCTTTATCACCTGCTCTTCTTTGAGGGTATATAAATCAGCGGCATCTTTAATCAGTCCCGCCTGGATCAGAGCGATGACGTTTTTCTCCCCCAGCCCATCAATGTCTAGTGCCGCGCGCGAAGCAAAGTGTTCAATTATTTTCCAAGAGCGGGACGGGCAATGCTCGTTGGGGCACCGCCAAACGGCATCCTGCTGCTTGGTTTTGGCTAGTTTAGTGCCACAGTCCGGGCAAACTTTAGGCATAACAAACTTTTTCTCTTGGCCGGTGCGCAATTTAATAAGCGGCTCCACGACCTCTGGAATAATGTCACCTGCTTTATGGACAATGACTGTGTCGCCGATACGGATGTCTTTTCTGTGAATTTCGTTTTCATTATGAAGCGTAGCCATCTGCACTGTTGTGCCAGCCACCACCACCGGTTCCAGCATTGCCACTGGAGTGGCCGAACCAGTGCGGCCAATGCTGACAAAAATGTCTTTAACGCGTGTGGTCGCCTGCTCCGCTGGATACTTAAAGGCCACCGCCCCACGCGGCGCTTTACCCACCACACCGAGGCGGGCAAATTGAGCGCGGTTATTAATTTTGACCACCAAGCCGTCTGTATTAAATGGCAGTTCCTGGCGCTTATTTTCCCATTCAGTAGCGAATCTCATTACTTCAGAAGGCTCTCTGAAAGCTCTCGCCATGAAGTTGGCAGTTAACCCTAAATCGCGCATTGCAGTATAGGCGTGTTCATTAGTCGGTACTTCGCTGGCTTCTTGACGCAACAAATCATAGGCATGGAAATGTAACGGGCGAGCCGCCACCAGTTTTGGGTCAAGCTGGCGGATGGTGCCGGCGGCCAAATTGCGCGGGTTGGCAAACTTGGGCTGGCCTATCTTTTCACGCTCGGCGTTGAGCACGGTAAAGTCTTTTTTATACATGACGATTTCGCCGCGGATTTCGGTGCGTCCCTGCAATAATTTGGTGAATGTAGTCTTATGTCGCAAGCGGAGCGGAATTGATTCTATGGTACGAATATTTGCCGTTACGTCTTCGCCTTCATAACCGTCGCCGCGGGTAATGCCTTGTACCAACATGCCGTCTTCATAAACAAGCGCGCAGGCTAACCCGTCCATTTTAAGATCGGCAAAGAACTCTAAATCTTGGTCAGACAAAAATTTTTGCGTGCGCGCCACCCACGCGTTGAATTCAGTCTCGTCAAACACATCGTTCAAGCTCAGCATGCGCGTGGAGTGCCGGATTTTGACAAAGCCGGGTAATGGTTTGCCGGCTACGCGCTGGGTAGGCGAATCCGGCGTGATGAGTTCGGGGTGTTCGGCCTCCAGCTGGGATAGTTCATGTTTGAGTGAGTCTGCTGCGGCCTCACTCATGGTGGATTTGTTTAGAACGTGATAGTTGTAGCGGTAGTCGTTAATAAGTTCGCGCAGTTTTTTGGCCCGTTGCCCGACCGACTCGCTCATCCCAACAAACCCCTATACAGGCTATACAAATAGGTATGCATAAACAGCAAAGCCAGCCCGCCAAGCACAAAAAATAGCGGCGCCACTAAGAATGTAGCGTATAAAATCAGCGGGATAATGATAATGGCGGCAAGTACCAGTAAGACAATCGGCATGAAAATTACCCGCCTTAATACCAAGAAGCGACGGTAACGGACTAAGTTCTTAGCTGAGCGCAGGGCTGCCCGCGGGTGCATATTTGGCAAGGTCACAATATAGAGAGCAAAGATGGATGAGCTGAGCATATAGGCAGACCAAGCAGCTAACAGCAGCATCAGTATCGTTAAGACCACAGTACCCAAGCCGCCTATATTCCCAACCGCGGCGGCTACGGCGGCCAGGACTGACACGCCAAAAGTTACCGGCAAAAGCTGGATGAAGATAACCAGTATTACCAACAAGAATGGAACCAGCTGGCCAGTGGCATTATAAAAAGCCTGCTTGAGCACGACGGCTTTGCCCGCCAAGAGCTGGCGAAGTGCCCAAATAATAACCAGGCTAATTAAGATTATTAGCATGGCCTGCAGGGCCGAGCCGGCAGCTGAACTAGAAGAACCAGCGCTAGCTACCAAAACTAAAAAGCCGGTACTAGCAGAAACTAGTGGGTGCGGCTGAACCCCAACATTTTTTAAATCATCCTTGATAGCACCAACTGTGGATGTGATGCTGCTGATGCCGCTGGCAAAAATGATGTTCAAGACTAGATATATAAGAATTATGCCGCCAAGCACTTTCCAGTAGCGCCCCATAATCCTGAAAACTTGGGCGCAGAGGTTGAAACTACCCAGTGGGCGAGCGAGTTCTTTCGTCTCAGACCTAGCTATAGCCTTGGCTTGTTTTTTGGTCGGCTGGCGCCGCCGGACCGTAGCCGGCTTTTTTTTGTATTTAGAAACAGTGGCTCCCTGTTTTGCCATACTTATATTATATGCGAAGCGAGCCTACTTAGGCTTCCATTTTCTCTAGCGCCGCTATCCGGTCCTTGATAGGCGGATGAGTACTGAAAAGATTTAAAACGCTGTGGCCGCGCAGCGGGTTGGCAAAAAACATATGAGCTGTGGAAGTGTTCTGGACCTGGGTAGCACTGCCTGATTGGCCGATTTTTTGAAGAGCACTGATTAGGCCCTCTGGGTAGCGAGTCGTCATGGCACCGGTGGCATCAGCCAAGTATTCGCGGCGCCTAGAAATAGCCAGCTGCAGCAAGGTGGCCGCAATCGGCGCCAAGATTGCGGCGATTATGGCAACTATAAGCATCGCCTGATTATTTTCGCGCTCTTCGCGGCCGCCGCCCCAGAAGGTAAAACGCAGGAAAAAATCAGCAATCATGGAGATTATGCCAACCAGCGCAAAGGCTAGTGTGTTAACGCGGATGTCTAGATTTTTGACATGGCCCAGTTCGTGGGCAATGACTCCCTGCAACTCGGTGTCGTTCATTATGTCTAGCAGACCGCTAGTAACGCATACCACCGAATGGTTGGGGTCCCGCCCAGTGGCAAAAGCATTGGGCGAAGGGTCGTTCATTATATAAATCTTTGGCGTTGGTAGCCCATCCGTGATGGCCAGATTCTCTACAATGCGGTACAAGCGCGGATTATCCTTCTTTTGAATTTCTTTAGCCCGGTTGATAGCCAGCGCCATTTTGGCGCCCGCAAAGTAACTGACTATGGCGTAGCCGATAGAAAATATGCCGATGAAAAACAAAATACCGCGGCTGCCTGTGACAACCCCTATCACATAGGCCAGTGCCCAAAGTAGCGCCAAAAAGAACAGCATCAAAAACCAGGTACGCCGCTTATTAGAAGAAATCTGATCGTACACTACGTGAGTCTATTTACTAAAGTCTACGTTGACTGGCTCGGCAACAGCTGCCTGCTGGTTAGCATCCACGTCAAAGAATTCACGTGGAGTAAAACCAAGCTGGCGGGCAAACAGGTTGGTAGGAAAAACGCGAGTCTTGGTGTTAAAGTCGCGCACCATGCCATTGTAAAAACGCCGGGCTGCTTGAATTTTGTCCTCAGTATCCGTAACTTCGTCCTGAAGCTTTTGAAAGTTTTCGCTGGCACGCAGCTGAGGGTAAGCCTCGGCTACAGCAAACAAACTTTTAAGCGCTGCCTGGAATTGGTTGTCGGCCTTGGCGGCATCACCAATTGTTTTGGCACCGAGCGCTGCTGTGCGGGCCTTGGTCACCTCTTCAAAAACAGTCTTTTCATGGGTAGCGTAGCCCTTGACCGTGTTGACCAAGTTGGGGATTAAATCGTAGCGGCGTTTAAGCTGGACCTCTATATCGCTCCAGGCTTCGTCGGTACGGACCTTGGAACGTACCAAGCCGTTGTACATGAGTCCGGCACTAATAAATAAGATGGCTAAGACGAACATTAAGATTATCAGTACTAACATGGCTTCCTCTTTTTACTCTTTAATTATACGCTTTGGGGCCACGGTTTGTTTAGTACTTGGCAAAACCTATATTATTAAAGGGTTATGCTAAAGGGTTTAGTCGGTAGGGTATCGGTTTTTTTGCTAGGCGCAGCGGTGCTCACTGCATTGTTGGGTCTAGTTATGCCGTTGCCGGCTCCGGCCGCGGTGGCTAGCCCGCCACCCGGGCTACCGGCTAAGACGGTTAATCTCGATTGGCCAGCTTACGGCCAATCCGCTATTGGTGCCCAAGGTTATGGCCTACTAGTCCAGCACGGCAAGACCTCGCCCGCACCGACAGCCTCTATCGCCAAAATTATCACCATCCTAGCCGTCTTAAAAAAGAAGCCTCTGGGCACTAACAGCAGCGGCCCCACCATAACCCTCGGCCAGTCCGATGTTAACGCCTACATAATGTATTTGAGAGATGACGGCTCTGTTGTACCAGTCCAGGCCGGCGAGAAAATTACCGAGCGCCAAATGATAGAAGCTATGATGCTGCCTTCGGCTAACAATATGGCCTACAGTCTGGTAATGTGGGCCTTTGGCTCGCTCAACGCTTACAACTCCTACGCTAACCGTTTTGTTAAAACTCTAGGCATGACCCACACCACTATCGCCGATGCCAGCGGATTTTCGCCACACACCACCAGCACAGCCGATGATCTGGTCCGCTTAGGACTGGCTGCTATGAATAACCCAGCGCTTGCAAGGATTATGTATGAATCTTCAGCCAACCTGCCGATAGCTGGCACAATTTATAACACCAACCGGTTGCTAGGGACAGACGATATTGTTGGAATCAAGACTGGCAACACTGACCAAGCCGGCGGCTGTTTCTTGTTTGCCGCTAAACATACTGTCCAGGGCAAGCATCTTACAATTGTCGGCGGCATTATGAGCGCACCCAACCTTGACACCGCTGAGCTTAATGCCCGCACACTGCTTGCGTCCGTAGATAAAAATTTTAAGCACTATGTGGTGGTACCGGCCAATATGAATGTCGGCGCATACACTACCAAATGGGGACAGCGCACTACCGTAGCCACTAAATCAGACGTTAGTTTACTAGTCTGGCAAGGCCAGCCTGTAACTATCAAAGAGACTTTATCCAAGATTAAACTGCCAATCGGTGCTCACAAAACAGTTGGCAGGCTAAGCGCTATTTTTGGCGGCCAAACCGCCTCGGTTCAACTGATTAATAAAAGCCCGCTCAAGAGCCCAACTACCGCCTGGCGCCTCGTGCGCTAAAAACTGCATGGTGGGCGGAGAGGGACTCGAACCCTCAAGCCTTGCGGCAACGGATTTTAAGTCCGTCTTGTATACCAGTTCCAACATCCGCCCTGGAGGCGCGTACGGGTAATGCTCCCGTCTAATGGGTTTTGCAGACCCATGCCTAACTTCTCGGCCAACGCGCCATAATTACTTGCTTAATTATACTTAAACACTTCCCTGGTTTATAGTTGATAAAAAGTCAAATTAGCGTTACCCTAGCATTATCAAGCTAACGCGGTGGGTAGAGAGGGTAGCAAATGACTTGGGACTGGAGCTCACCAATCGCGCTCGGCCTATTTTTTATCATGGTCGGCGGCGGTTTAGTCTTGGTTGCAGCAGCTATGGCCATTGCTAGTGGCAAAGCAAAGCTAGCCGACTTCCGCGTGCTAAACATCTTAAAGTAAGTTAGAAAACTTTTCTAAATCAAAAACCCCCAATTTGGGGGTTTTTGATTTGAGTAACTCTGCTAAAAAATTGGCGGGCTTGACAATGCATGCTACCTTGCATAACATAGTAGTGTATGGATGAAATCAACTCCATTAGCCTAGCGGACCAGTCCGAGACGCAAATGCGTAAAGGCATGCTGGTTTATTGCGTGTTGTTGCTGCTCAAAGATGGCAAGGTCTACACCAGCCAAATAATTCGTTCCCTGCGCAAGGCTGAACTTATAGTCGTGGAGGGCACGCTCTATCCCCTGCTCAACCGATTAGCTAAAGATAATTTGCTGGCTTACGAATGGCAAGAGAGTGAGCAAGGTCCCCCGCGCAAGTATTACTGGCTAACTGACGATGGCAAAAAACTGCTGGCTGAGCTAAAAACTACATACTACCGGTTGCACACATCTATAAATACTTTAGAGAAAGGGTCTAAAAAATGAACGAAGTATCAAAAGTACATTTAGGCCGACAGGCCTTCACCATTTCAGTTGCCGCTCAAAAGGAGCTACGCGCCTACCTGGACGCTATTACCAAACAGGTTGATGATGCAGAGGTAGCTGATGAAGTGGAGCTGCGTATGGCTGAACTTTTAACCGAGCGAGGCATTAGCGGTGACAAGGTAATTTTACCTTCTGACATAAAACACTTAAAGGAGCAACTTGGTGACCCTAAAGACTTTAAAGAAGATGATGAATCGCCCCCAACCGCCATACAGGCTCAAAGCGAAAAACGCTTGTTCCGGGACCCAAGCAAAGCTTGGCTGGCTGGTGTCGCATCCGGAATCGCAGCATACTTTGGTGTAGACCCACTGCTCATAAGACTCTTGTTTGCAGTCGGAACCTTTGCTTGGGGCGGCAGTATTTTGGTTTATATCGTTCTGTGGCTACTGGTGCCTGAGGCCAAAACCAGCAGTGACCGGTTACAAATGGCCGGCAAGCCGATAACTGTAGAAAGTCTCAAAGAAGTCATGGAGCGAGCCGATGTAAAAGGTGCTGCTCAGCGGGCCAACCATACACTGGCCGAACCGGCTAGCCGTGTACGGGACGTTATCAACACTTTGTTTAGTTTGCTCGTAAAAGTAGTTGGCATCGGTTTGACAGTACTTGGCCTAGCAATCTTGGTAGGCCTAGCGTTTAGCGGGATTTATCTACTGGTCCACGGCAACATTGTCGCCGACCACCTATTCCCCGTGGGCATTAAGGAACATCTACTGGTTTACCTAGGAGCATTTGTCGCCGCAATGATGGGTATATTTATCATACTGTTTGGCATGACCGTATATGCGCGCAAGTGGCCAGTTCGCGCATGGCTGAGTGGAGTGCTGGTAGGCTTAACGCTGATTGGGGTGGTTGGGGGTGGTGCTTTGGCAGCCGATACCGTGCCCAATGTACGCGCGCGCTACAATTCGCACCTCCACACGGCAGTGCGTCCTCTCCAACCATTTAATAGCATCTTGGTTTACGGTAACAACGCTGTTATTGATTTCCGAACGGCAAGTACCTACTCTGCAAGTTTCAAATATTTTGATAACTCCAACCTAGGCGCTATTAAAACTACTGTGAGCAAGGGTGTACTCATAATAAATTCGCAGAACTTTAATTGGCACCGTACCTGCCCCCGGTTGTGTATACCAGATACTTACGACATGTCGGTGACCATAAGTTCGCCCAATGTTGTCCCGGTCAACTTTTCCGATGGGCCAGGTAAAGCGGTCTTTATGGGCCCGATGCTTTATTCACCACCAAACTAAAAAACCGGCCGATTGATTCAGCCGGAATGCTTGCATGGCAAGTGAGAGGTGGGAGTTACACAATGTTGTATAGTGGATATTTATGACGGAACAAATCCAGCTCTACTGTAAGTCTTTGTCTGAGCTAGGCATTGAGAATTCTGTGCTTGAACATCCAGTGGCCAGAAATATCAGCGATGTCCTTAGTTCTTTGAAGTTATCATTTTCCGATTGCTCGCCTACATTGATAATGAAAGCCGATGGTAACTTTTTGGCAGTAATAATACGAGGGGACACAAAGGCCGACTTTAAAAAAATTAAGAAGTTGCTTAGTATCAAGGATTTACGAATGGCAAATCCAGACGAAGTAACTAGTTTAACAAAGCTAGCACTCGGAACTGCCCGTGTCTACAATCCTGGGGTAAAAACAATTATTGATAGGAAGATATTCGAAAAGGACTTTCTGGCAGGAGGTTCAGGTGCGTTTGACTGTAGTATTCGAATTCGCACAGTTGACTTAAATAAATTGCCAAATTCTGAAACTGTAGACATCAGCAAAACCGAATAATAATGCTTATGCTTGGTGTAGCAAGTGAGAGCTGGGAGTTGCACTCTACTGGATTGGCTAGATTAAGAAGTTAATGTTGGAACGCTTTCTAGATTATCGTTATCTACGTTCCACTGAAATAACTTGGATGGGTAATCCATTTCCCTCTGTATAGCGGTCTGGGACAAGTCGAGCACCTTTCCTGCGTGCCGGACCAAAGACAGCCAGTGTATCGATGGATAAACTCCTGCCCCAGTCTGTTCTCTTATTAAAGCGGTTCCTAGCGGGTCTCTCTCAACAATAAGAACTAGGCCCCTATAGGCAAGGTTGTGTTCATTAACTTTTTGCCAACCTTCTATTTTCGTGCCTGCACCAGTTGCCGTATCGTCAATTGAAAGTGTCGGCTCGCCCTCAATATATTCGGTCGTTATGTCTCCCAGCTGCCGAGTGCCGTCAGCATGTTCAATCTTTGCTTGCTCTAGCTGAGCTAGTTCAACGCCAAGTTGTGCTTTTGCTAGACGAACAAACGCTCCCGCGATTGGGGTGCCTGCTTTAGGATAACCGAGTACATATTTCACTCCGTCAAGCCTGCCGTAATCACCTGCTTCTAATACAGAAGGTAGGGTGAACCTGTCATAGTAAGCGGGATTAGTATCCACGCCAGGATGTTCTCTTATCATGAGCTTGAACTGGGCTCTTGGGGCATCGGGGTGTTTTTCATGAAGCTTAAAATCCCAGCCATCAGCTTTATACTGAACCATTCCGGCTTCAATGAGAGCCTTCTGCGCATCTAGTGTTAGGGCATCCAGATCACCCACATTTGGTGCAGCTTGCACCCAGCTATCAAGGTGCGCTCCGAGTCTTTCTACGTCTATCCCGGCCATACCAATCTATTATATATGTGGCTGTGTTGAAGAAATAAGAAAATCTTAACTATACGAAATCTATGCTACTTATGCCTGGTGCAGGATAGTTGACGTATTTCAAACATCGTCTATCGCTGCTACAGATGATTATAAATTAAAATACTTGGTTGAAGTGTTTGGATTATCGGGCGATTTAGTATAACTCTAAGCGGCTTTTTGTTCTAGCCGACCAATCCGCGCTTCGTGGTCTTTAAGTTGGGTGTCTACGGCCTCGTTGGTATTATCCATCGCTTCGGCGACAGAAGCTGATAGATCATCGATTTTACCGCTGAGTTTATTGTCGAGTTTTTCAATGTCATCACGAATGTCCGAGGTCTGTTGAGAAACGGTCGTAGTGATAAATTGCTTCAGGTCGTTAATCGTATCCTCGTTCATAGATTTTATTATACATCAGCAAAAAAGATAGCCGAAAATCTTTACACCAAATCAGGGATGAGATAGCTCTCCGGAGGAAGATTTTAGAAGTGCCGTATCGGGAGTATTCACTGAGCAAGTGAGAGCTGGGAGCTACACGTTCAGTTATTAAATCTTATTGAGTTAACTATTTGATTGTAGGTCGGTAGGTATTGGGAGTGGTCTATTTGCGAAGTAACCGTTGTTCCTCCTGGTCCATAGTTTGTCTCGTGCTCCCTAAAATTAAGATAAACTAGGTAGCCGTTATTAGAGATTATGTAGCCGTCATCCGTGTAAGAAGGATTAACATCCTTAACATAATAGGTAGTGTAGTTATTTATGGATGTACTGTTGCTAGTTATTGTGTCAGAAGAAGCTGGAGCAATATTTTGGTCATACCAGCTTTTGGGTGACAAACTCGTTTTTTCCTCTACAACATAGACGTCATTTGTAAAGTTCGTTTTACTCGTTTGGTCAGGGAATAAATTTAAGCATTCTATGTTTACCAAATCGCTACAATGATTTGAAGTTACCCACGTAGCTGGATATTTTATGCTGTACACATTGTCGGATGATTTGTAAGTTTGCCATCCAGCGTATGGGTTAGCCGCCTTAGTCACAGTCTTGGTGGCGGTTGTTGATGTATTGGTTGCTGCAACTGCCTTTGTCTTGTGATGACTATGCCAAACATAATATCCTCCAAAGCCAAGGACTGCCAAGATTAAGACAACCAATAACGCTTCAACAAGGGTAAAGCCTTTGTGATTTCTTATCATAGCTAAAGCATAAGCTTAAAGGTTTGTTAAATCAATAAAATAACCTCAGATTTACTGAGGCCATAATGCTTATGCTTGGTGCAGTATTATTGCCGACTCTATAACCATCCTATTTGGTGTGGTCATAGAGTCGTATTCGTAAAAAGCCTAGTAAGCTTTTGTCGCGCCGTCTTCTACTGCTTTTTCAGCACTGTCTTTGGACATCATTGCACAAACAGTTGTTCCGCATTTCTCATGCTTCCCCTTGGCCATGAAGCCACCTTTTTTAGTTTGGTGTATCTCCGGTGCTGACAAATCAACGCCTTTTTCCTTACATTTGACACAATATCCTGTAACCATGTCTGTCTCCATTCGAATTAATTGTTATGACGCGACTTGTTTCGTTGAAGCGCCTGTTTAGAGTATATCTGCTCTAGAAGAAAAAAGGACACCGAAGTGTCCGAAATTTCCCATTTGGTGCAGGATAGTTGACGCATTTCAAACATCAGCTATCAACGCTGTTGATGATTATAGACTAAAACACTTGGTCGAAGTATTTGGATTATCCGACAGCCTGATAAATTATTAGCTTCTATGGCTACTGATCTGCTGGAACTTCAGCGGTCTGCCCCGAGCGGACATCTTCAAGAATGGCCTCAAGACTTGCTTTCCTAGCCGCTTTCTCTTTATCTTCTTGCTCCAGCTCTCTTATAAAGTACTCATTTAATTCTTCGATTGTTGTTTTTGGATTTGAAAGTAGAGTTCCCAGTTCAGGGTTAATTTTCTTTAGTGCGGCTAGGTCAACTCCGCCGCCAAACCGACCCCTTTCTTCCATTTCTCCACTCCGAATGACTTGCATATCAGGATCGTCTCGCCCAGGTCTGCCCCCAAGCGTACTGGCATAGTCATCGGCCTTTTTAAGCCATTCCGAGAGTCTGTGAGGCATAAGTCCCATAGTGACATCTGCGTAGTTACTATATTCTTCTCGCACACCTATTCCAGGCTGTAGTGCACTAATAAGCTCGCCAACAAGCATCAACCCCTCGGGTGTAAAACTGACCTCGGGATGGGCTTGTTTATAAGCCTCACTCACGGAATGGTCATGAAGTATCCCAGCCCACTCAGCTGCAACATCAACAGCCCGTGGCACATATTGTTCACGGAGTTCATTTTCTGTCTCAGCCATCATCTGAACTCTGGCTGTATTTGGCATTAGGCTACTTTCGGCGTCGCTACTTACGTCAATAGCTTCGCTTTGACCTCCCTCTTGAGGAGGTGACATTGATCCGTCTTCTATCATATTTCTATTTTACCTAACTGCTTCCAGATTAACACAAGGGTAATAATAATCAAATGTTAGAAACTATACTGTTTGAAAAACGTTTGGGTCGTATTGGTGCGGGTGATGAGACTCTAACTCACGGCCTCTTCCTTGGCAAGGAAGCGCTCTAAACAACTGAGCTACACCCGCTCGTCGGAACTTGGGAACCACTTATCCTCCCAGACAGCGTGCTTCGCACTTCTCCGCTTCAGCCGTGCTCGGAATAAATTCCTGCGCGCGGCTTTGCTACGCCGAACTGTCGCTCGCATACGCTCGCTTACTCCAGTTCTTCGTCTGTGAAAGACATAATAAAATTTTGTCGGCCAAATGGCCGCAAAGGATTTATGGTGGCTCCTCCCAGACTCGAACTGGGGACACAAGGCTCTTCAAGCCTCTGCTCTACCAACTGAGCTAAAGAGCCACGTCACAACTTGCGCCTATACTTCGTTTTGCCTCTCGGGCAAAAGCTTCAGTTTTGGGCTAGATTACTCCTCTCAAAAATACAACCCTCTCTGATGTTGCATTTTTGTTGCGAACGGAGGTAATTATACCAATAATTTTTGGGGTCCCCAAGTTGCGGAGCTGCAACTTGGGGGAAAGCAAAAGTCGGCTATAAGGGCAAAGTTTCAAATTATTTCAGTTTGGAACTTGCCTCAAAGGCCGAACTTTTGCGTGGTGGGCGCTGAGGGACTCGAACCCCCGACCCTCTCGGTGTAAACGAGATGCTCTAGCCAACTGAGCTAAGCGCCCTTGTCCAGTTTGGTGGGCGAGAGAGGACTTGAACCTCCACGCCTTGCGGCACAGCCACCTCAAGGCTGCGTGT
>CAZMNA010000002.1:0-117318 GCA_964567555.1 uncultured Candidatus Saccharibacteria bacterium | reverse complement strand
ACCTACGACCTTCGGCTCCGCAAGCCGACGCTCTATCCAGCTGAGCTACACGCGCTTAAACTAACAGGGGTAATTCTAGCAAAAAACAGATATAAATGGAAGCGTCCAGCCATTAGCTCTTTTTAATTGTCAGATTGCGTGCTATGCTGGCCTCAATTTATGGCAGGTGAAACACGGGCCGTATTCTTAAAGCAATCTGGCGAAAGCCTTATGCAAGGCAATGGTGGCGGTAATTGGACCAAACTAGGTGCGGCATCGGTGGTAGCCAACATAGCCGAGGTATATAAAAGCCGCAACGAGCTCAAACTGGAAGGTCTAACCATAGTTCCCGGCGCCGGTAATGTAGGCAGAGGCAATGCCCTTAAAGAAGTAGGTGTAAGTAAGTACCATGACAGCATCGGCAGGCTAGGCACAATCCAAAACGCTCTGGTATTAACTGAACTATTAAAGGCAGCGGGCGTACCCGTAGCTCTATTCAATGCCCATGGCCAAGGTTTTTTTGACGTTAATATCAAACCTCCAGCCTACAACCGGGACCTGGTAAAAGAAGCGCATGATGCGCAGCAGGTTGTAGTTGTCGGCGGCGGTACCGGTAAAAACGGTGTTACAACGGACGATGCGGTAGTTTTTTACGCTCGTGACTACCAGGAGGTGTACGAGGGTGAAATTATGATTCTAAAGAGTACCACGACCGTGGACGGAGTTTACGCAAGTGACCCCGCCGAATCAGAGCAAGAGCCGCCCCGCTTTAAGCGAATTAGTGCTACAGAGATGCTTAAAGATTACGATAACTTTGACGTAGTTGACAAGGGTAGCTTAGAGCAGCTTGCCGAAAGCGGCATGACAATGCACGTCTTTCAAGAAAGCAAGCACAAACTAGACGACGTCCTAAGACACGAAACTAACGGTGCCTCGATCGGCACGCTGATTATGGGTGAAACCTGCGAGCCGCTGCTGTACTAAAGTTATTTTTTTAAATCAGCTGTACAGAACTTGCACTTGGTGGCGTCTTTGGGGATTTCGCTAATGCAGTAATCGCATTTTTTGGTATCTGGTTCCTCTGTTCCCTTTGACCTCATAGCCAAAGCTGTCAATTTATTGATAGGCTGCACGACGAAGAAAAAGACTACTGCCGCCACAACCAAAAACGAAATCAAAGCATTCAAAAAATCGCCGTATAAAAACTGGCTGCCGTGAACGGTAAAAGCAGCGTTGGCAAAGTGTTTAGTCCCACCAATCGCCGAAATAACGGGGGTAATCATGTCCTTAACCATTGCTTGAATAACGCTGTTAAAAGCAGCACCAATAACCACGCCGACGGCTAGGTCAACCACGTTGCCGCGCAAGATAAATTTTTTGAATTCTTTAAACATCTTTAGTAATTCTCCCTGGGTTTAATTAAACCAGAAATTAACAAACCAGTATGACTTTTTGACGACTCCTGGCGGAGAGGGTGGGATTCGAACCCACGAAAGCCTTGCGGCCTTACCGCTTTTCGAGAGCGGCCAGTTCAACCACTCCTGCACCTCTCCAGCAAAGGAATTATACTAAAGTACCTGCTTTGTTATCATATAAAGGCTATGAGCAATTTTTGGATAAGTCTACTTTTGGCTATCGGCTCTTCAGCCTGGATTTTCTCCAAGCTTCAAAACCACAGCGGCCACAACACCCGTCAATCTGTGCTAGCCACCTCTGTTTCTGGAGTATTAATCTTTATAGTCGTTCTTATAATCTTGAGCGTTGTTTTTTAAATGGCAGACAGTATCTTTACTAAAATCATCAGAGGCGAGGTTCCCTCTTATAAAATTTACGAAGACGATAAAACATTTGTATTTTTAACTATTGAACCAACCCAACCCGGTCAGGCACTAGTAGTTCCTAAAAAACAAGTCGATCAGTTATGGGATCTTTCGGAAAAGGACTATCAAGCAGTAATGGCCACCGTTAAGAAAGTGGCGCAAAGGCTTAGGCAAGTTTTGAAAGTGGAGCGCGTTGCTGTAAGGGTAATCGGCGAAGAAGTGCCCCATGCCCACGTTCATCTAATCCCAATCAGCTCGGCTGAAGATTTTTATCACAAAGCATACGTTGCTTCACAGTCCGAGCTAGCCGAGATGGCCAAAAGACTAGCCTTTTAGTCCGTTACAACTACCCAAAATCGCGGGCTACTGGTAGTATATGGCCATATGGGGGAAAACGCGGAGGCGCTAGGGCAGCGCTTGGCTCAGGCTCGCCGGGCGGCTGGGCTGACACAACAAGAGTTGTGTCATAAGGCGGGTTTGAGCTATTCCACACTGGCAAAAATTGAGCGTGGTGCCATCAAAGCGCCAAGTGTGTTTACGGTCACATCCATCGCCACGGCTACCGGCACGACAGTAGAAAGCCTTTTAGGCATGGCAACTCCCCAATCAGCGGGCAATAAAAAAACTTCCAAAACAGGGATAAAGTTTATATATTTTGATTTAAACGGCACTTTGGTCCGTGGTTATGCAAAGGCTTTCCCTATGATTGCCAAGCTCTCAGGCATGCCAATGGACACTGTAGAAGCTACCTTTTGGCGCTATGATGACGAGGTCTGCTCCGGCCAGATTTCTATGGATGATTACAATAGGTCAGTTGGTCAAAAGCTGGGCTTAAGCGATTTTGACTGGACAGATTATTACCTTGACTCAGTAGAGCCTGTAGAGGGAATCAAAGAGCTTATTGACTGGACTGCTTCGCATTATGAAATTGGTTTATTATCCGGCACTATGCCAGGTCTGATTGATGGCTTGGACAAGGCAGGTAAGTTGCCGCTAGACAAATTCAGCCAAGTAGTTGACTCATCCGAGGTAAAAATGCTTAAAACCAGCCCCAAAATTTACGAGTTGGCCCTGGCTAAAGCTGGCTATGCGCCCGAGCAAACGCTTTTAGTAGACGATGACAAAATCGCTATTGTCCTGGCGGATAAAGCCGGCTGGCAAATTTCACGCTTTAATTCTTACGAACCCAAGGAAAGCATCGCCCGGGTAAAAAAACACCTAGAATTTTAAGTAATGTCGGCCCAAGAAGAAGCCTCTGCTTCCAGCCTTTTTAAATTGTCTTTATTCTCAGCTAGTTGAGCTTTAGAATCTCTCACCAGTTCTGCCGGTGCTTTGGCCAGGTAATGTTTATTTGCTAACCGTTTTTCCAAAAGCTCCACGGCTGATTTTGTCTGTTGAACTTCTTGATCTAGCTTAACTTGGTATTTTTTAGCTTGGGCGGCTTGTACTTCCAAGCGAGCCTCGCTTGAAATAGAGGCCAAGCGAAGGCCGCGCGGTGTTGGCTGCTGGTTGACCTGGCCAAGTTGTGCCAGCTGCTGCAGAGTTTCCACCTGCCCTTCTAGCCAGACCGGAAGCTTTGGCATACTCAAAATTGGTTGTTTGAGCTTGAGAACACTATTAATTCGCCGGATTTCGCCAACAAGTTTAATCAGCCCCTCAAAATTAGCCGCTTGTTTTGGGTCTGCCGCTGGAGCTTTGGGCCAATCGGCGGTGGCTAAAAGTGACTTTTGCCAGCCAAGTGTTTGCCAGATGGTCTCGGTTACAAACGGTGCAAAAGGATGCGTAATCTTTAAAGTAGCTTCTAAAACTTGGGTAGCTACGGATGGGCTGGGCTCAACCTTTAGAACCTCAACATACCAATCCGCCAAATCATCCCACACAAAGTGGTAAAGACTCTCGTAGGCTTCACTAAAGCGGAACTGTTCTAGGTCATTTTCAACTGAGGAGATAGTTTTACTTAACTTGTTAAGTATCCAAGTATCCACCATGCTGTTTGACTTCCCCTCCCCGCCGGAATCACCTAGTGACTGAATAAATCTTGCGACATTCCAGAGTTTATTACAAAAATTGCGGGCTTCTTCTACCCTGCGGCTGTCATAACCCCTGTTGACACCCGGTACACGCCCAGCTATTAGACCCATACGCAGGGCATCGGATCCGTATTTGTCAATGACCTCTGTTAAATCAATGACATTACCTAGAGATTTACTCATTTTGGCGCCGCTCTCGGCCATAACATACCCATGGATGTAAACTTTCTTAAAAGGAACGTCCCCTGTTGTATATAGCCCGAGCATAATCATGCGCGAGACCCAAGGGTAAAGAATTTCATTACCAGTCTCCATAACAGATAACGGATAGAATTTTTTAAAGTCTTCACTCGGGTAATCCAAAGTAACATACGGCCACGAGCTAGAAGAAAACCATGTGTCAAAAACATCTGGGTCGCGGCGGTATTTTTGGCCGTTAACCTCTATAAATTCCTGCTCAGTACGTTCATCGAACCGCCAGTCATCCGGGTTATCAAGGTTTTGAAAGGCTGGAATTGGGATCCCCCAAGCAATCTGACGGCTGATATTCCAGTCTTTTAACTCCTTAAAGTAGCCAATTAGCTGGTCCTTTTTAGAGACAGGGTAAAATTCTATCTTATTCTGCCTAAGAGCGGTGATAGCTTTTTTGGCTAGCAATTTGGTGTCAATAAACCACTGTTCACGCAACAGCGGCTCAATTACGGTGCCGCACTTATAGCAGTGGCCAACACTGTGAGTATATTCTTCAACTTTTGCTAGGGCACCCTGCTCTTTTAGGTCCTTAACGACAGTCTGGCGAGCTTCTTTAACACCTAAACCACGATATTGTTCGGGTACGTGTTGATTAAGCTTACCTTCAAAATCGATAACCGTTATTCGGGGCAAACTGTGGCGTTCGGCAAGTTCAAAATCGTTCGGGTCATGAGCAGGGGTAATCTTAACAGCACCAGTGCCAAACTCTTTATCTACCATTGCATCAGATACAATCGGCACTTCTCTTCCGACGAGCGGCAGAGTAACACTTTTGCCGACGAATTTAGTGTAGCGTTTATCTGTTGGGTTAACAGCCACAGCCGTGTCTCCAAGCATGGTTTCAGGACGGGTTGTAGCTACAGTAATTTCGCCTGAGCCATCTGTCAGTGGGTACTTTAAATGCCACAAACTGCCGTCGGTCTCTTTATATTCCACTTCTACGTCAGCAAAACTAGTCCCATGGTAGGTACAGAAGTTAACCAAGCGCTCACCCCTGTAAATTAATCCCTCATCCCACATCTTCTTGAAGGTTTTATAAGCTTGCTTTACGACTTTGTCGTCTAAAGTAAACGTAAAGTAGTCCCAATCTGTGCTGGCGCCCAAGCGTCGGAATTGTTTTTCAAAATTAGCTCTGTTAGCCGCCACAAAATCCCAAACTTGTCGGTATAGCTCCTCCCTGCTGTAATCAAAGCGGCTCTTCCCTTCTTGCTCAAGTTTTTTCTCATAAACAACCCAGGTTTCAAAGCCGGCGTGATCAGCGCCAGGGACAAATAAGCTCTCCCTGCCCTTTAATCTGTTATAACGCACAAGCGTATCCTCAATGGCCATCGTCAAGCCATGCCCAAGGTGTAGGTTGCCGTTGGCGTTGGGCGGTGGAGCGACAATACTGAAGTAGCCGTTTTTTACTTTGGCAGGCTTAAAGGCACCACTGTTCTCCCAGAGTTTATAGATGTGGGCTTCATGCTCAAAAGGTTTATAGGCAGAAGTAAGTTTCATGGCTACGCTTAGAGTATAACAGTATTTTTAACAGAGGTAATTTAAGAAAAACACTGCTCGGTGGTTTCACGTGAAACTAAAGAGCAGTGTTTTGGGGTTGAGTTCCGCTGTTTGTTTGATTTAAGCATAACAACAATGGCTAGCACTTTCAAGCTACCAAACTAGAGATGGCTCAGGGGCTAATCTATAGGGGTCGGCTGGCTTGCGGGTGAAGTATGCACACGATGCAATCATAGCGGCGTTATCTGTGCATAGTTCCAGGGGCGGAATAAGAACAGGGGAGCCCCATCTGCACCTACCCAGTTGGCGGCGCAGCTCACTTTCGGCGGCGACTCCGCCAGCCACGATAATGCAGGCTGGTTTATAGGCTTGAGATGCACTTTTTAGCGTGGCTGTCAGCGAATCAATGGCAGCAGCACGGAAGCTGGCTGCTAAATCTGCCTTCTGAACCTTATTTAAAAGCCCAGGAAGCTCGTGCGAGGGCAGGGTATAGTCTTTACCGACAATTGCTTGAGCAGTCCTTAAAACGGCGGTTTTAAGCCCGGAGTAGCTAAAATCATAGCTCCCAGTCATGTTCGCCCCCGGTAGAGGATATTTTTTTTGGTCGCCAACATCGGCCAGGTGACTGACAGCCGGGCCACCGGGGTAGGGAAGGCCTAAAATTTTGGCTACTTTATCGAAGGCCTCGCCGACGGCATCATCTTTGGTCTGGCCAAGCAATTTATATTGACCATGTCTTTTCATTAAGGCAATAAAAGTGTGGCCACCGGAGACAACCATGACTAAGCACGGCAGGGCAGGCGGTTTCTTATCTACATATGCTCCAAAGGGGTGTGCCGCGACATGATTGACGGCAAATAACTTCTTATTTTTACAGATAGCCAGCGTGCGGGCAGTCAGAACACCAATCAGCAAACTACCGATTAAACCAGGCCCCTGGGTTACGGCGATGGCATCAATTTCTGGCCAACCCACTCGGGCTTTTTTAAGTGCTTCCTCAACCACTGGGAGGATGCTTTCAAGGTGGGAGCGAGCGGCGATTTCTGGAACAACCCCCCCGTGGGCTCGATGTAAATCTACGCTAGAGGCCACTACGCTAGATAAAAGTCGGGTGCCGTCAGCCACTACAGCAGCGGCGGTTTCATCGCATGATGATTCAATTCCCAGGATATTCACTTTAGAAGTATTATACTTTAAGCATGAATTTACGGTCGGCGGTCAAAGCCATCATCCCAAAAAGTCTGTTTAGGAAAATTGAACCAGCCGGACATCTTATGGAAGCGGTTCTGTTCAATACGCTGAGCGGTGGCTCGCCAGCAAAGGATATGCAAGTAATTGGGGTTACCGGCACCAACGGCAAAACTACCACCTGCTTTTTGATTCATAAAATGCTTACCGAGGCTGGATATAATGCCGGCCTGATGACTACGGTGGCTTACGGGGTCGGGAATGATATACGGCCTCAGGTCAAACATATGACCAATGTGCCTGTGCCAGAGCTGATCAAGCGCCTTAAGCGGATGAAGAAACGTGGTGCTGACTGGCTGGTACTGGAAGTTACTTCTCATGCCTTGGCGCAGTACCGGGTTTGGAGCATTCCATTTTCCGTGGCGGCGATGACCAATGTCACACATGAGCACCTTGATTACCACGGCACGTTTAAAAATTACCTAAGCGCCAAACGCAAGCTCTTTCGGCTGGCTGATAATAACGACCACGGTTTAAGAATCGGCGTCATTAACGGAGACGATCCAAGCGCCAAAGCCTTTGCCAGCGACATTGCCGTACCGATAATTTACGGAGTGAAGCATGGTGATATTAAAGCGAAAAATGTTCAGACGACACCCGAAGGCAGCAGATTTACGGCCAAAGGTCCAGAAGAAGAGTATGACATTGTCTGCAACTTGCCGGGCAGTTTTAATGTCTATAACGCGCTAGCGGCTGTTAGTGTCGGGCGAGCTATCGGCTTAGATAAAAAACAGATAGAACAAGGAATTTCTGCTTTGCGGAGTGTGGAGGGCAGGATGACAAAAGTGGAGGCCGGCCAGGACTTCTCGGTAATTGTAGATTTTGCTCATACGCCGGACAGCTTTGAAAAGTTATTCCGCGATATCAAGCCGATGGTTAAAGGCAAACTAATTGCAATGTTTGGCAGCGCTGGCCGGCGCGACGAGGCCAAGCGGGTGGTGCAGGGTGAGCTGGCCGGAAAATACTGCGACGAGGTGGTAATAACAGAGGAGGATGACCGGGATATTGATGGTACAGAAATTATGAATCAGATTGCTGGTGGGGCAGAAAAGGCCGGTAAAACGCGGGATAAAAACCTGTTTTTAGTTCATAACCGGGAAGAGGCGATTAAGTTTACTCTTTCCCGAGCCAAAAAAGGCGATACGGTGCTACTGCTAGGTAAGGGCCACGAGAAAACTATAGAGCGGGCTGATGGCGAACACCCATGGGACGAGGTGGCTTTGGCGACTAAAATTTTAAGAGATGAGACTTAACCAAGAAAAGATCCAGGAACGATTATGGGAATTTGCACCGACTGCAACTATAGCCTGTGTTATCGCTAGACTACTGTTCAAAAACAAGTTCACTGACCCATTTGCTAAGAAGATGGCTGAAACAAAGCTAGCCGAAGAGCTTAAGTTGCGGCGGCAATTTAAAGAACTAAAAGGGGATTTAAGAGACGAAGACCGATTTGAAGCCTGGCGTTCTGGCGAAATTCCATCACTAGTTAAGATTGAGCGTTAGGCATTTAACGCCGCCGCCAGATTTTCTAAACTCCAAGATTGGTGTGCCGATGATTTCAAAACCAGCTGAGCGGTATTTATCTAGCAGGCTGGCAGAGGCATCCGAGGTAATGATAGTCTTGCCGTCAGAAACGGCATTTAAGCCAAAGCCTTTGGCTTCTTCTTCGGTGGCTTCTATGACGTTAGGGATAGCTGCTTTTAAACGGGCTTGGCTGGCTCTATCCAAGGCGGGGAGGTAGCTGGCAACTGTGTCATCAGATAATACTGCCAGGCTGGTGTCCAGATGATAAAAACGTGGGTCAACGATTTTAAGCGGCACGACTTCTAGGCCGAAAAATTTTTCCAGCTCTTTGGCCGCTTCGGGGGCAGAGCGGAAGCCGTGACCGGCCAGAATTTTGTTGCCACAAACTAGGTTGTCCCCGCCGCCCTCAAAAAAATTCTCAGCCTGTTTATAATCGCTAAAACCATGTTCGGTAAGCCACTTTTCAAAATGCCCAGTTTCGGGCTGACGTTCCGGGTGACGGAAGGAGGAGAGCAGGGCACGGCCGCCAATCAGTACGCAGCAATCGGTGGCAAAGACCATGTCTGGCAGGCCTTTGACTGGGTCAATTAACTCAACTTGCCAGCCCAGTTTTTGGGTATAAACATCGTGTAGTTTTTGCCACTGCTGGGAGGCGGTTTCCTCGGCTGGTTGATTATCCTGATGCATCCAAATATTGATTTCGTACTCAATATCAAAATAGGTTGGAGGACACATCAAGACTTTTTTGGACATAGATTTTAGTATAACAATCCGCCTAAGCATAAACGTTTGCTTTTTAAAGTTGTTATGGTAAAATATGCCCATTCACCAGAGTAGTACTTTCTGGTGACGATCCGTCCCTACGACCTGAAGGAGCTGACCATGTCGGCACTCGCACAGTTGGATCCCACACCCGAAGAAAGAATGGCGTGGGAGGTGGAACGCTGCTACGAGCAGCGCAAGGCCGCCATTGACGGTCTTGTCGCGCTCGAGAAGCGCGAGTTCTACGAGGAGGAGGCCACGACAGACAATGTCGTGCTGATCAGCGCGCAGCGCTGCCTCCGCGGAGAACGCCGCCGCACCTACAGGGTGCGCAGGCGCCACCACGGCAGCAAGGTCTACGTCCCCGAGCCGGAGACGTATCTGACCACGCCGAACCCACGTGTCGCGGTATCGCTTCCCGCAAGAGCCGTGCTCGATGTTCCGGCACCTGTGCCGGAGCCGGCGCATAGCGAGGTGGACTACGCGGTCCTCCGTGAGCCCGCTGAGCTCGGAGACCCCGATGACGACCCGCTCGACGCGGTAGACCCTGACATCCTCAGTCTTTTCGAGGAGCTCGATGGTGCGGTGGAGCTACCGCCGGAATTCCACGTGGAATACGGCGGCGGTCCGCTCAGCCGAGCGGATGTAATTGACCGCCTTCAGCGCGGAGCCCAGACCGAACCCGACTGGGGAGACCCAGAGGGCTGGGACTGGGGCCGCTACGAGCCCAAGTCCTTGATCGTTCGGAGCTAGGACGACGGATCGGCGGGGGTCGGCCACGGCCGACCCCCGCACTCGCAAACACCCGCTTTAAAAACAGCGGGTTTTTTGTTTGCCTTGACAGACAATTTGGCACTCGGCTATTATGAGTGCTAGTTTATATAAATCTTAGGGAGGTTTTAAAGTGAGCTTGAATCCTTTAGCTGATTGGGTACTGGCCGAACAAGAAGGGGCAGAGACCAAAACATCAAGCGGTCTTTATTTGCCTGATAAAGCGGCCGAAAAGCCTAAAGTTGCCAAGGTTTTAAAAGTTGGCAATGACGTAAAAAATATTAAAGCGGGCGAGCGGATAATTTATAAGACTTACTCGTCCCAAGAAGCCAAAGTTGATGGCAAAGAGTACATCCTTGTAAAAGAAGAAGATGTGTTAGCGACAGTAAAATAAGGAGGAAAATATGGCTAAAAAAGTTTTTTATGATGAAGATGCGCGGCAACGAGTATTAAAAGGCGCGGAGATTTTATATAACGCGGTTAGGACAACCATGGGCCCCAAGGGCCGCAACGTGGTCATCAGCAAATCCTATGGCACACCAACCGTCACCCATGACGGTGTGACCGTTGCCAAGGGCGTGGAGCTAGAAGACAAAGACGATGAAACCTTGGGCTACAAAGTCGGCGCGGAGCTGATTAAAGAAGCCGCCAGCAAGATGAACGACGTGGCCGGCGATGGCACCACTACTGTAACAGTGCTGACTTACCACATACTGAGTGAGGCCAATAAATTGATTGCCGCTGGTCACAACCCGATGCTACTTAGAAAAGGTTTGGAAGCTGCCGCTAAGGATGTTCTGGCCAAACTGACCGGCATGAGCGAACCTGTCGCTGGCAAAAAGACGCGTGTGTCTGAGGTCGCTACCATTAGTGCCGGCGATGAACAAATCGGTACGCTAATTGCTGATGTCATGGACAAAGTCGGCAAAGACGGCGTGGTGACGGTTGAAGAAGGCCAAGGCTTGGCCATGGAGAGTGAAGTCGTGGAAGGCTTTACCATGGATCGCGGCTACGTCAGCCCGTATATGGTGACCGACACTGCCCGCATGGAAGCTGTCTATGACAAGCCACTGATTTTAATAACCGACCAAAAGGTTTCAAGTGTCCAGGAATTTTTACCGCTGCTTGAAAAGCTGGCTCAAGCTGGCAAAAAAGATTTGGTGATTGTTGCCGATGATGTTGAGGGCGAGGCGCTAGGTACGCTGGTACTCAACAAACTCAAAGGTGTATTTAACACCGTGGCGGTTAAGGCACCGAGCTTTGGTGATCAGCGCAAAGAGATCTTAGCCGACCTAGCCATCTTGACGGGCGGGGAAGTAATTTCTGAAGACACTGGTGCCACATTTGAAAACGCGGAAGTTGCCATGTTAGGCAGTGCCCGTCGGGTGATTGTGACAAAAGACGAGACGACCATCATTGAAGGTGCTGGCACTGACGCGGCTATCAAAGCCCGCATTGCCCAAATCACAAAGCAGGTTGAAGCTGCATCCAGCGAATACGATAAAGAAAACTTAGAAAAGCGCCGAGCGGCGCTGGAAGGCAAGGTGGCTGTCATCAAAGTTGGCGGTGCAACCGAGACCGAAATTGAAGAGAAAAAATTCCGGGTGGATGACGCTGTGGCAGCTGTTAAAGCGGCGCTGGATGAAGGCATCGTGCCGGGTGGTGGGGTGACGCTAGTTGATCTGTCTAAGCAAATGAAGGCGGATGGTAACGATTCTGTGGCAGCTGGCGCAGGCATCTTAAAAAATGCGCTGCTAGAGCCGTTTAAGCAACTGATGAGCAACGCCGGCCTAAACGCCGAGGCCAAGCTGGAGAAAGTTTTGGAGGCCAAAGCCGGTGTCGGCTTTGACGTCAACAGCCCGGAAGCCACGGCTAACATGAAAGAAATTGGCGTAGTGGACCCGACTCGGGTGGTCAAGGAAGTTGTACAAAATGCGGTGTCTATTGCCGGTACGGCCATGACCATGGGCGCGCTGGTGGCTGATGTGCCAGAGAAGCAGGCTCCAGCCGCTCCAGACATGGGCGGCGGCATGGGCATGATGTAGCTTGCTAAAAAAACGTAAAAGTTTTATAATAAAGCTCCCTACAAGGGAGTTTTATTTATTATGTCACCTAACCAAGAAGAAGCGTAAGCCATTACTTTTGCAGATGAAACTGCCCGTCTTGATGGTCGGTATTTTTTCCCTGCTGAGGCGCAGTCAGAAGCTTATGATTTATTTGTTCGTTTTGGGCAGATTGCTGTACAGGTAAGTGGTCAAAAGAGCGGAGAGGGACTGTCCAGAAACCCTAACCTGCCAGAAGATTACCGACAAACTCTAGACCAAATTGGCAACACTGCTTTGTTGCTTGGTATTCAATTAGAACGCAAGATACCGATTGCTGTACGCGTTAATCTAATGAGGCAGCATTTGCGTAACGAAGAGGCAGAAGGTTTAGAGTCTCCGTTCGACCTGAGTGAGGAAAGTCTAAAAGTTTTGCAACTTATGACTCAAGGGCTGACTAATGAGGAGATTGCGACTAGCCTTTCGTTACCTCATCATACGGTTGCGTCACACGTTCGAACGGTGTTGCAACAAGTCGGTGCCGGAAACCGCAGGGAAGCTGCATTGGCCGCTTGTGAAGCCTATGCTCAGCGTCCCAATCGGAGCCAATTTATACCTGACCTAGACGTAGAACGTCTAGATTCTTTATCGCCCGACGAGCGCAAGGTGTTTGACCAAGTCAAGGAAGGACTAAGTAATGAGCAGATAGCGAGTGAGCTTGGGATTAGTTCTGCCACAGTAGCCTCACAAGTGAAAGAAATTTATAAAAAAGCAGGTTGTTCTAACAGACTGCAGATTAGCGTGATAGGCTGGCTGGAAGCAGAGAAGAGCATGGCTAAGGATCCAGATCCGCCAGTATCCCATGAAGGATCGGTTAGTAATCAATTTGGGCTAAGCCCACGTACTGTAAAAATTTGGAAGCTAATTGTACTGGGTAATACCGATAAAGAAATAGCAAGACAGGCTAGCATAAACCATCATACGGTCAATGCACACAGATCGACAATTATCCGCCAAACTGAAGTTTCAAATCAAACCATAGCCGCAACTTTGGCCTACTCAATATTCAAAGATGAGCTAGCCCGACAGCTAAAAATCGATCCAACTAAAATAAGCGAGCTAACCGAACAAGAAACGAGAGTCTTATGTGGACTATCTACTGGTATGGCTCAAAGGGAAATTGCCGGTAGCCTCCAATGTACTAGTAATGTAATTCAAGACAACGTAAGATCTGTAAAAGCTAAGTTAGGGATCAAACCAATTCAAGCTGGAATTTTTGTGATGGAGGCGTCTGAGGCTGGGCTACTAGATGTTGAGTCGTATATGCCGCAAAAACTAGAGGAATCTGTGGCAGGTAGCAACCCAAGGTATGGAGGGCAAGTTAAGGACCAAGAGACACTAGAGCCCGTCCCTATTTTTGTGCGTGGAGGTTATGTTTTCAGCTGGGAGCGGCACTTTGTGGAAGAAGCCAATCGTGCGATAACCATTTTGAAAAACCGTGGTTACCGTCTGGGTCACACAACTCTTATAAAAATTGACAACCTAGAATTACTGGAAAGTTTGAGACAACAAGGTTTAATTGGCGAAGTAGAAGCCAGCAACGGAGAGTTGAATTTCCGCTCAGCCGTTACGGCAATTATGGCGCGTACGAAGATTGGCAAAGTTCTGACCAACGAGTATCGCCCAACGGCCAGCCGGCTGATTGGGGATGCCATCGCCCAGCGCCTGGAAGCCGAGCGACAAGCCTCTACGAAGAAGGAATCTGTAAGCTAGCCATCTTGCACACTTGGTAAAATGGTGGTATAAATGGGTCACTTGGAGGTTTTATGGACGAAGATTTAAAGAATCCGGTGGAAGAAACGGAAAGTGAAGGCAAGCGTTTGCCTGCCAAAGATTTTTATAACAAATCCATTGGCAGATTAAACTGGCCTGTGCGGGTACTTGGAGCCGTTATTATCCTGGTTATTGCAATTTTCATTGGCAGGGCAATTCATCATCACAGTAAGGCCAATCAAACTGCCAGCTCTGCCGGGACAAGCCAGCAAACGTCTCAACACCAGACCGGTAGTAAGTCCAAAGCCGCTAAAAGCAACAGTTCTGCGTCAGCCAATAAGCCAAATGAAGTGCCTAACACTGGGCCCGGTGACGTGACTGAACTGTTTGTTGGCACCAGCGCACTGGCTGGCACAGGCCACTACATCATAAACCGTCGCAAAAACCTCTAAACACAAAATATACACTTTTGAGCTAAAATAGCCTTAGTGCTAGATGATTTAAAATACATACACCAGCGGGACGGGCAAGACGCTCTGGGTGTGGCTGAGCGCCAAGCTACTCAGCTAAAGCATGAGTTTAGCGTGCCGGATCTTGGCGGCTTTTATAAAAATGTTGTTTTTGCAGGTATGGGCGGCTCGGCTTTGCCGGCACTTTTTGCCAAAGTTTGGCCAGGCGCCAAGGTGCCGTTTGAAGTGGTTAGGAATTACCACGTTCCGGCCTATGTGGGGCCCGATACGCTATTTATTGCTTGCTCCTATTCGGGTAATACGGAAGAAACACTCTCGGCTTTAGACGAAGCCGTAAAAGCCAGAGCGCGCATTGTGGTTATGGCAGGCGGTGGCAAGCTTAAAGAACTGGCTGAGGCAGGCAGCCACGCGTTTGTTCTAGTTCCCAAGGCCGAGCAGCCGCGCTACGCGGTGCTTTATATGCTAAAGGCGGTGGAAAGTATCCTAAAAGCGGCAGGCCTAGCGCCCGAGCAAGGCAGGGAAATCGCCGAGGGCGTAGAATTCTTGGCAGGTGCCGTTAAGGCGTGGCTGCCAACCGTGCCAATGAGCGATAACCCGGCTAAGAAATTGGCCATGGAGCTGGCCGGTAAGTCGGTTGTTATTTACGGTGGCCCGTTGATGGCACCATCTGCCTACAAATGGAAGATCAATGTTAATGAAAATGCCAAAAATGTAGCTTGGTGGAACGAGCTGCCGGAGTTTGACCATAACGAGCTGATTGGCTGGACATCGCACCCAGTTCAAAAACCGTATGCGGTGGTGGAGCTGCGCTCCAGTCTAGAGAACCCAAGAATCCTGCGGCGTTTTGAAGTTGCGGAAAAGTTATTGTCCGGCCGCCGCCCGGCACCGCATGTGATTAGTGTGCAAGGGAATGATTTGCTGGAGCAGCTGCTTTGGGCGATTGGATATGGTGATTTTGTGACTATTTATTTGGGGCTTTTAAACGGCGTGAATCCAGCGCCGGTAGATTTTGTAGAAAAGTTTAAAAAAGAACTCGGTTAACACTTGCAAATTAAGCATAAGTATGATAGCGTAGGCCCATAGTTCGTAAAAATCAAAAAGGAAGACAGAAATGAGCGAAGAACTTTCATCCGCAGGCAAAGAAGCTTGGGAAAAAGCGCGAGATATAGCACGCAAAAATTACTATGATACAAGCGGAGAGATATCGCGTCTATATGGTGAGACGCCAGGATCTTACAGAGGAAGCAGATGGCAGGGCAAAGAGCTGCCGGGCGGTGTCAATGTACGTGAATCAAGCGGTGATTGGTTTGCTCCAGGGAGAATGGAAGATACCTCAAGCATATCCGATCTTGAAGGCTCTTTGGTCAGTACACGAAGCGATGTAAATAACCCTATAGTTGAACATAAAACTGTTGACGCACGAACTCGCCACGCAACAAACTCGGGTCAGGAAGTAGCGTACGAGGGCCTAACTACGACTTCTGGGCAGGGCAAGGCAGAAGTCAAACGAGCAGGATACATACATGAATTTTCTTCACCAGAAGCCGCACCCTTAATTACAAAACTCGCACTGAAACGCATAAATAACAAAATCGAGAAAGGTAGGCAAGAGGAAACCGACCAACCCAAAGCGGCGTAGAAATCCACCACATGTTTCTAAACCGCCAGATACTCCTGGCGGTTTTTATTCGCTTCTGAGGGCTTCGATGGGGTTTTTGGCAGCAGCTTTAATGGCTGGAACGGCCGAGAAAACTATACCAACATCCACTGAGACTATGGCTGCGACAACAAGTATTGGCCAATCAAGCACCGGCTGCCAGTTAGTGTAAAGTTTGAGCAGTAAATCTACGAGAAGTGAAGCCAAAATGCCAATTATGCCACCGCCAACACTCAAAACCAGACCCTCAATCATAAACTGGTTTAAGACCTGACGGTTAGTAGCGCCCACGGCCTTTCTAAGGCCGATTTCACGTGTGCGCTCGGACACACTTACAAGCATGACGTCCATGATGCCAATACCTCCGACTAAAAGCGATATGCCTGCAACCGCCGATATAAATTTGGTAGCCGTGTTGATTACACCATTGGCAATATCGGCTAGCTGTTTTTGGGTTAAAACCGAAAAGCTGGCGCCCGGATGTGAGCGGGCCAGGGCAGACTGCGCCGCCAGCGCCGCCTGGTTAACTTTTTTAGAGTCAGCTGCTTTGACGAGTACCTGCAAAATATCGGCGTGGCCAGCGTTTAAACGTTGAGCGGTAGAAAACGGTATAAAAACCGATGAATTAAAATCGGTCTGGGCGACGGACAGTAGACCACCGGGCGATTGCGGCAATACACCGTAAACGGTGAAGGGTTGCCCATCAACATTAAAACTTTCACCAACCGGGTTAAGTTCATTAAACAATTTGAGGGCGACGCTACTACCCAGCACAGCAACATTTTGACTATCCGTATCGCCGGATAAAAAATTGCCAAACCTAGGGTCTAGCTTAGCTACGCTGGCTAGGTCCGGCGTTGTACCAATTACAAAAACATTACCAAGCCTGGTACCGTTTTTGGTTACTGTGTTGGTTACAAAATCAAACGGTGCCACGGCTTTTAGCTGCGGAACTTTGCCTAGAGTGGTGACATCAGCCGGCGTAATACTGCTGATGCCAAGTAGCGACAAAGTCGTTAAGCTGCTGGTGTTGCTAGCGTTAATTTGGCCAGAGCGAACACTTAGAACATCCGGGCCTAGGCGGTTGATTTGGCCGGAGAGTTGGTGCTTTAAGCCCGTACCCAGGCTGACAACGGTAACTACGCTGGTAATCCCGATAATCACGCCTAGCATCGTAAAAAACGAGCGCACGCGGCTGGCCCGCAGGCTGTACCAGGCCGATTTCACATTGCCGGAATAAATATTAATCTTCACGCGTTCTTGGCTTTCTTTTTAGTATTGCGGCGGGATGAGGGTTTGGTTTCTACGCGCTTCATGAGGGCTGAGACACCGCTTAAGATTTCATCATCGCTAAACGGGCGCAGTTTGTAATATAAGCGGCGAGCGCCCTTGGCTACTTCCCCAAGGCGGGTTTTTTCATCGCCAACTATCCGGCCATCGCGCATGTAAATTACCCGCTGGGCATACCGCGTTAACTCTGGATTGTGGGTGACCATTAGTATTGTGTTGCCCCGGCGGTTGATGTCGCTGAGCAGTTCCATAACAACTTTACTGTCGGTGCTGTCTAGGTTGCCGGTTGGTTCATCGGCAATTAATATTTCCGGATTATTGACTAGCGCGCGGGCGATAGCGGCGCGCTGGGCTTGGCCACCGGACAGCTGGCGCGGGTAGTAATATTCGCGGTCGCGTAGACCGACGATTTCTAAAATATCGCTGGCTTTTGTTGCCCGCCTCACCGGTGACATGCCTTTATAGGCCAGGGGCAGGGCAACATTATCCAAAACATTTAAGCGCGGCAGCAAATTATAAGACTGAAAAACAAAGCCAATCCGGTCCCGGCGCAATTTTGCCAACCGGTCGGCGCGCTGGCGGGAGGCGTGACGGCCTTCTAACAAGTATGTGCCGTGGGTCGGTTTATCCAGCAAGCCAATCATATTAAGAAGCGTTGTTTTACCGCAGCCGCTGGGACCCATGATGGCCACGAACTCGCCGCGCTTAACGACCAAGTCAACTTCATCTAGCGCCAATACTGTAGCATCACCGAAGCCGTAAATCTTGGAGAGTTCTTTGAGTTGGATAAGTGCCATTTTGTATTAATAAAGCTGAACCCGCGCTTTCTTTCGGGTATAAATCTAAGTTTGCCTCCCCACCTCATATTCATAGTTTACGCTCTGGCACGCGATGCTTACAAAAATAAAAGGTTGCGAAATCGGCTACAGCGGATAGAGTCCCTCATCTTTTCAGAGTGAAGCAGTCTGCAATCAGATTACGGAACTTCCAAAAAGCACTGTGCGGATAAAAAATCAGGGGTAACTTTGCTAAAATATCTGAGGCAGGGAGGGGTCGCCTAGTTGGTCTATGGCGCCGCCTTGGAAAGGCGGTTTGTCGGCAACGGCATCCAGGGTTCGAATCCCTGTCCCTCCGCCATATAATGGTAAAAGTGGTAAAACTTTCGCAATCTGAACAAAGAATATTGGGCTCTATTGTTATTGGATCGGAGAATGACCCTAACAAACCGGAGTTCCCGCCAGACAATCCCCGCTTTCCAGCTACTCCCACCTATCAAATCCAAGTGCCCGGCTTTACGAATGTGTGGCTCAAAGATGAAAGCACAAATCCGACCGGCACGCACAAAGACCGAATGGCTTGGGAGATTGTAGTAACATACTGGAACTTTCTGCAAGCAAAGAAGCGCGGACAAGTAAAGGGCACACTGCCCCGTATGTCAATAATCTCATCGGGGTCTGCGGCAATGGCAATTCAAACCATGCTAAAAAAATATCGGCTTCCAGCTCTAAAAGTATTAATTGATTTCAAAACATCGAAAAATGTTAAGGATTCTCTGGAACGCATTGGGTGTGAAGTGTACGAAACGGATCTTAACAGGAAGCCATTGGACTGGACAGAAATCCTAGCACTTACGCGCAACCCGAGCGGCATCGATATCACCTCAGATCAAGCGTTGGGGCCAAACACACGTTTTTACGACTGGATGAGCTATGAGATTATCAATAGCACTCCGGACTATTGTTTCATCCCGTTCGGCACTGGGAACCTATATGAAAACATTCTCAACATAAACCGCGTTGAAGTCTCAACGACAAAACATGACCCCCGGTTTTCGGGTGATAGAAATGTCCTGAAACACTGTAATTTTATGGGAGCAACAACGAATAACCCACACAGCAAGGCTGACAAACTCTATTCGCCCCACCTGCCGTTTGTGCATTTCAATGAACAATGGATACGGTCCTATAAGTCAGCCGGCTACTGCGGCCAAGAATCTGACGTCTACATAGTCAAAGAAAAATATATTGACAAAGCCCTTAAGTTGGCCGCAAAACAAGGTGTTGAGGCGGAGGCTTCAGGCATCGCGGGGCTTGCATTACTTTTGCAACTAAAAAGAAAAATTCCCAAAGACAAGAAAGTATTGATTGTAAACACCGGCAAAACTTTGTTGCCAGAATAACTCCCTCAGTATCGAGTAGAGTTCCAGACCCGTCTGTCCCGCCAAATTGTTCGTTCGGGCTTGCCCGGCTGAACAAGTTGGCAGGAATTAAGAGCTTGAGAACCCGTGCTGCGGAGCAGAGGGTTCGGCGGAGCGAGGACGCGCGCAAGAATTTATTCTGAGCACGCCGCAGCGGAGAAGGCGTAGCCGCTATCCCTGCCCCCTCCAGTTAGAAAGTGGAACTTTTTAAGATTCCGACAGTACTAATAGAGATTGTATTGTCCGCATCTTGTGAGCTGTTTCATCGTACTCTCGCGTGGGGAACGATTGAGCGATAATGCCAGCCCCTGCGCTGATAGAAACACCATTTTCATCCTCAAAGGCAGAACGAAGAGTAATCGTAAGATCAGATGCACCGTTTGAATCTACCCAGCCTGCGCAACCAGCGTATGGCCCGCGCGGCACTTTTTCGAACTGGGCAATTTTTTCTAAAGCCGTAGGCTTATCAATGCCGGAAACTGTCACTCCTGGGAAAAGCGCTCTCAGACCATCCCATAGCGTTAAGCCCTCCTTGAGCTGCCCCTCCACCCTAGATGCCAAGTGTTGGACGGTACGAAATTGCTTGACTTGCATCGCATCTTTAATACACACACTGTCAGTCTCGCAAATGCCTTTCAGTTCTTCTTTCTGGACGAGTATTACCGACAGCATGTGTTCTATAACTTCTTTGGGATCAGTTTGGAGTTCGTGGCGTAGAGCCGCATCACGTTCTGGCGTTCCGCCCCGCGGTCTCGTCCCCGCTAGCGGAGTTGTTTGAATCAATCCTTCGGGAGTTGTTCGCATCAGAAGTTCGGGGCTTGACCCTATACCAGTCAAATCTTTTTCATGGAAACAATAAGTCCGTGCTGCTGAATTCGGTTGTCGGATAGAGTTAAGTGTCGAGAAGATATCTATACTACCGGGTAAATGCACGTGACGAGCAAAAACGACCTTAGCCAAATGCTCGGCACGGATATCTTTTACTAATTCTGCGACTCCACGCTCGTAGCTTTTTCGATCCGTTTCACTAGGAGCTGGTACATTCGGTTCAGAGTGCGAGAAATGCTCAATCTTACTTAAAGACTCTGCTATTTGGGCTGGATTGCCGAGAGTACGAATATCGGTCGTTTCCTTAGTGAAAACTAGCTCTGTTTTTGGAATAACGAATCTCATCACGGGAGTGGATGCTTGCAGGGGATAAGGCAAATAGTAACCAGCTGCATCAAATGATATGTGGCCGAAAGCTCGCCAATTTTCTACTGGCATTTCGTTTAGCAGGCGGCCAACTTGAGCGAAAGGGTCAGATGCGGTTTCATGAGCCAGGTGTTCACCTGCCCAGGATGAATATATTTGATCCCCAGCAACAACAATCTCACCGATTGGGTCAAGCGCCATGATGGTTTCATCATCCGAACCATATACCCAAAAGTCTCTGTTTGGATCACTTCCGACCAATGTTTCCAAGGCATCTAAAGGGTCCATGGCGGGCAAGCGCATGGTTTCATAGTTAGCTAAATTTGAACTTTCTTTTACGGTCTCATGTCTCTTCATGGTGTGCATATTATTCAATAATTACTATATTTCGGCAATGAGATAATTAGCAATTTTAGCAAAACTTTGCTAAAATCTGCGTGTGGACTACTCTTCAAGCTCTGTTAAAGGGTATCTATCCGAGCTAGGACTAAGTTCTGACGAAATCAGAATGTATTTGCTACTAGTCAATGAAGGAGCTTTGACTGCTAAGAATATCTCCGAACGGCTGAGCATTATAGTTAATAGTGTTTACCGGGCAACCAACGCCCTTCTGCACAAAGGACTCATAAAAGAATTGGATGTCACTCCAAAGCAGTTTCAAGCCGTAACTCCAAGTGTCGCTATAGAGCAGTTGGCAACCAAGCAAATCCTTAAAATTAAAGATTCTAGTCAGTCGGCTGTTAGGAAGTTAGATATCAAGAAAAATCCTAATCGCCTAAACATGGAGTTGCTAACTGGGCGGAAAGAACTGTTTGATAGGTTCGTTGATCTAGCTAAAGAAGCCGAGCAAGAATTTTTAGTGATAAGCATTGGCGAACCCGTGCCAGAATCCATTTGGTCAATTACGGAAAATGCTATCGGCAGAGATGTCAGTCCTAAGTTTATTTTTCATAAAAACGACAAAGAAAATAATATGCTAATCAAGCGTTGGCGAGCCATGGGCGTGTCGGTCAGGCATCTACCCGGCGAAGGCTACCATTTAAATATTTTCGATAATTCGTCAGCTATTCTGTCTGCCAGCAATCCTAAACAGAGCAAAGAGCGAAGTGGCGTAGTTATTTATAACGAAGCTATGATTGAAGCTCTGAGGACTTACTTCTTCCAGCAATGGGCGTTGGCTAAGCCTGTTTAGGCTAAGTACCTACCTAGGCTCGAGAGGGAAGAACAAGTAACATTCTTAGGATTTTCTCAGCTAAATCGCGGTATTATAAAAGCGTAACCAAGTGATAGCGAGGCACCCATGACAGACAAAGAGCAAATAAAAGAAATCGTAACCCACGTTTCCAGCTTGCAAGACTTGCGCCAGTGGGAGCAATTGGAAGAATACTTTGTAAAGAACCCATTTGTTGACAATAAATCACTGTCCGGTGAGACACCCGCCAATGTGCCGCGCAAAAGACTGATTGACAGCTGGCGCAAAGAAATCGGCAGTTACTTTTATGCCACTCGCCGCTTCATTAATCGTTTGGGTGTACGGATGCTTAGCTCGCGCCGCGCCCGCGTTACCACGTCCGTGGAACACAAACATTATGTAGCTGACCGGGGAGAACGCTATGTTTGGACGGTCCGCGGCTCTGTTGACTATATTTTGGTCAAGACATCAAGTGGCACCTGGAAGATTAGCCAGATGATTTTCCGTCTAAACGACCAATCGGTCCACGCGATTGCTGCCTAAAACCGGTCCCTAAACTGTTACAATAATCATTAGTATTACCAGAGGGTGGCAGTTTGAATATTTTAATTGTTTATTCGCATTTTGAACCGAGCAGTTTTACAGCCGCAATGAAGAACGTGGTGCTGGAGGTTTTAGGCCGCCAGGGCCATAACGTGGTGCTTACTGATCTGTATGGCCAAGGCTTTAGCCCCGTTGCCCAAAAATGGGATTTTGTAACTACATCCGGCGAACATTTTAATTACATGATGGAGCAAAAACACGCTGCTAGATTGTCCATGGCCTTTTCTCCGGACATAACCGGCGAGATGCAAAAGGTTACAAACGCCGACGTCATAATTTTTATATCACCGCTTTGGTGGTCAAGCGTGCCGGCCATGCTTAAGGGTTGGTTTGATAGGGTACTGGCCATGGGCTTTGCATGGGACAGTGGCAAGTTTTATGAAAATGGGCTGCTGCGTGGTAAGCAGGCAATGATGATAATGTCGGCCGGCCACCCGGCCCAGTATTATTCGGCTGGCGGACAGCACAAAGCCTCCGTTGAACAAATGCTCTACCCGATTAATTGGGGCACGCTGGCTTTTTGCGGTCTGAATGTACATGACCCGTATGTAGCTTTGAATGTGCTGGGTTCAAGCGACGCCCAGCGTGACAGTACGCTTAAAGACTTAGGCTTTAGGCTGGAGCATATCGTGGACAGCCCGCAGTGGCTGCACTTCTTTTCCTAGGCTCTTGATTTACTAAACAGCCCATGCAGGCGGTTGAGCTCATCAAACATCTTTTTTAGCTGGCCGTTATATTTTTCGGCTTCTTTGGGCTTACCTTGTTCGTCAAACTCCCGAGGGAAGTAGACAAAATGTATCGGGTTGGCGACTTGCACCAGGCCAAGTTCAATCGTCACAGTCCGCAGTTGTTCAACGACGCGGGCGCCGCCGGAAATGCCGCCGTAGCTGACAAAACCAACCGGCTTATCAACCCATTCAGGCCCAACCCAATCCAGGGCGTTTTTAAGTACAGCTGTATAGCCGTGGTTATATTCGGGCGTAACAATTATAAAACCATCCGCCTTGGCTACTCGCTCGGCCCAGGCTTTGCCTTCCGGGTGAGTGTAGTCCGCACCGGCTGATTTCATAGAAAACGGGCTGATGGGTTCATCAAAAAAGGGTAGAACAGTCTTTTGAAAATCAACAAAGTCTACTTCAAAACGGCCGTCTTTTTGAGCACCCGTTTTTACCCAGTCAGCGACTACGCCGCCCTGGCGGTCCTGGCGGGAACTTCCCCAAATGACCATTAATTTCATAGTTTCTCCTTATAATTTAGCGGCGTTAATACCTACTGTTGCCAGCAGGGCGGTGTTAAGCCGGTAAATTTTCTTGGTACCGTCTTTGGCTTCAATAACCACGCCGCTATCTACCAGCTTGCCAAAATGGTGGCTCATGGCCGGCTGGCTCAATTTAATTTTGGCGGAAATGTCACTACAGCTTTTTTGGCCGCTCTCGCAAGTTGCCAGGCTACGTACTATCGCCAGCCTGGTAGGGTCGGCCAAACTTTTTAAAACATCAATCACTTTGTTATCACCCACCCGTTTAATTTAACACATACATCTAAACATGTAAATATATAAATTTAGATATTGCCAGACTGGTATAATTGGTGGTATGTCAAAAGAGGAGAGAAACTTCCTAGAAGCAGCAGTTGCTCTAAGCCTGCTGGTGCTGGGGTTGGTTGGTGTCCGCTTTATTATGGCCGGCACCTGGCGTTACGGATTCATCCCGGGTAACTTGGCTTTGGCTTGGCTGGGTTATGCCTCCGGCTGGTGGTTGACGCAAAGGTTAGCCCGTCAGCTTTGGAGCACCTGGCAAAATATCTTACTCACCATCGTTTGGATCTTCTTCTTGCCCAATACCTGGTATGTTATTACGGACTTTATTCATCTTTACCCCACGGGTGAAATATCCGTTGTTTTTGATGCGGTACTGCTTGGCGTTTTAACTATGACGGGGTTTTTGCTCGGTTTTAGGAGCCTGCTTTTAGTGCACCGGCAGCTGCTCAGGCGCTTTAAGCCGGCCCGGGCATACCAGCTGGTAGAGGCAATAATTTTAACTGTCAGCTTTGCCATTTATTTAGGTCGCATACTGCGCTGGAACAGTTGGGATGCGCTATCTAACCCTGGCGGGCTGATTCTAAACGTTTCAGACCGCATTATTGATCCGCTTGGCCACCCCAGCGCCATAAACATGACCAGCCTATTTTTTGTGACCCTAAGCGTTGGTTATTTTGCTGTCTGGCGGCTAGCCGGCGGTTTTAAAAGCACGTCATAAAAGCTTATTATTAAGTGGTGAATAGCCAAGACATAAAAAATTTACTCAAGTCTGCCTGTCGGGATTTATTTGGGCAGGAAGTAGAGCCACAGCTTAGCCGGCCGGACGAGAAGTTTGGTGATTTTTCTACCAATGTTGCCATGCAGCTCGCCAAGCAACTGGATAAAAAGCCTAGCGATATCGCAGAATCTATAGCCGTTAAAATTGACGGCGCCAAAGTAGCCGGCCCGGGCTTTATTAACATAACGTTGCCGGACGAGGCTATTGCCAAAGCTGCAATTGGCGCCACTAAAATACCTAAACCGCTCAAGGACCAAGAAATAGTGGCAGAGTACTCTGATCCTAATCCTTTCAAGGTGCTGCACGTTGGCCATCTTTATACGAGTATCGTGGGTGACGCTATCGCTAACTTGTTAGAATCCGCTGGCGCGACAGTCCATCGGGTGAATTTTGGCGGCGATGTCGGGCTACACGTTGCCAAGACAATGTATGCCATCATCCAAAACCTTGGTGGTGAGCTGCCGGACAAGCTCAGCAACGTTCCAAAAGATGGGAGAGCGCAATGGATGACTGCTCGTTACGTTGAGGGCAATGATTTTTACGAGAAACCTGAGGCTAAAATAACAATCGAAGCGCTAAACAAGCAAATTTATAGTCTGTACGAACACAATGATAAAAATTCTTCGCTCGCAAAAATATACTGGACTACGCGCCAGTGGAGCTACGACTATTTTGACGAGTTTTATGCCAAGATTGGAACTCAATTCGAGAAATATTATCCGGAAAGTCAAACAGTAGAACTAGGTCTCAAAGCTGTTAAAGAAAACATGGGCAAGGTTTTTGAAAAATCAGAGGGCGCAGTGGTGTTTAAGGGCGAAGTTCACAATATGCATACGCGAGTATTTATAAATAGTCAGGGTCTGCCGACTTATGAGACCAAAGACATAGGCTTACTGCTAAAAAAGTGGGAGGATTATCATTTTGACCAATCGGTGGTAATTACCGGCAACGAAATTTACGAATATATGCAGGTTGTACTAAAAGCAGTCGAACAATTTGCCCCGGAGCTGGTAAAGAAGACTACGCACGTCAGCCATGGATTGGTAAAAATGCCCGGCGGTGTAAAGATGAGTAGCCGCAAGGGCAATATAGTAAGCGCCGAAGCAGTGTTGGATATGGCCGATACAGCTAACAAAAAGATCAACCAAAAAGAAAACTTTACAGTAGCTCTAGGCGCAGTGAAATACAGCTTTTTAAAAAATCGTATAGGCGCTGACATGGTCTACAATCCAGCGGAATCGGTCAGTTTAGAAGGCAACTCCGGGCCGTATTTGCAGTATGCTCATGCGCGGGCCAAAAGTATCTTGAAAAAAGCTGGTGACGTCAAAGCCGGGAAGATTGATAATTTAGAGTCCGATGAACGCGCTTTAGCGCGCAAAATCAGTGAATATCCAGATGTGGTAGCCCAAGCCACTGGGGAGCTATTGCCCTCACACGTCTGCACTTATTTGTACGAGCTAGCCCAAGCCTTTAACCGCTTTTATGAGAAGAATCGTGTGATTGGCAATGAGCGGGAAGCTACCCGGCTAAAACTGGTTGGTGCCTACGCAGATGTTTTAAAGCACGGGCTTGGTTTACTTAACATAGATGCGCCGGAGCAAGTGTAAAATGACCAAGCAGTTAGATGACGAAGAATTAAAAAAGAAGCTGACGCCAGAGCAGTATCATTTATTGCGCGAAAAGGGCACAGAGGCACCATTTTCAGGTAAATACGTTAATCATTCTGAAAAAGGCATGTATAGGTGCGTTGTCTGCGGCGCGGAGCTGTTTAGTTCTGACACCAAGTTTGAATCAACTGCTCCGGGGCTTACGGGCTGGCCTAGCTTTTCTGATGTTGCTCGCTCTGAAGCAATTAAATTGACGGACGATGACAGCATGGGGATGCGTGGGGTAGAGATTTCTTGTGCTAATTGCGGCAGCCACCTGGGACATTTATTTGAAGACGTACCGGGCGAAGTTCACGACAAGCACTATTGTATTAATTCGGCCTGCTTAGACTTTAAACCGGCCGGAAAATAAGCTATAGTCCAAGCTATAAAGAGGTAGTTATGAGCTCATTAAAACCCAAACTCCACGGTGTCCTGCGCGAAAAATCAACCAACAACATCATAGTTGGCATTTTGGTCGCCTTTTCGCTAGCTAATTTAATTAGTTTCGCGTCCGAATCTTTTGGTGTGCCTGGCTGGGCTGCCTGGTGGAGCGTGACTTGGCGGCAAGTGGCCGGTTTTGGTATTAGCCTAGTTCTAGCCGAGTTAATTTCCCGTATAGCTAAGGACTAATGCTAAGCTTTTCGCGCCTGGAAAAGTATATTTTAAGCCTGCCAGACGCCAAGCTTGATTATCCGTTCGGTGAAAAGACGGCTGTCTATAAGGTTGGTGACAAAATGTTTGCTCTCATCCAAGAAGGAAAAGAGCCCATCCAAGTAAGCCTAAAATGTGATCCACTTTTAGCCCAAACTCTGCGTGAGAAGTATGAAACCGTCATGCCGGGCTACCACTTGAACAAAAAGCACTGGAACACAATTGTTTTAACGGGACAACTTTCTTGGGATGAGGTCAAGGACTTAATAAATCACTCTTACAATCTGGTGATTGGCTGAAGGAAAAGAGAGCCCGAGCAAAAATCGCGCTTTTTGCCCGGCGCGATGAGAAACACCTTTGGTTTGTCTCATAAGGCGGAGCCGCTCTTACCGGTCAGTGGGTGATGATGAAATCAAAGACTTGATAAGACATTCCTACGGACTAGTCACGGCCAATACATAAACTGCTCGTGCTTTTAGGTTGAGCCCGCGCGCTATAAACTTATGGATATGGATGCGGCAGGTGAAGTTAAGGCTCGTTTGAATATTGAAGACGTAGTTAGTGGGTACGTTCAGCTAAAACGCGCCGGTCGCAATTTTAAGGGCCTCTCACCCTGGACTAATGAAAAGACACCGAGTTTCATAGTCAGCCCCGAAAAACAGATTTGGCACGATTTTAGCTCTGGTAAAGGCGGCGACGTCTTTAGCTTTATCATGGAGATGGAAGGGTTGGATTTTGCTGGTGCGCTAGCACACCTAGCCCGTCAAGCCGGCGTGGACCTAGATCAGTACAAAACTGGCCCAAAAACAGCTAACACTAAATTAAAAACTCGGGCCACTGAAGCTCTGGAGCTGGCCGTCAAGTTTTATCAAACACAGCTTTCCGCAAATCAGCCCGCCCTAAAGTACTTAATAAGGCAGCGGAGTTTAACCAAAAAGACTATCTTGCAATGGCGGTTGGGCTATTCGCCCAGTAGCGGCACAGCCTTAACTAATTTTTTGACCAAGCGCGGCTTTAGCACCGATGAGATGAAGCGGGCAGGTTTGGTAACGATGCGCGCAAGCGGTGCGCGCGATATGTTCCGCGGCCGGATCATGATTCCCCTAGCCGACCAAGCCGGTTCGGTGGTGGGCTTTACGGCCAGATTGCTGGCAGACGAGCCTGGCGCTCCCAAATACATCAATACACCTCAAACTATTTTGTATGACAAAAGCCGCCAGGTGTATGGGCTGGATCTGGCCAAGGCGTCTATCCGCAAAGACGGCTACGTGGTTGTGGTAGAAGGCAATATGGACGTGATTGGCTGTCACCAGGCCGGTTTTCCCAATGTGGTAGCCAGCGCCGGTACGGCCATGACCGAGCATCATCTTAAAATTCTAAAACGTTTCACCGGTGATACCCGGCTTTGTTTTGATGCCGACAGCGCCGGTATTGCTGCCACCGAACGCATTATTCCGCTAGCCCAAAAGACAGACGTATCGCTCAAAATTATTACCATTACCGGCGCCAAGGATCCCGACGAGCTGGTAAGCAAAGACGCCGGAGCCTGGCAAAGGGCGGTCGAAGCGGCTGTCTATGCGCCCGATTGGCTCATAAAGCTTTATGCAGCTGAACTGGATCTTTCCACTGCCGATGGCAAACGGGCTTTTACTGATGCGCTGCTTAACGTCATCCGCGCACTGACCGATCCAGTAGAGCGGGAACATTATCTTAAAAAAATCGCCGAATTGACGGATACCAGCTTAGAAGCCGTGCAGGCCAAGTTCACCAAATCTCCCGTAGCTCAGCCGCTATTTAAAAAACCTAAAGGGCTGGAGACCGAGATTGATGTTGTAGCGTCAGAATACCAGCGTATGCAGGACCATTTTTTGGCCATCACGTTTGCTCAGCCCAAACTACGCTGGCTACTCAAAAATATAAAAGCCGAATATTTTACAGATGATACACGCCAAAAGGTTCTAGGATTTTTGCAGGATAACCCGGACTTTACCAAGGATGCAAAAACTGCTGCCAAATTGCGGGATATATCTGATTATGTTAAAATAATAACGTTACAATTTGAGGAGCTATATAAAGACCTGCCCTTTAGTGACCTAGAAGAGCAGTCTAACAATTTAGCTCACCGGCTTATTAGCCGCTACATAACTCTCCAAAAGCAAAAACTAGCCGCGCAAATGCGCGAAACTAGTGATGATAAAAAGATGAAACAACTTATAAAAAAGGTGGATACTCTTAATCAACTAATGAATCAGGAAGGTTAGCCCCTATGCCTAAAAAAGATACCGCGAAGCCCAAAGCCAAAAAACCGGCGATAAAAAAAGCTGCCCCCAAAAAAGCTGCTGCCGTTAAAAAACCGGTGGTTAAGAAACCGGTGGCTAAAAAGCCGGCTGTAGCTAAAGTGGCTGCTAAACGCGGCCCACGCCGTACCTCCAAAAGCTACGACCGCGAAATTTCCCAGTTATTGGAACAGGCCAAGCGCGATGGCAAGCTAGAACAGCGCGAAATATTTACTCTTATACCCGATACGCCTGCCAATATTGATGTGCTGGAGCGGCTCTATGCCGAAATGAGCGAAAACGATATTGAGCTGGTGCCGGTGGAGGCTCCAGAAGCCACCGACTTAGCCGAATGGGAAGACGAACCCGAAGAAAAAACCGTCACGCCAGACGCCGCCTTCCTGGATGATATTTCAGACGACTCTGTGCGGCTTTACTTGCGTGAAATCGGTAAAATCCCGCTGCTGACGGCCGAGGAAGAGCTGGCACTGGCCCGCCGGGTAAAGCGCGGTGAAAAACGCGCCAAGGACGCCATGGCCGAGGCTAACATGCGCCTGGTTGTGTCCATCGCCAAGCGTTACGTAGGGCGTGGCTTGGATTTACTGGACTTAATTCAGGAAGGCAATACCGGCCTGCTTAGAGCGGTGGAAAAATTTGACCCTGACCGCGGCTTTAAATTCTCCACCTATGCCACTTGGTGGATCCGCCAAGCCATCACCCGGGCCATTGCCGACCAAGCCCGTACCATTCGTATTCCGGTGCATATGGTAGAGACCATCAATAAACTGCTTAGAACCCAGCGTAGATTAACCCAAGAGCTCAACCGCGAACCTACCAACGAAGAAATCGCCGTGGCTATGGAAATGGACGTAGATAAAGTTGAGCACATCATGAAAATCAAGCAGGACATTTCCAGCCTGGACGCGTCTGTGCGCGACGATGAGGAAGATTCAGTACTGGGTGACTTTATTGAAGATGAAGACGCCAAAACCCCGACCGAGTCGGCTTCTGAGCAACTGCTCAAAGAACAAGTCCGCCGGATATTGTCGTCTTTAACCGACCGCGAGCAAAAGATTTTAAAGCTACGCTTTGGGCTAGAAGACGGCAAAAGCCACACGCTTGAAGAAGTCGGCCAAGAATTTAGCGTCACCCGTGAGCGCATTCGTCAAATTGAAGCCAAGGCTCTGGCCAAACTGCGCAAGAACAAAGATACCCGCCGCCTGCACGAGTATTTACAATAAATTTTTCAAATGGCTGAAGAAGAAACACCCGACCCTTTTGACCCCAGATCCAGGGAGCTGCCTACGATTGAGGAGCTGGAAAGGGAACTGGCAATGCATGTGCCCGAAGCCGTTGCAAGAATTGTTGAGGACGACCCTCGCAAAATGGCCCTACAAGCTCTGCGCCATTTAGATTATAAATTGCGCCGAGCTTACGAACTCCACCTGGGCTTATCCGGAAAAAGCGGGCCGATGCCCTTTAGCGAAATAGCGGACTACATGGCTATATCCAAGACCAATGCACAAAGACTCTTCAAGAGAGCGGGGATGCACCTAGGTCCTCATACGCTACCCTTGGAAAAAATGGCGGAAGATATTCAAAAAGCAAAAACACAAACCAGCCTAGATTTAGGCAGTATTGCTGTTGGTCTTAGTCCCCAAGAATTTGAAGCGCTGGAAATGATAGATGAAGGTAGAACATGGGCCGAAGTGGGCAACGAACTCGGTATTGGTGGGCTTGCCGGCGCTCGGCAACTAAGAGGAGAATTAGCTGAGAGGATAGGCATTGAGCCTAACAAAGTGGACGAACTTGTTCCAGACCTTGTTCGGCTATATATCGAAGGCGAGAGAGATAATAAATGAAAATTCTAGGTATTGCCGGCACAAATGGTTCGGGCAAAGATAGCTTGGCAGCGTTGTTAAAGGATGATTATGGCTGGTTTTTTGTATCATCTTCTGGTGATTTAATCATCCCGGAACTCAAACGTCTTGGACGCCCGCTGGAGCGTGAGCAAATGTCTGCTCTGACGACTGAGTGGCGTCAAAAAGAGGGTATGGGTGCGGTGGTAGACCGGGCCGTGAAGCTGTGTGAATCCTCCGGTAAAAAATATGAAGGTCTTGTAGTGGGTAGTTTGCGTCATCCCGGGGAAGTGCAGCGTGTGCACGAGCTTGGCGGTAAGGTTGTTTGGGTAGACGCAAGCCCACACGTTCGTTACGAGCGCATCTACAGCCGCGCTCAAGGTGATAAAGACCAAAAGACCTATCAACAGTTTTTAGCCGAAGAAAAAGCTGAGATGGCCCACAGCGGCGATGACGCCACGCTCAATATGGCTGCTGTTAAAAAAAACGCCGACATTTTTATTGAGAACGGCAGTAATGACTTAGAAGCTTTCAAGGCTCAAGTCAAAAAAACGCTCAACCTCTAGCAATTAGTCAGAAAATATGGTATAGTCTGATTTATGACAAAACACGAAGGCTACCCGGTTTCAGCTGAAGAAAAAGCCCGCCAAACACTAGATAAAATGGCGGGGGCTTTAGCAGAAGCGGTGGTTGCTGTAGAGCCGGCCAATAGTGGCGCAAGTCCGCTTGAAATTTTTCCCGAACCTGGCGAGCGTCGAGCGGACACTGAATATACTTTAGATACTGGCCAGGAGACCGCTCTTCGTGAGGCCATGGCTAAACTTGGCGTTGGCCGGGAGACCAATCTAACTGCTAGCGAGGCTGGTTTAAGGAATGGTTACGTTGCAATTATAGAAGGCGGTCAGGCGCATAAAATGCTAGCTGAAATCTTTGTAGTTTTGTCAGACGCAACAGCTAAACCAAGTGCCATCATTATAGCCGCTACCCCTGAGCGGGCAATTCCTGCAACTGATGAGGACAAAGCTAAGGAAAGAGAGATTACCGCGAGAGTACTTGGTCTAAATACAGACTCTGTCGGCCCGACTGAGTACGATGTGGCCCAACAGGTAGCTTATAAAATTCCTCGTATGCAACCTCGCCCAGTGGAAGTCTTACACTTTGGCTATAGCATTGAGGGCGAAGTACAGACAGAAAGTAAAACAGGGCAACTAAAGAACCTAGGTTTTGTCGATCATATAACTCCAGTGCATCTACTCAGAGTTGATCGTGAATATCCAGACCCTGACGACCCTAAGAAATATAATACCTTAGGACCAGCTGGCTTGATGAAAGTAATAAATAATTTCCTTGCCCAATTGCCTGAAAGTGAGGACCGAGAAGTGGGCTTTGTTACCAGTTCAACTTATCAACCGTCAAGGGAAACAGATGCTGTAATGACCATGCTTGAGCTAGAACGCGTCGGTAAAACCAGAAACATCGGAGTCGTAACATATGGTACGCACGAGCTTGCCGACGTAAAAGGTGAAGATCCATCCCAGCCGCCGCTTGGCCAGGTGGCTAGCGAGGCGCACAAAGCTGCAGTTGAGCTACAAAGACTGCGCCAGATCTTAGAAGTCGATCCAACCACACCTGAGCAATAAGCTTAGTAACGCGTATAATTTAGCGTGATGGCGGAGGCTAGAAAAAAGCTGGCGATTATTGATGGTAAAAGTGTGTTTTACCGTGGTTATTACGCCATGCCCAATCTTTCTACGGGTGACGGCGTACCCACCGGCGGTGTGTTTGGTTTTGCCGCTATGGCGCTGGAGCTAATTAAAAAACTTCAGCCAGATTATGTCTGCGTGGCGTGGGACAAGCCCAAAACCAACATTAGAAAACGCAAAGAGATGTATCCGGAGTACAAAGCTGGGCGCAAACCGGCTCCCCCGGACTTTTATACCCAAATCCCGATTCTGCATGACCTGCTTAGCGCTTTTGGCTGGCCGCTTTATGAGCTGGATGATTATGAAGCCGACGATATTATGGGAACGCTTGCTGTGCAGGCCGAGAAAAAAGACGTTGAAACACTGCTAATTACCTCCGATCTGGACGTACTCCAGCTAATTACCCACCACGTTAAGGTCTATGCGCTCAAAAAAGGCTTTTCTAACATAGAGGAATACCATCCGGAAAGTTTTGAGGCCAAATATGGCCTTCAGGCTACGCAATTTTTGGACCTTAAAGCCTTAAAGGGTGATAGTTCCGATAACATCCCGGGCGTACCGGGCATTGGCGAGAAAACAGCCATTGAACTGCTCAAACAATATAAAACCCTGGACGGTGTGTATGAAAATATTGACCTAATAAAAGACTCCGTGCGTAAAAAACTGGTGGCCGGCAAAGACAGCGCATATCTGAGCAAAAAAATTGCCGCTATTTGGTGTGACGCGCCGATGAAACTCAACCTCAAAGAGATGGACAGTTCTAAAATTGATGTAACTCACCTGCATAAACTGCTGGAACAGCTGGAGTTTAGGAGCTTGCTGCGCAATTTGCCAGCCAACATGCAGGTACCGGATGCACCGGCCAACCAAATTGCATCAAAAATCAAACTGCCCAAGTACAAAATTATTGCGCGTGACACGGGGCTGGCGGGGCTAAAACTGGCCGGCGAGCAAATTTTTATATATAGCCGGGCCACAGGTGCGCACGGCGCGGACCCGCGAATGATAATTTTAGGCAACCCAACCGAGGCGCTTGGTTTTGACCTGGCTGGTCTAGATGGCGCTAAAGCCGCCAAAGCAGTCGGCCAAATCCTCAAAGGCAAAAGTTTAATCGGCTATGACGTTAAAAATGGCCTCAAGGTATTAAAAAATCTAGGCGTAGATTACCCTCCGGTAGAACACGATATTTTGGTCGGCGCTTTTTTGATAAATCCATTGGTACGCGCCCAAAGCCTGACAGAACTAGCCTCAGCCGGTCTTGATTATGACGGCCCTAGCCTGGATGATTTGCCCACCGAGGATTTGTTGGCCCGGGGCGATGAAATCATGGCCGTAACTAGTGAACTTTACAGTGGCCAGAAGCTGGCGCTAGAGCAAATGCCCAAAGTGAACAAGCTGGCTAAAGAAATTGAATGGCCGCTAACACACGTTTTGGCGGATATGGAGATGGCCGGCATCAAACTAGACACCAGCTATTTAAAGAAGTTTGCTGCCAAGCTGGAAGGCGATATCAGCGACATTGAACAAAAAATTTATGGTTATGCCGACTTTGAGTTCAACATCAGTTCGCCAATTCAGCTGGCCGAAGTTTTGTTTATAAAACTTCAATTACCGACACGAGGCAGTTCACGCTTTGTGCAGGCGAGTGGGGGACAAGGCGAAGCCGAGCAGCGGACTAAGGCGCACAAAGATGGTGCGCTGAAGGAGCAGACGCAGGCTTCAACGCAGTCAGCCGTCGCCAGTACCAACAGTGTTACCGGCTCTGCCGGTGAGCAGGTTGGTATGGTGCAAGGGGCGTGGAGCATTAAGAAAGGAAAGACTGGTTACTCAACCGCTGCCAGCGAACTTGCTAAACTCCAAGGCGCCCATCCTATCATCGATTTAATCTCGCAGTACCGCGAGGCCACTAAGCTCAAAAATACTTATGCAGACACTCTGCCCGGACAGGTTGATAAAAACTCGCGCGTGCACACAACATTCAATTTAACTGTCGCACCAACCGGTCGGTTAAGTTCAGAAGGCCCCAATTTGCAGAACATTCCAGTCAAGACGGAGCTTGGTCGCAATATCCGTACAGCCTTTGTGGCAGAAAAAGGTAACCTGCTTATCAGTGCGGATTACAGCCAGTTTGAACTCCGTATTGCGGCTTCTCTGAGTGGTGATGGCAACATGATAAAGGCCTTTAACAATGATGCTGACATTCACGCAGAAACGGCAGCCGAACTTTACGGTATCCCAGCAGACAAGGTCACCAAAACTCAGCGCTCATCTGTTAAAGAGGTCAATTTTGGCATCATGTATGGCCTTGGCCCGCACGCCCTTTCCCAATCCACTGGCATGGATTTTGGTGCAGCCCGTGATTTTATAAAACGCTATTTCCAAATCCGCCCAGCCCTCAAAGCCTACATAGAAAAAACTCGTGCTCTGGCAGAAAAGCAGGGCTATGTAGAGACTTTGCTGGGCCGGCGCCGGCCCACGCCGGATATTCACTCAAGTAATTTCATCGTGAGGGAGGCGGCTTACCGCGCCGCTATCAACCATCCCATGCAGGGGACGGCCGCCGATATTATGAAGCTGGCCATGGTTCAGCTGGCCGCTAAGCTGGACGATGATTGCAAAATACTTTTGCAGATTCATGACAGCTTGATTTTAGAGACGCCGGCTAATCAGGCAGAAAGAGTCGGCAAACTAGTCAAAGACGTAATGGAATCGGCCTACAAACTGCCTGTAAAACTTAAAGCTGATATTTTAATAGGCAAAAACTGGGGCGAACTATGAAACAGTTCGTAGAACTTCCAAAGCTCAAACCCGGCGACCGGGTGGCCCTGGTGTCTCCGGCGGGCGATGCTGCGGCCCGTTTCCCATGGGTTTACAAATTTGGCGTTGAGCGGATAGAAAAGGAATTTGGTTTGTCGCCAAAAGAGTATCCATTTACCCGGAAACTTGCCGCCACTCACCAAGAAAAAGCTAGTGAACTAATGGAAGCTTTTGCTGACCCAAAAAACAAAGCTGTGATTTCTACGCTGGGTGGCTACGATCAAGTACGCCTGCTTAAACACCTTGACGCAAAGGTCTTTACCGATAATCCAAAGCCTTTCTTTGGCTACAGTGACAACGCGCATCTAGTCAATTACCTCTGGAATCTGGGCATTCCGAGCTACTATGGTGGTGGAGTAATGATTCAATTTGGCCATTCGTATGTGAATTCTGCGCTAACCGACAAATACCTAAAGCACGCCTTGTTTGATAAAGGAGAGTTTGAGTTAAGTGCCTCAAAGGAATTTAACGACGAAGCCATTTCTTGGGAAGATCAAAAGAACTGGCGGAATCCACCCAAGGCAGAGAAAAGTGACGGCTGGCTTTGGGACGGCGATAAAGACGCCGAAGGAATTTTGTGGGGCGGCTGTCTCGAGGCCTATATTGCAACCTTTGCCGCTGGACAGCCAGTCCCCAGCAACCAGGATATTGAAGGCTGCATTTTGTTTTTGGAAACGTCCGAGGAGATGCCCGAGCCGTGGATGGTAGCTCACTTTTTGAATGGACTAGGGGAGCGCGGCTGGTTTGACAGGCTTCAGGGCGTTTTGTTTGGTCGACCGAAGGCATGGAACTTCCACCGCATGCTATCACTTGAAGAGAAGGTTAAGTTCAGGCAAGCCCAGCAGAAAGCAGTTATTGATTCTATTCGTTTTTATAATAGACACATTCCGGTGATTCAGAACATGGAGTTTGGCCACACCGATCCGCAGATTGTAGTCCCGGCAGGGCAAAAGGGCCGTATCGATTCTAAGCAAAAGAAAATTTTCTTTAACTATTAAAAAAGGAGGCACTATGGCAGTACCAAATTTAAAGATGAGTAGTGGCAAAACAATTCCGCAGGTTGGGCTGGGGCTGTGGCAGGTTTTGCCGGGCTTTGTCTGCCGCAAGGCGGTCAAAGAGGCGCTTAGTGTCGGCTATACGCACTTTGATGATGCACAGGCCTACCATAACGAACAGCACTTGGGTGCAACCATCACGGGGGTAGGCAAGCGCGAAAATTACTTCATCACCACCAAAATTCAGACCAAAAACCTGGCTAAAGAAGATGTTCTGCCAAGTTTTGAAAAGTCTTTGGCTAAACTCAAGACCGACTATGTTGATTTATTACTGGTCCATTTCCCAGTCACCGAACACCGCCGCGAAGCCTGGCTGGAGCTGGAAAAGATTTATAAATCCGGTCGGGCCAAGGCCATTGGCGTCAGCAATTACATGGTCAAACACCTAAAAGAGATGGAAAGTTACGCCAGCGTTCAGCCGGCGGTCAACCAAATAGAGCTGCACGTTTTCTTGCAAATGCGTGACGAGGTCGAGTACTGCCGCAAGAAGGGCATTGTGGTGGAAGCCTATTCGCCGCTGGCTCACGGCAAGGGAATAGATGACCCGGTTCTTAGCAAAATCGCTAAAAAACATGGCAAAACCAACGCCCAAACTATGCTGCGCTGGTGTGTAGAGATTGGCGCTGTGCCACTGCCTAAATCGACTCACGCCGAGCGCATCAAAGAGAACTTTGAAATTTTTGACTTCAAGCTCGATTCAGCCGATATGTCCGAGATTAAGAAGCTGGAGCGAGATATGCGGACGTGTTGGGACCCAACGGATGTGCTGTAGAACAAGCAAAAACCAGGGCGAACTGTGAGCAAGGGTATTGATAATCTAATCGAGTTTATTAAATTTACGCACGCAATCCGTAACATTGAGCGAGCAATAATTCTAGAAAAAGGTAGCCATGAAAATGACGCCGAGCACGGCTATCAACTTGCAATGACGGCTTGGTACATAATCGATAAAGACAAGCTTAAACTAGATAAGTTCAAAGCGGCCTGCATAGCTATGGCCCACGATATTGTTGAAGTCTATGCTGGTGATACTCTGGCTTTTGCGTCATCTAGCAAGCTAGCCAAGGCCAAGCAAAAAGAAGCCCAGGCCGTACAAAAACTTAAAAAAGAGTGGCCAGCCTTTACATCCCTCCATGAGCTGATTGATGAATACGAAAACCTATCTTCAGAGGAAGCCAAATTTGTCTACGCCCTCGATAAGCTGGTACCCATAATCAACAATTATCTGTATGAAGGCGGCGCTTGGCACAACCATGGGATAACATTTGAACAAATGAAAAGTATCAAAATTGGCAAGATTGACCAGGATGCCAGAATCAATGAATATTACGAGCAACTTTTGAGGATTTTAGAAAAACATCCGGAGCTTTTTGGTAAAAAGTAAAATTTTTACCACCTTTTGCCGAAAAGGTGGCGCCAAACTCTCGGCTGTTTTTTTTGCCGTGACACGCTGTTGATAAAAATCAGGCTCGCTCGAGAACCCCTCAAAAATATGCTCCCAGCATATTTCCTCGTCAAACAACTCTCGCGGCCAAACACGCCTGATTCTCACAACATCAAATCAGGGCTCAAGAGATGCCGAATAAATAACCAAATTCATCTGTCGGATCTGGGTCCGAATTTAGGGCTCCGGAGATTTCTAGGGCAGGGGAACTTTTAGCTTCCGGAGCTTTGGCCGAGTTCATTCAGTAGAACTACCAGCTGGGCATTGTCTATAGAGGAGCAGTCAATTTGCCGGTGGTGGGCTATCATGTAACCCTGCAATAATCTTTGGATTGCCAGAGCGTCTCCTCTGCTTAGGAAGTTAATTGATTGAATGTTATCTACAAAAAACTTAGAAGCCAGGTGAACCGAGCCAAAAAATGGCCCAACATCTACTTTTGCCAGTTGAACATCGTCAATCTGAACACTAATTGTGCTTGATGTCTGGAAGAACGATCTGTGAGTAATGGTTAGTTTTTGTCTATCCACACTGATGGTGTCCGGGAACAGCACAAACGGGAAAACCGTATTGGCAGAAATCAGGTTTTCATGTGCCCCATCGGTCATGCCGATGAGTTTTTCCGTGGCAGTATCCAGCCTGGGCGCAAACGGACCACGCCCAAGAGTTAACCGTTTTCTCAGACTTTTAATCTTTCTGTTGCTGACAGGTTTTGCCAAACGAATGGCTTCTTCTTCAAAGTAGTTGTTCTGGGCAATAGCGTATCTACCCAAAAAATTTGCGGTGCTTATTGGCATAGTGTTACCTTTCTCGAACGTTTAGGGACTATCGTCCGGCGCTTTTGGTAACACTCCCTCAAAAATGTACTTTTAGTGTCGACTTGTTACTTGTAACTATAGCACGTTTGTTGAAATTTTTACAACTTTTGGTTCACAGACCAATGAGCCGATGGCCGGTTTTTGAGATGCCAAAGTTTTATGTCTCGGGGTCGGGCGGTACGGGTGAGTCTTCTGGCTGGTCTTTCTCCCTCGGGATAATATAACCAATACCACGTCTAGTTTCGATAAGGTCCCTTAGCTCATCGCCTAATGCTTTTCGGATTACACCAACGTTAACATCAACTATCCTACTAGATACATATGTGCTGCCCCAGACATGCTTCATTATCGCCTTCTGGGTAAGTACACGGCCTTGTTGTTGAGCTAGCAGCTCTAGTATTTGATAGGGCCTTCGTTGCAAGCCTTTAGGCTCTTCGTCTACCACTACGTCCATCCCCAAGTGATCAATAACAACTCGTCCGCCCGCTAGTACTGTGGGCTCCAGTTCATCAGTGGGTTCTGCTTGGTTACCATTCTTACCTGCTGCACGGATCAAAATTACGCTGTCTTCTTCCGCCGCCCTCCTAGCCAGTCTTAGCAAACTAGCGGCCATTACCCTCACAGAGCCATCCGCAGCTACAAGATTGGGAACAGCTACTTCTGCTACCTCTACTAACCCCTTGCTGCCAATCCTGCCAACATAAAAAGCTGCCTGCGTTAGGTCCGACGGGCTTAAACCACCTTCTACCCGCTCATAAGGGTCTGCCATGAAAGCTACTTTACCAGAATTTTGCGGATAGAAAATTGCTTACGTTTTTAAGGGCAGAGGAGGTCTAGGCCGACTTGCTCGTCGTGGGCGCGGGTAAGTTTGGTATCCATTTTGTGCACCAGTATTTCACAGGTGCCGGCTATGGTCAGGGACTTTATGTGGCCGCCTATGGTGCCGTAATCGGGGCCACTAAAGGTGCCGTGCATGTGAAACATCGGCTGGCCGTCTTTTTGGACGATGTTGCCGTTCAGGCTGGTAATCTCCATAGGGCCGTCAAAAGTTTTCCACGTGTATTTTTGGTCATCTAGGTGGTAATAACCAAGTTCTACGCTCAGTGCGGCCCCCAGACCCTGTAGCCAAGCTTCGTTGACGCCACTCTCTTTGCAAAACTGGCGTAGACCTTCCATTAAATCTTCGCCCTTTTTCAAAACTACGATGTATTTTTGTTTGTCTTGGTAGTGTTTCATTCATAAATCATAGCAAACTAAGTTTCACACCTTTTGCCGAAAAGGTGTGGCCAAAACTCTCGGACATTCGCCGAACTGGATTAAATTTTTACTGGCCCACACCGTGGCTGCGGAACTCCCCGCCAGCTGGCGGGTCAGACAGTCCTCGCCAAACGGTTAGCTCGCTAGCGTAAAAATTTATCCGTTGGCCCTGGGTCCGAAATAAAGAGCCGATGCCCAGACTCACAAGGTTTTCTCGAGCCTGAATCTTTTAAAGATGCCAAAACGGCTATAAAACACATTCCGCATATGCTTGGTTAGGCTGTCTTGGCAGTCTAAGATTTAGTTATGGCGGAAGCATGGAAGCCCAAAAGCTTTAGTTACGGTGAATCAGGCGTGGATGTGCATGTAGAGGCTGAAGCATCGCGGACTCTATATGAATATTCACAGCTTACAAGTAAAAATCGGCTGGGCAGGCTGGGCGAAATAACCACTCTGCATGACGATTTTCGCGGTGTCCGGTATTCCGATGTCGGGGAATTGCCTGCCGGAACAGTCACTTACGAGTTTGCAGACGGTGCTGGCAGTAAGCCTGAAATAGCCAGGATTGCCGGAAATTTACGTACGATCTACACCGACCTTGCCGAAGCAAGCGGCGCCGATGCCGCCTGCAGAGGATATGAACCAGTCCATCTTGTTGTTCATGTAAAGGTTAATACTTTAGGGCAGGACAATGACCGGCTTAGGCAAATCCAGGAACTTGCTGCAGGATCCGTAGACGCCACGGCTCGCCTGGGCATATCAATCTCTAATGGCGAACTAGCCCAAGACAATACAATGGGGTCGTTAGACCAATTTAGGTTTGAGCTAGCCGGAATGATGACTGGTTACAGCCATGAATCGCGGCTAGTCGACAGTTCCAAAATTAAGCCGGGCGAACCACTAGTTGGTTTCCTCGAGCCGGGTTTCCGCACCAACGGCCATTCGTTGGTAAGAGATATTCTCGAATATTATTATGGGCCCGATTGGGGCGAGGAAATCTTCATGGGGCAGCGGTTGGCCGATCTTGTGCTTCGGCCGTCCGAGGTTTATACGCCGGCGCTCGTTGATATGACAGGTGGCTATGACCTTAGGCGGCCGGCACTGGCGGAATTCGACGGTGCGGTCAATATCAGCGGTGGTGGTATACCAGAAAAGCTCGGGAGTTTGCTCAAAGCCAGTGGTTGCGGCGCTATTATCGACAACCCTTTTCAACCTCCAACACCGATGGATTTAGTACAAAGGCTTGGAATGGTGCCAGACAAAGAAGCCTACAATACTTTATGCATGGGCACAGGTTTGATAGTAGTAACGTCAGATCCAGATAGTGTTATTGAAGTAGGCAAAAAACACGGCCTAACAGGTAAAGAAATTGGCAGTGTAACAGACGAGCCGGTAATCTGGATTAAAAATCGCGGCGCTGTCCAAGACCAAAAGTGGCTAGAGTTCCCAGTCGCCGCATAAATTCGAAAAAAGCCGATGCCCAGACCCATTTTATACAGCTTTGAGTGCTTCGTAGATTTTGACCATCGCCAGAGTGTCAAGCCCGCAGTACTTAATCAGTGAGTCAAACGTTTTTTCTGCTTGGCTTTTGCTAACGTTGCCACTAGTTGCGTCATACCAGCGTATAGCGGCCACGTCGCCGCTTTGAATGTCCATTTCTTTGTAGCTAAATTCTGGCACCATCACCGGCAGAACTTTTTTAATAGAGCTACTGCCCATAAAACCCGGGTGTATAAATAATTGCTTGCTAAAAACCTCCATCAGGTCAAATACCCTGTCATTTAGGTCGTTTAGAAAATTAGCGTACTGGCTGTATGTCTCGGCCATATCTTTATTCCGGCCTATCTCAAATGATTTGTTCCAAACAATTACATTGCCGGTTTTGCCAATTTGCTTGGTCAAATTTTCCAAAAGTTCCGGTTCCGGCGGTTGTTTGCCTACTCGGTCTAGAAACTCATAATGTTCCAGCTCTGCGTTATGGTCGGGTAAAACATGCAGTGAGTACTGGAACGGCACATGCTGGTATGGCTTGTGGCCTTGGTAAATAGGTAGCGCCAGGTTGAGAGTTTCATAGTCCAAAAAGTACAGTGGAAACTCAAGTTCATCCAGAACCTTAGCAATCTCTCCACCGTCAATAATCGGTTGCTTGGTTTTGGCCGCATTAACTTGGTTTCTTTGGATTGGCGAAAGCTTGATGTCCTCAGATACTTCGTCAACGTTATAGACCTCACTATCAACCAGTAGCGCTAAATTTTTCCCGGCGATTCGCGCAATGTTAAAGACGGAATATTCTGGGATATCCGGGTTTAGGTAGCTAAATGTTGGGCAGTGTTTGGTCTTGGATTTTAGCCGGCAACTGCAAGTCTTAGGTTCTTCGGTCCCTTTGAGCATTTTCAGTGCATCGTCCGCCATAGTTTTAATTTGGGGCGATATTTTATCAACTTGCTCGCTAACATCCTCTTCTTCAAACAATCCCCTGGGACTTAACTCGCCGTGACGGGAGTAGGTTTTATCTAGATGCACCAAGTAAGTTTTACCGATTTTATATCCAGCACTTTCAAAGGCGGCTTTTTGGAAGGCAACGTCCTCAATGTGGAATCTGTCCTTCTTGATCTTGGTGGATGATTTTACTTCGCGGATCTCCCAGCTTTTGCTTTTTTCGTCAAAGTTAAAAACGTCAGCCTTAACTAGCAGTCCGCTGTCGGTAAAAACTGTCGCTTGAAAAATTGTCTTGGCTCCATCTGCAACCAGCTTTTCAGTTTGTGTGCGGGCTTCGTCAAACTTTTCATCAACCATTTTCCCGTCAGGGTAGAGCTTACGTGCCCACTCTTCTACTTCATTGCCTTGCTTCATTCTTTGCTTGGCAACAAAGTCATCGTCTGGTGGCACAACTTCACGCTTGAATTTATAAAGCCACAGATATTGCGGGCAAACCAAATACTTCAAAAAATCCGACTTCGATAAATAAGCTTTTTTGGTCATATAGTCATTATCGCACGCATATACTGATGCCATTTTGAACTTCTGTTTGAGCCGATGCCGCAAATTCGTATTCAAACGAAGTATAATATCTCTAAGCGGAGGGTCGAGTGCTAACTGTTGAGACAAAGAGACATATTGACGCGGCGCGGCAGGTTTTGGTTGGCAAAGTGCCGGACCCAAAGGCGCAAATAGATCAAATAACTAATGCGCTAATTTATAAATTCATGGACGATATGGACGTAAAGTCCATCGATGCTGGTGGCAAACCTACCTTCTTCACTAGTGACCTAGAAAAATATTCCTGGCGCAAATTAATGAATCCGCGCACAGGCGCGCAAGACCGGTTAAATATGTACACTGAAGCACTGGAAAAATTTAGCACCGCCGCCGGTCTGCCGCCGCTATTCCGCGATATTTTCCGCCAAGCATTCTTGCCATACCGCGATCCGCATACCCTGGATTTATTCCTAAAAGAAATTGAGTTTTTTGACTACAACCATTCGGAAGAACTAGGCAACGCTTTTGAATATTTGCTTAGCATTATGGGCTCGCAGGGTGACGCCGGCCAGTTCCGCACGCCGCGCCACATTATCGACTTCATGGTCGATGTTATAGACCCGGACATTGGCGACACAATTCTTGACCCTGCCTGCGGCACCGCCGGCTTTTTAATCAGTGCCTACAACCACATTGTCGGTAAGCATGAGGGCAAAGATAAAAAGCCCTTAACTTACGGCGAAAAACAAAAGCTCATGGACAACCTAGAGGGCTACGACATTAGCAGCGACATGGTTAAGCTAGCTCGCGTAAATATGTACCTGCATGGCAACAGCCAACCAAAAATATACGAGTACGACACGCTTTCCAGCCAAGAGCGCTGGGATGAAATGTTTGACGTAATTATAGCTAACCCACCATTTATGAGCCCAAAGGGCGGCATTACCCCACATAAAAAATTTGGCGTGGATGCAACTCGGGCAGAGGTCTTATTCGTTGACTATATAATGAGCCATCTTAAACAAAAAGGCCGCGCTGGCATCATAGTGCCGGAGGGCATTATCTTTCAAAGCGGCAAAGCGTATGTGCAGCTTCGCAAAGCTTTAGTAGAGGATGGCTTGTTGGCCGTTGTATCTTTGCCGTCTGGTGTTTTTAATCCTTACGCTGGAGTAAAAACCAGCATTTTGATTTTTGATAACAATAGGGCCAAGCTATCCAAGCATATTGTATTTGCCAAAGTGGAGCACGACGGTTTTGATCTTGGCGCTCAGCGCCGTCCGACGCCCGACAAAAATGATTTACCAACCATTGCCAAGGTGCTGCTGAAATTCAGAAGCGGAGACTTCACCAAGCTGGAGCAGATTAATGATTATCTAGAATCAGAGGCGGCTACTCGTAATATAGGAGAATTTAGCAAAGTTATCGAAGTCAATTTGGTCGAGCGATCAAAAATCGCTGAATCGGGTGACTATAACCTCAGCGCCAGCCGCTACATTGAGAATGAACTACTGCAAAACACAAGCTGGCCTATAAAAGAACTCGGGGAGGTTGTAGACATTTCTAACGGCAGCACACCGTCAAAAACTAACTCCGAATTTTGGTATAAAGGCAACGTGCCCTGGTTCACTATCGAGGATATACGATCGCAAGGTCGCACTATACGCGAGACAGCAAAACATATAACCGAGAATGCGCTGAACAAAACTAGTGTCAAACTCCTGCCAAAAGAAACCGTGCTTTTGTGCTGTACTGCGTCTGTTGGAGAGTACGCATTTACAGAGATAGAATTAACCACCAACCAGCAATTCAACGGGCTAGTCGTAAAAGATAGAAAAGTTTTGCTGCCAAAATTCCTTTTTTGGCTGACCTCCACATTCAAGGATGAGTTAGAAAGACTCAGCGGAAAAACCTCATTTAATTTTGTCTCCGTAGGAATCTTGAAGAAGATTAAAATACCGCTACCACCGATTGAAGCACAGAAACAAATCGTCGACGAGCTAGACGGCTACCAAAAAATCATCGACGGTGCCCGCCAAGTCGTAGAAAACTATAAGCCGACAGTAAAAATTGATCCAGCTTGGCAAAGACTCAAGATCCAGGACGTAGCAAGAGCTGAGAAAAACGCCATAAAAGCAGGACCTTTTGGCTCAGCTCTTAAAAAGGAGTTTTACACATCATCGGGATATAAAATTTATGGGCAAGAGCAGGTTATACGTCATGATGCACATTACGGTGATTACTATATTGACGAGAAGAGATATAAGTCGCTAGAAAGCTGCAAAATCAAGGCAGGCGACGTATTGATAAGTCTTGTGGGTACATATGGCAAACTATTAATCATTCCTGATGATTTTGAGCCAGGCATTATTAACCCTCGTCTGGTAAAAATTAGTTTGAATAATGACGAAATAAATAGTTTATATTTTAAAATCATTTTTGAATCAGACATTATGCAAGCTCAATTACGAGATATTTCATATGGCGGAACTATGAATATATTGAATGCAACAATACTGAAAGCTCTTGAGATCCCATTACCTTCACTTAAAATCCAGCAGGAAATTGTTGATCGAGTTTCAGAGGAGCAAACCTTAATATCAACTAATAAAAGATTGACGGAAATCTACGAGCAAAGAATAAAAGACAAAATCGCCGAGGTCTGGAACATCGAAAATTAACAAATTTCATCCTTAAAAATAAGAAAACGACCATAATTGGTAAGAGGATAGGTGTAAAACTATTATGAGTCCCTTAATTAGACTATTGACGTGCCTACTGCGTGTAGGTTAGTATGAACTTATGGACGAGGAAATAAAAAACCTATTGAAAGCAATTCTCGCTGTTTTAGTTGAGGGGCGAAGTGAGGAAGCTAAGAATGTCACAAAAGATGAAATACTTCTACACGAAAGTGGCATAGACGCTCGTGATATAGCTCTGATGCTAAATAAAAACTACGGAGCAGTAATTAAATCAATCCAGAGAGCAAAGAAGGGCAAATAATGAAGCCAAATGCAGATTTAGTAAACGAACTCAAAAAAGCTAACAAATTACTAGCATTATTGGCGACACGAGATTTAGACAGTAAAAGTGAGCAGATAAAGTTACTGCATGAAACCGGATTTAAGGCGTCTGAAATAGCGATGTTGATCGGGACTACACCCAATTCCGTAAGTGTAGCAATTAACAAGCTCAAGAAGAGTAAGAAAAAATGAGTAAAGAGGAGATGTCACGCTCAGAAAAACTGCTTTCAGCCTTGTTAGCGATATCTGTAGATCAATATCTACGTGAGACAGGTATAGCGCGTCCAAAAGTACGGTCGATAGATCGAATACTAACTGACATCGGACTTAGTGCAGTTGAAATAGCTGCCATTCTAGGAAAAACAGAGAGAGCGGTTTACAAGCAATTAGCATCAGAAGTAAAGATATCAGAGAAGGAAAATGGAAATGTCAGAACTGGATAAGCAACTAAAGATCCTAGAGGATATTAGAAAGTTTTTGATATTAGATCTTTTAGTTAAAAATATTCAGACGACAGATATTGCGAGTATTTTGGGCGTCAATAAAAGCACAATTAGTCGTCTGGTGCCCGTGAAAAAGATCAAGAAATGATATGGCATATAGGTTTGACCCACAACTTCTTGAAAAATTAGCAGGCAAGATCAATAAGAGTGTTAATTACACGCGACAACAACTACCTAAACGTGCAAACCGCCACGGTGTTAGTTCTGAAGCATATTTTCTGTACTGGCTTCAACGAGAGAATATTGGCGCCCAAACGTATAAACGATCATTATCTTCAGAGATTCAGAATGAAGCGAGAAGTATCACACAGCCGGCACAGAGCTCTATCGATTCTAAAATTACCAATCCCAGACAAAGCATATCCAACCTGACGGGTTCGTCGCGATACATTGATTTGCTCGAAATCATCCAAGACCCTGAACTAAAGGACAGATGCTCAGACTTAATTAAAAGACCGCGTAATCACGACCGTGTTTTTCGAGAAGCTACCACAGTTTTAGAGCATAGAATAAAATCATTGAGCAATATCACTCAGAGGCTTAACCCACAACCCTTGATCAGTAAGGCCATTTCACCGGACCCTACACGTGCAATTTTAGTGGTCAGTAGCGAGCCTTCCGAGCAGGAAGGCTTCTATAAAATTTGCTCAGGTATTGAGGCTACGTTTAGAAATAGAACTCATCACGAAATTTCGGACAAAATGACAAGATACGATGCGATAAAATTCTGCTCTTTTATTGATTCTTTGCTACAAATACTCGGTGATGCAGAAGTGCGTCAAGACCGAATCTGAACGTATGCACTGTGCGTGCATTTTGCTATAATATAGGGGTGAATAAGCTACAGATTGCAGCTAGGCACAAGTCTGTTTCTGCAGCGGTTGGTTCTGTGCGAGCCGAAGGCTTGCACCCATCCGCACAAACACAAAAACAACTTAGAAATTACGCCGACGGAAAAATAAGTGCAAAAACATTGCGCTCGAGCGTGACTGGCCAATTCGTTACCCGCAAGACTAAGTAAATATGCCTTACGACGTCGATAACGACCCGTACTTAAATAAAAAGACGGGTGTTTTGAGGAATTTACTTGGTATAACTAATCAAAAAGAACTAGATCAAGCCGAGGCCGAGATTAGCGCCGTTCAAATATCGACTTTGACCATTGAAGACAAGCCGCCCCTTAAAGAATTTAACTGGAGACTACTTTGCGAGCTGCACCATTACATCTTTGGCGATATTTATGACTGGGCAGGAAAGATAAGAACAATCGAATTTAGTAAGGGCAGGACGAGTTTTGCCAGAATTGATAGCATTGTTCCAAGTCTACAAGTAATCTTTAAGTCTTTGGCAAGTGAAAATTATCTGGACGGTTTAGATGAAGATGAATTTGTCAGACATCTTGCGCACTACTACAGTGAATTAAATGTGGTGCACCCTTTCCGCGAAGGAAATGGTCGCGCGATAAGAACGCTGCTATCAATGTTGGCTGAGGACCTAGGCTGGAATATTGCATGGGGTGACATGGACCGCAAAGAAAACATTGCAGCTTGTATCGCCGGATATAATGGTGACGAGAAACCGTTGAGTCAAATGCTGAGTAAGATTATCGAGCGAGCTTAATCAGCTACTTTTTCTAGCACGTAATCTCGAGCGTACTCAGGGATACGTTTGCGCAGATGATCGGGTAGGTCGGTCCATTCTTTCATATCGACACCGGCAAAATCTAGCTTGCCGTATTGGCCACTGTCTATGATCTCTCGAACCTCAGCACTAGTAGTGTAGGCACTGAAAATATCTCGGGCAGAATTATAATTTTCGGGTTCGATAGCTTCGTTTTGGACAAAGTCGGCAAATTCATCGGCTACAATCTCGTCTTTAGTTTGGAATTTGTCGCGGTCACCAAAGGCGAACTCTAGAATTTCTGTAATTCTTGGGCGACGGTCTAGGCCAAGCATTTGTTTAAATCGACTACGGTTAATGTAAAGTTGGGCTTTATCAAAATGCTTTTCTATTACGGCTTTTTCTGCGCCATAAATATCGCCAGACTTATAAAGTTCTGCCACTTCTTCGTCTGCGGCAATTGTTTCTTTGGCACGCTCGCCCCAAGCTTCGCGATCTACCCGCATGCCTTCGACACTAACCCGCTCTTCTTTAATTGTTTTTAGCTGATCAGCTTGTGCCGCGTCCAGATCATCCTGAATGTAGCGTTTTGGGTCACCATCTTCGTCTATATTTTTAAGGCCGATAGTAGGTGGTAACTTGAGTTGCTCGTCGTAGTTAAATTTGGTTTCGAAGTATTCGCATACAGCAAAGAAATCAAAAAGCTTAAAGCCTATTTTTCCCATGACAGTTTTTTGGCCGTCTGTGTCTTCATATTCAAAGGTAGCTTTGCGAGTACCGCGACCTTTCATCTGAATAAAATCTGCTGGGCTAAATATTGGGCGTAGGAAAGCAACGTTTAACAGATCCGGGCAGTCGTAGCCAGTGGTCATCATGCCAACAGTTACGCAAACACGCGTTCGGTTAGACTTATAGCCATCCAGGAATTTGGTAGTGCCATTTAGGTTATTGTTAGTGAACTTGGTGCTCATGTCTTGGGCGGCATCAATATTGCTGCTTACCTGGGCGGCAAAGTCTGAATTGTATTTGCCGGGCCATTTTTTATCAGCAATTTTATTAAGAAGCTGGGTAATTTTGCTGGCATGGGCTTGGCTAACGCAAAAAATTAGACTTTTGCCCAGCTCTTGGCTGATTGGATCGCGCAAAGCGTTTTCTACAAAAGCTTTAGCAAAGGCTACATTTGTCTCTTCGTTAAAAAATTTACGTTCAAAATGACGGCTAAAATAGACCTGGGTTTCTACTTGATCGTCTTCGGTTTTGCGTTCGACTTCATAGCCTCCATCGCTTAAAAGCTGGGTAGTAATCTCGGTCCGGGCATCGACAACGGTTGGCTGGATCAAATAACCTTGACTGGCGCCTTTGGCCAAGTCGTAGCGATAGGTTGGTTCGCCGCTTTCGCAGCCAAAAGTTTTATACGTATCAAGTAGCTGGCGTCGCTCTGTGTCTTTTTGGCTATTTTTATTATCGCCAGCGTTCTTTAGGTAGTCCTTGGGTGTGGCAGTCAGACCAAGTTTGTAGCCGATGAAATATTCGAATACACTGCGTGAATTGCCGCCAATTGAGCGATGTGCCTCATCAGAAATGACTAAGTCAAAATCAGTAGGACTAAACTCTTTTTTGTAGCGATCGCCAGCCATGAGAGTCTGAACGGTTGAGATCACTACACTGGCTTTGCGCCAATCGTCCCTCTTCTCTTTGTATATGGCCACCGTGTAATCGTCTTTGAGAACTTTGAAGTCACGATTGGCTTGGATTTCTAGCTCGATGCGGTCAACTAGGAACAATATCCGACTGGCGTTGCCGGTGCGCAAGAACAGCTTGGATATGGCGATGGTAGTTAATGTTTTGCCGGTGCCTGTAGCCATTTCTAGTAAATAACGCTCTTTGTCTTCCGACGCAGCTTTTTGAATGGCTGTGATGGCGTCCAGCTGATAGGGCCGGAGGAATTTGAGACCGTAACGACTAATAAAATTATCACGTTTGGCACCACCGGCCTGCCAGTCCGGATCGTCCGCATAACGCGGCATCTGGCTGAGCACGATGTAGTCAGCATCAGCCTTTTCGGATGCCAGTGCTTTAAAGTTAGGCCGGTAATCCTTTAGATTTATAAGCGACTGCTGGGTGGGGAACTCTGTAATCAGCTTTTCTGTGCCGTGTTCGGTGTCCCAAAAATAATGAAGATTGCCGTTGCTAAGGATGATGAAGCGAGCTTTATTGTTGCGAGCGTAATTGCGAGCTTGATCTTTACCATCCAGAGGATTTTTGTCTTCGCGTTTAGCTTCGAGTACAAGCAGCGGGAAGCCTTTGTCGTCCAAAAGCAAGTAATCAATGTAGCCCTGTTTGGCATTTTCGAAGTCGTTGCCTAGATCTTCAAGTTTGATGCCAGCTTCAAGCTGAATATTCTTGCCAAACTCCCAGCCAGCCGCCTCAAGCAGCTTGTTAATTTTAATTCGAGCAGAAGCTTCCTTCGCCATTTGCTGCAATTATACTTTGGTTGGGGTGGGGAATACAGCATTTGCGCGGCCGGACCTAAGATTTATTCGGTCTTTATTTGTTTTGGCTTGCGTATTTCTCTGCGCGTTTTGCGCCCTTTACCTTTTGCCATAGCTCCACCCTCCTTTGCATTAATCATACTCTGCTGGCCCGTTTTCGGCGGGTTGGGTCGAGTTCGCGCTTTCTAAGGCGCAGACTTTTAGGAGTGACCTCTAAAAGCTCGTCGTTTTCTATAAAGTCTATGCTTTCTTCCAGGCTAAATATTGTGGGTGTAGTCAGCTGGACCACACCGTCACTGGAACTGCTGCGCATATTTGTCAGGTGTTTTGCCTTGCAAACGTTCATCTCTATATCTTCCTGGCGTTTATTAAGGCCGACGATTTGACCGGCGTAGACCCTCTCGGCCGGCTTGACGAAGCAGATACCGCGCTCCTCAACCATTTGGAGGGAGTATGGCGTGGTTAAGCCGGGCTCAAAGGCAATTATTACACCGTTGCGCAGTTGTGCCAGAGCAGGCCCGAGTGGCTGGAAGCCGGCGCTCAGTGAATTTAAAACAGCAGTGCCGCGCGCGCTGGTCATTAATATGTTGCGTAGGCCAAGCAGAGCGCGGGTGGGCAGTTTATAGACCAGTTTAGTTACGCCTTTGGGCGTAGCAAACTGTTCTTTAAGCTCTGCCCGGCGAGCGCCAAGTTCTTGCTGGACGGTACCAACGTGGTCGGCCGATACTTCTATGATTAGTTCTTCCACGGGCTCCATGGTCTGGCCGCCCTCTTGATGGGTAACAACCTGCGGTCGGCCGACTTCAAACTCGTAACCCTCGCGGCGCATGGCCTCTATCAATACCGATAGGTGAAGTTCGCCCCGGCCTGACACATTAAAGCCGATGCCTTCCTCTTCTACCCGCAACCCGACGTTGGTTTCTAGCTCGCGCGTTAATCGTTCGCCTATTTGGCGGCTGGTTGTGAATTCGCCCTCTGTCCCTTTAAACGGGCTGGTGTTGGGGCCTAGGTAAATTTTTAGTGTCGGTGCTTCTACTTCTATGACCGGCAGAGCTTCTGGGTCGGTGTTATCGGCAATTGTTTCGCCAATTTGGGCGCCTGCAATGCCGGTTAATTGCACGATGTCGCCGGCTACGCCCCCGCTTACTTCAAAACGGTTTAGTCCATGACTCATGAACACGTTGTCGACTTTGGCTTTGGCCAGGTGACCGTTTTTCTGACATAACGTAACATCGTCGCCGGGTTTGACCTGGCCGCGTACAACCCGCCCGATAGCGTATTTGCCCTTAAAGTTATCCCAAGCTAGCGCAGTAACCAGCATTTGAAAAGGCTTGTCGCGCTGGACCTTTGGAGCCGGCACATGCTTAATGATTGCCCCAAATATTGGCTCTAGGTCTGCTTTTTCTTCAACGTTTGCGGGCATTGATTCCCAGGCTTTACCGGCTCGGCCCTCGGCGTAGTAAACCGGGTAATGCAGTTGGTCTTCGTGCACTGCTAGTTCTAAAAATAGGTCAGCAATTTCGTTCTCTACTTCCTTGACTCGGGCGGCAGACTTATCAATCTTATTTATAATCACAATCGGCTTTAGCTCGTAAGCCAGTGCTTCTGCCAACACGAACTTGGTCTGGGGCATGGGGCCTTCGGCGGCGTCTACTATCAAAATGCAGCCGTCGGCCATGTTCAGGGTACGCTCGACCTCGCCGCTAAAATCGGCGTGGCCGGGTGTATCGATAATGTTAATCCGGTAATCGTCGTGCTGCACGGCTGTAATCTTGGCGGTAATGGTGATGCCACGCTCGCGCTCTTGGTCTGAGCTGTCCATTATCAGCTCCTGGCTCATTTCGGCCTGGTTGTCGCGGAAAGTCTGGGATTGCTTTAACAGCCCATCAACCAGCGTGGTTTTGCCGTGGTCAACGTGGGCGATGATGGCGATGTTGCGTATTTTAGAAGGGTCTTGTTTTTGCATAGGCTTGTTAGCGTGAGTTTTTTTAGCGTTCTACGAAGGTCAGGGCGCGGCCAGCGTGGCCAATACGGTGAATATAATCATCGTAGGTTTACGGCGGATCAAGGTTGATGACGTGCGTTATGCCTTTGACATTTATGCCCGAGCGGGTTCTAACAATTATACCTCTGTTGGGGTGGGGAATACACCCGAAAGAGAAATTTTTCTCAAACGGGGCAGGCAGCGCTAGCTTTTTGGCTCGAGCCTGAAGAAACCAAGAATGGGTCCCTAGCATCGGCTCAAACAGAAGTTCGAGCGAAGCTGGAAAAGGCGAGGCCAAACGCATGTTTAACTGAGCAAAGCGAAGGCGTTCGGCTTGGCCCGCTTTTAAAGCGAGCTCTGGACGCTCCAGTTTTAACGCAGCCCGGCGGTTTGCCACACTTTGCCGCTCAAAGTGTGAAAATATTTAGTGGATGGATGGTTAGAGGTTATAAGCCAGCTGGCATATTTGCCCGAGGGACTACAATCGTGTCCACTTTGTCCGGCTTGTATAGATAATAAGTTCGCCGAGGCGGGGAGTAATCGCCAAACTCCATCCCCTTAGCGGCACACACAATCCTGGCGGCTTGCATTGTATCGGGGTCTGAGGATACTAATAATTTGCCCCCGTCATCAAGAGCATCAGCCGCTGCGGGCAGTAGTCTTGTTATGCGCGCGCCGCTAAGATCAGGCCCAAACATAAAGGCGGCTATTAAATCAAACTTTTTGCCAACACGCTCCAGCTGCTGGAGCCTCTGGACTCCATCGCCGGTGTGGACGCTTTCTGCCGGCAAGATGCCACTTTGTACAATGTCGTTGGCTCTATCTGATTCTATTTCCACTACTTCTACGCAGCCACCATTAATTAGGGCTAAATGGGCTAACACAAAGCCGGAGCCGCCAGTACCTGCACCGAACTCAAACATCCTTTTACACTCGCGCAGACTTATATGACCGCGCATATCCATGACGTTAAGCGAATGCTGGGCTCTTATGGCCGCTATTTGCTGGGTGGGGGATAATTCCTCGAAGTCATGGCGGCCATCCGCACATAGACGCAAATCCCTAGCCTCATCCTGCATAGGTCTAACAGAGCTGTCTTTATTGACCATTCCCATTACTAGACCAAATTAAGGTATTGCATGTCTTAGCGCAAGCATAAGCAGACGCCAAAAAGCGGGTGGGGGATACACCCGAAAGATGCAAAAGCATCTGACGGGGCAAGCAGTTTTAAGGGCGGAGGGTGCCGGCGAAGACCTGCCAAGCAAGCAAGCTTTTAGCGATGAGGCTTAGCCAAATGTAGACCTTTTCGCCGTAAAGATAGTCTGCCCATTTGCCGATACACTTGTACTGCAAGTACATGTTGAGTGCAAAACAGCTAAAGAATATAAAGATGCTGCCAAAAATAAAGTAAACAAAGGTCGGTGCGCCGCTGCCGACGTGGTTGGAGTTGCCAATATAAAAAGCCACCGCCAGCCAGGGCACGATGCCGGCCAAACTGCCGAGCCTGTAAGCCAGCCAGTTAACCTTCTGTCGGCCTTGGTTATAAACTTCCATGGCGAGGCCGGTGAGGTTCATTATGGCTACCAGCACAAATATCATCAGTAGACTCATGACGTCGTAGATACCCACCAGCATCGCGATGGCGACCATCATGACACCGGCCGACAGCGAATATTCAAACCAGCGGGCGCGGTTGATATTTTTTGCCAGATTAGCGACATAAGTTTTGTTATAAAACGTGGCGATAGCCAAATGGAAGGCGGCGGACAAGAAGAAAAAGATGGCCACCAGCCAGGGTAGGGGCAAATGAAACAGCGTGTTACTGCCCGGGTCTAAGTGTTTTGTAGCCGAGTTAAATTTTAAATATCCGCCGGTAACAGGCAAGCTGAAATTGGTAGAAAGGAGTAGTACTGCCACGCCTTGGGCCAGGTGGAGCAAGCCGGCGATTAGGTTTAGCCGCCGCAGTTTGGGCATAGTTATAACGCTCATGCTTTTGGCATTATATATTTTTTGGGACGGTGAATACAGTTTTTGGCTCCGGACATTGGCTCATCCTACTGGTTCGACGTCTTTTTGCGCCACGGGTCCGGGCATCGGCTCAAACAGAAGTTCGAGCGAAGCTGGAAAAGGCGAGGCCAAACGCATGTTTAACTGAGCAAAGCGAAGGCGTTCGGCTTGGCCCGCTTTTAAAGCGAGCTCTGGACGCTCCAGTTTTAACGCAGCCCGGCGGTTTGCCACACTTTGCCGCTCAAAGTGTGAAAATATTTGGTTCTTACAGCCTTCGTAGCCGGAGGCTACTTCGGCATAGTGGGCTTGAAAAAGAACACCCGCATTTGCCAAAAAGCAAATGGTTGAAAATTATTTTTTGGCGCGGGCTTTTAGGTGGCTAACTTTTCTTGGAGTATCTCTTGAACCACTCGGCCACTGCTGAGACCTCTGGCTTTTTAACCGCAATATAGACCGCGAAGTCCTCGACTTTACCTTTAGGTGCAGTGAATAAATAACCATTTCTTTTTAGAAACATTGCGGCGGTGGCCATCCCTGTCCGCTTGTTGCCGTCTCGGAATGGATGATCAGCAATAATATTACAGGCGTAAACCGCAGCTTTTTCAAAGACTGTCGGGTATTGTTTTTGTCCGAAGACTTCCTGCGAAGGGGCTACAGCGGCTGACTTTATGCGCTCTAGGTCGCGTGTGCCGTGCGAGCCGCCGTAGCGCTCGATCAACATGAAGTGAATCAGCAGAATTTCTTCTGCAGATAGGTAATTCATTATCTTTTGGCTAGATTCTGAAGATCCTGGTCGTAAGTGTTCATGAAGCCCTCCAAGTCTTTGAGGAGTTGGGAATGCTTGACGGTATTGCTTGCTCGCTTGGAAATAGTGAAGTCAATTTCATCACCGGCCCGCAAATCTAACTCATCGAGCTGCTTTTTAGGCACAATTAGTCCGGTGCTGGTACCGATTTTAATTAATTTCTGAACCATTGCACCATTATAATAAAATTATAATGCGAGTGCAAGAAAAAACGGGTCGCTAGCATCAGCTCTTTATTTCGGACTCGAGGAAGCAGATGTGTTTGGCGGGCCAAGGTAGTTGCAAATTTAAACCCCTTATGCTATGATTACCCCTGTTAAACAAAAACAAAAATGGCAACTGAACTAGAAAGTAAAAGAAGCCCAACCCCAGCGACGGATTTGGGCCTACGCAGCCGCGAAATCGTCTCTAAAAAACTCGGCCGGCCGGTAATGTATACATCACCGTCACCCGAACACTACTTGGGCCAATATCGCTGGGATGCGGCGAAGGGTGCTGTGTATTTCGCCCGTGAAGGTAATCCTGACCTGGCGGTGGAAGAGATTGAATCACTGCTGTCCCATATGCGGCCCGACGGCATGATTCCGAACCTGGCTATTCCAGACGCGAAGCGCCACTTAATTGATCCCGAGAGAAAATACTTCCGTTTTCCTAATCGTTACAGCTCTTACGGGCAGCCACCGCTGGAAGCCTTGGCTACGCTTGAGACTTACCAGGCATTTGTACGTGCGGGTCGAGAAGCAGAAGGCCGCGCTTTTCTGTTTCGTAATTGCTCTAAACTCTCCAAGTCAATGGATTATCAAGACAAATACCGTCGGAACAGCCCGGATGACCCTCGTGTAGGCGTTATTCACCCACACGAAACCGGTAGAGACTCCGACCCAACCTTTGACTTTGCTAAAAAATGGCTCAAAAAATTGCCGCCTCTCCGCTGGCTGATGGCTAACGAAGTGCCGGTTTTATCCAAAGGCTACGGTACGGCGCGGGCCTTGGCCAACTGGCATGATGCCTTGGAGTTTACCAAATCCCAAAAGCGCAATAACTGGAACTTGGCTAAAATGCGCGAATCATTCTGGTTTATTGATGTTATGTACAACTGTATGTATGCCGATAACCTCCGTGTAATGGCGGACTTAATGGGCATATTGGCGCAAGATGAACCGGGCAAACACCTATTGGAAGTAGAACATTTCCTGGCGGAGCAGAAACGTTATGGACAGCTTGCCAAAGATGTCGAGCATGCAATTTTAGAGAAAATGTGGGACAAAGATGCCAGGGGCGGGCAGGGCGCTTTTTATGGCGAAAATGCCGTCGCTGAGCCACAAAAGGTAGAGGTGCTTAGTATTAGCAACGTATTCCCAATCTGCTTGCCTAATATTGAAATCGACCAGCTAAAATCTATAGCCGGACAATTGAGGGACGACTTTAAAACCAGATATCCTTGGCCAAGCGTAGGTAAATATGAGCCAGAATACGACGCGCACAATCACATGAAACATACTCTCTGGCGCGGAGGTGACTGGGACAACGTGATCTGGTACCTAGTTGAACGGGGCATTAGAATGCAGCTGGAGCGGCAAGATGTTCAAGCCGATGCAGAATTATACACAGATCTCAGTCAAATCGCTGACTTAGTTTCATTCCGCTCACGCCGCCGTGCCGACATGCACGGTCACCCGGAGTTTAGCCATCCTCATAAAGGGCACGGGCAGAGATTGGCAAAAGAAGCAGATTTTCTTTGGGGCGCGGGAGCTTATCATATGCCAGTTTATAGCGACCCGCCAAAGTACGAGCCTACAAGCATATATACCACACCAAAAACAAACACCATACTTACCAGACCAAACAAGCAATAGTCCAATAAACTATTTTTGGACGCGGGCGCTTACTCTTGCGGCGGCTTTGCCAGACGATTGATAACATGTGAAACGCCATCCGGCGAGTCGGCCGCCTCTTGGTCAGTGGAAACTATTACACCTTGTTCTCTTAAACGTCTGTACGCGGCGGCATTTGGTAAATAACGCCTCTTTGTCTTAGGTCCTTTCCCAACAAAATTCAGCAGGGTATCACCAAAACGGTGCATCCGGGTTGGCTCCGCCGGTATTTCCATAGCTGCTAGCAAGAGATCTGAAGAATTCATCCCTTCGGGTCCGGCATCCGATAGAATCTTGATGATCGCCCGATCCGCTTGTTCCTGATATTCTTCTTTTGTTTTTCTCATCCCCCAATTTTACTATCGGTCACTGTAATAGCAAAAAAGCCTACGTTTTAGACTTTGGGTGCTTAGGGCTTTAGTGCATCATAGCCGCGGCGAACTGATAAAATTGAGTTTATGGCTGAGTACAAGAGAGTATTGCAAGACGACGCCAATTTTTTGGTAGAGACTACCGATTGGCAAGGTAAAAAGGCTGTCAAAAAAACCGCCAAACCCTCAGCACCACTAACTAGGATTGAGCGGGTTAATAATGACGTCTTGGGCATGCAGTTTTTTGCCGAGCTGGCAGATAAGCACCCAACACTCCAGCTCTGGGTGCCGATAGTTTATGAATCCGGCCCAGGCTATTACATCCGCGAGTTTATAAAAGACGAGCCGGTGGTAAACGAGGATACGCCATTTGAGCATGCCAAACCGCGGCTGGACCATTTGGCAGAACTTTTGGCCGAGATTGACGGGCTGGACCTGCCGGCAGAGCCGGCCGGCTACATAGGCTCATCCAACTACCAAAATCTGGCGAATAGTATCCCTCGCTGGGCGGATGAAAACATTGCTGATGGCATAATGACCAAAGAAGAAGGCGCCCGCGCCAAAGAAATTTCCATCGGGCTGGGTAAGTATCTAGAGCCGCGGATTGCGCACGGCGACATGTCGCCATACAAGCACGCCTACTTGAGCAAGGACGGCAAAATTGCCCTGATAGATTTTGAAAACTTTACTACCCACGCGGCCCGTTACTTTGACGTTGCTTGGAGCTACACCCGCCTGTATGGTTTTGCCGATTCACCCGACCACGCCAAGTATTTTTTGAGCTCCTTCATGAAAAAAGCCAATATGGCGCCGCACATGAAGGAGCAATTGATGGCTGTAATTTTGCAGCGCACGCTTGGCTTGCAAAAAGACGCCGACGCCGACCTAAAAGAGACTGGGATTGACCGAAAAGCCCGCGCCAAACACCTACTAGGGTTCGTCCTAGAAAATACTTTAGGCTTGCTGCACCTTTAAGCCGCTTCAGTAAAGGGGTATATAACGCCTGGGTTGTCCGAAATGTTTATTGGGTGCAGGAACGGAACAGCTACTAACTCGCCCCTTCGTTGTTTAGCGGCTAGAGTTATACAATCAGCAACAAACGTAACCCAAGCGTATTGATCTTGCTTAACTTCGTTAACAGACCGGGAATGTTCTTGTCCCACGTCGTAACCATAAACAGCTCTTGCACAGATTGCTTTGACGGCCAGTTCAGTAACTCTTTCGGATTGTTTACGCCGATTATTAAGGGTTTCCATAGTAATTTTTGCATTAGCAAAGTTTGCAGTGCGGGGCAGGTGTGTATGTAAGCGAGTGCTAACTGCACTCTCAATGTCTATACCAATACCTGCTTTGCGTCGGGTCTGATAATCCTCTGCGTCACGAGCTTGAAAACGGGATTGATTTCTAAATGCTCCAGAAATAAACATTAGTCCTGCAAAAGAAATTTTGGCACAAGCCTCGTCCTGCAGAGGATCAATCTCGTAGGCCTGCCACCAGACCGGCAATCGATCCAGATGAGCCTGATTCTTCGCTACTGTTAAGTTCCGTGGGTCATCATAACGATATTTTATTTGTTCTCTCCAGCTAACATAATCATCTAGATACTGATTTCTATCAGCGCTTGAGGAGGCAACTTCATCAAGGAGCCAACTATGAATAGCTCCTGACACCACCTCAACTTGTTGATCAACCCGCGAGCCCATTACGTTATATATTATAATATAAAAATTAACATTTATCAATTCGTTAGAATATAATCATGGCTCAAGAAAAACTTTTTCAGGTGGCGGCTAAAGCGTTGATTGTTAATCCTGATGGTAAAGTTTTGGTTTTGCGTGAGCCCGCGGAAAGGAATTTGGGATCACAGCATGGCCTTTATGGTTTAGCGGGTGGGCGGATGGGTATGAATGAGAGTTTTGACCAAGCTCTCCACCGCGAAGTGTTAGAAGAAACAGGCCTGAAAGTAGATATCTTATATCCAATTTACGTCGGAGAATGGACCCCTGTTATAATGGGCTGCCCATGCCATATAGTCGCTTTGTTTAATATTTGTCGGGCCACGACAACCAAGGTCAAACTTAGCCAAGAGCATGATGACTATCAATGGATAGAGAAAAAAGATGTAGCCAGATTTGATTTTATGCAGCCGGATGACAGAGTTATTGCCAGATACTTTGAGTGGCGCAACAAGGGCTTGCCCAAGACATGATAAAAGCTATTATTTTTGATCTTTTTGGCGTGCTGGCTAATGAAGGCACGATTTCATTTTCGCGGGCTTTTTACCCGCGTGATGAAACCAAACTGGCCCGGACGTTGGAGCTACAGGACCGGCTTAACCTTGGCCACATTAACATTGATGAATATAAAGACCGGTTGGCCATGCTTGGTGGCGCAGACCGCAAAACGGTGGATAGTTATATAGACCACCACCAGCCCAATTTGCCGCTACTTGAATATATCCGCATTACTCTCAAGCCTAAATATGAAATCGGAATTCTTTCCAACTCCGGTGATGATTGGACCCAAGAAATCTTAGGCGACTACCTGACTTTATTCGATGTAGTCGTTTTGTCTTACAGTGTTGGTCTTATAAAACCAGACGCTAAAATTTACGAACTGGCTGCGCAAAAGTTAGACGTAATACCAAACGAAGCTGTTTTTACAGACGATAAAGCCCGCTATTGTGAAGGCGCAACTAAAGCTGGCATGCGGGCAATTGAGTATAAAAGCCTTGAGCAGTTCAAGGCTGAGCTAGAAAAAATCCTAGCGTCTTAGCCACACATTTGGATGCAGTATTAGGAACCGATGCGGATAAGTAGCTTTTTAGTAACGCCGCATTCTTCAATCAACTGAGTTTTTTCCATCTGCAGGGTAGCGGCCAGACCGGAATTTGGCACTGCCAAAATTATGACGCCTTTTTCTTCTCGTACTCGGCAAGGACTATCATAATTATGCTTTACATAATCTTTCAAAGCGCCCATTTCATCGGAGGGTAGGAACTTTTTCTGGTTGAGGATTTTTTGGATGGATTCCATCCCTCAAGTTTTGCACCACAGCCGCCTGCTGTCCAGCAAAGCTGGCCACTCCGCGACTGTTCTCGGCACTGCGCGTTGTTACTGGGCTGCGCTGCTTCCTCGCTGTATTTCTCTATACAGCTCGGATCGCTGCTCGCCCGCGCCTAGCGCAGTATCCAAGTGCAAACTTGAGACCAAACGTAAGCAAAACGGTAAGCTATACTTTAGCTGGATGCCTGAATTACCAGAAGTTGAGACGATTCGCATGGGCTTGGCTAAATTATTACCCGGCAAAACCATAGCCGATGTATGGCACGATTGGCCCAAAGGCTTTCCTAACGCACCGGCGGACGTAGCCCGTTTTTTGGTCGGTGCCAAGGTTAAAAAGATTAACCGCCGAGCCAAAGTTTTGATAATAGATTTATCGTCGGGCTATAGTTTGGTAATTCACCTCAAAATGACCGGCCAGTTGGTATATGTTGGCAAAAAACGCTTTGGAGCAGGCCATCCCAACAGCGACTTGGTGGGGGATTTACCAAGCAAAGCCACGCGGGTGGTGATTGATTTTACCGATAAGTCTAAACTTTTCTTTAATGACCAGCGCAAGTTTGGCTGGATGCGCCTAATCCCCACCATTGAAATCCCAGAAATTGATTTTTTTAGGAGTGTTGGCCCGGAGCCGCTAGAGGATGATTTTAGCGCCAAAGACTTTATAGAGCGCTTGGCCAGGCGCAAAAACACCTCCATCAAAGCAGCCTTGCTTGATCAGACCGTGATTGCCGGCATTGGCAATATCTACGCTGATGAATCGCTGTTTGCGGCGCGTATTCACCCGGCCTCGCGCGTGGTAGACGTACCACGCGCGTCGCTGGTAACTCTTTATTCAGATTTGCGAGATGTGCTTAAGCTATCTATTAAAAAAGGCGGCAGTAGCGACAAAAATTATGTGGATGCGCGTGGTAAGAAGGGAAGTTATCTGAGTTTTGCCCAGGTGTTTAGGAAACAAGGCCAGCCGTGCCCACGCTGCGGCACAGAAATTGTGAAAATCCGTGTTGCTGGCCGCGGTACACACATCTGCCCCAAGGAGCAAAGAACTCGGAAGTGAGACTTTGAGAGCATTATGTATTACGTGTATGTATTAGAAAACGGTCCAGAATTTTACATTGGGCGAACGAATAACCTGCAAAAGAGAGTCCGCCAACATAATGCTGGCAAGAACCAGTCAACTAAGCGTGCAGACAACTGGAAGTTAATCTACTACGAGGCACATCTTGATTTTGAAGATGCCAAACGAAGAGAATCATACGTCAAAGGCAGTGTAGGTAGGAGGTCGTTAAAACGTATACTCAAATCCTACCTCTCAAGTCATCCGTTTGGTGCCCAAAGCTCTACTTCCGGGGGACTAAAAAAATGAAGATTACTATTACCGGAACCAACCGCTACCTTATGCGCGTCCGCTTGGACGAACTGACTTCCGGATTTACGAAAAAATACGGCGAGATAGCGCTGGAGCGGATTGATGGCGAGACCACGCAAGTTCCTCAGCTTTTGGATGCGGCCCAAAGCTTGCCAATGCTGGCTGTGCGCAAAATGGTCGTCGTTGATAATCTCTCCAAAAACGCTCCGGCTACAGAAGCGGTTGAACAAATAATTGATTCTAGTTCTGACGCGGCCGACCTAGTTTTTTACGAGCCAGAAATTGACCGCCGCACGGTCTATTTTAAGGTGTTATCAAAGCAAACTGACCTTGAGGAATATAAGAACTTAGACGAAGCCGGGTTAGCCAGGTGGCTAGCATCAGAAGCGTCAAAACAGGGCGGTAATTTAAGCTCAACTGACGCTCGCTTTTTGGTTGAACGGGTCGGCAATAACCAAGCGCTGCTGGCTAGTGAGCTATACAAACTTATTACCTACCAACCTAAAATCAGCCGTGAGCAGATTGAGCTTTTAGTGCCGCCGACGCCGCAAAGCAAGATTTTTGAACTGCTGGACGCTGCCTTTGGCGGCAACAAAAGCCGCACGCTCAAACTATACGATGAGCAGAGGGCTCAAAAAGTTGAGCCGCAGTATATTTTGGCCATGATTGTCTGGCAGCTTTGGCTAGTAGCTTTAGCAGCACAAGCAGGTGACCGCCCCAGCTCCCGAATTGCCAAAGACGCTGGGGTAGGCACTTACCCTGTAGATAAAGCCAAAAGATTGGCCGCCGGCCTCAACAAAAGCCATCTAAAAGACCTGGTTGAGCGGACATATCTGCTTGATGTAACCTCTAAAACCCGCTCCATTGATTTAGACGAAGCCCTAAAAACGTATTTAGTAACGCTATAAAGTTATTTTTTGACTGCTGGTTTTTTAGCAGCGGGTTTTTTAGGCTTAGGCGCGGCTTTTTTGGGGGACGTCTTTTTAGTAACTGGTTTGGCGGGCGCTTTTTTGGTCACTTTGGCGCCAGCAGCTTTGGCCTTGGCAGAGATGGCAGACTTTTGGCGGGCAGCCTTGTTCTTATGTATAACGTTCTTTTTGGCAGCTACATCAATAGCGCTGGTTGCGCTCTGGCGGGCGGACTCAATATCGGCAGCTTTGCCGCCGGCTACTGCTTGATTAAAAGCTTTAATGGCTTCGCGCATAGTCCGCTTGGTGCGGGCGTTGCGTAAATTGGCAGTGGCAGACTGCTTAACGCGCTTTTTGGCTGATTTAATAATCGGCATCGTCGTGATAAATATACAGATTGGCCCTGTCTTTGTAAAGTAAAGGGTTGCTAAAGGGAAAAGCTTATGCTAGCCTTGCCTCTATAGGCAGTCAAATAAAAAAGCATTAGAATAATAGTATGGATGGGGCCCAACAACAGATACTAGACCGCGCTCGCCAAGCCAGTAATATTTTGGTAACTGTCAGTACCAACCCTACGGTTGACCAGCTGGCGGCGGCCATTGGCTTGACACTACTTTTAAACCGGATGGACAAGCACGCCACGACTGTCTTTTCCGGCAAGGTGCCGTCAACCCTGGAATTTTTGCAGCCAGAAAAGACAATTGAAGGTAATACCGACAGCCTACGCGATTTTATAATCAGCCTGGACAAAGAAAAGGCCGACAAGCTCCGTTATAAAGTAGAAGATCAGGTTGTACGCATTTTTATAACGCCGTATAAAACATCCTTGGGTGAAAAGGATCTGATTTTCAGCCAGGGCGATTTTAACGTAGAAGTGGTTATCGCGCTTGGCATCGTAGATCGTATGCATATAGATGCAGCCATCACCGCGCACGGGCGGATTTTGCACGACGCCACGGTAATTTGTATGAACACCGGCCAGGCAGCGTCTAGCGACCTTGGCCAGATTAACTGGCAGGATAAGACTGCCAGCAGTTTATGTGAAATGGTGGCAACGCTGGCCGAAGAATTTGGCACCGACTTGATTGATAATCAGATGGCTACAGCATTTTTGACTGGTATCGTGGCTGAAACAAACCGCTTTTCTAACCAAAAGACCTCGCCAAAAGCCATGACCATCAGCGCCCACTTGATGGCTGCCGGTGCTAACCAGCAGCTGATTGTTTCTAAGCTAGAGCCTACTGTTACGCCCCGAAAGCTTGACCCAGCCATCCCGGCTAAAGCTGCCGGACAGCCGGAAGCCACACCTGAAGATGGTGAGCTTAGGATAGATCACGCTGTAAGCGAACCATCAACCTCACAATCTGCCGATTCATCCGAGATACACATTGACGCAAAGGGGAACATCGTTACCGCCGCTGGGCATATGCAACCTGAGCCAGAGCCAGAACCTGAGCCAGAACCTGAGCCTAAGCCAAAGCCAAAGGCAGAACCAGAACCAGAACCAGAACCAGAACCAGAACCAGAACCGCTTACCGTCCCACTGGAGCCGCCCGTCTCGGTGGAAGCTTCCACTCAACCCACGCCTCAGCCGGCCCAGCCAGGCCCGGCTACTACTCTACCGCTTAATCCGCAGCACGAGCTTTTAAACCCGGCCGAGCAGACGCCAATCCTCGGCAGTGACTTTTCAGCTACCGGCAAGCCGGAGTGGGAAGACCCTTATAACAACGTATCTTTTGACCCGTTGAGCCCGGAGGGCTCCGGTGTAGGTTTGATGGAGCACCATAGTACGAAAGTAGATGAGTCTAACCCGACTTCTTTGGCCGAGCAGGCCAGAAAAGCCGCTGGGGCTGCTCATGCTGCTGTGCCGTTTGACCCGGCCTTTGAGCCCCCAGTTCAAGCCTTAGGGGCTCAAACTGTAGCAAGTCCCGCCACTCAAACCTCTAAAGACGATAAGCCAGCCGCACCGCCGTTCCCGCCGCCAATTGAGAACGTCTCTGATAGGGCACCTGCCGCTCAGACCCAATAGATTTTTTGCCTTACAATAGGTCCAGTATGGATCCCGTAAGAACTCACTTAACTTCCAAGCTAGGTCTAACGGTTGAACACGTGAACTATTATCAACATACCTTTAGCCTCGTAACTTTTTTGAGGTTCTAACGGGATGGACGGAGTTTTACTGATTGATAAGCCAGCCGGCTGGACGAGTCACGACGTGGTGGCCAAAGTCCGCGGTCAGCTAAAAAAAGAAGCGGGCCAAAGGGTAAAAGTCGGCCACACGGGGACACTGGACCCGTTTGCTACGGGTTTATTGGTGCTTTTGGTTGGTTCATATACCAAAAAAGCTGCTGAATTTAGCAAGCTAGACAAAACCTACGAGGCCGAAGTTAGGCTGGGCTCAACCAGCGCCACGGGAGATCCGGAAGGCGAATTAACTAAAATAAGTACTCAGCGTCCAAGCGAGGCGGAAATTAAAAAGTCTTTGGATAAATTTGTTGGCCAAATCAGCCAAATCCCGCCACCTTTTAGTGCTATAAAAGTTGACGGTCAGCGGGCTTATAAACTAGCCAGGGCAGGCAAAAAAGTAGAGTTAAAGCCACGCCAGGTGACCATCCATTCTATAACTGAGGTTGATTATAAATACCCAAAACTGAGCTTTATAACAGAGGTCAGCAGTGGCACCTATATCCGTAGCCTAGCAGAAGATATCGGCAAAGAACTTGGTACTGGCGCCTACCTATCAGCTCTTCGCCGCACTAAAGTTGGTGGCTATAACGTTGAGGATGCCACAGTGGTTGCCAAAATCACGTAAGTGTGCTATAGTTTTAGTTGGAAATAAGGATAACAAAAATGCCAAGAAACGAAAAAGACCCAAGTGTCCCTGAAGATAGAAGCATGCTGAGGGACCTTACTGATCCTTACTTAATCGACCTATACAGAAGAAGGGGATTATTAGAGGCAGATGACTTTACTACTTTTGATGCAGAGCAGGTAAGGCTTATGGTAACTGAAGCTTTTTGGACGGGGGCACAAGTTCTTGAAAAGAGTCCGGAAGAATTACGTGCGACTTCAGAAGAAATTAATCGGCACCTAGGACTGACCGCTACCTAAAGAATAAAAGCACGGTTGCTTTTCCACCTCTGGTGTGCTAGATTATTTACAACGAATGATAACTAGTGAGAAGAAGGCGGCAGTCTCTAAAGACGTCCGCAAAGATGAGAAGGATACCGGTAGTCCTGCTGTGCAGGTAGCTGTTTTGACAGCCCGCATTGCGGAGCTGACCGAGCACCTCAAAACTCATAAGCATGACTTTGCCGCCCGGCGGGCACTGTTGCAGCTGGTTGGTCAAAGAAAGCGGCACTTAAAATATATAGCCGCTAAATCCGGTGAAGAATATTTGGCCCTCATTAAAAAACTAGGTATCAGGCGCTAGTGCCCAAACTCGGCTGCGCTCTAATAAGAGTGCAGAAGCTTGTGCATTTGTAACCAACTGTTCGTAGGCAGAGCACAGATATATACCATCAGCACAAGGGCATATATTTGAACCTTGCTAGCGAACAGATCAAGAAAGGATCCATAACAATGGCTGAGACCATTAACCCGTTCGGAAAGAAAATTATAAAAGTTAGCACCGATTTTTGCGGCCGCGAGCTGAGTCTAGAAGTTGGCCGCGTCGGCTTTAGAACCAGCGCCAGCGTGATTGCGCGCTATGGCGACACGGTGGTGCTGGGCACTGTTATGGTTAGCCCGGAAGTGGTGCAAGGGCTGGATTATTTCCCGCTTAGCATTGATTACGAAGAAAAGTTTTACGCCGCAGGCAAGATTAGTGGCAGCCGCTTTATCAAGCGCGAAGGCAGACCATCCGATGAAGCGATTTTAATTGGCCGCTTGATTGATCGCCCAATTCGGCCGCTTTGGCCCAAAGGCTATCGCCACGAAGTACAAGGTGTGGCTACGGTGCTTTCTATGGACCCAGACTTTAGGCCGGACGCTGTTGCAATGATTGCCCTCAGTGCCGCCTTTACGCTGAGCGGCGTGCCTTTTGAGGGACCCATCGCGGGAGTGCGGGTTGGCTTAGAGAATGGCAAGCCCAAAGCCTTTATTAGCGCCAGCGAGCTGGAAAGCGGCGATTTTGACATCGTAATTGCCGGTACAAAAGACGGCATCATGATGGTGGAGGCCGGTGCCAGCGAAGTTAGTGAAGACGTTATTGCCGAGGCCTTAAGTTACAGCCATAAAGTCATCCAGCCGGCGATTGAGTTACAAAACGAATTGGCTAAAAAAGTCGGTGTAGCTGCCCAAACCTACGAGCTGGTTTTGCCAGGCGAGGAAATTCAAGAAAAGGTGGACACCTGGACGAAAGGTAAACTGGGCACTGGCCTGCGGGCGCCGTACCCAGAGCGAAATGATTTGGTTAAAGAACTACGCGAAAAAATGCGTGAGCACTTTAGCAAGGAGTTAGGTGAAGAGAGGTTCCAAGAACAAAAGAAGGATTACGACGAGGCCTTTGAAATGGCCATTCATAAAGACGTGCGCGAAGGCATCCTTGGGGAAAATGTCCGTCCTGATGGCCGCAAAACTACTGAAATTAGACCTCTTTCCAGTGAGGTAGGTCTGTTGCCAAGAGCTCACGGCTCCAGCTTATTTACGCGTGGCGTAACCCAGGCTCTGAATATCGTGACATTGGCGCCTCTATCCTATGTCCAGCTGATAGATACAATGGAACGCCAAGGGGAACGCCGCTTCTTGCACCACTACAATGCACCCGGTTACACAGTTGGCGAAGTCCGTCGTCTAGGATCGCCCGGCCGGCGCGAAATCGGCCACGGCTACTTGGCGGAACGAGCCTTAACCGCTGTTTTACCAGCCGAAGCTGACTTTCCCTACACCATCCGCTCGGTAACCGAGATCATGAGCCAGAACGGCTCTACGAGCATGGCTGCTACCTGCAGTGCCTGCATGGCCATGATGGATGCCGGAGTACCAATTAGCTCGCCAGTTTCCGGTATTGCGATGGGTCTAATGACTGATGGCAAAAAATTCGTAATTTTAAGCGATATCGCCGACGCCGAAGATTTTGCTGGCGACATGGACTTTAAAGTCGCAGGCACAGCCAAGGGTATCACGGCTTTGCAGATGGATATGAAAGTTCACGGTTTGCCAGTGGAAATTTTGGCCAAAGCCTTAGCCCAAGGCAAAGAAGGCCGAGCCGAAATCTTGAAGCATATGGTAGACACAATTGCCGAGGCGCGCGGCGAGCTCAGCCCGTACGCCCCACGCGTGGAAGCCATTACCATTAACCCCGAGAAAATCCGTGAGGTCATTGGCAAGGGCGGTGAAACTATCAATAAAATCATTGCCGAAACCGGTGCCGAAATTGACATTAAAGATGATGGCACAGTCATGGTTGCCAGCCCGGACAAGCAGTCCATAGATGCCGCCATCGCCTATATCCGCAGCCTAACGGCCGAGCCGGAAGTCGGCAAAATCTATGAAAACGTGCCGGTTGTAAACGTGATGGACTTTGGCGCGTTTGTGCAAATTATGCCGGGCAAAGACGGTTTGGTACATGTGTCGGAAATCTCTGAAGAGCGAGTAGAAAAGCCAAGCGACGTACTAAAAGAAGGCGATAAAGTCACCGTCAAATTGGTGGCAATTGACGACCGTGGCCGATTGCAGCTGTCTATGAAAGCCGCAGCCCGTGAGCAAAAAGGCAAATAGACAACTTTAAAACCGACTATGAGCAACGCTAGCGAGTTACAAAAAGTGCAAGAGGACATCATTAACCAAAACATTTGCGAGGGACTAGCCAAAAACGCCACACAATTGGTGTTTGGCGATGGATCGCCCGAAGCCGAGATTGTCTTTATTGGCGAGGCGCCAGGCAAAAACGAGGACTTGCAGGGTCTGCCGTTCGTCGGTGCGGCTGGCAAGTTTTTAAACGAGATGTTGGCTGGTATTGGTCTAAAACGTTCGGATGTTTACATCACCAACATTGTCAAATACCGGCCGCCGGCTAACCGTGACCCACTGCCGGATGAAAAGATGGCCTTTTTGCCGTTTTTAAAGCGCCAGCTAGAGATTATTAAGCCCAAGTTAATCGTTACCCTAGGTAGGCATAGTCTAGAAACGCTAATTCCTGGACTAAGAATCGGCATCTGCCATGGGCAACCAAAACGAATCAAAGTTAAGCTGGCAGGGGAGTCAGAGGCGAGTGCGGTTCAAGGCGCAAGCGAGCAGCGGATTGAAGCTGTACAAAAAGGTACTGCGAAGGAGCAGCCGCAGCCTGCAACGCAGAAACGTGCCGCCAGTAAAAGCGGTGTCGCCGGCTCTGCCGGTGAGCAGGCTTTTACGTCCTGGGTCATCCTGCCACTGTTTCACCCAGCGGCGGCTCTTTATAACGGCGGCATGCGCCAAACTTTAATAGATGATTTTAGTAAGATTCCTAAAATCTTAAGTGCAATCAAATAATTTTTATAGAAATTCATATTAATAACCCCTAAAAAGAAAGGATAATTATGGATAACAAACCAAAAAATTCCAGACCAAAAGCCCCGCAAGACGGGTCTAACCGGACCGCTAAAGTCAGCCGCGGGGCGGCTTTGCGTGCCCAAAAACGCACAGTAGCCGATGCTAACCGCATCGCCAACCAGTACCGTGACGCTTCAGCTGCACAGGTCGTAAAACCACGCCGCGCTAACTTAATTGATGACAGCCCGCGCCTTAGAATTGTCGGCTTAGGAGGTATGGACGGCGGCGGCTCTAAAAATATGATGGTGCTTGAGTACCAAAACGACGCGATTGTAATTGACTGCGGCAATGACCTTGGTGTTGATTTGCCTGGCATCAACTACGGCATCGCTGACACCACCTATTTGGACCAAATTAAGAACAAAATCAAAGCTTTTGTGATTACCCACGGCCACTTGGACCACATGGGCGGTTTGCCGCACATTTTGCCTAAGTACAACGTGCCGGTTTACGGCAGCCGCTTTACCATCGGCCGGGTAGAAGAAATATTTGAAAACTTTGGCTTGCCTCTGCCGGAAGGTTTTAAGCTAAGCACCAAAGTCATGAACGAGGATACTCACGAACGGCTTAAAATCGGCCAATTTTTTGTGGAGCTGGTTAGGGTAACGCACTCTATTCCGGGCAGTACCATGGTGGTTGTAGATACGCCGGTTGGGCGCGTCATTAACACCGGAGATTTCCGCTTGGACCCCAATCCACTGGACCACGAGCGCACTGACTCAGACAGACTAAAACAATTAGCTGATGAAGGCGTGCTACTGCTAATGAGCGAATCCACGACGACCGAGCGTCCTGGCCGTACACCTAGTGAATCCACCATTGAACAAAGCTACGTGGATATCATGGAGTCAGCCCCCGGCCGAATTTTTGTCGGCGTGTTTTCTACCAACATGAACCGCGTACAAATGATTGTAAACGCCGCTGTCAGACACAACCGCAAGGTTGCCATGGATGGCCGCAGCATGATCTCTACCCTTGAGATGGCCGTCACAAACGGCTTCATGAAGATCCCCAAGGGCACCTTTGTGCCGATTTCCAGCGTACCTAAGCTCAAGGACGAGGAAGTTGTGGTGGTTTGTACCGGCTCTCAGGGCGAACCTAACTCCGCTCTGCAGCGCATGAGCCTAGGCGATCACAAATACATAACGCTCAAAGAGCAAGACACGGTCATACTTTCGTCTACGCCAATCCCATATTCGGGCAACGACGCCTTAATTCGGGCTATGGTGGACGATTTGTTCAGAAAAGGTATGCATGTCCATCGTCACGAGACGTACGAAGTGGACCACGGCGGCCCGCTACACGTTTCCGGCCACGCCTCCCAAGACGAATACCGCGAAATGATTGAGCTCATCCACCCCAAGTTCTTTTTGCCGATTTACGGCGACTACACGGCCAAGAAATACCATATTGACCTAGCCATAGAGGCCGGCATCCCGCGGACAAATTTGGACAACGTAGAAAACGGCCAGGTAGTTGAACTTACTAAAGATAAGATGGAGCTGGACGGGGAAGTGCCGCATGGCACAATTTTGGTGGACCAAACCGGCGCGATTGTCTCAAACGTGGTAGTCAAAGACCGCGTGCTACTGGCCGAAGAAGGCTTAGTAGCGGTTGTTCTGACTATAGACAAAAAGAACGGTGCACTTTTGACCAGCCCGGATATCATCAGCCGCGGCTTCATATATATGAAGGACAACGAGGAACTGATGACCGAATTCCGTGAGGAGCTTAGAAGGGCAGTGACACAGCGCTTTAAGCGCGTGGATTTGGACCGCTTCAAGGCCGAGCTTAAAGATTATGTCACTCACTTTTTGTACGAGCAAACGGCCCGTTCACCGATTGTTATACCGGTAGTGAACGTCATTGGCAGTCGCAATGAAAAGACCAATAACGGCCTGCACGGTCACGCCGAGGCCATGCAAAAATCATCTGAAGAAGTAGCGGCCGACCAGCAAAGACGCTTTGCCCAGATGCGGCAACAGTTGCTCAACCAAGACGCCCGCGTTGACTAGGATACAGGTTGAGCCAAGGATGCGAATCAAGCCTTTAGGCAGCCCTTTGGCTATGTCTCTGAAGCCGGCCAGGTAATGCTTAATCAGGCCCTTTCATTACAGGCGGAACCAAGCAGAGATCTTTGAGTTGCTTGACTCAATAAGCACAATCATGTTATAATTACAACATTACCCATAGTGCTAACGCTGGGGTAAAATGAATGTAAGCATGCCAAAGAAAAGAAAAAGTTCTAAAACTACGGCTTTAAAAAAATCGCGCAAAAAGGCTTTAGCCGATAAGCGCGATTTAACGGCTTTTTGGCGCAGCGTCTGGGCGATCGGCTTTATTCTAGCTGGGCTGGTGCTAGCCTTTGGCTCATTCTCCCACGCGCCGATTCCACACGATTTTTGGCACGGCGTCTGGTGGGCGCTTGGCACAGTAACCATTATCGTGCCGTTCGCCCTAATCTACCTCGGCTCACTCAAATTCATAAACGAAGATCGCCGCGTGCCGCTGCCTAAGATGGCTGGGGTACTGGGATTATTAGTCTTTTGGGCTGGCTGGTTGCATACAGCCTTTTTGCATGGCGCCCTAAACTCCGCCCAGCAAGTCGGCGGTCACGGCGGAGCGATTGGCAAGTTTTTTGGCAACGGTCTAGCTCACGCTTTGGGCAACTTTTTATCCTCGCTGGTATTTTTCCTACTGGGTGTGTTTGCCATAATGTTTACCTTTTCAATTGACCCCAAAAGCCTGGCTAAATTATCCCAACTGTTTAAACGCGAGCCCAAAGAAAAAAGTGAAGAAGACCTGGCGGCCTTAAAGGCCAAAATGAACCCGGACTTCCAGCTGCATGAGGGTGTACCAGTGGAACATCATCAGGGGATGCCGGCGACCGCTCGCATGTCGTCACTACGTAACACTGCCCAAAAACTGGCTCCAGAGCAGGACCACGCCGCGCTAGTGACGGCCTCTGACCCCGACTGGAAATTCCCGTCTTTGGATTTACTTAATGCCAATCAAGACAAGGCTGATGCCGGTGATGTTAAACAAAACGCCGAGATTATTAAAGATACTTTTGCCAACTTTAATATTGATGTAGATGTTGAGGGCGCCAACGTCGGGCCGCGTGTAACCCAATACACACTCAAGCCGCCGCACGGCGTAAAACTCAGTCGCTTAACAGCACTGGAAAATAACCTGGCACTTGATTTAGCCGCCAGTTCTATCCGCATGGAAGCCCCAATTCCGGGCAAAAGGGCGGTGGGAATTGAAGTGCCCAACGTCAAAGCCGCGACCGTTACGATTCATTCGCTACTGGCCAGCCCCGAGTGGGGGGAAGCCAAAAGCCCGCTGGAAATCTCCATTGGTAAAGATATTTCTGGCTTGCCGGTGCTGGGTGACCTAGAAAAAATGCCGCACCTGCTTATAGCTGGCCAGACCGGCTCTGGTAAATCCGTTGCCATCAACACGATTTTGACCAGCCTGCTTTATAGAAACGGGCCATCCGACCTCAAATTAATTTTGGTGGACCCCAAACAAGTTGAGATGAATCTTTACAAAGACATCCCGCACCTGCTTGCACCGGTGGTTCACGAGCCGGAAAAGTGTATCTCCGCCCTCAAATGGGCCGTGGCAGAGATGGAACGCCGCCTTAAGGCGTTTGCCGCTGAAGGCAAGCGCAACATCGCCGAATATAACGAAGTCAAGCAAGAAGAAGGCATGCCCTACATTGTAATTGTGATTGATGAGCTGGCGGATCTTATGATGATGGCCGCACGCGATGTAGAATCGCTCATCGTAAGGTTGGCTCAAAAAGCCCGTGCCGCTGGTATCCATTTAATCATTGCTACACAGCGGCCTAGCGTGGACGTTATAACCGGGCTAATTAAGGCTAACATCCCGGCGCGGATTGCCTTTACTGTGGTTAGCCAGGTGGACAGCCGGACTATCATTGACCAGGCCGGCGCAGAGAAACTGCTGGGCCGTGGCGACCTATTATTTAGTATTCCCGAATACATGAAGCCTAAGCGTGTCCAGGGCTCATTAATTAGCGATAGCGAGACAACCAAAGTCTGTGATTTTCTACGTAAACAGCGCGGCCCGCAGTATGACGATGAAGTTATTTCCCAGCCGGTTACCATCGGTGGTAAAGGTACCATGATGTCTAGCGATAGCGGTGAAGACGATGCCGCCCTGCGCGATTCTGTGGAGGTTGTGACAGCCGCCGGCAAAGCCAGCACAAGCTTACTTCAACGCAAGCTTAGGATTGGCTACGGCCGGGCCTCACGCCTGATGGATATTATGGAAGAGCGGGGCATTATTGCCGGTTCTGATGGCACCAACCGCCCGCGTGAGGTTTTAGTGTCCAGTGCGGATGACGTTTTTGGTGCGATGGACGCGGCACCAGAGCCGCCGGCCGGGCCAGAAACAGAGGCCGAACCGGCAGAAGTTACCGCCGCGCCAGCCAACCCAGACGGCGACGTCTACGACGACATGCCGGACGAGACTTGAAGGACAACCTAGCGGTTTTCCTTCAACGCTCGGTCAGCAAAAGCTGAGTTTGCTTTTTTTAGCAAACCAAGCCGAGCTACTACCTTTCCCTCATCAGCGAAGCTCTAAAACAGGCTTGCCAAAATTAGCATAAGCCCTTTAAAATAAGATTAGTGAGTGAAATAAAAATACTGGGAATAATAAAGTGCCTAGGGGACTAGAGCTACATGAGCACAGTCCTCCACTGCAAAGTCCTCTATCCGTGCCCTCACGCACGGTTTTTTCTTTAAATGGGAAGGCTTATTTCGGTTCCGTTCCCGCGGGAAAAAAGGAAAGCATACAAAGGGCGAGACACGAAAAGCCAGTGCCGACTTTAGAGAGTGGGCTTGTGGATATGGACGCACTTTCGATGTACTTACACCGAAATCCACTGTTTGTCCCCCTATACGCTACCCGTGGTTGGGAATACCATCATGTGAATCATCCAAAAACTGTATATAAGCAAGAAAGCTTACCGGAAGAAGAGAGAGATGAAAGACTAATCTGGTTTAGGGGCTCAACTTATCAACAACTGCATATGCGCATAGGTAGCGAAGAAATGTACCACGACGTTCATGAAATATACGGTACTCGTCCGCCCATGGCCACCATAGAGATGGCTCTCAGAGACTTCCGGCGACTAGATGTAGTAGGAGCATCAGCAATATACCTTAATTTATTGAATGGTAATAACCAATACAACGTAGACGTAGGCTCGTTCAATCCGCCTTGGATCGAGGACGTGGATATCTTTCAAAGACGCGAGGTTATGCAAGAAGCCCGGGCAGACGCTGAAAGAGGGGTATCTTCAGCCGAAGTGCTCGAACCAAGACTCGTCACTAGCGCGCTCAAAAGATTGGCCCTAGCGCTAAAAGATCCCTATATCAATAAGCTTGCCGATCGTAGATTATCAACTGATCCTAACTTTTATCCGGTCAGGACTCCCTCGCATAAGACATTGCTTACAATTGCGAATGGTATCTTGTTCAGAGAATTTGTCGAGTCCAATTCAGCCGGGGAGACTTTACAAACAGAGGTCGAGCGAGTACAATTAGCAGCGTAAAACAAACCTTTTAGGTTGGGACACTCGCAGGTACCCAGCCTTTAACCAAGGAAAGGAATGCCAGTTGAATACGTACGAAGTTGCTGTGTTATATCACCCGTCACTTGAAATTGATTTAGATAAGGCGGAAAGCCGCGTCAAGAAAATCATTGAGAGTAATGGCGGTAAAATTACCAAGACTGACAATTGGGGCAAGCGCAAATTGGCCTACCCGATAAAAAAAGAGGACTTTGCTGTCTATGTTTTTTATACGGTTGAGGCACCAGCTGACGCGCCGGCCAAGATTGAACAAACTTTTAACATCACTGATGAGATCATCCGTTTTTTGGTTACCAGACCGGACCTAAAAGCCATGGCCAAAGCCGAGGTTTTGAAGGCAGAGAAGGTCAAAAAAGCCGGCGAACGTTCTGAAGAAGAATCAAACAGTGAAGAAAGTTCCAGTGAGGAGTAGAATAGTGACTATAAAGGGGAGAGTTTAGCAATGGCGAGGTCTTTTAATCAGGTTATTTTAATGGGGAACCTGACTCGTGACCCGGAAATGCGTACCACACCGAACGGTACCAACGTATGTAACTTCAGCCTGGCGCTTAACCGTTCCTACAAGAATGCTGACGGCGAATGGCAAGAAGTTACTGATTTTATTGACATAGTGGCTTGGGGGACTTTGGGCGAACGGGTTGCCCAATATTTGACCAAAGGCCGCCCAGCCTTGGTGAGTGGCCGTTTAACAAGCCGCAGCTGGGAGCAGGACGGCCAAAAGCGTAGCAAAGTTGAAGTGGTCGCAAACGATGTGACGTTCTTGGGCGGTCCGGGGGGTGGCGGTGCGCCAGCCGGAAATGACGATATAGATCAGACACCAGCTCCAGCCAAAAAAAGCTCTAGCAAGAAGAAAGATGACGAGGAAGTCGTGATAGAGGATATTGGCGACGAGCCAATCAATCTAGACGATATCCCGTTTTAAGGACGACGATGATTGAAGGACTCACATTAGCAGAAGCTGCATCACTGGATCTATCTTTAAATCCTCTTAAAAGGCACAAGCAAGTAAGAGAAATACTAGAAAAAGTTGCCGCAAATGGCGCGGATGTACGGATTAATCCCTCAGGAGTTCACTTTCCAGAAAGCGATACGGTGTTTGTGCATACAAAAAATTTAGTTTTAGGCAGGAACGCTCTTATGGGCGCTGCGGTTCAGCTACAATGCGCAGAAATTAACCCTTGGCATCAAGTAGCTTAGAAAAGAGAAGGAGAATAAATGGCTAAAATTTTTAAACACCGAACTGACGTAGCCTTTTTTGACTACAAGGATTTTAAGACCCTACAACGCTACGTTAACCAATACGGACAAATTGAAACTCGCAAGAAAACCGGCTTGACTGAGTCTAAACAGCGTCAGCTAGCACGCGCAATTAAACGCGCCCGCCACATTGCACTGTTACCATTCGTATCTAACGGATAGGAGTCCTATGAGAAATATTCCCGAATTAGCTCCGGGGACCTATGGGTCTGTAGATTTAGCGCTCCGACTGGCTGAACTCAAGGACTACATGGACCTAGCGACGGATCCTCACTACGCTGACCTCCGAAGCAACACGGATGTCACAGCAGCAGCTGCCTTGGGCCGAGAGCGAGTTGTAAATGTTAATATTAGCCATAATTCTACTCATATCCTGAACAGGCTCGGCTATATAAGTTATACTGGTTGGCCGCGCAAGTTTGCCGCCGAATTTGCCGCGCGAGTTCCGCGGCAAGATCGGTTTGATGCCTTGATAGGGCTTAACGCGCGGATACTCGATGCCTATGTTGTTGTTCATCTTCTAAGGCCGAATGGATATGTCATCACCAATGAATTAGAATCGGCGCAAGCCCTGTATGGCCTTATAGAGCCAGTGCATACACCTGGCGACCTTGAAGAAATAGATGGGGGGTCGCTCTATAGCGGCGGCCCAGCGCTCCTCTACAGAAGCAATCAGTAATGGCGCTTAGCATCACTAACCTTAAAAAAGGGACTGTCTTTGCGCTGGACGGCGAACCTTACCGGGTTTTGGAATATAGCCACAAAGTCATGGGGCGCGGTGGTGCCAGCGTTAACGTCAAAATCAAAAGTTTAACTTCCGGTAAAGTGCTAAACAAGACTTTCCACGGCAATGACACCGTTGATAATGCCGATGTCGCCAGTCGCCCGGTGCAATATCTATATAACGACGGTATCAACTGCTTTTTTATGGACCCAGACTCTTATGAGCAGTTTGAGCTTGGCACCGATGCTCTGGAAAACCAGGCTGGCTTTATGAAAGATGGCGATAATGTAACGGCCCAATTTTTTGATGGCCAGATTATTAATATTGAACTGCCCAAGAATCTACCCATCAAAGTTACTTACACAGAAAACGCGGTCCGGGGTGACACCTCAACCGCCATTACCAAAGACGCAAAGTTAGAAACTGGCATCACTATCAAAGTGCCGGCATTCGTAAAAACTGGCGATATTATCTCCGTTAACACCGAAACAGGCGCCTACCGGGAGCGCGTAAAGTAAGCTTTATATGGCTGTGCGTAACGAGCATTTAATTGTAGTAATGCTCGAGCAGCTTGAGAAAGGGAAAGAATTTGAAGTCTGGCCACCGCACATCACAATCGTGCCGTGGTTCCCGTGTTTTGATTTTAAGAAACTGGATAATTTATTGTCCGGAATTGCCAGCAAGACGCAGGCCTTTATTGTTAGTGCTGGCAAGCGTGAAACATGGGGCATAAAAGATAAATATGACGTAGCTCTTATTGATGATCCAGGTGAGTTCCATCAGCTGCACTGGGCCGTCTTTCACGGGCTGGAGAAAAACGGTTTTCCAGTCCACCAAAAAGATTATTTAGGTGCTAAATATACACCGCATGTTGCTTTGCGTAATCACTTGCAAAAAGACTGGGATTACAAAGAGCGCCAGGAGCTGATTATTGATAGCTTTGCACTAATTTCCCAGGTGCGTCTTAAGAAATCCGGCCGTATGATTAAAAGTGTTAAAAAAGAGTATTACCTAAAATGATGCGTTTAGACCAAGCCGTTTTTGGCCGGGGATTGGTCGCTAGCCGTAGCCAGGCGGAGAGTTATATTAAGCTTGGCAAGATTAAACTAAACGGGCAGGTTGTCACTAAACCAGGCCAGCGGGTAGAGCCTAATGACAAAATAAAAATTGAAGCCGGCGAAATATATGTCAGCCGGGCAGGGTTGAAACTAGCCAGCGTGGCCGGCAAACTAGGGCTTAACTTCAAAGACAAAGTGGTGCTAGACGTTGGTTCCAGCACTGGCGGTTTTAGTGATTATGCCCTGAAACATGGCGCCGCCAAGGTTATAGCGGTAGATGTCGGTACGGACCAAATGCACCCTAGCCTGCGCGATGATTCACGGCTGGAGCTGCATGAACAAACCGATATTCGCAGCTTTAAGCCAGCTGCTACGCCAGATATTGTCGTTATTGACGTCAGTTTTATTTCACTGCGCGAAATCTTGCCAGCGGTAGCGGTCATGAGCGGGGCAGGTACGCAGATTGTGGCGATGGTAAAGCCGCAATTTGAATCTAGTGCACCAAATTTGCATAAAGGCGTGGTCAAAAATGACCGCCTTCGCCGGATGATTCTAAAAGATTTTGAAGACTGGGCTAAAAGCATGTTTGTCATCACGGACAAAGCAGATTCAGACGTATCCGGGGCCAAAGGAAACCTGGAGCGGTTCTATAATTTGCGGCCTATTGCAGTAAAAAAATAATTTTTAACCTTGCCAGCCTAAGCTTAAGTGGTTTATTCTTATAAATAGGTTTCGGGGAAACAAAAAGCTTTAAAAAACTAAAATGAAGCGCTTATTTTATAGACGCCAGCGTCAGCTGGCTTATGAGTATAGAGTAGGTCTTGCCAAAAAACGTGGCATAAGACCCGGTATTTATGTGGGCCTGGTCTTGGTGGCCAGTTTACTATCAGCCAACCTAGCCATTTTCCAGGCTGAGGTATCGGCCCACACCAGCAGTAAAGCCAGCGTCCAGTCGCTGCAAACGACCGTAGCCAGCCCGCTCCAGCTCAAGCCAACCTTGCAAACTACTCAGCCGGTAGTTGGCGAAAGCAGCCGCCTGGATGGCATCATTGCTAGCTTTGCGCAGTCTCACCCGCAGGTTATGTGGTCCGTCAGTGTGCAGGGCTTGGGCACGGATCTTGTGACAGCCAATTACAACGCCGGCCAAGTATATAACTCGGCCAGCATTTATAAACTTTTACTTCTGTATCCACTTAGCCAAAAATTGCCCTATGCGCAGTGGGCTACCACCAAGCTTAAGGTTGGCAGCCGCACGCTCAGCGTGCAAGACTGCGTGAGCGCCATGCTAAAAGTGTCTGATAATGCTTGCGGTTTGGCGGTGGGTGACTACGTTGGTTGGGCCTGGGCTGATACGCAGTTAAAATCTATCGGTCTCACCAGCACGGTTCTAAATAGAGCCAGCGGTCCGGTAACTACAGCCGCCGACACTACTAAATACTTAAGCCAGCTTTATAGCGGTAATCTTTTTGATAGCGACAGCCGGCAGTTTATCTTGGACGCACTGAGCCAGCAGATATACCGCAGCGGCATACCGGCTGGCTGCCCGCAGTGCGATGTATCAGATAAAATTGGCGATCTGGGCAATGTCCGCCATGACGTAGGTATAGTTTCGTCTGGTAACAAAACGTATATCCTGTCTATTTTTACCAGCGGAGCGAGCTTTGCCAAAATTGCGGAGATGACCGCTCAAACCCAGGCTTTCATGGACTCAAACTAACCACCTTTTACCGAAAAGGTGGCGCCAAAACTCTCAGGCATTCGCAAACAAAGACGGTCGCTTATTCGCTTGCCAAAAGTGAACCTGCGGGACTCCCTAGCACCTACCAGAGGTAGGTGCTAGGTCAAACAGTCCTCGGTTCTGGGCTTTTGGCTCACTCCTCGCTCCCTTCCGTTTGCTCGAGCCTGAAAAATTGGGTCCGGGCATCGGCTCAAACAGAAGTTCAAGCGAAGCTGGAAAAACGCGGCCAAACACATGTCTGACTGTCAGGGAGTTCGGCTTGGCCCGCTTTTTAGCAAGTAAAGAACGCTCCAGTTTGAACGCAGCCCGGCGGTTTGCTACGCTTTGCCGTCCAAAGCGTGAAGAATTTGCCTACTTTTCTAAAGTAAATTAAACGTTGAATTTGAATTCCACCACGTCGCCTTCTTGCATAAGGTAGTCTTTGCCCTCTAGTCGCACTTTGCCGGCGGCCCGGGCCGCGGCAAGGGAACTTGCGGCTACCAAGTCGCCGTAATTAACCACCTGGGCGGCAATAAAACCACGTTCCATATCACTATGGATGGTACCAGCGGCTATAGGCGCAGCGGCGCCAACCGGAACCGTCCAGGCGCGCACTTCCTTTTCACCGGCAGTCAAAAAGCTTTGCAGCCCCAATGTTTTATAGGCGGCATAGATAAGCTGGACAAGCCCGCTCGCGCGCTGGCCGTAGCTGTTTAAAAGCTCGTGCCTGTCGGCTTCATCCAAGCCCCTGAGTTCACTTTCCAGCTTGGCGCAAATAAAAACGCTGATGGCCGGAGCAACGATTTTGGACAATTCTTGCATGCGCTCATCGTTTTGTAGAGCTTGCTCATCAACGTTGAACACAAAAATTGTCGGCTTGGCTGATAGCAAGTGCAAATCGGCCAGAATTTCCACGTTCAGGCCGCTATTTAACAGTGATGAGCCAGATTCCAGCAAGGTTTTGGCTTTTTGGTAAGTTTCCAAAGCCGGGCGCAGTTTTGGGTCGGCTTTAGCTTCTTTTTCTAGGCGCGACAGGCGCTTACCAAGTGTTTGTAGGTCTGCCAAAGCTAGTTCGGTATTAATAATTTCCACGTCTTTTCGTGGGTCGGCCGAGCCGGCTTGCTGAACATTTGGATCGTCAAATGCCCGCACAACTTGGCAAATGGCATTGCAGGCCCGGATGTGGGACAAAAATTGGTTACCCAAACCCTCGCCAGCACTAGCACCAGCCACCAAACCTGCGATATCGACAAATTGGACAGTGGCTGGCACGATCTTGTCTGTCTTATATATTGCCGCCAGTTTTTTTATGCGCTCGTCGGGCACTGGTACGATGCCAGTATTGGGCTCAATCGTGGCAAAAGGGTAGTTAGCCGCCAGAACCTCGGCATCGGTTAATGCGTTGAATAGGGTGCTCTTGCCCACATTGGGCAAGCCTACGATTCCTATAGATAAAGCCACTCTTACTATTCTACCGGATTTGACTAAGCGGACGGTAAATGATAAAACATGTGCATGTCGCAAGCCCCTGTGGGTGAGAGTCCTGAACAACTCACTGAAAGCCTTACTCCTTTTTTGGTGGAGTTTGACCATGCTCAGCTTTTTGAGCGTTTCCCCCAGTTAGAAGACGTAGTTGGCGTTGATATGAAAGTCTTACTGATTCAGGAATTATTTTCAGACGGAACGTCCAGCCGGCTGAGAAACGAGATAAACGAAGTGATGAGAGAGTTAGAGCCTTCTGTTTCACGAGCAGAGCGGCGTAGCATCCCTGAAAGCTATAAGAACGATCTTAATTCGTTAGTGGCCGCCGCGGGAATTTATCTCGGACACATGGTCTTGGACTACGTATCGACTGATGAGCGGCAGCAAAAAACCCGCGAGATACTGGAAGCTACGGCCGCCAACCCCGCATATATAACCACACCTGCTGGCAGAAAGTTTATAAATGGCCTGCCGAACCTCAGTGCCGCCATCCACGAATTCATTTGGGGGGTAAATGAGCATAAAGACTCAGTCCAAGATGAAGTATTTGGGCAAATTGAAGGCAACCCCGCCGCAGAATATGAATTTTTGAAGCTGCTTTTGACGGTGGAGTCCGAGCAGCTTCATGAAGATGCTCATCTGGATCTGCAAAGGGCGCATGATCTTCAAGCCCTTCAGTGGCTTAACCTTTTGGTGCACACAGCAGACACGCCCACAGGCTCAAAAGTGACCAAATTGCTTGGCGAGCACTTAGATAAAGGTGTATACGATCGTTTTATTGCCCGTGATCTGCTGGGCTGGGAAGCTTCTAAGGCGGGCTCGGGATTACCTGAAGAAAAATTGGTTGGCATGACAGCTCTGGTGGGGCTGGTGGAGTTGGCTTCCGGAGTAACCCTTGACACTGAAGGGCTTGAACGTTTGGCGGATTCTATACATATATGGCCCCGCGAATACACTAGGCCCGTAGTAAAGGGGAAAGAGGATTTGCAATACCAGCTTAACCATATAAAAAGAGCCGTTTGGGATTTGGCGGGCAATGCTATCAGGCGCGAAGACTTTGACTACGAGGCTGCTTTATCAAACATACTGGATAAAATCATAGAATACGTAGCCCGCCGTAATCCCAGTTTGTTTAAACACATTGGCACTAGGGCGATAGAACAAGCTAACAACGGCGGGACTGATACTAGTGAAGTCAAGCGCCGAAGATTAGGCAGAGTAAAACAAAGCGAGGAAGATGAAACGCCTGCTGGTAGCCCGGAGCTAGAGAGCGCGCCCAGCTTCACGCTAGTTCACTTTGATACCAACGGTGATTTTCACTCCCAGGGCTCAGATAAGTTTAAAAAGATGGTCAATGAATTTTTGGAAACTCACAAAAATACCCCGGGCTTGGAAGAAGACGTAAACAAAATCCTGGAGTACATGAGTTCGCCAACCTACGTAAATGGGCGTATAGCTGGCGCCAAGCCAGCCAAAAAGCATAAAAGAGTGAAACTTCTAGTGGACGGTGAACCCAAAGAACTCATCACTTATGAGCTTAAACCTACCGAGACCCCGGGCTTGAGTCTTAAAACCGAGCTTGGAAGACAAAGCAGAACTGTATTTTGCTACGCCGGGGACCACGTCTTGGCGATTGGCGGCATTATTTACAGAGGCCACCTTGACAGATTGCTGGCCAAAATACACAAAAAATAAGCGCAAAAGAAAACATTTTTTTAATCAAAAACTAAAAGCACCCCGCGCCATTTCCCGGTGCGCCATAATCTGACCTGTCCCGTTGCTTTTCCATATTTTGAGCAGTCTGCAACCAGATTGCGAAAAGAGCTGAAAAGATATGGGATTGCAGATTATTGCCTCAGGTTTAGTACGGGGCAAGCAACAATTTTGACAACAAGCTTAAAGATTTTATTAAGGTGTCAATAAACATGAGCAATTTTTTTATGGCCAAAGAAGTGGTATTAATAGAATAGCGAGAGATTCGGAGTATTCTCCGCTTCAAAAAGGTAGAGACTCGCGGTCTCCGGCACGTTTTTGGACTTATAACTATAACCAAGGAAGGGGTCGCATGAGTAGACATTACAAACTTTTCCTGGCGGCCATCGTGCCGCTGGTGCTTACGTTTGGCACTGTCTTCACTGGCGCCAGTGCCTCGGCCGAGGCGCTAGGATTGGCCAGAAAGGTTCCGGTGGACGGCTTCGGATTGGATCCGAACTACAACCCCTCAGCCGGAGAAACGGACAAGTACAGCGTCGGCTTCGCTGTCGGCAAGACCATGCCAGTAACGCTCCGCTACGTCAAGCCGGCGGGCGTCACGGCCGTCAAGGCCAGCAACCGGCACTGCGCCGCGACTCACGGCGGCTTCGTCTGCAAGTTCAAGAAGGTCTGTTCGTGCGCCATTGTCAATGTGAGAGTGGCCTTTACCTATGCCGCCGGCCTGCCAAACCATCACCCAGTGAAGCAAAAGTTCATCTTCAGCTCGCCGGGCTACCGGGCTTTGGTCAAAATCTGGACGCAGCGGATCTACAACGGTTAGTGGGTTCAAACCGCGCACCGCTAGTTAGCGGTGCGGGGTAAAAATCTTGATAAATTTGCTAAGCCGGCTGGCCAAAACTATAATGCTTAAGTATGAAGTGGGTTAGGCGGCCAGATAAAAGGGTAATTGACCAATCGGCTGTTAATAATAAATACGGGTCGGGCAGGCTACGCGAGCCACTGCGGTGGGTTGCCTTGGTGGCTGTGATTGTTTTAGTTATAGCGTCTGGCAGGCTAGTGTGGCGGCACTACCACAAAAGCCAGCCAACTAGTGTAGCCAGCTTTTTAAAACAAGATGCGGACAACGCCAGTAAATACTCTCAAGACTATTTAAAAAACGGCGACTACGCAAATTACCAGAACGGGCAAAGTTCAATAGCCCAGAACTATTTGAATAATAATGACCCAAAGGATGCCTTAAGCTATATGAACGAGGTTTTTGCTAAGGTACCGGCCGGCAAAATAAACTACGAATCTTACGCCACAATGGTTGGCGTGCAAAGAGCGCTAAATAATAAAAGCAAAGAAAAATTTTACGACCAGAAATTAATTGACCTGCTTCAGGCACAGGGAGATAGTGCCGGCGCCCAAGACATCAAACAGCAAATGGATAAGCTATGATGGGCAAAAAAATGTGGCTAGCCGCGGCGGTTGCAGCCGGGCTGGTGTTTTGGCCTGCTCATAAGATAAGTGCTTTAAGCAATACTACCATTGGCGGCCAAGCGCCGCTGTCCCAAACCGGCGATGCCTATACGCCTGATGCCAATCACACCACACAATTTACGCCGTACTTGGCGGTGGGAATGGGCGCTTATTATGGGCCCTACGCTTATGTTAAGGCTTATGCGCCGGCTAACGCGACAACCATAAACTTCACGGTAGAATTAGCACCGTGTGGAACTAACCTCGGCGACCCGAAGGTTAAGTACACAGTCTACTACATTGACAAAAACGGAGGAAAGAACGGAGATTTTACGCTAATCGGTTCCTCAACTAGTAGCAGTTGTTCGGATAGCGGCAGTAAAGACCTAAGGACAGTAACAATAAACACGCACAGAAGTGGCGTGATTGTCACTCAAGGCGCCAATGACGAAGGCTGGCGGACATTTGCCGTTCAAGCCCATCTTTTGAATGATACAACCTGCGGACACCCGGATAATACCAAAGGCAAACCGGATTGCACGCCTACCGAACAACTTTTCCGTATTAAGGTTGCCACCGGCTCATATACCGGCGGGGGAGCTAAACCGGGCTCGTACATTGGGCTGGCCGAACCGGTACCGGGAACGGGCTGTAAGCTAGGGATCAGATACGGCGAAAACAAATGCAATGTAGGGTCCCCCACTTCGTATACCGGTGTTTACGGCCGCCAGCTAGACCCTAAACTAAAACTAGGGCCCCCAACCGCCAATAACTTTGACTGGTCATTCCAATTTGCACCGGACTGCACTATTTTAGCCGGCAAGGCAGATGATAACGATAAAACCAGTCTTCTTTTGTATGACATGGACAAGACCGAGTACTCTCAGCCAAATTTAAAGGCGACGCTTAGCTATGACGTGCGGTCTGACCCGGGCTTTAACTGGCACGTTCAGAATACTTTAAGTGGGGTATATGACAAGAATACCAATCCTAATGGATTTCAATCAGGCAGTGGGCAGTACGATGAGATTGACTTTACGGCCCATACCACCCGCCGATACCGCCTGGCATTTTATGACGTAAACCAGATAAACACCATACAAATGTATGTGCCATTTGATGAATTTTCGGCCAGACAATCGTATACGTGCACAAGCTTTACCTGCAAGGCAACGCCGGTAGAGGGCGATACCACCGGTACCCAGGTACAAGTTACGGTAACCAACACAGCAAACTATAAGTGGGGCAGAGGTTTCCAGGTTAGGGAGAGATATAAAGGTAAACCAGTCATAGTACAAAAGGTAAAACAAAACTGGCCGAGCGGTGGATTTAGCCTAAATTTCCAGCCTAAAGAAAGCAGAATTTCTACGAAGACGAAGGAACCCAGCCCACCCTTCCCACACAACACAGGTTACTTTGTCAAACCTGCGAATGAGGCTGTAAGTTTTGTTCTTTATGATGATACCGGCAGCGACGCCCAGGAGGTGAACTGGGACAGTGGGAATTGCGGTACAGGCTCTACCCCAACCATTACCGTTAATTGTAACGTTACCGAGAGTGATGATGTGGAGCCCGGGCAAAGCGACTCGACGTTATATAAAGTTGCGATTACAGCCAGCGGCAGTGGCGATGGCGGCGACTATAAGGTTGTGCTAACCGTTCACCCGGGAGCCTATGTAACTGGCCCAACCACGCAAACGGTTACCAATCTCAGCCCTGGAGCCCCATATGATACAACAGTCCCCTTTAGTGGATACTTGGCATATACGGGCACATTTAGCGCGAAGGTAACTGACCCTACTAGCGGCGTAACTCCATGCCCCGGGGGGAGCGCCACGCCAAGCACCCGGCCGTACTTTGTCTATCATATGGGCGATTTCTTTACCGGCGGCGGCTTTTATGACACTAACGGCAACTGCACCCAAACCACTCCATATCCTAGCGATGCTGACACGTCACTAGGCGGCATTAAGGCTTACGCTACCAGTGGTGCGGGCTCGCACGGTGACTACGCCGTAGATGCGCTGGGCGTAATATACGGTAACCTAACGGATCATTACGGCTTTTATAGCGCAAGCGGAAGCGGCATACTTTTTGCCGATAAGGCTACCGGCGGCGCTACTGCGCCGCTGGGCGGCTACCTAAACTCCAACTCCCAGGCCCACTGCGTGCCGGACTTTTACGATAATTACAAAGGCGCAACTACCCCGCTAAACAACCGACACATCAATACCTTATCTAGCGGCCGGTATACCGCTACCGGTCCCCTAAACATTAACTACGCTACCTCAAATTTTAAGAAGCAGGTAACCATATTTGTCGATGGCGATGTAACTATAAAAAATGATATTACCTATGTTGGCAGCTTTAACCCAACCGACCCGTCTAACATTCCATTTTTGGCGATAGTTGCCAAAGGCAATATTACGCTTTCTGGCAATGTCAAGAATCTGGACGGACTATATATTGCCCAGCCGGATAGTGGCGGCAACAAAGGTATTTTTGCTACCTGCGATAACAACGAACATGGTACCTCCTGTGCCCGTCAGTTGACGGTCAACGGGGAAGTCATCGCCCAAAAATATGATCTTTTGCGCGGCCATGGCACGGTTGGGCCGCAAGACCCCGGCTACACCAGCAAAGGCTTCCGAGTTGGCTCAGACCCAGCCGAAATCTTTAATTACGTGCCGAGCATGGTGCTGGGGACACCAAACTTCAGTTGGCCTAACTCTAAGCTAAATGGCCTTTATAACCTGCCTCCGGTGTTTTAAAACCATAAGACAAAACCGGATGGTTTTTTCTCATCGCACCGGGCAAAACCCGCCAGCCGGCGGAGGATTTTTGCTCGGGCTGCTCTTTTTCCTTCCAGGCTTAAAAAGTAGGATGTTGTACCAATGAGGCTTATGCTATAATCCAACCAGTTATGGGCACCGGTAATAAAAACGGATTAGGGATATAAAAGGTGAGTATCTTAAGCGGTGGGACAGACGATTTTTTTGGTCTTGATATAAGTCCGGCATCTATCCAGCTTGTCCAGCTAAAGCCTGGCGACCCTAAAACTCTGCTTCGGTACGCCAGCCTGCCCGTAGAGGGTACCTTAGCCGTTAGTGATTCTAAAGCTGACTGGCCTAAACTGGCAGCAGCCATTGACCAGCTGATAAAGCAATCCGGTGTGACTAGCAAAAACGTAGCGGTTGGCATACCATCCAACCGGGTTTTTACGTCGGTTATTGATATGGACAAACTGCCCAAAGAAGAGCTGGCCCAAGCCATCCGCTTCCAGGCTGATTCCATAGTCCCCACGCCGCTGGCGGAGAGCAAGATTGACTGGGCGCTCTTGGGCCCGTCGCCACGTGTGCCCAACCAGGATGAAGTTATTTTAACCAGTGTGCCTAATGATTACGTTGAGGGGCGTCTTGATTTATTAGAGTCGATTGGCCTAAACGTGCTAGCTTTTGAGCCCAATAGCCTGGCCTTGGTGCGGTCGCTTTTGCCGCCGGACGTCAGCGGGGTGCATATGATTTTAGAAGTCGGCACATTGGCAACGGATATGATTATCACTATCAACGGTACAATTCGATTGGCGCGTTCCATACCCACCGGAATATCGGCTCTTATCCGCGCTGCATCGTCTGCGCTGGGTATTAACGCTACCCAAGCCTCACAATTTGTCCATAAGTTTGGCCTATCCCACGATAAACTAGAGGGCCAAGTTTACGAGGCTATCATTGGCGTGGTTGATAATTTAATAGCCGAGGCCCAAAAATCAGTCAAATTTTTTGCTGGGCGCTATCCTGGCACCAAGCTGGATAAGGTTGTACTAACGGGTGGTGCCTCGACCTTGCCAGAATTCCCTCTGTACGTTGCCAACAAATTGGGCTTAAATGTAGAAATTGGTTATGCTTGGGCGAATGTGGCGTACCCGCCTGACAAGCAAAGTGAACTAATGGGACTGTCTTATAAATTTGCGGTCGCAGCCGGTCTGGCGGAGAGAGAGTAAGTTCTGATGGCTAAACTCCAATTTAACCTGTTGCCGGATGTCAAGGTAGCCTATGAATCAGCGCGGCGTACTCAGAGCAAGGTTCTTTATATATGCGCACTTGTTAGCGGCATAGCCGTAGCCGTCTTTTTAATAACCTTTTTAAGCGTTGACTTAGGTCAAAAAACTCTGCTTTCCAGCGCGGATAAAAAAATCAATTCTACGGCCAGCCAAATTGCTGCTATCCCCAACATTGGTAAAATCTTGACCATTCAGGGTCAACTAAATGCTTTGCCCGGGCTGCATAATCAGAAGCACCTCACCTCGCGCTTCTTTGGTTATTTACATCAGCTGACACCGTCAAACGCCGGTATCAACCAATTTAGCCTAGACACCACAGCCAGCTCCATAACCATTACCGGGTCCGCCAACACAGTATCGACCGTCAATCAATTTGTTGATACGCTGAAGTTCACCAAATTTACTACTGCAAGCAACAGCAGTTCTCAAGATGCCTTTAGCAGCGTAGTCCTATCCACCGTAAATCGTGACAGCAAAAGCGCCAGCTATACCATCACAGCCAACTATAATTCGGACCTGCTGATGCCGAATGAGTCAATTTCGCTTGCCGTACCAAGTCAAGTAACCACACAATCGGTCACTAATGCGCCGCCAGTTTTCACTGGTCAGACCAGTACCTCAGGGGTTGGTCAGTAATGGCACTGCATATATCGGGCAAACACGCCGAACTAAACAAAGCTCAAACTACAATGCTGGGCGTTGTGGCGGCATCTGTGGTTATAGTCATTTTTTGCCTGTTTGGTATTAAGGCTATGATAAGCAAAGGCGCCTACCAACAGCGTGTGCTAACGGCCAAAAACCAAGCAGTCAAACAGTTAGAGTCCAACTACACTGCCGCTCAGGCACTGGCCAAAGCCTATCAAAACTTTGCTTCTGCTGACCCAAATATACTAGGGGGCAACGTGGCAGGCAGTGGCGGTACGGATGGTAACAATGCCCAGATAGTTTTAGACGCTTTGCCAAGTACTTATGACGCACCAGCGCTAGCTTCAACGGTAGAAAAAATCTTGAGTAATCACGGCGTGGACATACAATCCATCAGCGTTACTGATGATTCGGCCAGTAATCCAAATACTTCGGTGGCCAAACCAAGCTCCGTGGTTATGAGCTTTAGCCTTTCTGGGACCAGTGATTACAACACTGACCAAAAAGTGATGCAGGATTTTGAAAAGTCTATCAGGCCGTTTGATGTTTCAACTTTGGAACTATCCGGCAGTGATGGCCAATTGCAGATGACTCTTACCATGAACAGTTACTACCAGCAGTCACAAGCGGTCAACTTGAGCGTTAAGAAGGTGGTCAAATGAATCCCGTAAGAACTCAGAAAGCACTAAATGTTCATAGGACGTTTGAAGCAAGCACGGATTATCCAATGTTAGCCAAGGGCAATAAGTCAAGTGAGGTTCTAACGGGATGAAGCGCAGCGATCTTTATCTCATAATTGTAGTTGGTATTGTGGCGGCTATCTTTTCCCTGGTTATATCAAAGGCAGTCTTTGGCTCACCGGGGAGTCGTTCTGTACAAGTTCCGGTGGTTACGCCTATTAGCGCCAACTTTCCATCGGTATCAAGTGACCCCAGCTACCAAAAAATCTTTAATCCGGGAGCGATAGACCCAACCCAGCTGATTAGAATTGGCGGGAAAACTAACCCACAGCCATTCACGGGGCAGTAGATGAGTCCCGTAAGACTCCACTTAGCCTACAGCTCAGGTGTAACGCCTGAACACCACTGCTTGCTTCAAGCCGCTTATAAATTAACGGTCGTTTATTGGAGTCAAACGGGATGAGCGTTTTAAACGCGACTACCCAAGCCCAACTGGAAGATGAGCTAGTTAAAGACGGCGTTATCTCGCAGGCTAGCCTGGCTGAATATAAAAAGAAGGCGGCAAGCGCTCACCAGCCGCTTTTTAGCCTCCTTTTAAACGAAGGCAAAGTAACCGATGAAGAATTCACCCGTGCCTCGGCTATTGTTAATGGCATACCATACGTCAATTTAAGCGAATCACCCCAAGTCAGTCCGGAAATACTGGCGCTATTACCGCGCGATACCGCCCAGCACTACATGGCTATCCCGCTTGGCGAAATGGATGAAAAGTTGGTGGTGGCAATGCTTAATGCCGACAACCTCCAAGCTGTCGATTTTCTGAGTAATAAAATTGGACGGCCCTTGCAAGTTTATGCCGCCAGCGAATCCGGAATAAGAAAAGCACTCACTCAATATGACCGTAACATAGACGAAGGCGTGACCAGCCTGCTGGTTAAGGCCGAAGAGGCCGCCGAGGCGACTGCCCAAGCTGCTACGGCTGCACTGACGCCCAAAGAAGCCGGCAAAAAAGTCCAGATTATTAACGAAGATTCACCCATAAGTAAAGCCCTCAACGCTCTCATGGAATTTGCCGCGCGCAACCAAGCCAGCGACATCCATATTGAGCCCCAAGAAAAGGAACTTAAAGTCCGTTGCCGGGTAGACGGCGTATTGCGCGAGGTTATGCGACTGCCTAAATCCACCGAAGCGCCCTTAATCTCACGTATAAAAATTTTGGCTAACCTTAAAATTGATGAGCACCGGGTTCCGCAGGACGGTCAATTCACAATTAGGGTAGAGAAAAATGAAATAGACTTGCGTGTGGCCGTTAGCCCGACAGTGTGGGGAGAACAGGTAATCTTACGTTTACTGGATAAATCGGGCTCCAGCTTCCAGCTGGAAGCTATGGGCTACACCGGCCGCACCTTACGTTTAATCAGAAAAGGTCTAAAGCGGCCTTATGGCATGATTTTGACATCTGGTCCGACCGGTTCTGGTAAGACCACCAGCATGTATGCCATGATTCAGGAGATCAAAAAAGAGAGCATTAACATTGTGACGCTGGAAGATCCAGTGGAATACAAAATGGACGGCGTTAACCAAATCCAAATTAACCCGGAGGTCGGGCTTACTTTTGCGACTGGGCTTCGCTCAATTTTGCGCCAGGACCCGGATGTTGTGATGGTGGGGGAAATTCGTGACCGCGAAACGGCTAACTTGGCCGTCCAGGCTGCTTTGACAGGCCACTTGGTTTTCTCAACTTTGCACACCAACACTGCTGCCGGTATTTTGCCGCGTCTTTTAGACATGGGCGTGGAGCCGTTTTTGATTGCCTCCACTGTGCACACCGTCATTGGTCAAAGGCTGGTCCGTCGGGTAATCTCAGGCGGCGAACCTTATTCATCTTCCAAGGTAGAGACAGCCGAAATCACAGAAACAATTGGCAATTTACTACCTAAAACAAGGCAAGATATGCCAAAAGTTGCTAAAGATTTGGGCTACAAAACCTTGCCCCTATCACGCCAAAGCGCTTATACTCTTGTTAAGGCCAAACCAACAGTGGAAAACCCCACTGGGTATAAAGGCCGCATGGGTTTATACGAGGCTTTTGAGGTGACAGAAAGTATTCAAGATTTAATCATAAAACACGCTACCAGTTCCATGATCCAACGGTCGGCTATGGAAACCAGCGGTATGATAACCATGCGCCAAGATGGTTACCTAAAGGCTCTAGCCGGCATTTCGACACTAACCGAAATTAACCGCGTAGCGGCGAGCGATGATAACTAATGAGTAGTCTAAGGGTGGGAATATGAAACCGCAGCCAAAAATAGAAGTCCTATTGGAAGAAGTTGTCCGGCGCAAAGCTTCGGACCTTCATTTGCAAGTGGGTCTGCCGCCAATCCTCCGTGTTGACGGGGCGTTAGCGCCAATGGTAAACCAACCCCCGCTGGATGAACAAACCGTTGAAAGCCTTGTATTTGCGCTTTTAGACGAAGACCAAAAAAAGCTACTGTTGCGTGATAAAGAGTTTGATTTTTCCTTTGCCTTTGGGGATTTAGGGCGCTTCCGTGTTAATGCCTTTCATGAGCGTGGTAATTTGGCCGCCGCTTTGCGTCTAATACCAAACAAGATTTTGAGTATAGAAGAGCTGGGTATGCCGCAGATTGTTAACACTTTCGCTGATTTCCCGCGGGGACTTGTGCTGGTAACCGGTCCGACCGGTTCTGGTAAATCTACTACCTTGGCTGCACTTGTTGACCGCATTAACCAAAACCAAGCCCGCCATATTATTACGGTAGAGGATCCGATAGAATATACTCACAAATCAAATAAATCGGTCATCGTTCAGCGCGAGGTGCACTATGATACCTATTCATTTTCTATGGCTCTTCGTTCAAGCTTGCGTGAAGATCCGGACGTCGTCTTAATTGGTGAGATGCGCGATCTTGAGACCATCGCGGCAGCCATAACAATTGCTGAGACCGGGCATTTGGTGCTGGCGACCTTGCATACTAACGGCGCTAGCCAAACGATTGACCGTATTGTTGACGTTTTTCCGCCGCATCAGCAGGCACAGACCAGAAGCGAATTGTCCAATATTTTGATGGCCATTTGTTCCCAGCGCTTAATACCATCAATTGGTGGTGCACGGGTAGCGGCGGCCGAAATTTTGATAGCCACGCCGGCAGTGCGCAATATCATCCGTGAAGGTAAATCTCATCAGCTGGAAGCAGTGATTCAAACCGGTGCAGAATTTGGCATGCAGTCCATGGACGCAACGTTGGTCAAGCTCATCCGTGACGGCACCATTAGCTATGATGAAGCTAAAAATTACGCAGTGGACCTAAACGAACTAGACCGTTTGATGAGAAGTTAATGCTATGTTGACCTATAGTTTTACGGCGCGCGACCCAAAAAGCGGCAACAAAATAAACTCCACGGTCCAGGCGTCTGATGAGCACGATGCCGTTAAGCATATTAAAGAACAGGGTTATTTGCCGCTGGAGATTACGCTAACCAAAGACGAAGGCGCCAAAAATGGTCTCACAAATCTCGCCAATCGCATAAGCACAAAAGATAAAGTTATTTTCTCGCGCCAGCTGTCTACTTTGATAAACGCTGGCCTACCTTTGGTGCAGAGCCTGCGGGCAGTTCAGGAGCAGACGTCCAAAAAAAGCTTCAAACAAATTTTGGCCAATACTATATCCGACGTAGAAGGCGGCTCTAGCTTTTCAGATGCACTGGCAAAGCACCCTAAGGAATTTAACGCGGTTTACGTAAACTTAGTTGCCGCTGGTGAGACTTCTGGTACGCTTGATGGCGCGCTGGAAAGGCTGGCAAACCAGCAGGAAAAAGATGCCGAAATAGTATCAAAAGTCCGCGGTGCACTTATTTATCCGTTGATTGTTGTGCTGGTAATGATAGCTGTAGTCATATTTATGCTAACGGCTGTTTTGCCGCGTGTTCAGGAACTTTATAAGGGTTTGCCCGGCGCCCACCTGCCTTTTATAACAGTCATCTTGCTGGACTTGTCGAACTTTATAACGCATTTTTGGTGGGTATGCTTACTGATCTTAGCTGGCGGTGGCTACTACTTTAGTCGTTGGAGTAAAACTGGACCGGGTCGTGAAACAATGGACCGCCTCAAGATTAGGGCCTGGCCGTTTAATAACCTGTTTATGAAGATGTACATGGCCCGCTTTACGCGTACTTCTCAGACTTTGGTAGCCAGCGGCGTACCGCTGTTGCAGATAATGGATATTGTTGGCAAGGCCGTGGACAATACCCAGATTGCCCACTCCTTAAATACTGCAGCAGATAAAGTCAAAGGCGGCAAAGCCTTAAGTGAGAGCTTAACTGGGGATACGAATTTTTTGAGCCTGGTTCCCCAGATGATTAAAATTGGCGAACAATCCGGCTCCATGGAGGCAATGCTGGGCCGCACGGCCGACTATTATGAAAAAGAACTTGATAACGAAATTAAAACCATCTCCAGCCTAATTGAGCCGCTCTTGATGGTAGTCATGGGCATTGCCGCCTTGGTTATTGTCGCAGCCGTTCTATTGCCGATTTATGGCCTAGTGGGCAAATTCCAAGTATAAAAAAGCTATTGCATTTTATTTGTATCTCGCCTAAGATGTAACCATAAGCAAGAAATTAACCTGACAAAGGGGGCATTTGTTAGAAAATGAAAAAATTTAAACAACCATTAAAAGGCTTTACCATCATAGAAGTCATGATTGTGTTGGCTGTAGCCGGACTGATAATACTGATTGTCTTGATTGCGGCACCAGCACTGACGCGCAATGCGCATAACAGCGCCCGCAAGGATTTAACAAATCGCATTAAGACTGAGCTGGATAACTATGGTAGCAACAATCAAGGTCAAGTTCCTACCACAGCTGCCAATATAACAACCTTTAACGGCCAATATCTAACCGGTAACCCCTTTAAAGATCCTGAAACTGGTTCTGCGATTACGCTTACTTACCAGCCTACAGTGGCAACCGTGCCGACAACACCAGGCGGTAGCACAACACAGGTCGTTTACTACCACAACGGTGACGTATGCGGCGGCGCCGCGTCAGTTACGGGAGTCGGAACTACAGGTGCTTCAGCACGCAACTATGCAATTTGGACTGCCCTTGATGGCGGTGCGCTCTATTGCGTAGACAACAAATAGAGCAAGTTATTAAAAACAGCCCGAACTCTGAGTAGGGCTGTTTTTAATATGCTAACATAAGGGCAATGTTCATTATTATCCTGGTGATTTTAGGCTTGGCGATGGGTAGCTTTGCTAACGCACTGGTTTGGCGATTATTTATTCAGCATGTTGCAGATACGCCAAAAGTCAGGGCACGGGATTATTCAATTTTGCGCGGCCGTTCTATGTGCCCGGTTTGTAAACACAAGCTTTCAGCGTTAGATCTAGTGCCGGTTTTAAGTTACTTAGCCCTGAAGGGCCGCTGCCGCTATTGCCAGGTCAGAATTAGTCCGCAGTACCCGATAGCTGAGCTGGTGATGGCACTTGTCTTTGTGCTTTCTTACATTTTTTGGCCGGTTTCATTTACCTTACCAGGCCAGTGGCTGCTGTTTGGTTCATGGCTGACTGCCAGCGTTGGCTTACTGGCGCTGGCTATATACGATGCGCGCTGGATGATTTTGCCAAACCACATAGTTTATCCAACGCTTGGCTTAGCCGTCATTGGCAGGGCGGGGTACATCATCTTTTATTCATCTCAGCCGAGCCGGGACGTCTTGGCTTGGCTGGCAGCGCTGGCAATAGCCAGCGGTATTTTTTGGCTTTTGTTTAGATTGTCTGGTGGCCGGTTGATTGGTTACGGCGATGTGCGTCTGGGCTTAATTACCGGCACGCTAGTCGCGACCCCAGCTAAAGCTCTAGCTATGATATTTTTCGCCTCTTTGGCGGGCCTAGTTATCGCTTTGCCGCACATAATTACCGGCACCAAAAACATAGGTTCAAAGTTACCGTTCGGACCGTTTTTAATCGCAGCTACGGCTTTTGTGATGCTGTTTGGCCAGCCGGTGATTGATTGGTATAAGCGCTTAGTTACCGGCTAAAACAACTACCCGCTTATGCTATACTGATACCTATGCGACAGGTGTTAGGCGGGTACACCATTTTGGAAGTAATGCTTTTTTTGGCTATCTCCGCGGCACTGCTCGCCGGAGCGCTGGTGGCTGTCGGCGGCAAAAATGCCGAGACCCAATTCTCCCAAAGTATGAGAGATGTTAATTCCAAGGTTCAGAGCTGGATGAACGATGTGAGCGACGGCTTCCCGGGCAGCGGCAGTGCCACAAATTACAGCTGTACTACGCCAGTCAATCGGCCGAAGCTGAGTACTGGCAGTGGTTCTGTCCAACCGGAATGTATTTTTTTGGGCAAGGCGCTCCAATTCACCACTACCGGCAGTTGCAGCGGCTGCGTTTCGGGACAGTCGGGTAAGATTATTGCTTACTCGATTTTTGGGCGCCGTGCCCAACCCAATGGTGAATTAGTAAGCAACATGGGGCAAGCCATGCCGATAGCTGCCACTGGCTATGATAATTCTGGTCTGGATTTCACCGAGACATATCTTTTAGGCGGCGGCCTGAACCTCAAATCTGTAAGTAGCACCGTAGAAAGTTACCCCGGTACAATAACTGGCGCAGACCAGTTGATAGGGTTTTTTAATAGTTTAGGCACAGCGACCGCCAGTGCTGCCAACGGCAGTAATGATTTAACCGCAGTGGCTTACCCACTTACTAGCAATGTTCCGCCTAGTAACATAACTGGTCACCACGAAGTCCAGCTTTGCCTGGAACTGACTGGCACGTGCGCTCAGCCTTTATCCATGGGCGCCACGCCTTCGCCCAATTGGCCGCCGGCACAAGACACATACAAGCTGTGCTTTATTAATGACAATGACAATGAAACCGCCACCCTGACCATTACTAGCGGTAGTGGGCTTGGGCCTCAAACAAACCTAAGGTTTGGAAGAGTGAGCTGCCCATGAAGCTGCCCAAGCCCAACCATGGCGACACCATTATAGAAGTTATGATTGCCTTGGCGATCGCCGCCTTTGCCATTGGTTCAGCTTATGCGGTGGCCAGCCGAGCGCTTAACGAAGCCATAAGCGCGCGGGAACGTAATCAGGCCTTAAATATCGTAGAAAGCCAGATTGCAGCTCTTAAGTTGCGCAACAAATTGGATCCTGCCAACTTTGACTCTACGTTTGCGGCGTCAAATATGAATTTTTGCTTGGATGAATCGGCCAGCGACCCTGCCAATGGTAATTGGGGGCACTATGATAACAATGCATCGCCACTCGATACCTTGGTGGCTGCTACATCCGGTGGCTCACCTAATTCATCAAAACCTTATAATTATGAATGTGCCAGAAACGACAGCGGCCAAACCGATTCAAGCCCGTCAAACCAGAAGTATTTCATCAACATTGCCACGACTACTCCAAATGGGCCAAGCGGAACTAACCCCACGGTCTATGCGGTTAGTGCCAGGTGGAATAACCTGGGTGGCGGTCCGGTCAACATAGCTCAGGTCTATTACCGCGCCAAATGAAACAGTCAACCAACAACCACCAAAATCAAGCAGGCTTCACAATCTTGGAGCTAATGATTGCCATGACTGTGTTTACCATACTTTTAATGATATGCTTGGTCACTTTTTTGCAGATTGGGCGAGTGTTTTCTAAAGGTGTCAACATGACCTTAGTTCAAGAAGACGCGCGCAACATAACCAGCAGTATAACCAGCGATATCCAGTTCTATAATAAACCGTTTACGCCAGTCGTCATTACTAGCACCGACCACCAAACCAAGTATTTTTGCATTGGCAATCATGAGTATAAATTCCTGCTCGGTGCTCATGTTGGCTATGGCGCGGCTTTTGGCCTAAAGCGGACAGATATTTCCGGGAGTTGCCCTGACCCCGCCGGTGACACTAGCGGTGCAGAAATGGCAGGCAACAGTATGCAGCTCAACAACCTTACCGTAAGTTGTCCGAATGGACTTTGCACGGTTACTATCAATCTGGTGTTTTACGGTGTAGACAACACTGTGTTTGAATCCCCATCGGGCTCCACCCCGGCCTATAAAGCCGCCGATGCCCAGTGCACCGGCGCTCTGGCCGGTTCACAGTACTGCGCCACGGCTAACTACAGTTCAACAGTTTTAGAAAGTTATTAATGCTACGATTAAATATAAGCACCATGAAAAGCCGTCAATCCTCCAATCAAGCCGGTTTAGTCTCTTTTTTGGTTGTCAGTGTTATCGTAACAATCCTTGCACTAATTACGCTGGGCTTTGCCCATTTGGCCGGCCGTGAGTCCCAGCAGGCTCTAGATCGCCAGCTGTCTGATGTAGCCCGCTATGCTGCCGAATCGGGCATAAACGATGCTACTTTATATTCAAATGCTAACCCAACAACCGTAATAAAGAATTGTAAGCCCAGCGGTACATACTTTGCTCCCAACGGCAATCTGTACGGCAACGGGCTGGTGCAATATTCTTGTTTGACTATCAACCCAAAGCCGCCGGAACTACCCTTTCCATTGAGTGCCGGCAAATCCCAAACTTTTGAAATAACCGGTGTATTTAATCTATCTAAACTGTTTTTCTCTTGGGAAAACCAGGACTATCAGGGTGCCACAAAGGAGGTGTTATCTGATCCGGCGCATACAGCCTATCCGCCCCACCAATTGCCTCAGGAGAACAAAGGGCCACAAGGCATTAGCCCAAATTCGACTGGGTTGCTAGAGGTAGATATCTATGCAGCTCCCAACAGCTCCCTAACTAACAATCAGCTTAATTCGCTCTCCCGCCACTACTTTTTATACCCGGATAATCGCTCGTGCAGTGGCGGCCACATCTGCGCTGTTAGTTACAAAACGGCTTCAACCGACGGCTCCTTTGTGGATGGTTTTTGCAACAGTTCCAATACACCAACTTCACTTGGCTTACCATTCACATCGGTACCATCCCGCTTTTGTAATGCCGAGGTTCAAGATCTGGACCAAAATAACGGCGGCGCTCAGGATTTTTATGTCAAAATGACGGCCTTTTACCAAGACCTAACGATAGGCGTCCAAGCAACTGATGGCTCGGGGCCGGTGGCCATCCCGGGCGTAGTAGCGGTAGTGGATTCAACCGGGGAAGCTAATGATGTGCTGCAGCGGATTGAAGCCGTTGTGCGCCTAAAAGTCCAAGACAGTTTTGCCGGCCAATCCATGGACACCGTTTGCAAATTATTTAGGATACCTGTCAGTGGCGCAAATATGTATGACCCCGCCAATCCTGACCCTAATGCAGATAGCAGTTGCAGCGTTCCTGCCAATATATCTGGCCCAATTTTTTAAAGTGAGCGACACTTTCCGTCACCGGGCGGGGCAAAATATCGCCCCGCCCGCGTCCCAAAAGGCTTTCTAGCCAAAGCGCTGGGCAGCCTTCTTTGGCTCGCCAAAGCGCCCGTAGTTGTCATGTTGACGGAATCGCTCAAAGATCATAGCAATTACGTCAACGGCACACACGGGATCGCCAAAGTGGCAGAAACTAAGCACCCGTGAGTGCTTGCTGGCTGGCCAGACGGCGCGAGTACCTAAGCTTCCGTCCCTGAACGTCCTTCGGTACTTCGGGCTAGCGTTCAGCCCAAACCGATCGACTGTGTCCAGGTGATTGTACTTGGTGTCGCCAAACAACGCGACACCCTTGATTTGTGGCCACGGTTGCTCAGCAAACACGTCGCCGGCGGCTTGAGCTCCCTGGCTTAGACCAACCAAAAAGACGTGGCTCGCCGGGCATTTCTTGGCTAGGTTGCGGAGCTTGCTCCGCAACCAGTCCTTCATGCGGACCACGGACCTGTGGTACGGGCCCGGTAAGTGCAGGAACGCACCAACCAGAGCCGCTCCGCCCGCCGCTGCGAACGGTACCGGTACCAGTTGATTGCTATGGCGTGGGTGAAGACTGTGCATGGCGGCCGCAAACTGCCGGCCGACCTTGCTATCTTCTCCCGCCTTGGCCCCGGATCCGTGCAGGTCCAGGACCACGTCTTGGCTACAACCGCCGGAAGCCTGGCCCACCGGTTTTGTCACCGTTACGGGGGACTGACCGGGCCGCGGTATACGGGCCCGGTACCGAAGCGACCCGCTCATGCAGGCGCCGGAGAACTCCAGCGTTTCTTGAGGATGACCACGGTAACTGCTGGGGACGTCGAACCACCGTGTAAAGGTGTATTTACCGGAACCATTGCTGGGGTTCCAGTATTCTTGATCGCCGACTGCACCGCTAAAGTTCAAGTACGTCACACCGTCGTCGTCGATGAAGACGGTGTAGGTGACGTCAATTCTCACCGGCGGAGCCGGCGGGATCATCTTTGGGTCCGGCGGATAGATTGTGTAACTATCCACCTTGGTGGGTTTACAGCTGGCCGCAGCCGGCTTTACCGCTACCCCCGAAGCTATGAGGGCGGCGCTACCAACAGCAGCGCTAAGTGCCAGCACGTGTCCTGCGCGCATGACCACTCCTCCTTAATTTTGAGGTACTAGGGACGGAAAGAGTCGCTTAGCACCTACTTTAACGCGCGTTTGCGAGACCTAGCAAGCAATAGCTATTTGCCGCTCCGATGGAACTTTTCGTGCACCTCACGCAGGTGGGGATCGGTTACATGGGTATAGATTTGGGTAGTAGCGATATTTGAGTGGCCCAGCATAGCCTGCACAGAGCGTAAATCCGCACCATTCATAAGCAGGTCAGTAGCAAAACTATGACGCAGGGTATGCGGAGAAACGTGCTTAGTTATGCCGGCTAGACGGGCATAACGGGCAACCATTCTTTGGATGCTGCGCGCCGTTAGGCGCTGAAAATTGCCGCTGGTATCGGCTTTACTGCGCCCACTATAGCGGATGAACATGGGTTTGGCGTTATCTTCACGTTTTTCTAGGTATTTACTTATCCAGTCCGCTGCTTCTTTACTTATAAAAATCGGCCGGTCCTTTTGGCCTTTACCGCGGACCATGAACTCCCGGCGCGCTAAATTAATATGGTCGCCGTCCAGACCAACTAATTCACTGACCCTAAGCCCGCTAGAAAACAGCAGTTCAATAATCGCTCTGTCGCGCAGCCCGGACAGACTTTCGGTTTTAGTCTGGCTGGTTAATCTTTCTAGTTCCTCAGGAGTCAAAAAAGTCACTTGTGGCCGGGTTGTCCGGGCAAGTTCAATTTTATCGGCGGGCAGGGCACTAAATTCACGCTTGGCGCAGAATTTTAAGAAGCTTCGCACGGCAATTAAATGATAGTTCTGGGTAGTTTTGGACAATTCATCAGATGTATTAGTGCCAAGCCGGTTAAGCCACAGGCGCCATTTGCGGATGAGCTCACTATTTATATCAGACACCTTTATATCGCCGGCAAAGTCGGATAGGCGGGTCAGGTAGTGGCTATAATTTTCAATTGTCTTAGCAGAGCGGTTTTGCTCTAGCTCCATGTACTCCAAAAATTCGGCTACGGCTTGGTCATATTTCATTTTTGTCTTTTCTTAGCACTAACATTATAGCACAACCTACGTCGCACAATATCAGTGGACTCATTAGTCGATAGTGTTTTGTTAAGTGGAACTAATTTTTATCTGCCGAAAATAATTCAGGTGAGGAACTGTACTTGTAAAGTAAAGCAACGAGCGGTATGCAATTTGCAGGCGATAAGAATTAGCTGAGGCTGAAACAAAATCGAGTAATGAGGCCAAAAGAACAAATTAACTGTTCAGACTAGCATTAGCCTTTTCCATCTGTTAAAATTCATGGCATATGGAACGCACACTAATTATCCTTAAGCCCGATGCCGTTCAGCGCGGACTGGTTGGCGAGATTCTGTCACGCTTTGAAAGGGCCGGACTTAAAATTGTTGGCATGAAAATGGTTTCACCAGACGAGGAGCACTACCACAAACACTATGAAGACATTGGCAAACTTATATCACGTCGGGGCGAAGAGGTTTATAAGCGTAACACTGCCTTTATGATGTCCGGTCCAGTAATAGCCGTTGCCCTAGAGGCTATCGGTGCAGCTGATTTGGTCCGTAAAATGGTTGGTGACACCGAGCCCAAGAGTGCTCATCCGGGGACTGTGCGCGGTGACTTTGCCCATATGAGCTATGATCACGCCAATGCGCGTGACGGCGGTTTGCCAAATGTTATCCATGCTTCGGGTGACGCCAAGGAAGCCAAAGCCGAGGTGGCCCACTGGTTCTCAGACGGCGAACTGTTTGATTACAAAACCGCTGACGAGCACTTGACTCTTTAGATAATGGTACCCTGGGCAGACTAGAGCACATCTTCGGGTCATGCTCGGAGCCAGCTCCTGCGCGTGACCACTTGATGACCGAACCTTGGCTCGAATCCTGGCACGAAACATCGTGCAAAATAATAACCGCCCAAATGAGCGGTATTATTTTCCATGGTACCCTGGGCAGGATTCGAACCTGCGACGCCCGCCTTAGGACGGCGGCGCTCTATCCACTGAGCTACCAGGGCGTATAGCATAAATTCTAGCTCTTTTAAGCTAAAATAATAAGCATGAGCACCAAAGTTGCCAAAAAACCCAAAGGGAAGCACTTCCGCGAACAGTTTGACGAAGAAGATGTTTTGTTGGTCTTTAAAAAACATCCCATCGTGATGCGCAGGGGCCTTGTCTTAGCATCCATAGCGCTAGTGCTGGGGCCGATTTATACGTTAATTTTGGTTTCCATCCACCCCAACACCCCGCCCACTATGGGCTTTTTCTTTGAATCGGTGGGCTTGAGTTTTGTGCTTGGCTGCATTTTGATTTTCCCATGGTGGGTCCGCTGGTATTTTAGTGTTTATATAATGACCAGCCACCGCTTCATACAACAAACTAGAAGCCTGCTGCAGGTAAATGTGGTTGATATATCGCTAGACCAAATTCAAATGATAAACTACCAGATTGCCGGCCTGGAACAGACCCTGCTGCACTTTGGTACAATAATTGTACAAACCTATGTGGGGGACTTGGTCATTCACGAGGTGCACCATCCGGAGCGCATTCAGCAAAAGATGGTGCATATTTTAAGAACGCTTGGTATTCACCCCAGTGTCCGGCCAGGCACAGCTGACGAGCAGAAAGTTATTGAATCCTAAAATGAAGAAACCATTCAAACGCAAAATCAAGAAGGTTAAAAACCAGGTAACTGAGCGTGTGAGTGAAAAAGCTGTAGCGCTTAATCCACTAACGCCCAAACTGGACGAACCAACGCCTTTATCAGACGTACCACGCATAACTAACCAGAACATCACCGAACACCGTGAGGATGTTTTATCGGGTGCCCGCAAGTACATTTACCCACTTCAGCATTCCAAACATCAGATTGTTACTATAACGATAGGCATAATCATCACCGCAATTATCGGTTTTAGTGTTTACTGCAGTCTGGCCCTTTACCATTATTACCAGTCCAATACTTTCCTTTACCGCATCACCCAAATAGTGCCGTTCCCAATAGCCAAAGTAGGCGGGCGGTACGTGGATTATGAAAACTATTTGTTCGAGCTGCGTCACTACGTTCATTATTATGAGTCCCAACAGCAGCAAACTTTTTCGGGTTCGGGTAGCCAGCAGTTGCTTGCCTTCAGGAAACAAGCCCTAAGCGATGTGATAAATGGTGCCTACATTAAACAGTTAGCCGCTACCAATCATATTTCTGTCTCGGAGGGTGAAGTTAACGCTCGTATTGCCGAGGTTCGTGCCCAAAACCGCTTGGGCAGTGACAACAAAGTGTTCGCCGATGTGCTGCGCAATTATTGGGGTTGGAGCGTGGCTGATTTTAGACGCTCGCTTAAGGACCAAATGCTGGCCGATAAGGTCCTGGCCAAGTTAGACACCACTGACTATGCTCGGGCCCAGGCCGCTCTTAAAAAGATCAAAAGCGGCGCAGACTTTTCTGATGTAGCCAAGAAATATTCTGACGACCCGTCCGCCAAATCTAACGGTGGCGATTACGGCATATCCATCACCCGCGACAACCCTAACATTCCGCCGGATGTGGTTAACGCGCTTTTTAGCCTTAAGAAGCCGGGCCAAATCTCTAACATCATAGACGCCGGTTCGTCTTTACAAATTATCAAGGTTAACAGTGTTAGTGGCGATGCTGTTTCGGCTCAACACATAACCATCAACCTCAAACCAATCGCCACCTTCATAGATCCCATCAAGGCTAAAGAGCCGGCCCACACCTACGTCCACTTTTAAGGGGCGCCGGTTTTTGCTAAACTTACATCTGTTCTAGCGCATAAATTGCGGCGAGGGGCGGTGGAGCAGCGGAGTGCTCGTCTCCCTGTCACGGAGAAGGTCGCGGGTTCAAATCCCGTCCGCCCCGCCAAGCATAAGCATTATGGTATAGTTTGACTATGGCTGTGACTCTGATTGTCATATTAGGCGGCCCCTTAGTAATTATCTTGTTATTTCTCTACCGAACAAAGAATGTCCGCCAAACTGAACAGGCCATACAAGCTCAGCCAACATTGAATGCAGATTTCGAAAGTACCGTTCGCAGGTGGTATCAATTTACCTGGAATCTGGTAAAAGTTCTGAGAGATTATAATTCGTTTCGTAATAAAGGCGGCAGGCTAACACTGGTCAATAATGAGCTATTGCTAAAAGATGCACAAAACCAAGAAATCTTTCGTCTGCCGGTAGCCAATTTACGGATAGAACGAATAGGCATACCAGGACGCAGTATGAGCATTTGGGTTTATGATAATCAATCTAATCGCTACCACCTCTTTCTACTGGTAAGTCGTAACCTGCTTAAACAAGTTGAACCTTATACTGAGCTGGAGCAAGCGCTGATAAAGGTCCGAGGCCAGGGTTATTCAACCAGAACATGAGCTTGCTCTGATATAAAATAGTTCCAGACTTCTTCCACTAAGGCCCGCCAAAACTGACCTGTGTAGTTCTAAAATCCGACTCTATGCCCCGCCAAGCATAAGCACTTTGATATACTAAGCTCATGAAGCACTTGAGCGTGGTTAAGTTACTTATTATTATCGCTGGCGAACTTATAGCAACGATTATCCTAGGCATTTATTCAAACTCTATGGCCTATGTATTTAATAATGTAGTTTATCCCGCTCACGGTGTTTTTAATTGTCCTCTCAACGGCTGTAACTTTGTCTATGCTCATCCCGGCTTCACAGACTCTTTTATGTAACAGTCGCTATAACTCTGTTGACCGCTATCTTTGCTGTTGTTAGATTACTGTCTAGTCGTAAAGTCAGATAGCTAAGGTTTACCAAACTAAGCAAATATTGTTCTGAAATCCGACTCTAAGCCCCGCCAAGCATAAGCACTTTGAGTAAGGAGCTTATTTTTTGTATGATGTCCACATGAGTAAAAGAAAAACCATAAACAATCGCCGGCTAGTTATTCTTTCAGCGATATTCCTAGCTGTGGCAATAATTGGAGCGCTGGTCGTGATTTATCATAATCTCGGCACAAATATTGGGTACTAGCTACTATACAAAGTTCTGAAATCCGACTCTATGCCCCGCCAGTATAGACAAATACCACTTTTTGTGGTATTGTTTATTTTATGTCTGAGGTAATCCGTGCTCTTCAATGGAATATCGGTGGTGGTAAAGTACGCCACCCTGATGCTGACCCTACGCTTTTCCCCTACGACCAGGAGGGCTTAGAGGAAATTATTGATACGATCGAGGAAAGCAATGCGGATATTGTTACACTGCAGGAAACTCACGAAAACGGTAGCTCCAGCCAGACTGCAGAAATTGCCGAAGCCGCTGGGTACCCATACTGGGTCAATGATCATTACGGTGAGTCGCATATAGACCCCGACTATCATCTTGGGCAAGCGGTTATTTCAAGGTACCCATTGGATAATCACACCTTCCAAACCTTTATAAACCCTGGGTATACAGCCGAGTGGGCTACCCGAAGCCACGATAAGGGCGTGACTTCCGTTCATCTTGCCTTGGGCAACAAAGCTGTCTTACAAGCCCAAACACTACACGCAGTGCCGTTCAGGGCTTTTGGCGTTGATCCTTATTCAGAACTGGCGAAACCCGTATTAGAAGATATGGAAGCAAGAGTATTAGCAACTTCAATTGGAGATGGCATCCTACAGGGTGATTTCAATCTAGATTATCCATCGCTCCTAGAATTCTTCCCCCAACTTTTACGGTCAGGTAGATTTGAAGAGGTATTACAGGCTTTGGGGACGACTCCAAAAGGAGGCAAAATAGACCATATATTGTACTCAGGTGTCGTTCTGGTTAGAAGCGAGGTTGTATCAAAGGTCTTAACCGACCATTATCCGATTGTTACCGACTTCGCCAGAAAGTAGTCCCGCACTTCCTCCACTAAGGTCCGCCAGGTTGATTATTATTTCTTTCTTTTCTATAGTTTACTTGTGCCCGAAAAAACAAAAACTGGAACCGTAGTCTTAAGTGGTCCGCGCGGTGAACGTGGAGGGCTTTCAAATGATACACAGGCGAGACTAGACTTGGGCCTAAACGTTTGGCAAGATACCGGCACACCACTTATTTTGGTAGGCAGCAGTTCTGAATTGATGAAAGACGAGCTCGGTTTTGAACCACTTGGGCCTCCTGAAGGTGCAATCTTTATTGAGCCCCATTCCCGTGAAACCGTTGGCAACGCTATTTATACAAAAAGAGACATTTTGTTGCCCGAGCAGTTTAGTGCCGCTAACCTAGTTACAGCCGATTATCACATGGATAGAGCGAGCAGAATCTTTCATAAGGCTATGGGTGGAAACTTTAGCATCAATCCGTTTGCATCCCAGACGGAATATAGCCCCCAAGAACGCAGAGCTTTAATGAGGCTAGAGTTGATTTACTCATTGATAGCTAGGCTGGCGTTTGTAGGTTACAGTCCCGAGTCTGAGGGTGACGATGAAATGGTTCTAAAGCGAATGCAGCGTATCGCGCGGAAAAGATACAGCTAAGCCCTGCCAGATCAGCCTGTAGGCTAGTTTTTGTTATACTTTCAGGTGTCAGGCCACCTTAGCTCAGCTGGCTAGAGCACCGCTTTCGTAAAGCGGGGGTCCGGGGTTCGAGTCCCCGAGGTGGCTCCAAAGAGCTTAATAGGCGAGATTAGTATAATGATAGTACGCTTGCTTCCCAAGCAAGAGGCATGAGTTTGATTCTCGTATCTCGCACCATTTATACCCATCCTTTGCTGAGTTTTGTATGGGGTGACCGTGCTAGAATATGGGGTAGCTTTATGGAGACAAATAAGAAGTTTTTTCATGATCGGGTAGTACTGTTGCTGGCAACGGCTATGGCTATTCTGGTAACTGTTGGTGTACTTTCAGTTTTAATACGCTTTGATGTCTCTAAAAACCCCACGATTGTTGTCGCTTGGCGGACCAATATCTCTGGCTCCAGTTATCAAAGCGGCAAGCCAATCGATCTTTATTCATTAGCTATTTTCATGGTGATTACTGCTGCTGCCGCTATTTTTTTGGGCAACAAAATGTATGCACTGCGGCGATCCATGTCTCTTTTCATCCTAGCCTCGGCGGATTTATTGCTAATCCTATCCGTTATAGTGGCTAACGCTCTTATATCACTTCTATGAGAACAATCGAAATCCCCCAGCCGGATGAGCGCGATTGGCGCTATCGAGCGTTTGAAATTTTGCCAGGGGCTTTAACGTGGCTTATCTTATTGTCTCCGCTGATTTTGGGCTTAATTGGCCCACAGATAACGGCTGTCTTTGTGTTGGCCTACCTGATTTTTTGGCTGTTTAGGGGAATTGGCGTTAGCCTAAGAGCCCTTCAGGCCAACCGCCTGGTGGCCGAGCATAAAGCTGCACCTTGGACCGGCTTAAACCAGGACTTAGAAGACCTAGTGCCCCATACCAAAAAAGCACCAAACTGGCATTACCGTAATCTAAAACGAGTTGAAAAATATATCGGTGCCAGCCGCATCAAACCAAGCGAAGTCTACCACGTGGTTATGGTACTTTTTTGGAATGAGTCCCGCGATATTTTGGTGCCGACCATCCAGTCGATTGTTGATAGCAACTATGACGGTAAAAAAATGATACTTGTGCTTGGCTACGAGCAACGCGGCGGCCCAGAAATCGAAGCCACAGCAGATTACCTTATTAAAAAATTCGGCAAACATTTTTACCACGCTATGGCTGTAATGCACCCCTGGCCGATGGCCGGAGAAATCATCGGCAAGGGCGGTAATGCTACCTATGCTGCCCGAGAGCTCAAAAAATATTTAGCTAAAGTTAAGCTGGATCCAATGCATGTGCTGGTAACGACCCTGGACGCAGACAATAGGCCTGACAGAAACTATTTTGCAGCTTTGACTTACACTTATTGTTCAACCGAAGAGCCGCGCTATGCCTCCTACCAGCCGGTGACACTTTACCTGAACAATATCTGGGATGCGCCAGCCCCGATGAGGGTAATTGCTACAGGTAATTCTATGTGGAACACCATGTTGGCGCTGCGTCCGCATATGCTGAGGAACTTTTCGGCCCACTCCCAGCCCATGGCCGCTTTGATAGACACTGATTTTTGGAGTGTTAGAACTATTGTTGAAGACGGCCATCAGTACTGGCGGACATTCTTTCGCTACGATGGCAAACACGAGGTTTACCCGATTTTTACGCCAATCTATCAAGATGCGGTCTTAGCAGATACCTACCGGCGAACCCTAAAGATGCAATTTATCCAGCTGCGCCGCTGGGCGTGGGGTGCTTCAGACATCGCTTACGTTGGTTATAACAGCTTTATTAAGAAGAATAATATTTCCAAGCGCCTTTTAATCGTTCGCTTCTTTAGATTGCTGGAAAGTCACGTTAGCTGGTCAACCGCGCCGCTTATTATCCTGATTGCTGCTTATCCGCTCCTTTTTCTCCACCCCCAAAGCTATTTGGCCAACCAATTGCCGCATCTAGCTAGTCGTCTTCAACTATTCGCCCTAGTTTTAGGTGTTAGTGTGTCGCTTTATATAAGCTTTAAGACTCTTCCGCCCAAACCCGAGCACTACAGACGCCACCGTACTATTTGGATACTTCTGCAATGGGCATATCTGCCGTTTGTATCGATTCTTTATGGGGCATTTTCCGCAATATATTCACAGACACGCTTGATGCTTGGCTGGTACATCGGCTGGCTGATTCCAACAGAGAAGGCCGTTAAGGGTGAACGCCCCAGTACCTCAACTCTCTAAATAGGCATAATCGGCCACAAATCGCTGCCAGCCGCGTTTATCAAAGTGCCGGAGTGTATCAGCTGTCGTTTTAGCAATGTCTCTAGCGCTCAAAACCGGCTTATCCTCTATGCTTGATCTAAATTTGTTAATAATAATGGCCGTTAGCTCCCTGGACGCTACGTAGCGGTCCTGACGGTGTTTTAGAGCATCTGATAGGTCAATTAGCAGCTTTGAGGGTTCAAATGGCGTAAGGGCGCCGCTTTTATCAACCATAAATAAATCTGGCAGAAAAGCTAGCTCGTGTGTGGTGAAGGTGGTCCCGCAATCTAAGCAAGCCCGCCGGCGCCAAATCTGGTTATTTCTTTTTTGGATGCGACTATTGCTCACCCTTGTCTTGCCGCCGCAGTACACGCATACCATAGCTACATATTGATATAATCCTTGCCAAAAAGCTAGTGGATAAGTGGCGACTATACCGTCGCAACAAGTAGAATTTACGTTAAGCGGTGATACAATACTTTATAGTTGTAAAGGACTAATAAATTATGGATGAAAGATCAATAGAGCCACCAGTTCGACATGATGACGATGGATTTGAACCTGCTACTCCCGACCAGGAGCGTAGAGAAAAAGTCGGAAGAGGAAATCTGATAAAGCTTGCGATTGAAGGTGAAAGACGCAACCCAAGTCCAATCGATGGGTTTTATTCCGAAAAGCCAATATCCCCACCTCCACCTACTGGCTTGAAAGCTATTTTCTATCGCTTACGTGGACGCTCCTAAAGTCCGCAGTGTCTACCTGTCTTGAGGGGATAGTCGCCGGATAAGTGCACCGTTTTTGGTCACAAAAAGCCCCTCTTGATGTAGAGGGGCGTTCTTTTAAAATCTTATTTATCGGTAACTTTTAGCCGCGTCTGACCCTTCGAACCCTAGTGTTTGCCGGTTTAGTTACTAATTCTTCGTAAAAAAGCTTGAACCCGTCAAGCGGCTTACCAATCTTCTTGGTACTCAAAATCTCACCTCACTATTAACTGGATAAAGTTATCACAAACGGCTATCCCGGTCAATAGAAAATGCTTACAATAGGGGCATGCCCGGAAGCCATTTTAAGGAGTTAAGCGCAGGCCCGAAACTAGCTCGCTCGGGAGTTATAATGACTCGCCGGGGTCTTGTTAAAACACCGTTTTTTATGCCGGTTGGCACTCACGGAGCAGTGAAGGGATTAAACCCTGAGCAGGTTGTCTCCACCGGAGCGGAAGTCTTGCTCTGCAACACATACCACCTACACCTTTCCCCGGGGGAGCATGCGATAAAAAAACTGGGCGGTCTCCACAGGTTTTCTGGCTGGGAGGGGCCTATCCTAACAGATTCCGGTGGCTTTCAAATCTTCTCACTATCCAAAATCCGTAAAATCAGCGAAGAAGGGGTTGAATTTCAGGATCCTAAAACCGGCGATAAGATATTTTTAACCCCTGAAAAGTCAATTCAAATACAGCTCCAACTAGGTTCAGATATCATCATGGCATTAGACGATCTGACTGGTCTAGCGCCAACCGAACGCGTCCGGGCGGCGGAGGCCTTGGGGCGTACCCACCGTTGGCTAGAGCGCTGCGCCGGGGAGTTTAAAAAACAAACCCAAGGAACACCAGCTGGCAACCGGCCGCTTCTTTTCGGCATCGCTCAAGGCGGGCTTAATAAACACCTGCGTCAAAGAAGTCTTGAATTTGTTCAGTCACAAGGTGTAGATGGTATAGCTATCGGTGGTTTATCCGTGGGCGAAAGTCGGGAAGAGATGCACACTATGCTCAGATTATTGGCGCCCCTTAACGATAGAACCAGACCATGCTATCTGATGGGTGTCGGTGATCCAGTAGACATGCGTTTTGCCATTGAGCATGGCATTGATATGTTTGACTGTGTTTTACCCACCCGCAATGGCCGCCACGGCATGGTCTGGGGTGCTAAAGACAAGCGAATGATTCTAACCAATAACACCTACAAAACCGACAATAAGGTTATTCAAACAGGTTGCGATTGTTATACCTGCGCCCAGGGCTTCAGCCGGGCATATATGCGCCAACTATTTAAGACCAATAATTCGTTGGGCGGCAATCTAACCTCTATTCACAACCTGCGCTACCTGCAAAGAATCTGCGAGCAATATCAAAATGGTGGGTGATAGAGGACTTGAACCTCTGACCTTTTCCACGTCAAGGAAACGCTCTAGCCAACTGAGCTAATCACCCCCAAGGCGGTATTTATACTACCCTAAAAACCCAGCCGTCCGCAACTTACCATAAAAGATATAAAGGTGGGAAAAAGCTTTTTCCACATGTGTGGATAAGGCCGGTAAAAAAGTACTAGCCTTTTATGGCTAGTGTGTTTATACTCTTGGTTAGGTTGAGTTTTGCCGATGTGTTAACAAAGACGGTCTAAAGTATATTTGCGAGAATACTGTAGGCCGTTTTTTGTTTGTCTTTTTATAGCTGGCCTAAGCTGTTATGATGATTTTAATGGAAGATAAAGACCACAAGCGTTTGGGGCGTGAGCTTGACCTGTTTGTTTTCTCTGATTTAGTTGGCCCAGGACTGCCGCTGTGGACTCCGCGGGGAACAGTTTTAAGGAACGAGTTGGACCGATTTGTTCAGGAAATGAGAGATCAAAATGGGTTTGAGGCAGTAACTATACCCCATATAACAAAAAAAGAACTGTATGAAAAAAGTGGCCACTGGACGAAGTTTAAAGATGATCTATTTCATATAAAAAGTCGTGAAGGGCATGAATTTGCTATGAAACCCATGAATTGTCCCCACCACGCTCAAATCTATGCTTCAAAGCCCCGTAGCCACCGCGAACTACCCATTCGATATAGGGAAACGACTATGAACTACCGGGACGAGCAAACCGGGGAACTCAACGGGCTGTTAAGGGCCCGCTCTTTTACCCAGGACGATGCCCACGTTTTTTGTAGGGAAAGCCAAATCTTGGAAGAAGCCCTCAAAATCTGGGATATTGTTGAGCGCTTTTACAGTACGTTTGCTTTTGATTTATCACTGATGTTCTCGAAAAGAGATAAAAATACCCCTGAGGCATATTCTGGCAATGACCAAATGTGGGATAGGGCCGAGGCAGAGCTTCAAAAGGCTTTAGATAAGCACCCCCACTCTAAGGTAGAGGACGGTGTAGGCGAGGCAGCCTTCTATGGCCCCAAGCTTGACTTTACGGCGACGGATTCGTTAGGACGTGAATGGCAAGTAGCCACGATTCAAATCGATTTCGCCCAACCAGAGGGTCTAGGACTTACCTTTGTAAACGAAAAAGGCGAGGAAGAGCGACCCGTGATGATTCACTGCGCGATTATGGGTTCAATTGAGCGTTTCTTAGCCGTTTTACTAGAACATACAGAGGGCCGTTTTCCACTATGGCTTGCCCCAGAACAATTACGAATCCTAACACTTAAGGACGATAAAGATATCTTAAAAATGGCGCAAGATGTTGTCAAAAAAGCTAAAGCTAAAAGTTTGCGGGTAGAACTAGACGACTCCCCTGGAACAGTTTCTAAAAAAGTCCACGACGCTGAGGTTCAGAAAGTCCCCTACACAGTAGTAATCGGTCCTAGCGAAATTGAAAAAGGGGTCCTAGCTACTCGGAGCAGGAAAGACTTGCCTGAAATCAAGCCGATGAGAGTTGAAGAACTCTTGAATAAACTAGCCCAGGATGCCAAAACCCGATCATAGAAAAATTATTGCCGTCGATATTGACGATGTCCTGGCGGCTAACGCTGAGGGTTTTGTGGAGTTCAGTAACAGCCGGTGGGGCACACATCTAAAAGCGGAAGATTACACCGAACACTGGGCCGAACTTTGGGGAATTGAGCGCGACGATGCTGAAAGAAGGCGTGAAACAATTCTAAATAAAAAATTATTTGTAAGCTATAAGTTTTTTGATGACGCTATGCCGGTCTTAAAGAAGTTAAAGGGGGAAGTCTATAGGCTGGTTGTTGTGAGTTCAAGGGGCTCAAGAGTTCAAAAGGACACTGTCGATTGGTTAAAAAAAGAATATGGCACCATTTTTGACGGCATATATTTTGCTGACATGTGGGACAGAAAAGATATTAGTCTGGAGGAAAGGCTAAAGCGCACAAAAATCGATGTTTTAAAAAGGGTTCAGGCAGATTTTCTGATAGACGATCAACCCAAACACTGTATTGTTGCGGCTGAGAGTGGCATTACTGCACTATTATTTGGTGATTATAAGTGGAACCGGGGCATAAAAATGATACAGAATATGGTGCGCGTGAAAAACTGGGGAGAAGTGGGGGAGTATTTTGATGCCCAGAGTTGACTCAGAGTTTAAAAAACGGGTTTACGACATCGTGGCCCAAATCCCTAAGGGCAAGCTTATGAGCTACGGGCAGGTTGCAGCATACTGTGGTGCGGCCTGGGCGGCTTGGGAAGTGGGCCAGATTGCTCACACTGGTCCGTCAGATTTGCCTTGGCAGAGAGTTGTTAATAAAAACGGCGGCCTTGCCGCTGGTTATCCGGGCGGTTTGGCTGGCCACAAGCAAGCGCTAGAGGCCGACGGTGTAAAAGTGGACAGTGACTTTAAAGTGAATATTAGTGGACTTATATGGCAACCAATAGACAAAAACCAGGTCTCATTTCTGGGTAACTTTTAGATCTATGGCTATCAAGTGCCGAGCGAAAAAAATGAAGCGCGAGGAAGCGTAGTCAATGCTACGTTGACGAGCGATGAATTTTTTGCAGCCGGGGAATTGGTGGCTAAAAAATAAAAGGATACCCTGAGATGAGACCTACACTCCTTGTCATTGTAGGTCCTACCGCTAGCGGCAAATCAGCCCTAGCCCACAAAGTGGCTTTAAAGTTCAACGGGGAGATTATCGCCGCCGATTCGCGGACTATTTATAAAGGTATGGATATTGGTACCGCCAAGCCGAGCAAGAAAGATCAGCAAGCTGTTCAATATTGGGGTTTGGACATAGTGAAACCAGGGGAGCGGTTCACGGCCGCCGATTTTAAAACGTTCGCGGTAGAAAAAATTGCGGATATACAAAATATGGGAAAGCTTCCCATTTTAGCGGGGGGCAGCGGTTTATACGTTGACTCTATCTTATACGACTATAGTTTTGGGTCCAAAACCGCCGATCCAATAAATCCACGGCATCGTCTTAAAGATTCTTACGCCAAAAACACAAAGATAATCGCGGGCGTTTGTATCGTCGGTCTGGCGTTGCCCGATGAGCGGCTGCACAATCACATAAACCAGCGGACTAATAAAATGTTTGCTCACGGCGTTGTAAATGAAACAAAGAAGCTTATGCTTAGGTACGGCAAAAACCGAATATTAAAGACAGGTGGCATCATTTACAGAGTTTGTGCCGGACATATTAACAATGAATATGATTTAGCTTTTGCTAAGGAGTTAAATAAAACTAAAGAATGGCAATACGCTCGTCGTCAACGCACGTGGTTTAAGCGCAACCCACACATTGTTTGGTTTGGAGATTCAGCCTTAGCTTATAAATATATAAATCAAACCGTGAACAAATAGTTTGTTGTATTATTGTTAGCTTTGCTACAATAATCTCTAGAAGGGGAGACATGTTCGAGCAACTATTTGGATCAAAAACCCGCGTCAAGCTACTACAGCTTTTCTTCACCAATCCTAATCGTTCATTTTATGTGCGCGAAATTACCCGCAAAGTAGATGAACAAATAAATTCGGTCAGACGTGAATTATCCAATTTGCTTAGTATCGGTATCATAACTTCTGAAGCTAATAATAACCGTCTTTACTATGAAGTTAACCAAACATACGAATTTTATAAACCGTTAGTGCAAATTTTTAGTGGCGTAAAGACAGAGAAAGAAGAAGGCGACAAGCCGTCCGATAAGAGTAAGTCTAAGCCTAAGCAGCCAATCGTTGAACATCCGCTGGCCAAAGACTTCCGGGGTATAGGCAAAGTTAATCTGGTTATATTTACGGGTCAGTTCACCAGGGATGAACAAAGTGGCGTTGACGTACTGTTTGTTGGTGACGTTAATCAATCAAAGACTGCCAAACTAATGAGCGAGCTGGAGGAGACTGAAGGCAAGGAACTGCGCTACACGATTATGAGTCTGCCCAGCTACCAGTATCGTCTTCAGATAAGCGATCGTTTTATAAGTAATTTATTGGCGGCCAAAAATCAGGTTATAATTAATAACGACAACCTACTTACTAAATAAAAAGTGAGGAGATAATAACCCATGGAACTACAATTTTATGGTGCCAACTGCTTTAGAGTATCGGGCAAAGGCTATTCGATAGTGATTGATGATAATTTAGCTAAACTGGGCGGAAAAAGCGTAACTAAACCGACCGATATTAGTTTGCAGACGTCGCTTTTAACCAACCCTCCTAAGGACTCGGCTTTCAATGCTAATACTCCTGGTGAGTATGAAATTTCCGGTGTAATTATTCACGGTATTGCCGCAAGAGCTCATATGGACAAGGAGGCGGCTCATACCGCTACCATCTATACGATTGAGGCAGATGGCGCCCGTGTAGCTGTGCTGGGACATATTTTCCCTGATTTAAGCGATAATCAAGTGGAAGAGATTGATAATATTGATGTAGCCATTGTACCTGTTGGTGACAGCGGCTATACGCTTGATGGTCAAGGCGCACTGAGCGTTATAAAAAAAATCGAACCAAAGATTGTGGTTCCCAGCCACTATGCCGATAAAGATATTAAATATGAAGTTCCACAAGCCGAACTCAGCGAAGCTATAAAAACTCTAGGCATGGAGCCAGCGGAAACTGTAGATAAATATAAAATCCGGTCAGCTGAACTGACCGATTCCACCAAACTAGTTATTCTAAACCGTCTTAAGTAGGCCCTTTTTTTTCAAAGAGCGGATTGCGGCAGCGCTTAATTTTACTTTAACTTTCTTGCCGTCAATAATTAAACTCTTGGTCTGGAGATTAGGTTTCCAGACTTTTTTTGTATGGCGTTGAGAAAAACTGACATTGTGGCCATATTGCTTGCCCTTACCGGTAACTTCACATTTTTGCATCAGGGGTTAATTTTATAGTAGCTAAGGGGTAAAGTCAACGATTTAGGGTATACTGGCAAGCATGGATAACACATTAACCAGGCTGGTTATAATCCTACCGGTGATTTTGGTTTCTATGACTTTACATGAAATGGTACACGCTTATGTAAGCCATTGGTTGGGCGATGATACGGCCTACCTTCAAGGACGAGTATCTTTTAATCCTCTGAGGCACATTGACCCAGTTCTGACAGTAGCGCTACCCTTACTACTGGTTTTATCGGGCTCAACGGTGGTTTTTGGAGCAGCCAAACCGGTGCCTGTTAACTTTATGCGCCTAAAACATGGCGATTTTGGTGGAGCCTTAGTCGGTGTAAGCGGGCCGTTGGTTAATTTGATTCTGGCGGTAGTTGCGGCAATTTTACTGCGGGCCTGGCTGCCTCAGTCGCTAACTCTTTATAAAATTCTTGGCTACACCGTAATAGTTAACGCCGGCTTCTTCATTTTTAACATGATTCCTTGGCCGCCACTGGATGGTTCCCGTCTACTTTATGCATTTGCGCCAAGGGGTCTGCAAGAAGCAATGATGAGGTTGGAATCCTATGGGCCGACCGGTCTAATTATTTTTATGCTGCTGTTCCTGACAATTCTACAAGGTCCCCTCTCTAACCTAATCCTAAGGTTCTGTAGCCTACTGACCGGTGGTCTGATAGCTTGATATAATAATAGTTAGTCGGTTAGACGCCGATAAATTTTCTGAACAACAAGAAAATCGGGAGCCCAACATTCACATCGGTCCGTGGACCGGGTATGAGAGCACCCACTTTGCGCTAAGCAGAGTAAATTAAGGCGTTTTTAACCGGCTACTTTGTTATAGTGGGAACAAGGCGGGGTGTGGCGCAGTTGGCTAGCGCGTGCGGCTGGGGGCCGTGAGGTCGCAGGT
>CAZMNA010000001.1:0-238846 GCA_964567555.1 uncultured Candidatus Saccharibacteria bacterium | reverse complement strand
GAGCGTCGGCTTGCGGAGCCGAAGGTCGTAGGTTCAAATCCTGCCACGCGTACCAAAGAAGGTGGAGGTTTAACAAATGCATCGTTGGCAAGACTTTGTACTGAGCGCTGGTTCTTTAGTTTTTACTATTGCTTTAGTTCCATCTATCCTAGGTCGGCACAAACCGGCATTATTTACTAGTTTATTAACAGCCAGTATTTTAGCCATTTATGCTTTCGTTTACGGTACTTTGTCGCTCTGGTTCACTACTTTTGCGGTGGTCTTAAACTGTTTGGCTTGGTCGATTTTAGCGCTACAGAAGTATCGCGAAGGGCACGGAAAATTAAAATCGTAGGCGGCGGGTCAAACGTTCGGTAAGTTCCAGCTGACGCTCTTCGTAGGGCAGGTGTTCTTGTAAAATATCAAAGATCTTCTCGTGGTCGGCGGGTGCAAAGTAAGCGCTAACCGGCGCCATAAAGCGTTTAACAGGGGGTAGGTAGATGCTGAGCATGCCGCCATCGGACATGATGGCGAACGATTTGAAAAGACCGTAGGAATAAGCCTTGCCGCCAATTTGCAGACCGTCGGATGAGAGTATGTAGGTCAACTGGCGGGGCTTACGGCGGGAAAAGATACCCACCGCGACACCCATCAGAGGGATAAGCACAGCGGCCACAATATCATGCGTTAATAAAAAAACGGCTGCAGTTACAACTACGGTAGCCAATCCCAGCCCGGCATACCAACCGCTAGTTTGTTGATGATCTATATATTCAGAAGCCGTCCAGCTAAAATCCTTAGCAGAAACCTGTTTTTTATCAGTGGAAGAGACAAAGTCTTCTGACTCCTCGGCGTTATAATCCCAGCTACGTTCTTTTGCCATAATGTATAAGCTTATTTTAACACTATGGCGGAGAGGGAGGGATTCGAACCCTCGCTGGGACTTTCGCCCCACTAACGATTTAGCAAACCGTCCCCTTCAGCCTCTTGGGTACCTCTCCTCGGTTGCACCAATATATCATATCAAACTACCTCTGTTATAATGCAATGGCTGGAAGGGTGACCGAGTGGTTGAAGGTACCGCTCTTGAAAAGCGGCAAGCGAAAGCTTCGTGGGTTCGAATCCCACCCCTTCCGCCAGTTTTATAATTTTTTGGCAAAGACCAGAGCGTCAACCTGCTTGGCACCAGCCCCGCGCAGGGTTTTATAAACTTCTCGTAAGGTCGCGCCGGTAGTAATAACATCGTCAACGATTAAAATGTTCTTGCCGCGGATTTGCTCGGGCTGGCGGACAAAATACGCCCCGGATAGTTGCTTTTGACGCTCTGACCGCCGGGCACCGACCTGGCGGCTTTGGCCCAGACGGCCCATAGCCGGGCAAAGCGGTTGTTTTAAACACGCAGCAATATGCCGAGCCAAAAAGAGGGTGTGGTCAAAACCGCGTTGGCGGGCGCGGGATGTAGCCGGCGGCACCGGCACTACCACATAAGAATCCCCGTCCTGAATAAAATGCTCCGAAGTTTCGGCCATAATCTCAGCTATTTGTTTGGCTCCGCTGCGCTGATGGCCAAATTTATATGCCTTCAGCAACTCTTTACCCAAGCCCAGATAATCCGTGCTAACAAATATATGTTTGGGTGAGCCACCTCTGCGGCACTTTGGGCAGGTTTTAGACTCTAGACTTATCTTTGAGCAAAAGGCGCAGCGCTCGCCGTAAGGCAGAATCTCTGCTTCCCTGCAAGCCAAACAGAGCGTTTCACCCTCCAGTTCGCAGCCAATGCAAACCGGCGGCGCCAGCCACCCGATAGCTTGTTCTAATATATTCATAACTTAAGCAAATTTTGTTGTTAAATATTGTAGCATCTTGCGCAAGGCTTACGGCGTCGGCTATACTGATGGCTAAAGACAAATAGCTAACTTTATTATTCAAAGATTTAAAAGGGGAGATTGAAATGGCGCGAGGCAGCAGCCAGCAAGATGACTTGCTCATGGGCGATGACATCACCGCCGCTTTTTTGAGCGAGGACGAAGTAACAGAAAATACCACTACAAACAACCAACCGGCCGATGATCAGTGGGACGAAGACGAACCGGTAGCCGGACAGTTGGCAGTTGATGTTTATGAAACCAAAGAAAAGTTAGTTGTCAAAGGCCGTGTCGCCGGCGTTAACAAAAACGAGCTGGATGTTTCAATTTCCGATAACACACTGACGGTAAAGGGCACTCTGTCCGCCGGTAGCGAGAACGATGTAGAGAACTATTTCTTGCAGGAATGTTATTGGGGTGAGTTTAGCCGTTCTATTGTTCTGCCAGTACCGGTCAAAGAAGATGAGATTGAAGCTGTTTTAAAAGACGGGGTCTTAACAATCTCCTTTGCCAAGCAAAAGCAAGACACCATCAAAAAGATTCAAGTTCTTTAAAACACCAGCGCTACGTAAAGAAAAACCCTCCGGTCTGGAGGGTTTTTTAAATCTTAACTAAGAGGCGCCTTGCTTATGAATTGGTGACTTTGGCAAGCGTAAAGCGCACCAAAACTTGAGCAAAAGCCACAATAATTAGACCGATTATAGCGTAAAGGATGGTATTTTTGGCACTGGTTACTGAAGTATCGTTGCCGCCGGAAGTTATATAGCGCAGGCCGCCGACAATAATCATGATGACAGCCACGATACCAACCAAAGCGCTTAAAAGATTAACAATAGTATGAACTATGTTATTGATGTGCTGGGTGGCGTCACCGCTACTGCAACTTGAGGTTGGGTTGTCAGTAAACTCTAAATTAGCGCCAGTGCAAAGACCGCTCTGGATGTTCGGTTGGGCCATAGCCGGCACCGCCAAGCCAAAGCTCAAAGCTAAGCCGGCAAAAAAAGTGGCTAAAAGTATGCGCATTTTGGCCATACTTTTATTTTACCTTTATTCCTTATCCGTGAATAGATTTGTCTAAGACGAACTTGACGATGATTTGAGCTAGCGCGGCGATAATTATACCGATGATGGCATAAAGCAGAGTGTCCTTGGCTTTTTTGACCTTTTCTTGAGAACCGCCTGAGGTGACGTAGTGGAAGCCGCCGACAATAATCATGATGACAGCCACGATGCCGATGACCGCGGTAAGGACATTTAAGATAGTACGGATTACGCTATTAACCTTTGAGGTCCCACCATTGGTGTTGCCGCATTCTCCTGGATTTGACTGGTTGGTACCGTTGTCTGGAATAGCAAGGTTGTTTGCACCGCTACAGACACCATTTTGAGGATTGGTAGCACAGTAATTGCTTGCCGAAGGATCGGTTTGCGTTGGGTCACAAGCTGCTGAAACGGCAGCGGGGGCGGCTAATGGCGCTAGTAGTGTTACCAGAAAGCCTAGTGAGATTATAAGGTTTTTGATTTTAGATAACATTAAGTTATTCCTTTAAGGTTACATTCATAGATTATACAGCCGCTTGGTGTCTGTCAATATTCTTATGCTTAAGAGTGAACCGCTTTGTTCAAAACAAACTGGACGATTATTTTAGCAAGAGCCGCGATGGCCAGACCTATGATGGCATACATCAGGGCGCTTTTGGCGCTTTTGACCTTTTCTGCACTCCCGCCGCTGGTGGTAAAACGAACACCAGCTACGATTATCATCACTACCGCCAAAATGCCGACTGTGGCTGACAAAATATTGAGAATGGTTCTTATGATTGAATTAAAATGTGAGGTGGCTTGGTCGGGGGTTTGGCTGGAGCCGCCGTTAGCACCGTTGGTACCGCATTGCAGGGCCTGCTGAGTAGTCGTCACATTGGTGCAATCCAGGGCGGCTGTTGGCGCAGCTGGAAGGGCAATGAAAATGAGGCTCAGGGCTCCGATGATAAAAAGTTTTACTTTGTTTAACATAAGTTTATCCCGTAAGAGCCAGGAAACGCTTGAGGCGAGATTTTATATAGCGTTTGCCAAGGCCCGACTTTAAAAATTTTTCTCTGGACAGCGCGTCGTTAGCGTCCATACAAGCTTCATAATATATCAATTCGTATGGACCGTGTAATTTTGTGTAAGGCGATGTCATCTTGTGATGCTGTGCCAAGCGTTTCTGTAGGTCAGACGTATAGCCCGTATAAAATTTTTCTGTTTTGTCACTGCGCAAGACGTAAACGTAAAACATGCTGGCTCAAGCGGGACCTATTTTACAAAATGTTGGATTATAAAGGTAACTATTGTCCAAGATAGGGCCACAATAGCGGCGCCAACGCTCGCAGAAACAAGATTAGCGCGGGCCTTTCTGGCCTTGCTTGGGTTATCGCCCGCCCGCTGGCCGGCAAAATTACCACCGGCGGTAATAAACTGCATGCCGCTAACAATTATCATTATCACCGCCACAATCCCAGTGAGTAGCGCCATGATATTTGTTACGGTTTGTAAAATACCGCTTGGACCGGCTACTGGGTTGTTGGTTGTTAAGTCACTGCTGCTAAGATTGTAGTTTTGTTGAGCATCTTGGCGACAAACTGGGGAGTTAGCCGCTTGCCCGTTGTTATAACAAGGACTGTTGGCAGACTGGCATATGTAATTGTCGCCTGATTTTGTCCAGCCTGATTTGTAACCAACTACATCCCCATGGGCGTTGGTGACGGGCTGGTTGCAAAGCGCGTCAATTGCCTCCACTTTACCAAGCGGCAAAAAAACAAGCGCGCAAAGAATTAAAGTTAAGATTGTTTTTTTCATTGGCCTTGCCCTACGTGGCCTAAAACGGCGTTAACAATTATGTAGGCCGAGGCGGAAACAATTACGCCCACGGCAGTGTAAATCATGGCTCGCTTAGTATCGGCAATTTTAGTGGGGTCACCGCCAGAAATGGTATAGCGGAAACCGGCAATCACAAACATCATCAACGCCAGCGAACCGATCAGTATAAACGTCACTCTCAAAATTGTATTCAAAAGGCTGGGGCCGGCTGATGCCCGCGGCAAATTGGGCGTAGTGCTTCTGTTAAGCAGATCCAGGGCAAAAAAGGTGATCATATTCATAAGCTGCTAGGCTCCAAACACCCGGCCAATATAGCCAACCACGGCAGTGGCAACTAGGGCAATGGCTAGGCCGCTTAGGGCATAGATAATCCGGCGGCGGGCGTTAGTTATTTTCTCCGCGTTACCGATGGCAATAATATATTGAATACCGGCAATAATAATTGAAACCACTGCGGCAAAACCAGCAACACGTATAAGCGCATCCAGTATGGCCAAGCCTATCAAGAAAAAGTCTCCCGGCGGGGTAAATGATGTAGAGCATTCGCCCAAACCATTGTATGTACCGTGCAAATACTCCGACCAAGAAGGCAGGAAAAAGAAGCCGCCGCCATGCAAGTTACATGTTTGGCCGGCCTTGCTGTCTGCCAGGTCTGCCAGCTTGAAAAAAAGATTAAAAATTAGATTCAAGTACATTTTTAAAATCCAGACACGATTAACCAATGAAGCCCGGCCCATATAAGCAGGAAGGCAACCAGGGCAATCAAGCCGTTGATTATATGTTTGCGCGCATTAGCCGCAGCTTGGGGGTTGCCGGCCAGGGAATAGCGGATACCGCCCAAAATCAAAACGGCGATTACGGCTATGCCGGCTATACCGGCCAGTAAGTTAACGAGCATGTTTAAAACCTTTACTACCTGATTATTGGTCAGGCAGCTCTTGGTCTGGGCGTCATAGGTTAGGCCGGGTTTGTTGCAGACTTGGCAAGAACTCAATTCATCTTTACTCAGCGGGGTGCTGTAATAATACTCGGGGTAACAGACACATAGTTTAAGGTTGCCCTGCGTCAAGTCGGCACCTTTGGCATGGCATTCATCACACGTCGGTTGGGATTTGTCGGTAGGGTCTTTCACGTATTTGCCAGTACAGGCTTTGGATGGTGAGTTGGCATCGTTGGCGGAGCTTTGTGTTTGCGAGGAGGATGTATTGCCTTCACTGCTGGTATCTGCCTGAGCAATCCCGCCAAATACTGGCAAAAATAGCACAAGAAAAAGGCCAAAAGTTGCACTTATTTTTTTTATTTTGGGCATTGCTTGAATTTATACGTTCCTTAGAGTGAGTGTACCCTGTTTTAAGCATAAAAGCTATGGTATAGTCAGACCAGTAATTATAGTTAAAATGAACACTTTCAAAAAACTTTGGATGGGACTGGCTACAGTAGCGGTTGCGTTGCTTTTTGGATTTTTTTCTCTGTCTGGCAAAGCTGGTGCCGCCTCTAACCCGCCCACCAAGATTGTAGCCGCGCAAACCACCTATAAGGCAAGCTGGGTCGACCGGTCGGACATATTAGTGACTGCGACCAAGTCCGGCAAAACAACTTCGATCAAATTAACTGATAATAGTTGGGGTGATGGCAACTGGGACTACCAAGGTACTATTTCAAGCTTGCCGGGCGCGGAGTGCGGCACTTATGAAATCAATGGGTTTGGCAATGCAATAGTCGGCATGACTAGCCAGGGCGATAGAGGGAACTGGGATGTGATGAATGACTCGGCGACAAATTCTGATTCAGTCGGGAACTTAAACATCAGGCTGGTAGATGCAAACGGGATTTGCCAGAATCCGGTTAACAACCAGAAAATCTTTATTACTCAGCCTGTAAATGCAGGCATGTCCTTTAAGGCTACGGCCTCAGACACAATAAAAATTATTGATAAGGCTCAGAACCTGACTTTTAGTAACCCGCGCCTGCAAAGCGATGGTACGGTCAGGTACTATCTTGACGGCCAACAGGGCGATAACTGCCAGCAAATAATAGAGGTTAATTTCAACAATAAGGCCATCGATAACGGTAATTTTCCCGCCCATCAAATGGAATATTTTGAGCAGAAGACTGATGGCACTTATGCCAGTCCTATAAGTTCCGGCTGTTTTTTGACCAACAGAGCCAGCAACCCGCCCCAACACACTGACGGCCAAGACGCTGATACCATATCGGATTATGCATATCCGCTGGCAAGCTTTTCAACCCTAAAAAAGCCAGCTAAAACACAAGGGGGAAATGGTGATTCTAGCAACGGCAGCGGCAACACCAATCAAGTTAATGACGGTTGTTTTGGGGTTAATACCAACCTCAACTGGATTCTTTGCCCGATTGTAGCCGGTCTTTCTACCGCGGCTAATAACATAAATACCTTTGTACAGGGCCAACTGAACATTGACGTGCCGTCCAATTTTGGCCAGCAGATAATCACAGTCACAAATAAGGATGGGTCAACTTCTACTGTCAAAACTTATGACAAGAGTTCCATTAAAACAGCCTGGGCGGTCTTTAAAGACTTAACATCCATTTTGCTGGTCCTACTCATGCTAGTGATGGTCATCAGCCAGGCCATGGGCAGCCAAATGTTTGATGCTTACACGGTCAAAAAGGTCATGCCCAAACTGGTTATTGCCGTGATTGGCATGCAGCTGTCTTGGGATATATGCATCTGGGTAATCGGGCTATTTAATGATATTGGTAACGGCGTAGCAGATCTTATTAGCGCACCCTTTGGCGGACAATCTGCGCTTGATTTGCCAAGTCTTATGAACCGGCTTAGCTATGCTTGGCAAGCTGTTAGTACGGCCGGGAGTTGGATTGCCATAATACTTGCTGGCATGGCACTTTGGTGGTGGTGGCCGTGGCTGCTAATTGGCGGCTTTTTGGTCTTTTTGGCTGTGATAATAGCCATGGCTACACTTCTTGTAAGAAACGCCATCTTGATAATTGGCGTGATTGTCGCGCCTATAGCATTGTTGTCCTGGATTTTGCCCAATACCAATAAGTTTTGGAAGTACTGGTACAGCAACTTTAGCAAAGCGTTGATGCTTTTCCCGCTAGTTATGGGCATAATTTATGGCGGCCGCATTTTTGCCTGGGTGGCCGGCGATTTAGGCAACCCGGGACCGCTTGATTTATTCATGGTCTTTATAGGTTACTTTGGCCCGTACTTTTTCTTGCCTAAGACCTTTAAGTACGGCGGCACAATCTTGGCCCAAGCCAGCAGAGCCATCGGCGAAAACGGTGCTATAAAAGGCTTCCGTAAAAAAGGCATTGAGATTGGCAAAGATATTAACGATCAATGGAAGGGTAAGCGGACCCGCAGCGGACCGTTTAGGTACAACCCAAACGATAAAGACAAGTTGCGCATGAAGGTGCGGCGGCTTGGCTATGAACGCGATGCTGAAGGTAACCGTAAAACTAGATTGCCGCGTTTCCGCTCACATGAAGAATTTGAGAAGTCCCGTCTAGATGAATTAGAAGAGGCAGGTGTGGCTATTGATAAGGATGAAAAGGGAAATAGAGTAGCTCGGTTTGACAAAAAAACAGGCAAGTACTTAGACGTGTTTAACCAGCCTGTAGGCACTAACTCCGCACGGACGCACGCTCTACACATGGCCGCTCTAAGGTCTGCGGGCGTTGCCTTCGAAGCAGCTACTGAAGGCGGTAGGCTTACTCCTAAGACTAATGAAGACGGTAAATATATTGATGAGAATAATAGAGTCGTCAGTCAGGCAAAGATAGACGCGGAGTTGGCTAGAGATCCAGCTTCCCGACTACATCTTGCCGCTCTTATGGCTGCAGGTGTTCATTTCACAAAAAGCAAAGTAGACGGCACCCTCCGTCCTAAGACTAATCTAGCGGGTAAGTTCGTCGATAATAATGGTAATGTTATAGACCAAGCAAACATAGACGCGATTTTGGCAAATATTTCCAATCCGGGTAAACCTTTGGATATTGCAGAATTAAAATCCAGTATTCCAGCAGTTCCTATGTTTGAAGGAAGGGTAATCGGACGAATTACTTCGGGTAAGTTAATGCCCACCGCTCGCGGCCGTGCTCAAGCCATACAAGTCGGACAAAAATGGGCCGATGATATGACCCAACTAGCTGAGATTCACCAACACCGAAAATTGCAAGAAGCCATTGAAAATGGATATGAAGGTGACAAGCGAGTGCCTATTATGGAGGATAAAAAGGACAAAAAAACTGGTAAGGTGGTTATCGACAAAAGAACCGGGCAACCGGTAAAAGAACAGGCAAGAAATTCAGACGGCACTCTGCAATGGGACTGGATTCCAAAATACAAATGGGAAAAGGGTGTAGCGGCGGGCAAGCAGGCGCTTGTGGACAGTGTAGGCAGTGACAGCATGGAAGGCCGTGAAGCCAAAATTGCTCTTGATGAACTTTTCAAAACTAAGTCCTGGCCCGAAATTGAGAACTCCGTTATTAGCGATCCAAAAAGTAAGCATCGCGGCAAATACGTTTGGCAGGTGCCCGAAATATGGGAGGCACGCATAGCCGATAACCCTGAATGGTACCCAATGGTGCAAGCTAATGAGTATGACTTGACACCGGATGTTCTCCAGCTTGTATATAAAAACAACTTTGACGCAGGAAAACGCGGCCGCCGCGTCGGTTCCAGACTGAGTGATGGCGACCGCATTGTATATAGTTGGATGAAACGCATGAAAGCGGGTGCTATTGCAGGCCAAAAAGACGGCATGTTCCGGCGAGCGGCCGAATCTATACTTTTGGAGTACGGCCCAAACGCCATAAATGATGATATAAGCGTGGCACTAGGGCAAAGACTGCTCGAGATGGCAAGCATGGGTTCATCCGGGGCTGATTTACTCATCCAGATGGATGCTGGCCAAGTTAAAGATGCGGTGAACAGAGTACTTGAGCATCTTAAAATTGATGGGCTAGGTGATGCAAATGGCCGTATAACCCTGGACACTTTTAAAGATTTAAATCACAGGTTCGGCAAAGAGGGTGGTCCTGATCCTGAAGCTGTGAAGGCCGAATTTCCTAAGGCACATGTTGTTGGAGCTTCAGGCGTCGGCGCTGATGCAGACAAAGACGATGAGCCAGAGGACGGCGGCGGCCAGACCGCAAAACCGAAACCATCAAAGCCAGAAGATGGAAGTGGAGGAAGTGTGGGCTATCAATCAAGACCAGGAATGATAGGTTGGCAGGCTAGCACGGACCGTGAAGTCTTCCCTGAACCTTCTTCTCCGATTGCTCAAACTCCAGCTGGTACACTCGGAGAGGAGTTTGTCTTGAAACATGCTGAGGAAACGCGCAAAACTGCCGAGAGTAATCAGGCTATGGCAATAGAGATGCGTAAAGCTGCCGAGGCTCTCCGTGACGCAACCAAACATGCTCAGGCATCTACAGGCAGACCAACCGAAGGACCTACTCATAACGAAGGTAATAACTAGTCTTGCACCAATATGCTTATGCATCAGATAATTAGACTGGCTGTGAGCGCTTGGCCGTTAGCTATTAGCAAGTTACTTAAAGCGTTCTTAGCTAACCGCTACCAGCTACTAGCTAGGAGCTATTTATAATGGCAGTTTATAAAGTAATCCATCCCGAACTAAAACTCGAAGCTTCGCAATCTGATTGCAGACTGCTCCACTCGGGTTTTAAAACGGGACAGGGGACATAAAAGTGGCAGTGTACAAGGTTATTCAAGATATAGAGAGCGAGGACAAAATCGTTGGGCCCTTGACGCTCAAAGGTTTTATTTATGCTGCCGCGGCGGCGGTATTTATTTTTATAGATGTACGCATACTCATTGGCGGGCTGCCCGGCTGGGTCAAAATATTGTTTACCTTAACTTTTTTGCCGCCGACCATGTTATTTGCTACTCTGGCCAGCCCGCTGGGCCGCGAACAGCCAACTGAAGTCTGGCTGCTCTCCCACATCCGGTTTTTGTTCAAAGCCCGCACTCGCCAGTGGGACCAAAACGGCATGAAACAACTGGTGCGCGTAACTGCCCCACAAAAACTAGAAAGAGTTTTGACCAAAAATATTAGCCAGACCGAGGTTGTCAGCCGCTTAAAGGGCTTAGCTAACACACTAGACAGCCGCGGCTGGGCTATTAAAAACTCATCTGTTAATTTAGCCAGTCCTGCTCAGACAATGCCGCCAGAAGCTGACGATGACCGTTTGGCGGCGCCCGTAACCATCGCTCAGGACAACCCAGTGTTGGACGTTCACCCAGAAGACGACATTTTAGATGAGCAAAATAACCCCATGGCTAAAAATGTAGATTCCTTGATGCAGCAGGCCGAGAATCAAAAGCAACAAAACATTGCAGAGGCTATGGAGGATGCGCGTTCATCAGCCCCCGCACCAAGCGGTCCCGCCCGCGAAGTGATTATACCGGCAGACCTGACGGCGGAAGAAAAGGCGCTGCTAGATGAAATCCATCGCGAAAATACGTCCTTAAACATGCATCCGCCGATTATCCGCGGTGGCGCCGAGCCCGTGACCGATGCCAGCCAGACTGCTAAACTGGAACTAGCCAAAGCTGGTAATGCTTTGAGTGTTGCGACTATTGCAAAACTTGCTAACCGTGCCCCGCTTGGCTCTAGTGAAGTGGATATTGAACTTCATTAATTATTTAAAGGGTGGATATGCAGCCGCAAAATAACACACAACCTCTAACAGCCAGCCAGCCGCAGCCTAGCGGTATGGTTATACCTACTGTGCCGCCCGCTGCCGGGCCACCGGCCGCAGCACCTATGGTCACGGGGCCACAGGTTTTGCCGCCCAGCCGAAATGTGTTTAGCAACCCAAATAGCACCCAAAACAGCTTGCTCATCAGTGAAATCCGTGACGGGATAGTCATTATGAACGATGGCACTTTCCGCGCCGTGGTTATGTGCCGCTCTATTAACTTTGATTTGATGAGCTCTGCCGAACGCGAGAGCGTAGAATTTGCCTACCAAGGCTTTTTGAACTCACTTTATTTTCCTATCCAGGTTTTTATGCGCTCCCAGAAAGTGGATCTTCGGCCATACCTTGAGAAGCTGGATAAAATCCGGATTGCCCAGCCGAATATGCTGCTGGGATTACTAATGGAAGATTACATTGATTATCTGGCAGAGATTTCATCCCAGACCAACATCATGGACAAGAAGTTCTATGTAGCCATTGCCTACCCAGACCTAAACCAAGATGTCCGCAGTGCCCTGCGCCAAGGGACTAGCTTCTTTAGCGGCATGAGCGAACTGCTGCGGCCCAAGAAGGAAAAGGTCGTGGTGGTTGATGAAACTGTGCTAGAAAAAGCCAAGACCGAACTAAAAAACCGCGTCCAGGCTGTGATGCAAGGCTTGCTGGAGTGCGGCGTGCAGTCTGTGCCGCTCAACACTCAGGAGTTAATTGAACTTTACTACGATGCTTATAACCCCGATACAGCCACCCGCCAGCAGCTCAAGGACTTTAACGACGTCGCTATGCCGCTGGTAGCTAAAGCCAGCGGGCCCGCGCCAGTTAAGGAAGGGGCTTAAAAAATGGCTTTTCTTAGGAAAAAGAAGGACGCCCCCGCGCTGGCCACCATCGAGCAACAAGAAGTCTCCACCGCTTTTACTAAGGGCATAACCGCTCTGCGCGATTTTATTGCGCCAGCTTCAATTGTTTTTAACTCCAATTACTTCCAGCTGGGCACACGCTACGCCCGGACCTACTACGTTTATGGCTACCCGCGCGAGCTTTTCACCGGCTGGCTATCCACCATGATTAATTTGGATGAGGTGATTGATTTGTCCCTCATCATCCAGCCGGTAGACAGCCAAACTGTCCTAAATAATTTGCGCAAGAAAGTTTCGCAACTTGAAGCGGGCGTGCAAATTGATTCCGAAGCCGGCAAGGTAAGAGATCCGGGCAAAGAGGCTGCCATCCAGGACGCCGAAGAGATGCGCGACAAGCTCCAGGTCGGCGAAGAGCGCTTTTTCCGGTTTGGGTTTTACTTTACGATTTACGGTTCCAGTCTGGAGGAGCTGGAATTTGTCAGTCAAAAGGTGGAAAGTCTGCTTGGCCAACAGCTGATATATTCCAAAGCGGCTTCAACCCAGCAGGAGCAGGGCTTTAACTCTTGTCTCCCGCAGTTTACCGACCAACTGGAGGTTTACCGCAACATGAATACCGGGGCTGTTTCTACCAGCTTCCCGTTTACCTCGGCTGACCTAACCCAGGACAGCGGCATTTTATACGGCATCAATATGCATAACTCCGGATTAGTGATTTTTGACCGCTTTTCACTAGAAAACGGCAACAGCGTAGTCTTTGCCAAATCCGGCGCCGGCAAAAGCTTCGCCGTAAAACTTGAGGCGCTGCGTTCTATGATGCTGGGGACAGAAATCTTCATTATTGACCCGGAAAATGAATACCAAAAGATGTGCGAAGCGGTCGGCGGCGCTTATATCCGCCTGAGCCTAAATTCTGTCACCCGCATTAATCCGTTTGATTTGCCCCAAGTCGTGGACACCGATGAAGCCGACAACGCGCTGCGCTCCAATCTCATAACCTTGCATGGTTTGCTTAGGTTGATGATGGGCGGCGCCCAAATTGAAATGCTGGGCGGAAACTCCCCGACCGCACCGGCTCTTACACCAGCAGAAGAAGCCGATCTTGACGCCGCGCTGATTGAAACTTACGCCAAAGCCGGTATTACCAATGACCCGCTGACCCATCACGGCAAACCGCCAACAGTTAATGATCTTTATGACACATTGCTTCATATGGGCGGCAGCGGACCAAGCCTTGCCCAACGCCTGCGCAAGTACACAACTGGAACTTTTGCCGGCATTTTCTCACAGCAGAGCAATATTGATGTTAATAACGCCATGGCAGTCTTTAACATCCGCGATTTAGAGGACGAACTTAGGCCAGTGGCGATGTATATTGTCCTAAACCACATATGGAACCGTACCAAGGCTGACAAAAAACGCCGCATCTTAGTGGTAGATGAAGCCTGGCAGCTAATGCGCTATGAAGACAGCGCCAACTTTTTGTTCAGCCTTGCAAAACGGGCCCGTAAATATAACCTGGGCATAACGACTGTCACCCAAGACGTGGAAGACTTTATGGCTTCCAGAATGGGGCGCGCAATTGTGGCCAACGCTTCGCTGCAATTTTTGCTTAAGCAATCCCCAACCGCAGTGGATATTTTATCTGACGTCTTTAAGTTAACCGATGAAGAGAAAAAACGGCTGAGTTCTTTCCCGGTCGGGCAGGGCCTATTCTTTGCCGGCCAAAACCACGTTCATATACAAATAATTGCCAGCCCAACCGAAAGTGATTTAATTGCCACCGGGCCAAGTCTAGAGGCGGCCGAACCTGCCGAGACTGAAGCCGAAGGTTTCCCGCAAACAGCGGCTAACGATGTTAGCAGGCCGCTGATGGCTGCCCAATCAACAGCTGGGGACGCTACCTCACCGGCCACCGCCTCAACCCCAACTCCCCAACCAGCAGTCCCACCAAACCCCAGCGGAGTCTAAAACCTGATGAATGATGAGCCAGCCGGACAGACACCGCCTGAAAGCGATAGCGGTATGTCGCCAACTAGCGGCAACGAGCCAAGTGATTTTCGTGGCCAGCCAGCGTCTAAGAGCGACTCAAAGCAAACCCCGGCTAGCCGAGGGGATTTAAATAAAAAAGAGGCAGATGGCGGCGGCACAGCTAGCGGTCCCAGTAATGTGCCTGAGGATGAACAAAGTTTTTATAAAAAGGCGGCGGACGGAGGTGGACAAAAGCGCGGCCGGTTAAGAACCACTTTCTTTGGTACGCGCCGCAGAACAACAATTTTCGGAACCGGTGTCATCGGCACCATCGCTGGCTTAATTATCATGTTTTCAGTAGCATCTGGTCCCCTGCAGTTCATCCATCTTTCCCAGCGCCTGCAAGAAATCCATTTTGCTGGGCTGCAAGACCAGCAAGACAACCGCTTTTTGCATGAGGTTCGCTTTATCCGCTTTGCCTCCCGCGGCGAGATTGAACGGACACGCCTTGGCATACTGGGCAATAAGTTCGCCGATACTTTTGAAGCTAAGCTCAATGCCAGCGGTCTAAAGTCGGCCTATTCGGACAAGTTTGGCCTGTTTGACGGCTACGTGATTGATAGGAGCGAAGGCTCTCCCTTCCACGGCTACAGCGAAAAGGAAATAAAGTCTGTATTTAAAGCAGAAGGTATTGATGTGGTCAAGGGCAGTGAGCTGCGTTTAAACGGCAGCATTAAAAATGAGCTGGTGGTTCCCGCCAAGGGGCTGGGACTTTATAAAACACGGGCTTTGACCCGCACCATGTTAGATGCAGGCGGTTACAGCAAACTTTCCCAAGCCATTAGCGCCCGCATTATGTGTGCCCGCGCCGGCTGCACCCTGCACCCGCTTAAAATTTTGGGTGCAAAGACCAAAAGCGCGCTTGAAGATTGGTGGGGCAAACGTGCCCAAGCCGATGAGCAGGGTGAAGAGTCTTTAAAGGGCAAAACAACTAAGGAAAAAGGTGTTACTAAAAAAAATAAAACAGGCGTAGATGAAGTTAAGGGCTCTATAGCTCACACCAATTCGGTAGTAGATGAAGCCGGGGGCGATCCGGCTAAAGTTTCTGCCAGCCTAAGCGGTAGTTTGATAAAGGGCGGTGGGACGGCCGTTGGGGTCTTGTGCATTGTCCGCGGCTTAAACGGTTCGTACGTAACATTAAAACAATCCCAGGTTGTGCTGCCACTGGTTAGGTTAGGTACTGAAATGGTAGCGCTTGGCTCAGAGATTCAGACAGGCCAAGATGTTAACCTAGACGAGCTAAGCCAGTACTCACAGAACCTTTATGGCAAAGATTCTACCGGCGGAAACTCCGGCGTGTTTGACGCCGCCAGTTTTAAAGCGGCCGATGGCCAAACTGGCGGTGTACCGGCTGACCCAACCTTAACAAGCATTGGTAAAGGTTCGCCGTTTAGTTTCATAGAGAAAGTCCCCGGGCTCGGTGGTGCTTGTAGCTGGGCTGGCTCAATCGCTTTGGGGGTGGTTTCTATCGCTTTGGATGCTACCGGCATCGGCGGAGTAGTCTGGAACGCCGCCAACGGTGTAGTCCAAGGTGTACTAATCAGCCAATTCAGCAGTAGCCTGGCTCACTGGCTCGTCGGCAAAGCGGTTGATGTTAACAACGTTATCGGTGGCGATTATGGTAACTACATAAACTATGGCGCCCATTTAGCCGCTAATATGGAAGGAATCTTGGCCGGCGGGCTGGCGCTTTTGCCCGGCCAAGCCGCCCAACTCCAAAATTATGAAAACTATGCAGCCAACCAAGATTTTGCCAGCCACAGCTTGGCTTACAAATTGTTCAACCCTTACGACGATCACTCCGCTATCTCAAGAGTGATTAATAACAGCTCACCCAGCCCCAGCTCCAACTTTGCTGAGATGGGCTCGTCTTTACTTAATGTTGGGCATATCTTTGGCTCGTTTGGGAGCTTACTGTTTGGCCATGCCAAAGCTGCCTCCACTAATTACGATTACGGTTTCCCAACATACGGTTTTAGTGTTCAGGATATGGATAACGCCCCTGATGACCCCTACCAAAATGCCTGCGACCTGTTCAGCTGCGCAGCGGACGCACCCTACCATGGTGCAATCAACGGCAGTTTGGCGGATATTAATGGCAACCAAACTGACGAGGGCAGTTCGTTAATAAAAAAGGCAGAAGCTTGTTTTCAGGTTAATATCTCTAACGATTCCGGCGCTTGGGATGTCACCGGTAACAGCACCTCCAACGATAATTCTTTCCCCTCGTATGAGCAAATCAACACCGATGGCCACGGCTGCAGCTCAAACGATCCCAACTGGCTCAAACTTCGTTTCTTTATCATGGATACAGAAACTATGAACGCCATGGCCTGCTACCAAGGCAGTGATTCCGACTCTGCCGTTTCCCAAGCCTGTAGCGATGTGGGATTTAGTTCATCTACTTCTACATCTACCGGCGGCTCTACTCCCACCGGAGGCGGCCCGACTACTGGCCCGGCTAGTTTAAGCATTAACAATGCTGCTGCCATGCAAACAGCTAAAAGCTCTGGCGCCAAGGTCGGTTACGCGCTTTTTGATAGTAGCGGCAACAACCTAGCAGAATATAACGACAATTCTGAAAACTACGGCGCTTCTATAACCAAGGCGATGATTCTGGTAGCTTACTTAAACCAAGTTGGTCCAGGCGGGCTGAGTAACTCCGCGACCTCTAACCTAACCGGCATGATAGAGCAGTCTGTTGATTCTGATGCCAACAATGTCCTTGGCCTGCTCAAAAATCCCCAACAGCAGATTGAGAGTGTAGCCAAACAGGCTGGCATGACAGGTTTTAAATTCAATATTACTGGCGACAGGCTTTACTGGCTGGGGCAGTCGCAAATTACCGCGGCAGATTTTGCCAAGTTTTTTGCCAAAATAGACACAATGTTCCCAGCCGCCCATAAAGGTTTCGCGCTCAATCTATTGTCTAATATTTCGCCGAATGCCGGACTTTTGCAGGCTGGCCTGCCCGGCACAGTTTACTCCAAAGAAGGCTGGAAACCGGAACCCGGTGGCGGCTCTGACCCCGCTCGAAGTGGTAGCCCCAATCCTTTTGGTCTTGAGGGAGCGCCATTTATTGTTAACCAAGCCGCTCAGTTTAGCTACGGCGGAAAAGTTTACGGCATTGCTGTAACAGTAGGCGGTGCCGCAAATATATCCTCCGCCGAGACGATAATTAAGAATGTCGTTCAGGCACTGGTAAGGACAAATTGATGACAAAATATCAGACATATTTAAAGGCAGCTTTGGTTTTATTATTTGTGTTAATGTTTAAGTTACCTACGGTAAATGCCCTGGGTGCTGACCAAATTAACATCTTTAATGAAAATATTCTTTTTCATAATGCTGATGGCCCTTCCTCTGTAGATGGTACAGGTAACAGTTGTTTTGACGGCACTCACTCAACCGCTTTTGGCCAAAACTTCTCGGACTTAATACAGTCTTTGGGTGGAACTCCAGGTGTCCTTGTACCAAAAGTTAGCTGGAGCCTTCCTCAAGGATGGCCGACATGGTAGACCGACTAGCTAAACTAATTATTGTCAGCCTTTTAATTGCGTTGTTAAACTCAAATGCAGTCTTGGCTATTTCTGATGCTCAAAAACAGGTCTTAAATAACAATTCGCTGTTTTTCAATGTAGATACAGGCGGCGGCGGAACTGGCAGCGGCTGCTCGGACTCAAGTCTGGTTGGGGGTGACAACTATGAAAAAGCCTACAATTTTATGGTGGGCAAGGGCTTACCCGGGCAGGCCGCAGCTGGTGTGTTGGGCAACTGGACTTACGAGTCTCACGTAGACCCAACTGCACAACAAAAAGCTGGCGCGTGGCAAAATATGGATCCCAAGGTTTACGAGTCCGCGGTAGGCATCGTCCAATGGGACGGACCAAGGCGGGTGGCTATTATCAATGCCGCTAAAGCCGCCGGCTTTAGCTTGAGCGATCTTGAGAACGGTGCACCGGGTCTCTTGGCCTTTGAATTGAATTATTTTTTGAATGAACTAACGACTACATACCCCGGAACGTACGCTGAGCTGCAAAAAGAAACTAATGCTGGCCAAGCAGCCAAAGATTTTTTGATTGGTTATGAGAACAGTCTTGCCGCCACTAATCCTGTTTTTTATAAAGAAGCCCAGCGCATGGCCGCTGCCGAACAACTTTACGCTAAATACGGCAGCGGCGGAGGCGGCGGTGCAGGCAGCGACTGTATAATCGGCCGCGGCACTGATTGCACTAATGTATCCGGTGATGCCAAAATTTTATGCGAGGCCGAGAAATACCAAGGCATATATTATGATATGGGCGGAGGCCATCAAGGTTACACAGCCTTTATAGCCGGCTGCCCGGATCCATCTAACCCGCCTAACAACGTGCCTTATGGCGGACCCAACGGTGGTAGCCCAAGCCCGTGTGCAACTGACTGTTCAGGTTTGGTTAACGTTGCCGTAGACGAGGCATTTAATTTAGACTACGGCTGGTATGTGTCTAATTCTACCGGTGAGATGATAGGCGCAGGAAACCAGTACTGGAAGCCGATTCCGATTTCCCAGGCTCAAGCCGGCGACATAGTTACTACAAATGCCGGTGGCGGGACGCCCGGCGATGGGCACGTGGAAATCGTGGTAAAAGTACAGGGTAACTCTGTTTCTACCTTTGGTTCTCATTCACCGGGTAAACAAACCGGTCAAGTAAATTCGTCGGCTAGTTACTGGACGAGCGGTGCCTGGCACTGGACCGGACCGGGGAGCAGTGGCTCATGAGCTCAAAATTTAAACTTGTTTTGTTTTGGCTTGGCGTTATAGTTTCGGCTTTTGTCATAAAAACCGTAGTTTTTAGAGGCGGTTCCTATGTAGGCATACCTAAAGCGCCGGCTCTGAGCGGGGCGATCTCCCAAAGCCTGGCTTCCTCAGGTACAAAAACAATACCCCGGCTAAACAAAGATTACTTAATAAATAGCGTTAAGTATTTTCAGCCACAGTCTTGGGCTGTTGCATCTATCTCTCTTAGCAAACTGCCGCAGAACAACGCTATTGTTATTCTCCACCAAGTTGATGGAGCGTACCGGATAGTGCTCGGTCCGGGTACGGCTTTTTCAACCTATGATACTTATTCCTTACCCGTAGATGTTATTTTATATTTAAAAAATAGCGGTGTTCTGATTTACCAGCCGACGGGGGGCCAGTAATGGGCGCAAGGCGTGTTTTTATCATTATCAGCCTGTTGGTTCTAGCCTTTTTCGTATACATGGTTGGCTCTAGCATTTATATCTCCCGAGTTACCGGCACGCTTCATGTGGACTCGTCTAAAAATGCTCTGATTGTAATTAGCCAGGACAACCATGGTGCTAAAATTATCGGCACTGGCAGTGCAAAGGTGCTATTAAAACCTGGTAGCTACCAACTATCCGCAACCAACGGGGCAAAACAAAAGTTCATAACAGTTAATATAATTAAAAACCGATCGGCCAGTTTGAGTTTGATACCTACGACTTCTGCGCTCCTGCCTTCGCCCGAGAGTATTCAATTTTCTGGGACAAGTACATTAATAAATGACGGCCTAACAACTAACCAGATCAGCGATTTTAAGACAGCTGTGTTTTATTTCAAATCCTCTGCGCAAACGGTGTCGATTGATGAATCGTCCGTTACATCTGAGCCCCACACACTGGGAGCTGACTTTATGCTTGAATTTAAGGTAAAAATCGACAGTACTTCTTATAGGGCCGTCATCAGTTATTCTGACCTAAGCACGATTAACTTAAACTTATATAATCTTAACAGTAATAGCCGGGTCTTCAGCTCAAGGGCAATTAGTAACTAAAAGTCGCCCTTGCAAAACATTGATTTATTAGCATAAGTATGTTAGGGTATGTTTGTGAAACGTAATTTGTTTGAAGACGAGAGCACACCCTCTGCTGAAGACTTAACTCGCAAGCACAAACGTAATGTGCGAATAGCTGCCGGTATGGGTGCCGCGGCTTTTATTGGTGGTGCCGAGTTGGCTGATTACGCCCTTGCAGCTACCAAGCCAGTTGCCACTGTGGCCTACGTTAATAAACAGCCGGCTGCTTTACCGGATACTTTAAAAGGTATAGAGCTCCCAACTTTATCTCTGAATGTTAAGGCTGATGAAGCGAGTTCCAATAAGCCTGAAAGTGCCACAAAGCATCACCTCGGAAGATGGAACTCTAAACTCCACCGTTATGTTATCTATGATGATGCTAATAACTACCCAGAGCAGGCTAAAGACCAAGCTACAGTTAAATTCACTCACATTTGGGATGGGGCTATCTTTTTGAAGATGCCCAAGCATGAATTACCTCAATATTTGACTGTTATGAAATCACCCTCAGCCTACTACAGCCCTGCCAATCTTGGAGAGGGGAATCTGGACATGGATGTTGCCTACAACCGGTATTCTAAAGGTGAAAAGGCCAAGGGGGCTACCTCAACTGATTTTGTGCTTGTATGCACTCGCCCAGTGATAGGGTGGGGCCATAACAATCCAGAAAAATACGCTGGCGTCCAGGTCCAGGATGATTATGGTAATGCTGCAACGGGCTATATAGATTTAACTATGGCTGAGAAGGCCGGAGCGGTTGAATATTATAAAAGTGGGGGAGGATGGAAGTCAGCGCTCCAAATAAAAAAGCCTATGACAGGGAAATTACAACCTCTGAAACCGGGGGAGTATTACGGCCATTGCCTATACCTGGATCGTAATGATGTACATAGCTGGAGCAGCCATAAAAAAATTGCTCGCTATGTGAAACGTTGGTACGATATGCACCCTGCTGCCCACAAACCCCACCCGCCACATTCTTAATTAATACGTCTAGTAATTAACGCTTAACTTACACGGCGGCCTGATAGGGCCATTAGATTGTGGTCTTTGGTGCCAAAGAAGTCTAGTACGCTGTCAGCGTCGGTCGTTGTAATGATAGTTTGATAGTCCTTTAACGTATTAACAAGTGCCTTGCGCCTTGCGCCATCCAGTTCAGAAAAGACATCGTCAAGCAGTAAAATTGGCTGTTTGCCGTAACCCCCTTCAAGAAGCTTTAGCTCTATATTTTTAAGCGTCAAAAACAAACTCCTGACCTCGCCGCGCGAGGCAGTTTGTGCCATTGGCTGGCCATTAACACTGAATGAAAAATCTTCGCGGTGGGGGCCGCTACCCGTAAAGCCGCGCGCGATGTCGGCCAGCTGGTCTTTTTCCAGCTGAGCCATCATTTTGGTGGCGTAATTACTTACCGGAAACATCGGTTTGTAGTGCAAATGTATTTGGGTCTTTTTGCCGGCGATTTTTGAATAATTACTGCTCAAGGTTTGGTTAAGTTGTTCACATATATTCCCGCGAGCAGTAGCGATTTGGCTAGCTAGTTGGCAAAGGCGCACGTTCCAGGCAAAAATCTGGGTTTTTATCTGAGCGGACGGTTTTTTTAATAGATTATTGCGCTGCGTGAGTGTTCGTCTATAAGCACTAGCGAGCGAGTGGAACTCAATTTGACTTTGAGCCAAAAGCTCATCAATCAAAAATCGCCGTTCGGCCGGACCTTTGGTAATCAGGTTAAGGTGGTCAGGATCAAAATAAACTATGGGGTAGTTTAAGGCGCGGTTGAGCCGCCGGTAGGTCTTGCCGTTAATGGTAGTTGTTTTGGCCGGGCTGATTTTGGTTAGCTTTATGGTCCGGGTTTCATTATCAAAGTTGCCCTCCAGGCGCGCCCAGTCTTTGCCAGTGGCTATAAGCTCCTCGTCTTTGGCGCGGGCAGATGTACCAGTTGCCAGCACAGCAACCGCTTCAAGGAGGTTGGTTTTACCGCTGGCGTTAGGACCAACTATGATGTTGACCGATGGCGCGAATTCAAAACTTTGATCGCGGTAAGAGCGAAAGTTTTGCAGACGAACGCTGCTTATCATAGCTTCTAGTTTACTCTTTAGCGCGTTGCTTTTAGCTGCGAAGCGGCATTATCAAGTGCAGGTAGTCGGCTTCTTTAAGACTTCTGAGCACACAAGGTTCTAGCTTGCCGTTAAAGCAAAATTCAACTTCGTCAGCACTAAAGGCGCCTAAGGCCTCTGCCAAATAGCGGGAGTTTAGAGTGACTTCGCCGTCACCTGAGACCTTAGCATCGGCTTTGGCGGTGTTTTCCCCAAGCTGAGCAGCAACAGCGTTGATGCTTAGTTGGCCGCTAGCTTTGCTGACAGATACGGTCACTGAGCCGGCGCTTTCGCGGGCAAACAACGCAGAGACTTTGGTGACACCCAAAAAATCATCGCGTGAGAGCCTAGCGGTAGTCGCAAATTTGGTTGGAATGAGTTTTTTATAGTCGGGGTAGGTGCCCTCTATTAAGCGTGCCACTAAAGTCACGTCACCCGAACTAAACTGCACTTGCTGATCGTCGTGCTTAACAACTACTTCTTTTTCATTGTCGCTGATGATTCTGAGTAGGTCATTAATCGCTCCGCCGGGTACTAAAAATTCGACATCGCTGGCGGACTTACCGACCTTGGCTTCGGCCAGACGATAGCTATCGGTGGCAGCAACGTTTACCTCGCCACCGGCTGATTTGAAATACACACCTGTTAGAACCGGCCGCGCATCGTCAGCCGAAGCCGCAAACACAACCTTTGAAAGCGCGGACTTAAAGTCGGCCGTCGGTACCTTCCAGCTTGCCGCCGAGCTAATAGCCGGCATTAGCGGGAAGTCATCGGCCTCAATACCGTTAATTACCGAATTATACCGGTCGGTTTTAACAGATAGTTTTTTGTCTTCAACTTCCAGATTTATGACGTCTTCTGGCAGGTTGGTGACAAAATCCTGCATTAGACGGGCTGGCACAGTTATGGCGCCTTCTTTTTCTACCTTTGTGCCAACAAAATGGCTAATAGCCACATCTAGGTTGGTGGCCATTATGTTTAGGCGGCCTGATTCTGTTTTGAGCAAAACGTTTGCCAAAATTGGCAAGGTGCCACGCACACTCGCAACGCGCGCAACTGTGTTAAGTGCGCGGGCTAAGTTGGCTTGAGTAACTTGGACTTTCATATTTATAACTACTTCTAATACTTATTTAATAATTTAATAGCTGCAGTAGGTGCAGTGGAAAGTGTGTAAGAAAACCACCCTAACAGAGGAAATTTTAGGTCAAACAGTTGTGTAAAAATCAGCTTGGCTTGTGAAAAAGCTAGGGAAAAAGTTGGTATAAAAACAGGCGAATGTGGGATTTTTGACAGACTGCCTGTGGAAGCGGTGGATAAAGCCGGTGGGTTTTCCTTGGCTTCCCGGCGGTTTTCCACGGCTTTTAACCAAGCCCTAGACATAAAGTTTCTCCCGTAGCTCACTAACGTAAGTACGTACCGGCCCGTCGTATGACGATTCTTTTTGAATTTTTTCTATGGAGTGGATGGCGGTGGTGTGATCTTTGCGGCCAAGTTCATGAGCGATTTTAGGGAATGAAAGGTGGAGCTCGTTTCTGAGCATATACATGGCCACCTGGCGGGGTACCACTATATCTTTGTCGCGCTTGGGGCCCAAAATCTCTTCTATAGAAATATGGAAATATTTAGCGGTTTTCTCAATGATTTGGCGCGGGCTGATGTGCCGCGGCCTGTTAGCCTGAGCTTCAAACATATTTGTTACGACTTCAATTGTTGGTTCCACGCCGCGCATCTCACAGTAAGCCACTACCTGGTTTAGGGCCCCCTCTAGCTCGCGGATGTTGTTTTGGACACGGGCGGCCAAAAACTCTACAACTTCATTTGGCAACTCAATACCGGACTCGGCGGCTTTGCTTTGCAAAATGGCACAGCGGGTTTCAAAATCCGGCGATTGCATATCAATGCTCATGCCCCAAGCAAAACGGGAACGTAGCCGCTCCTCCAAGGTCGGGATGTCTTTGGGCGGCTTATCAGAGCTCATAATAATCTGGCGGTTGGCTTGGTGCAGGGCATTAAAAGTATGGAAAAACTCCTCCTGGACGCGTTCTTTGCCGGCCAAGAACTGGACATCATCTACAATCAAAACATCGGCACTTCGGTAATAGTCAGCAAATTCCGAAGTATTTTTCTTGTAGCGGATAGCGTCCACAAATTCTTGGACAAACTGTTCAGTAGAGGCATAAACGACCTTGGCGTCTGGTTTAGCGAGCAAAACGGCGTTACCAAGAGCTTGGATTAGGTGGGTTTTGCCAATGCCAACGCCGCCATATACAAACAGCGGATTATATTTGGTTGGCTTGGCGATTATGGCTTGGCAAGCCGCGTAGGCCAGCTCATTACCAGCACCAACCACAAAATTTTCGAACGTATAGCGTTCATTTAAGCCCTGGCGGTAAGAGCGGGCCATAGACGACACAGCCGGTCGGCTGGGCGCTGGTGCCGGCTCGGATGAGCCGCCAAGCAGCGGTTCTTCTTTTTTGGGATCAACACTTATGCCAGTGTGGATTTTATATTCTATTTCTGGGGTAGCAACCCCGTTTTTGGCCAGGACTTTAGCAATTAGGTCGTTATATTTTTTCTCCAGCTGATTTTTTATAAAGATATTGGGTACACCAATCACTACCTGGCTATCGCGCACCCTCATTAACTGTGTGTTACCGAACCAGGTGATGAAATGTCCCCTTGAAATAGACAACTCAATTTCACCTAAGACCGCTTTCCACAGCGCGCCCTCTTGCATATGATCTAACCTCTATCTTTTCGCATAATTTTGCGTGCTCTTAGCCCCTAATATAGACCTTGGCAACGGACTTTTCCACAGGATTATCAAAAAACACTACACGTGGAGCTAACTTGCGCCCGCTAATCTATTACTTTGTGCACAGCCCAGTCTCCTATCTGTAAATATGTGGATAAGATTAGCGCAAGAGTGGAAAAACTGCTAAGATTTGTGAATTTTTGTAGTCAATTTCACCCTACTGCTTTACAAAAATTCATCCTGTGGTATCAGACTTGAGGCGCTTGCCTAAATACATCTTTCCCCAGTATGTTTTCAGATATATTTCACGTCTTCTAGCATCGCTTAGGTTTCGGCAAACCTCAAAGCATATGACTTCAAATGGGCGACGATTTTTTGTGGACGGTACCCGTCCTTTGTTGTGTTCCTCAAGTCTGGCTTTTAAATTTTTCGTGCAACCAACATATAAACCCTTGTCTTTTTTGCTACGCAGTACGTAGGTGTAAAACATACTAAAAGCCTAGCAAAAATTTAAAAGCATACCACTATTTGACGACACTTTGTGATAAAGTGTCGTCATGCCAAAAAGGACCTTTCAACCCAAAAATCGCCATAAAAAACGCGAGCACGGCTTTGCCAAAAGAATGGCTACCAAGGCCGGTAGAAAAATACTAGCCCGCCGCCGCGCCAAAGGCCGGACGCGTCTAAGCCACTAGCATGAGACACCCATTTCATGGGTTTCTCATCGCGCTGGGCAAAAAGTGCGATTTTTGCTCAGGCTGCTCTTCCCAGTTAAACTAAGGGAGTGTTAAATAGACGGCATCGTTTTCATGGCTACGGTTCGCTAAAGATGGTTTATAACTACGGTCAAACCGTGCGGGGGCCGCTGTTTTTGGTAAAAGTCCGCCAAAACGACCGCCGAAAAAACTACCGAGCAGCCATTGTGGTAGGGCGGAAGGTCAACAAATCTGCTGTGGCCAGAAACCGTATCCGGCGCCGCCTTTATGAAGCTATCCGCCTAAACGAAGGAGTGATTGGCGGTCCCTATGACATCGTCGTTAATGTTTTTAGTAACGAGGTGGCCGCTGAGCCGTTTGAAACCGTGGCCAAACAGATGCGCCGCCAGCTCAAACAAGCCACCGCCGAACGCGCCAACCAAGCTTAAGACGGCTATCTTATGCTAATATTATTACTAAATCTAGGGGATTGATTTCAGGGTGTTTACTACAATAATCGTCCAGCCGATTTTTAACCTGCTGGTACTTATCTACGCGCTGCTGCCCGGCCATAACTTCGGCCTGGCTATCATTATATTTACCGTGATTATCCGTTTACTAATGTGGCCGCTCGTCAAATCTCAAATTACGCAGGCAAAAGCCATGCGCGAGCTAGCGCCGGAAATTAAAAAAATCAAGGCTGCCGCCAAGGGCGATCGTGCCAAAGAGTCCAAGCTGACCATGGAACTCTACCGCGAAAAGGAGATAAATCCGTTTGCCTCAATTGGCGTTTTAATAATCCAGATCCCGATACTATTTGGACTTTACGCGGGGTTAAGGCGGATCATCAAGGACCCGCACTCACTTCTAACTTTTTCATACTCTTGGCTCCATCATCTTTCCTGGATGAAGCACCTGGCTACCAATATTCACGCCTTTGATAACACTTTATTTGGCGTTGTGAATCTATCGCGGACGGCCGTAGAAACCGGCGGTATTTACTGGGCAGCAATGGTAATTATAATTTTGAGTGCTCTGGCTCAGTTTTTCCAAGCCCGCCAACTTATGCCTCAGCCCAAAGATGCGCGCAGCTTAAAATCAATCCTATCGGAGGCAAATAAAGGCCAAAAAGCCGACCAAGCCGAAGTCAACGCGGCCGTCACTAAAGGTACGCAGTATTTTATTCCGTTCATGGTGTTTTTTATATCACTAAGACTAGCCGCAAGCCTGCCGCTTTACTGGCTAAGCTCCAGTGCGGTGGCCTACGTTCAGCAATCCAGACTGCTTAGGGAGGACACCGCCGAAGCAGATGCTAATGTGCCCGAACAAAAACCAAAAATTAAAAAGCCTCAACCTAAAAAACAGCACCAAGGTAGAAGAAGGAGGCACTAAATGGCAGAAGCCAAAGACGATATCGAGCAGGCAATACTATTTGCCAAGAAGTATATTGAAGATTTACTTAGTTTTTTTGGGCTCAACACTGATGTTTATGCAACGACTGAAGATGGTGAAGTAATTGAACTGGATATACCCTCCACCCACCTAAACGGCTTTTTAATCGGGCATAATGGCGACACCATGCGGTCACTGCAATTTATGGTCAGCTCAGCCCTAAGAAGTGCTGATTACGCGCATACGCGGGTGAACGTGGACATCGCCGGTTATAAAAAAAGCCGGGCTGAGCGGCTGGCAAAACAGGCCGAGGACTGGTTTAAGCACGTCAGAGACAGTGGAGAGGCCAAAGAACTAGAGCCCATGAATGCGGCCGACCGGCGCACTATTCATAAAGCGGCAGTGGATTATGGTTTGTCTAGCGAATCAGTTGGCGAAGGACGCGAACGCCACATCGTGTTGCGCCCAGCCAGTTGAGCCCAAGCAGCTACTTTAGGCCACTTATAACTGGCATGGGAGACTTTAGTATTACCAAAGGTTTAACAACGTGCTGGATATTACGATTCAGGCGAACGATTGCCGGTTTTTGCCAGTACCATGCACTATTGCTATATACCAGGTAAGTTAGGGCACCACCACCTTGTAAAAAGAGCAAAAACGCGATGGCAAAGACTCCCAATCTCAAGCTAGAGCGACCCTTCAATAGTTGCTGGTAGCCAAGTAGGAGGACGAATAAACAAAGTGGCACAATTGGCAATAAATAGCGTCCGTTAATCCCCACCTTTATACCGGTGTGTAAATAATCGCGGTCATTGTTGATCCAGAGTGCTACCGTATATAGCCCGCCAGCTAACAAAAATAATTTAACATGAGGGTAAAGACCCAAAATTCTTCGCCAATAACGCAAGGCCAAGACCAAGCCGAGCCCAAAGCCTGCCAAGGCAGTTATAAAAACTGTTGGCAATGGATTAATACTTAAATAGTAGGCTTTTCGGGCTCCACCGCTAGAGGTGTAAAAAAGGCTAACAGCCAATCGGTATGTCCAACCAATGCTATACGATAGAGGGTTGTTGTCTGCTCTGACTTTATGGATTTGAGCCAAGTGACTGCGCTCCCAACTACCGTTTTGAGAGCATTCCTGAGCACTTATCACCTGGTTACACTGCGGTATAAGGCTATGATAGACTGCCAGGTTAACCCCATACATCTGGATAAAAAGTGTTACGGCAACAATCAGTGGTACGGCCAGGGCTAGCTTATTTCGCAAGCTATTCTCACGCCAGCTTGTGTTTAGGGTAGGCCAAAATTTTAAACGATTGGATTTTGTCCACTTCCATATACACCAGCTTAGCCATAAAATAACCGAGGCAAATATTGGTAAAAACTCAATTTGGACCAAGCTACCAAACAGACATACCGTCAGTAAACCTAGCAGTAGGTTAATTGGTAATCTGCGCCCAAGGGCGGATAGGCGTTCGTTTACAGCCATGGCTAACAAGAACGCCAGCCCAGCCAGCGGCATGATTAAGTTATCGTAGTTAATTTGGGCCGCCAACAGCGGTACGACCGGTATAAGCACAAAAAATAATAAAATTACGTTTGTCATCGCTTGTGAAGCTCGCGCTTTTAGCAAGACACGGCGAAACAGCACGAGTGAGCTGGCGAACAGACCAATATTTATAAAACGCAAACCTATAATCTGAGCCATAGAACTACTGGTAAGACTGGCTAACACCCGATAAGGGAAGCTCATCAAATAATGATATAGATATGACGGGTTGCGGGTTAACTCCCCAGCAAAGCCGGCATTGGTTGGCTGATGTAGAAATACTGGGCTCCAGGTATGCGTATGAAGCTTGATGATACCAAGATGGGTATTTTCATCGAACACCATTGGGTAAACGGCCGAGACAGCAATCCAGGTAGATTCCAGAATAAATAAAGCCATAATTGCCCAAAAAAAGTGCTTTGAACGTAAAACTCTCATAATTTTTGTCCGCCAGCTCACTATTTAGCCAAGAACCTTTTTATAGACATCGTAAGTTTGGGCGGCCATCTTCGCCCAGCTGTATTTAGCAGCTTGTTTTTTGCCTTTTTTGATTAGCTCCTGGCGCAAGCTCTCATTTTCAAGTACTTGCTTGAGCTTGGCGGCCATGTCATCTACGTTTTCGGGGTCAAAATATAAAGCCGCTTGGCCGTAGATTTCTGGTAAACAAGTGGCGCTAGAGCTGACCACCGGTGCACCGTATAACATAGCCTCCAGGCCGGGCAGGCCGAAGCCCTCTGATAAAGACGGGAAGACGTAAGCAGAGCAGTTTTCAAACATCCAGCGCCACTGGGCGTCGCTGACAAAACCCGGGAAAACTACACCGGAAATTCCTTTTTGGTCGGCGTATTTTTCAAGGCCCTCCATTAAACTGTCTTTTTTGCCGGCCAAGACTAACTTTAAGCCTGGGTGAGTGTCCTTTAGCTGCCCGAACGCTTCCACTAAACGCTTGAGGTTTTTATGCGGCAGGGGCCTGCCTACGTAGGCGATAAATTTATTTGCTTTCACGCCAAAAATAGGCTCAGGCGGTGCAGTAACTTTGTCTGCCGCTTCGTAAGTAACTGTGATCTTTGAAGGAGAAACCCCCGTATAGCTGACCACATCATCTTTAACGAATTTACTGGGCGTTATCAGCCACTTAGATTTTTTGGCCACGCGCTTGTTTACCCATTTATAGACCTGTTGTTTAAGCCAAAAAACCAAAGGGTTTTTGGTTGGGTTTCGAAAGCGAACGGTGGTGAGATCCTGCATGGTCGTAACCACTCTACCCCCGTAAAGCACAGGCTGCTGAACCATTGGGAAATGCACCAGGTCGGCCTTAAGAGAATTAATCTGTTTAAGCAGACCGATCTGCTCAGCAAAAGTGAATTCCTTGTAATCGCTCTTGACTACCCGAAAGGTTGGCGTGAGCCTAGCAAAAAAATCCAATCGGTCCGTTTTTGTCAAAATGACGACTTCTTCGGTTGGTTTTAGCTCATGTAAGTGCTCTATAAGCTTATCAATATAACGCCCAGTGCTTGTACCTGACTCGCGGGCATCAATCACCAGTCTCCTGGCCGCAACAGACTGCCGTCCGGCAGAGCCGGCCGCTCCGCTGTTGCGGCCAGGAGACTGGTTCTGGCTCATTATTTTTTACCTCGCAGTCGCCACCAAGCTGAGCGCAAGCGGCGTAAGTTAACGGCATTGGACGGCAAGTCATGGGTAATGATTGAATCTATGTAGGCCAGACTCACCTTGCGGGATTTTTGGATACTCCGGCGTTCCAGCAGTTTTTTTGGCAGGAGCAGTTTTGTCATTAAAACGCCCTTCAGAACCGGCCAGATTTGGCCCTTGGATAAGGCCCGGAATATAAATGAAATATAAGCCAGATAAAGCCGTGGCATGATCTTCCACAACGTTGGCCTCGGGATGTTCTTCCACATCAGCCATGGCAGGTTCTTGACGGTTTGATAGGTGGTGAAACCCTTGATTTGTTTAGAGGTAGCCCCAATCTGGTGGACAACCTTTGCCTTTGGCTCAAAGCCAACCTTCCAGCCGGCCAACTGGGCCCGGAAACTGATATCGACGTCTTCATAGTAGGCAAAAAAATCTTCGTCAAACAAGCCGATTTTTTTAAGCATGCTCAGCCGGTATAAACTGGCGCCACCTGAGGCGCCAAACACCCAACCGGACTTATCGTATTGGCCTCTGTCTAATTTACCGCGCCCAGTTGCGAAGGGAAGCCCCCATATACTATAGGCTTCGCCAGCACTGTCTATGTGTTTGCCATCGGCGGCCAGCATTTTAGAAACTACGATACCTCCTGATTTGTCTTTATCTAAAAATTCCACCAGATATTTTAACCAATTCCTATCAGCAATAGCATCGTTATTCAAAAGGGCGGCATAGGTGTAATTATTCTCAAGCGCATAACGCAGGCCTATATTGACGCCGCCGGCAAAGCCCAGGTTTCTTTGGTTCTGCAGCAAAATAACCTTGGGGTATTTACTCCTAATAAATTCCGCGGAGCCATCGCGCGAACCATTGTCTACTACAACTACATCGGCCGGATCGGACTGAGCTTGTATCGAATCAAGGCATGCTCCCAGGCGACTCTTACCATCCCAATTTGGTATAACAACGGCTGTTTTCACTGTTAACAATATGACATAGCCTTGAAGTTCTTAGAAGGACTATTGCCCAAAGTGGTTTAAAATATTTTCGGTAACTTTAACTAGTTGAGGACTGTAAGTAGGTAAAGCGGGGTCTAACCCCCAAGACCATTCGATGGTGCCGGCATCAAAAACCTGGCCCCCGTCCGGCAAAGAGTAGTAAACAGAGTCCTGTTCCCGTGTAATTCCTTTGGTATTTTTGGTCAACCCAGCGAAGATAATGGACACGGGAGCTGGGTGTGGAGTTGTTGGTAGATACCTGTCATATTCATATCCAACAACACCAGGGATAACATCGCCGCTTTTTAGATCAGTGCCTTGAAAAATCCAACTGGATGAATTTGTCACTACCAAATTACCCGAATAATGATCAATGTTACTTATATAACCAAGATTTGGATATTTTCCTCTTAGATTTTCTCCTCCCCATGTTTCTCCCAGCAATTCACTCTCCGATAGGTTTAACGGGGCAAAGTGTATGGTTTTTGGCGTAGAGAGTTGTGGATTAATTTTTGTTTCAGGATCTAGTACAGAATTTTTATAGCAAACGATCACACTGTCAGGTTGATTGGTGACCGGGTCGTTTTCAACACGGATAAATCGGTAGGCTGTATTTGCAGCGAAAACCGCAAGATTGGTGCCAGAGTGCACAGCATCGAGGTATCCATCCCACATCTTGTGGGTCCAGTATTCATCATGGCCGTCAATGATAACAGCTTTATATTTTTTCAATATGGCTGGATTATTATTAACGTCTAAGTCAGTTGCGTAATCCACACTATAGTTATGTTGCTCAAGGAATTTAATCATGGGGTATTCCCAGGCAAGTAAAAACCCAGCACCACTATTACGGATAAATGGTCTTTCCAGCGAAACCTCAACTGCTCGAGGCAAACCTAATTTAGGGGTCAAATCCTGGTACAAAGAGTTACCACCCCAGTAGTTGTATGCTTCTTCGTCCGCTACTGAATGAATGAATAAATACTGAGATTTGACTGCAGAAGAACGTACAATGAATGGGACAAAACTCTGATACCCTTCGTTATCGGTAACGCGAGCAAGATAGACGCCTGGCTGCCAGCTCTTTTCTATTAATACGTTCAAGCTTGCAGGCCAGCGGGCTATGATTAACCCTGTATTGGGATCGGGCGTTGGAGTTTTTTGAAATTCACAGACTTTCTTCTTAACTTTCTCAACAAGTTTGGCGTCACTTCCGCCGTAATAACCTAGTCGAAAGATATCGGTAGAAAAAGAATTTGCTTTGCAGCTTACAAAGAAGGTCAAGTTCTCTCCGGTTGTTACGCTACTTGGCATAGCATAGCCATCCACCTGACGGCCATTGGACGGTTTTTTGATTCCCCAAATCTCACTTTTATTATTAGCCGTTGCATTGCTGCCCTCAGGCTGATCGCTCAATGGTGCTTTGTGCCAGGGATGCCAAATGAGCAAAGCAACTAGACTCATCCCGATGACCAAAAAGACAATCATACTGGAAGATAACATTGAAAAGCTCCGAATTATCGGGTAACTTTTCTTACTAGATTTCCGGTTAGGCTTCTGATTTCTTTTTTTTGTCATCTTGCTATCATCTACCAATCCAGAGTTCATCCACTATAATAGTTCACAGCTATATGTTTGGTCGACTCTTCCATCGCAAGAACAGGGCACTCATTTCTGAGTTAGTTCGCACTGATTTTAAATTACGCTACCAAGGCTCCGTACTTGGCTACGCCTGGTCGCTTCTGCAGCCGTTATTTTTCTTCGTTATTCTATATTTCGTTTTTAGTTATCTAAAAATCAATAAAGGTGTACCGCACTACTCAGTGTACCTATTAATTGGAATAGTTTTGTGGACCTTTTTCCGGGAGATGACAGCGGCTAGCATCACTTCTATAGTTGGCCGGGGTGACCTAATCCGCAAAATCCGCATCCCCCGCTGGATAATTATTCTTTCCACAAGCATATCAGCGACAATCAGCCTGGGTTTTAATATCGTCGTTCTTTTGATATTTGTCTACTTTAACCACGTTCACCTGACGCCTAGCAGTTTGTGGTTTTTTGCTCTGATCGGCGAGGTTTACATATTTGCGATTGGCATCTCGTTGTTCTTATCAGCGGCCTATGTTCGGTATCGAGACGTGAGCTACATTTGGGACGTAATTTTACAGGGCGGTTTTTATTTGACGCCGATAATTTACCCGATTACTAAGATTCCGAACCTGACCGTTCAAAAAATAATGATGCTTAACCCGATGTCTCAATCAATCCAGGACGCACGTTATACAACGATTTGGAACGGTACGCAGACTACCAGCCAAACTTTTGCCGGAGGTTGGTATAAATTTATTCCCTATCTAATAATTTTAGTTTGTTTTGCAGGTGGGTTAGCGTATTTCCGTAAACGATCACGTTATTTTGCGGAGGATATTTGATGAGTGGCGACTCCGATAACCTAATAGTTGTTAAAGACCTTAGCAAGGTCTTTAAGTTACCCCACGAAAAAAGCAGTTCATTAAAATCAATGACTATCAATTGGCTAAGACGTAAACGCGGCTTTGAGCTACAGGAAGCCTTGAACAATGTCAGCTTTACCGTTAAAAAAGGTGACTTTTTCGGCATCGTTGGCAGAAACGGCAGCGGTAAAAGTACCTTACTAAAACTTCTGGCCGGTATCTATATTCCGACTAAAGGCAACATTCAAATGAATGGCTCGCTGACGCCTTTTATAGAACTAGGTGTTGGTTTCAACGCCGAGCTGAGCGGTCGTGATAACGTATATCTAAACGGCGCTCTTCTTGGCTTTAATCGCAAACAGATGGAGCGGATGTATGAAGAAATTGTGGAGTTCGCTGAACTAAGGCGGTTTATGGACCAGAAGCTCAAGAACTATTCCACCGGTATGCAAGTTCGGTTGGCATTTTCGATAGCCATCCGTGCTCGCAGCGATATCCTGCTTTTAGATGAAGTACTGGCTGTTGGTGATGTCGCCTTCCAACAAAAATGCTTCAACTATTTTGAGGAGCTAAAGCAGCAGGGGAAAACAGTTGTTTTTGTGTCACACGACATGGCTGCTATCCGGCGCTTTTGCAACAAAGCTATTTTCCTAAAAAATGGCAAACTAGCCGACTCCGGCACAGCTGAATACATATCTGATGTTTATGCTGAGGAAAATATTAACCCCGCAGCGCCTGGTAAGAAAAAGACAACTGGTCCGCGTTCATACCAACTAACAGCAGTTATCAAAGACCAGTCTCCAGAATCAGCCACTATTGAAATCAACTACCGGACCAAAGAAACTAAACCAATGTATATCGGTTTATCGGTAGTAAGAGACGGCATTTCTTTAGCAGAAATCAGTACTGTTGACCAACTGGATGTGTCGCGTAGCGGTAAGATAACTTATAAACTGGATACTACAATGTTTAATGGAGGCACATACCGGGTTGGGGGAGCACTGTTTAGGCTGAAAAATAAAGAATTGTTGACGGTACTTGATCAACAACCAGAAATTGTCATCAAAGGGCACGATCCCACCAAGGGCGCAGCTCTCAAGTTAGATCACAACTGGAAGGTTGGCAATGGATAAGATCTACGTTACTAAAACCTTTCTTCCGCCACTGGAAGAATACGAAGCCTTTCTAAAACAAATCTGGGCGAGCCACTATGTGACTAACACTGGACCACTAGTTATTGAATTTGAAAAGCAAGCAAAAGAATATCTAGGCGTAGAAAATTTTCATTTTGTCACCAATGGTACCTTAGCACTGCAACTAGCGCTGAGAGCTATAGATGTCGAGGGCGGCGAAGTTATTACCACCCCTTTTAGCTATGTGGCGACTACTTCTGCAATTATGTGGGAGCGTTGTCAGCCTGTTTTTGTGGACATCGATCCAGAAACCTTTTGCCTAGATGCGACTAAAATTGAAGCCGTCATTACAGATCGGACTAAAGCTATAATGCCGGTTCATGTTTTTGGAAATCCTTGTGATGTAGAGGCGATTGAGACTATTGCTAAGAGGTACAATCTCAAGGTTATTTACGACGCAGCGCATTCATTTGGCGTTAAATATAAAGGCAAGTCCCTGATTAGCTACGGTGATATATCAACTTGTAGCTTTCACGCCACTAAGCCCTTCCACACAATCGAGGGTGGTGCAGTAATCATTAAAGATAAAAAGCTGAGCGATGAAATAGAGCTCATGAAGCGGTTTGGGCATAACAGTGATGAACATTTTAGGCTTGGTATTAATGCCAAAGCATCAGAATTCCAAGCGGCGATGGGCCTAGTCAACTTAAACTACATCGACCAGATAATCGCGAAGCGTAAAGCAGCTTCGGAACTCTACGATAAGTTACTAGCTGGCCGCTACCAATCCCTAAGTATTAGACCGGACACCCAATACAATTATGCCTATTATCCAATCGTACTTGATAGCGAAAATCAGCTGATGGATATGGTCAGGGTTTTTGAAAGCCAGAATATATTCCCGCGCCGTTATTTTTATCCATCACTCAATACACTGCCATACGTTAAATCGAAAGTTAGTTGTCCAGTTTCGGAGGACACTGCCAAACGGATTCTTTGTTTGCCACTTTATGGTGATCTATCTGTCAAGGATGTCGAGCGGATCAGCAAGGTCTTAACCAAATGAAAAAACTAATATCAAAGCTTAGCCGGGCTACTAAAAAGGGTCCGGTTAAATTAAATGTGGCTTGCGGAACAAACTATAAAAAGGGCTGGATTAACATTGACAACAATACTGATCACAATATCAAGAAACTGGATCTTAACTGGGATCTTCGTAAGCCGCTGCCGTATAAAAACGGCAGCATCGACTATATATTTAATGAACATTTTGCTGAACACCTGACAGTAGAGGAATTTCATGTGGTAATTAAGGACTTAATGCGAGTTCTCAAGCCGAACGGCGTATTGCGGATTGCTACGCCCGATCTTGAAACGGTTGTCGATGATTACCTAAATTTGCCATTAAGTAAAGACCCCGCCATTAAAACTTTCCATATGGAGTTTGTTAAAACCAAAGCCGAAAGAATGAACATGTCTTTTAGGTGGTGGGGGCACAAGTGGCTATATGACTGGGAAGAGCTGGAGCGGCGGCTCAAGGAAGCAGGCTATCCAAAGATTAAGCGTTGCCCCTTAGGTAAAAGCAAACATCCTGAGCTCGTTGGTCTGGAAACTCGGCAGGAATCAAAATTGATCGCTGAAATTACAAAATGAAAAAAGTCGCTATCATGCAACCCTACTTTTTGCCGTACTTGGGCTATTTCAGCCTAATAAAACACACCGACCGATTTGTTTTGTTGGACGAAGTTCAGTTCATCCGGCATGGTTGGATTGAACGTAACCGTATTTTGAAGCAAGGTGAAGGATGGTTATACATTAAGGTACCACTGCTAAAACATGCTCAGACCGCCAAGATTCGGGATATCAAAATTGATAACTCTAAGAACTGGCAAAAGGTAATTCTGGACCAGTTAGTGACCTACAAAAGAATCGCGCCACATTATTCAGCTGTTGTCCAAGTATTGAATAAATTATTTGAGCGTCAGTTTGGTTCAATTGTCGACCTTAACAAAGGGGCACTTCGAGCAATTTGTTCCTACCTCCAGATAAATAAACCAATAGAAGTTATTTCAGAAATGAAATTAGACATAATTCAGCCCACAGCACCTGATGAATGGGCGTTGAATATCGCAAAAGCTCTAGCAGCCAATGAATATTGGAACCCACCCGGCGGCCAGGCTTTTTTTGATAAGGCTAAATATGATAAGGCAGGAGTTGAGTTGAAATTCCAAGCAATTAAACTCGCGGAGTATGACCAAAAACGACCAGAGTTTGAGTCGGGACTGTCAATCGTAGACGTGTTGATGTTTAACTCTCCTGAAGAAGTAAATATAATGCTGGATGACTATGAGTTCCTCTAATCCAATCGGTGGCTACTTTGAACTCGAGCTGCGGCGCGGCGAACTTCCCCATAGCGATGCTGTTTTACTAAATAGCGGCCGCAATTGCTTGGAATACATACTACGAACTAAACAGCCCAAGCGGGTTTATATCCCAAAATTCACCTGTGATGTAATGTTGGAGCCACTCGATAAGTTAAAGATCCCCTATATACTCTATAGCGTTAACGAGAGACTGGAAATCAAAGAGGAGATTGAACCTAAAGGGGATGAGCTACTTGTTTACACTAACTATTTTGGGATCAAGACCGATGTTTGTTATGAGTTAAGTCAGAAATATGGTTGGCGTTTAATTCTTGATTACAGCCAGGCCTTCTTTGCTGAGCGACCGGCTGGCAGCCACGTTTTTTACAGCCCACGGAAGTTTTTTGGTCTGCCCGATGGCGGCATGCTATACACCGATCAAGAGCTCGAAGAGCGGCTGCCGGTGGCCAAATCTAGTAGTCACTTCGGCCACTTGTTGAAACGAATTGAAGACGGTGCCGAGGCTGGTTACGGCGACTTTAAAACAGACGACCAAGCCCTTAGCAACCTACCATTGATGGCCATGTCTAAACTAACACAGCGACTAATGGCCAATATCGACTATGAAGCGTCTAAATCACGCCGCGACCGAAACCTTGCTGTTTTAGACAGAGTGATTGGTCAAAAAAATAAATTGACGCTAAAAGCGCCAGCCGTCGGGCTATTGTGTTACCCATTCTTAAGCGATGATTCTAGCCTTCGCCACAAATTGATTGAGCATAAAATTTTTGTACCGACATATTGGCCTAATGTTTTGGAATGGACGAAAGAGACGGAGTTGGAGCATCAGCTGGCAGACAAGCTTTTACCGCTACCAATCGATCAGCGCTATGATCAGGATGATATGAGCAAAATTGCTAAATTAATTTTGGAAGACAATTAAGATGAATGACGACCAAAAACAGTATTGGCATAATGTTTATACAGATAGTAAAAACGTCGGTACAGATGATTATAAAAAAAACGTTTTTCGTACTAAGAAAGGGAAGCCGCTTGATGAAAAGATTTGGCAAAAAACTTTAGAGTACATATGTCGGTTGGTAGCTGTAGACAAAAGATCCTCTGTAATTGAACTCTGCTGCGGGAATGGCGAGATTATCGGCAATCTGAGCCCAAAGCCCCGCGAGGCCATTGGGGTTGATTATTCCAAGCAGCTTTTAGACCAGATGATGGAAAGATTTGATGGCTCCGTCAAAGCCATCTACTCCGATGCCCTAAGGGCTAAGTTTAGCAATAGTTCAGCCGACATTGTAATAATTTATGCCGGCATCCAATATTTTAGCGAGCAAGATACTATCCGCCTCGTCAAAAATTCACTTGATTGGTTAAAGCCTGGTGGCCGTCTGCTACTTGGCGACGTCCCTGACGAATTAAAAAAATGGGAATATATCAATAAACCGGAATACCGCACGGATTACATCAACCGAGTTCTGAACAACCGGCCACTGATCGGGTACTGGTACCATCCCGAATTTTTCAAGGCTTTAGCCAACTACTTTGCTGACATCTCAGTTGATATTATTGACCAGCCCACCTACCAAATAAATGCTTCCTTCCGCTATGACGTTTTAATAAAGAAACTAAGGGTATAAAGTATATGCCAGACAATCAAAATAGTCCAAAAGCCCCAAAAGTCAGTGTCGTAGTAATAAGTTACAACCAGGAGAAGTTCATTAAACAGGCACTCGACGGCTTCGTAAAACAAAAAACTAACTTTGATTTCGAGGTTATTATTGGCGATGACGGTTCGACTGATAAAACTCAGGCAATCATAAAACGCTATGCTGATTCGCACCCGGAAACAATTAAACCTATCCTGCGGCAGAACAACATCGGAGCCTTACCTAACTTCGTAGATGTTTTAGGACGTACTAAGGGCAAATATCTCGCTATTTGCGAGGGGGATGATTATTGGACCGACCCCAAGAAGCTTCAGCTTCAGGCCGACTTTCTCGACAGCCACTCTGATTACGCTCTTTGCTTCCATCCAGTCCGGGTAGTTTTTGAAAATAACGAACAACCATCATACATATTCCCCGGAAAACGTGACCAACTAAAATTCTCCATCGAAGAACTACTAGCTAACAACTTCATCCAAACAAATTCAGTTATGTACCGACGCCAGCCAGACTTAACGGTACCGGCGAACATTATTCCAGATGATTGGTACCTGCATGTTTACCATGCACAGTCTGGCAAAATAGGTTTTATCAATAAAGTTATGTCAACTTACCGGCGTCATAAAGACGGCATGTGGTGGGGATCACACTCCAATAGAGAAGAAATTTGGAAAAAATACGGAATAGACCATACAAGGCTATTTTTAGAGTTTAAGAAACTGTTTCCTGAGCCACGGCTGCAAAAAATAATTGACCGGAACTTATATAAAATGCTATCGAATTTAATCGGAACCGATCTAAACCAAAAAACTTCTTTGTATAAAGAGGCACAAACTAAGTTTCCAAATTCGACTGTCAGCTATGCTATAGACACCTACCAAAAAACCGAGAACCTCGAACAGGAAAACAATCGATTAACAGAAAGCGCCAAAAAATTAGAAAAAGAAGTAAAAAACGAGAGAGGTTTGAGACTTAAGCTAGAAGCCCAGATAGATAGCATGAAATCTTCCAGATTTTGGAAACTGCGCAACCTGGTAGCTCGGATAATCGGTAAGGAAGTAATATAGGCTTATGAAGGTTTTAATACTGTCACATATCTCAGAACTGCTCGGCGGTGCTGAGCGCTCGATGCTTGATGTTGTCGAGCTATGGGTGAAGGACTACGGTATAGAACCGGAATTAATCTTGCGTAAGCCTATCAGAAGCCTAGCCGGCGAACTGCAAAAGCGAGGCTGGAAGTATCATGTTATGGACTACACGTTCTGGTCGGATGCACGCCCACCAGTTGATTCGGAGTCAAAATTCCGTCAAGCCTCCCAAAACACCATGGCCGTTTTAGAGATCGAAAAAATTATTAAGAAAACCAAACCTGATGTGGTTATGACTAATTCAATGGTCTCACCCTGGGCAGGAGTAGCTGCGCATTACCAGGGCGTGCCCCACATCTGGTTTGTACGAGAATACGGCGACCTGGACCATGGCCGACTTTTTGAAATTGGACGAGAAAAGACTTGGCAAGATGTTGGCAAACTATCCAGTGTGGTTATTACTATTTCCCAAGCACTGGCTGGCCACCTAGCCAAATATATGCCCAAGGAAAAAATCCGGATTCTTTATAACCCGTTTAATATTGACGAGATTCAGGTAAAAGCAGACGAACCAATAGCAAATCCATACCGAAAAGGCGATAGCCTAAAACTAGTGATCATTGGAAACCTATCACCATCTAAGGGCCAGCACGAAGTAGTAGAGGCCGTTGGACGTCTAAACGACGAAGGTTTTAATATAGAGCTCTGCATCGTCGGCGATAAGGGCCCGGATAAATATCTGAAAACAGTCAAACAATCAATCAAGAAGCATAAAATTAAGCGAAAGGTTCACTTTGTGGGTCGCCATATAAACCCACTACCTTTTGTTAAAAATGCTGATGTTTGCTTAATGACTTCACGGCGTGAGGCATTTGGAAGAGTAACTTTTGAATACCTAGTCCTTGGTAAGCCGGTCGTTGGTGCAAACTCTGGCGCTACACCAGAGATGGTAAAAGACGGAGTTAACGGATTTCTGTATAAAGCGGGTGACATAGAAAGCCTGACCGGGTCCATCCGAAAGTATGCCATCCAACCAAACCTAATCGCCGAACATGGTCCGGCTTCTGTGAAGCGAGCGCAAGCGATGATGGCCGGAGAATATAATGCCAAAGATCTTTACACCTATATCACCGAAGCTATTAAAAACTTTAAGCCCGAACAACCACTTCACATTTCTCACCAATGGCTAAGCTATCCAACTCTGGCTCAGCAATATATCGACGACACTCGTGCTATCAGTCTAAAGATCATTCTTAAACAGCGCTCCCGCCGAAAGGCAAAATGGATCTATAAGAACCTAAGGACATCAATCGCAAAAAAGACAGGTAAATAATGACCAAAAAAGCTGTCAGTATTATAGTGCCAATCTATTCGGATTGGCCTTCGCTAAAAGATTGCTTAAAGGCCCTCGCGGAAACCGTTGACCTAGCTAAGCACAAGGTAATGCTGGTCAATGATAACGGTCCTGAAGCCGACCAACTAGAAGCCGACATCAAGAACTTTATAAAATCGCGCCGTGGATTTGAATATTACCGCAATTCTAAAAACCTGGGTTTTGTTGGCACATGCAATAGGGCCGCTCTAGAGCTCGACAAGACTGGTAATGATATGTTGCTGCTTAACTCAGACACAATCCCAACACCTGGATGGCTAGATGAAATGATTAGCGTTCTCAATTCTTCATCAAAAATTGCCACCGTAACACCACGTACCAACAATGCGACTTTAGCTACGATACCACTATGGTCTGTTCACCAAAAAGGCATATCACCAAAAAAATCATTCGCTCTTTTTGAAAAATTAAAGTCAGAACTACCACGCCAGAATGAAATACCGACCGGCCACGGCTTTTGTCTACTGATACGCCGCAAGCTTATTAATAATTTTGGTCTTTTCGACCCTGTTTTTGGTAAGGGCTATGGAGAAGAAAATGACTTCTGCCAGAGAGTGATTAAAAAAGGCTACATAAACGTATTGGCCAATCACGCGTATGTATATCATCTGGAAGCCAGAAGCTTTACGGCTGAGCGCAAGGCCAGGCTAATTGAAACCAATCTGAAAATCATCTGGCAACGCTATCCGAACTACAGACAGGACGTCCGCAACTATATGGCACAGGCCACGACTGAAGAACGAGTGCTCGAAAAAAAATTAGGCATTAATACCGCTCCCTCAAAACTTAGCCAATTCCTGAGTAAGATCTGGCGTCGTCTAGCTAAACCCTAATTACTCTTTGAAGAAGACGGTAAAGCTGCTGGCCAGTTTCTGTAGAGTTGCGCTCTGACCAAAGATAGTTTTGGCCGGCCTTCACAATTTTGGTATTTTTTTGACTGGAGCCTTTCTTGTTCTTGACTAACTCGGTTAAAGTATTCAACCAGCCATCTTGGGAATTTTCAACACGAATAATAAAAGAGCTAAGCTCAACTGATTTGTATGGTTCAACATCAGATACTACTGGTAATATACCAGCCGCTAAATAATCTAAGCACTTGATATCTGACTTACTTCGATTGAATTCCGAATTAACTAGCGGTGCTAGGCCAATGTCAAATGGTCCTTGCTCTAAGAACCATGGTACGAATTTTAGGTACAGTGAACCCATAAAAGGCGGCTGAACTAGACGCTTCAGCCAGGGTTCATCAACCGGCTTGGAAACAGCACCAATCAGGGTAAGTTCAAAAGACTTAGGATAAGCTACGGCTAATTCCCTGAGCGAAGGGCGCAGCATCTCAAAGTCAGCATCATGTGAGCCGGTCCCCATGTAGATAATTCTTAATGGTTTTTTAGTCATTGCCGACTCTTTATTTGAATACCAAAGCCTCTTGTCCAAACTGTTTAGTATGACACGCACCTCAGCCTTGGTTTCCTTTTTGAAATACTTAGCAAGTCTTGGAGTTGATACCCAAATTTGCTGAGCGCTGGCAATTAAAAATTCAAACGCATCCAAACGCTGCCGCTGCAAATTATATTCCGGATGACTTTTATCAATATCATGAAAGGCGTCATCAGTGTCGACGATTAAAGGAATTTTTCGTTCTCTTAAATAAGAAACTAATTCTTTAGCAGATTGAATATCATCATACGCATTTCGCTGAACTAAGCAGATGTTAGCATCCCCTATATCAACTGTATCTTCGCCTAAGATTCTTAGACCGATCTCACCTTGCAGGCCAGGGCTAGTTAGGGGGGATAATAATCGAACGAAAGCCGAGCTTTTTGGCCACCACAAGCCATCGCGGACTATCAAAGCAACTCGGATTGGCTGATCGGTCATCCGAAATTTATTCCACGCGTAAACTTCATTTAAGTCTCGATTTAATTCTTCTGCTTCAGCCCGATGTTTAGCTGGTTTAAGATTCCCAAGTTTTTGCTGGAACTTTTTAAATGAGTTCATACGTCTTCACTTTACTACGAGCTAATGCACCGACCAAGAGCGTTCGCCTACAAGTTCAGCTTATGCTAACCTATAAACAATATGCCAATTTGGCGAGGGGATATGAAGTCATTTGGTATGACGGTACCAAAAATAGTACTCATTGGAGTCTGCGGGGTTATTTTGATGTACATATCGGTGGCGGGCATTGTTTCAGTAGCTACCCCATGGTGGACACGCGGCGACACCAAAGAACACCTGGACTATACTTGGAGACTTTGGCATGGCCACATTCCTACTTGGTCAGACGGAATCCAAACGCCAGCGATAAAGAAGTTAACTGGTTTCAAAATTGAAACGGCTTCAGTTAATCCGCCACTATTTTATCTAATTCACGCACCGGTTGTCGGGCCAATGCTTGATCAAGGTAAGTTGAATCAAGCCATTGCTGTTGGGCGCTCAATTAACGTTTTTATGGGTGTACTGGCAGCAGTTGCCCTGAGCTGGGCTGGTTGGGTCTTTGGTGGAAAGCGCAGAGGATTATTTGCAATAGCCATACCAGCACTGTCTGTATTAATATTTAGGTTTACTCGTCTAAATGTGGACTATGCCCTAGATGCCTTATTAGTTACACTAACGACCTTATCGCTGGTACTTGATTATAAAATCCTCAGGGATGGCCTAAGTAGAAGGAACGGAATAGCGATTGCCTTGGTCAGTGTGGCAGGTATGGCTACCAAAGCACCATATATTGTTTTCTTACTTGGCAGCCTGCTAACAATCTTTTTGGCTGAGTGGCAAAGAATTAAACGAAGTTATCTTACTCGCTTTCTAAGAAGCTGCCTGTGGCCAGCAATCCTGTTTATTCTGGTTGCAGCGGCAATTGGTTGGTTCTACTACCTTAGAGATTACCGTCTAAGCCACAATTGGTTCAGTTCTCTACCACCCAAGTATGGTCGAGCGCATATGTCGCTAAAACAAGTGTTGAGTAATAAAAAGCTTTGGCAGATGTGGTACTACAACTTTTCTAGCTATGCTCGTATCTCGGTCTTACTGTCGGCTATTGGCTTAAGTGGCTGGCTGACCGTAAATAACCGAAAGATCAAAACATACTTTGCCGACCAAGCCAACCTATGGATAGTCGTGATTCTAGCGCTTACACTAGGCGGTGTATTCCTGACACAGATTCGATTTGCTATGGGGGGCGGTTCGGTTAACTTCCGTTATATGTTACCCGCTATCCTGTCTATTAGCCTGGTTCTTGGCTACGGCTTACTTAGTGTGCGGCAACTGCGTGGTCAGCTGGTTAGTCTTGTGGCAATTCTCATGGGAGGCACAACCTTATTGCAGATTGGTCACCCTGCGAAAATTGTTAAGCTTGCTACGGTAAATGGAGTGCCGTCACTACTCACCTACTTGATACTGATTCTGTTTCCAGTGGGGGTACTTTTACTGGGCTGGTCCTTGTGGAGTTTGAGTGGCAGCCGAAGTGCTAATTGACGAGCTTTTCGTCGCCAAGCGGTATTTATGTAGGTAGGTCGGTAGGCTGGAAACTGCGAAGACCAAAACAACCGCAATTACGTACAAAGCTCTCAACCAAACCTTTTTGGAAAACTCGAGGTTGTATCGATTGATAATCAGATATAAAACGGGTAGCACGGTAAAGGCATAGCGACCCTGAAGGGCAATAATTCGCCCAGTTTTAATGTATGTATCATAGTTTTCGCGCAGCAGTACTGCTAGATAGAACAAACAGATAAACAGCAGGATTGACAGCATAATGTCTTTAGCGCGCCACATTCTAACTAGTGCGAAAGTGAAAATAGAAACGACACTAACCATCAGAACTGGAATGATTCGATTGGGTGGAAAACTGCTCTTAGAGAACTCACCGTAAGTCCTTATCTCCATCAGGTGCGCCCAAGTAACCGCAAAGGCCTGTATTCGTCGGTCTGGAATATGATGTTTGTGACTATAAAGATATTCGTTCCTGGTATATAAAGCGCTTTGCCGGCAGTCATTTATAGGGCGGACTTTTTCACAAGCCGGGTTCAAGCTTGAGTAGCGCACTGCGTTAACGCCAAAACGTTGAATCATTAAACCACCCAAAATAATTACCAAGATCGATAGACCAATGTTTAGTCGACGATTAAGTTTGAATGTCTGGCGCAGTGTTTGCCAGACTAATGGCAAACGAGTTACATAACGGGCAATCAACACTACCACTAACGCGAAAGCAAAAGGCAGAAAGTTAATATTAGTCAAACAACCTAATAATATAGCGGTGGTAAAACCCAATATTGTCGAAGCTTTTAATTTGGACCATAAATCAATAAATAAGTAGATTCCAATCAAACAAAGCAGAATCATTGAGTTGTCGTAATTGGCGCTGGCCGAGAGATAAACAAACATCAGGGTATTGACGAGCATGAAAACTGATAAATTTGTAACCAAAGAATTCAATTTCAATCGGCGAGCGACCTTGACCAACATCAATAGTGAACCAAAGCCCATAGCGACGTTGATGAGTCGCAGATACACGTAGCTATGGGGCAGGTGTTGCAGAATTACGAAGGGGAAGCCAAGCAAGTAATGGTATAAGAAGAAAGGATTGCGTGAAACCTCAATTAATACGCCCGGTATACCATTATTGCCCAGGAATGGTGACGGCCAATGTTGAGCGTAAAGTTGAATATAAGTGTAATGATAGGTTTCATCCGGTGGCAGGCCAAACTGGACACTAAAAACAAAATATAAAGCTTGGACTAAAAACCAGACTAAAGTGATTCTTAGGAATAAGTCAGAGGAAACAGCAGCTATTATCTGTCGGCATAACCTATCGAACTTCTGTTGCATTACTAACTAGTATACGTGATTTAGGGCTAGCGACCGTAAGTGAAACTGACTTCAGTTTTGCCGTTATTGGCGTAGGTTAGGAAATATTGGTTTCCGCGTTGAAGCCCAATGTTGGTAGTTCCGTTTCCGTCCCAGTCGCCTGTCAGGGGTGTGTCACCGGTTGCTCCAAAAGTGAATGTAATGTCGGCCTGAGGTTTGTTTTGGTTCGCGAGGAAGAACTGACGAGTCGAAGGTCGATACAAGCCAACTGTCCATTTGCCGTCACCGTTCCAGTCACCCGCAAGCGGGGTGTCTCCGCTGGCGCCGAAGCTAAAACTGGCGTCAGAGTGGTCTTTTAGCGAGTTGTTCAGAAAAAACTGTTTTGTTGACGGTCTATATAAGCTAATTGTCCATTTACCATCACCATTCCAATCGCCAGCAATTGGAATATCGGTCGGCTGGCCGTAGCTAAAACTTGCTGCCGCGGCCCCGCCATTTTTATACTCCAGGTAATAGGTATTGCCGCGCTTGATGCCAATGTCGCTTTTCCCGTCGCCGTTCCAATCTCCAGCGATTGCGGTATCATTCCATCTGCCAAAACTGAAATTACTCATTGACACGCCTCCGAACTTATAACTCAGAAAGTAAGCTTGCCCACGTTTCACACCGATATCGGTCTTGCCATTGCCGTCCCAATCACCAGCCAGACCAATGTCATCGTGTAAGTTGTCCTGGTTCACCAGGCTAGCATTCGGCGCATTTAAATTACTGTAAGATGGGTCACTGCTCGTTGTCGTTCCAGCGATTAAGATATATGGTAAATCACCGTCTGCCAGCCCATCACTTCGACCATAAATCGTTACCTTATTGCTGGATGCGCTACTCCAACTGGAGGGCGTTATGATTAGATTCGAAGCGACAACAGACGAAGAAGAGTTGAAGCTGGCTTGGTCGGTCGATCCGCCAGTCGGATCGTTAAGTGCCAACGGAATGGTTACGTTGCTGCTCGGTGCTGAAATTAAATAGTACTCAACAACGGCCGAGCCACCTGATTTAGTTGAGCTTGCATCAATAATTTTCATCCTAATTGGGGCGGCATAAGTATTGCCGAACCAATTGACATATAAATTATAAAAGCTTTGATTCCCCGATATATGAGGGGTGTAGCGATAGAGGGAAGCGTCGGCGCCAGTACTCATACTTACCGATGTTGAATCTATTGTATACACACCGCTGTAATGCACAATAGTCGTGCACCCGCTACCTGCGCCGCCACTTGCTCGATTACCAGGCGTCATATAGCCGAAATAGCAGAAATTTGGAGATGATGGAACATCGGAATCACTCCAGGAGTCCCCGTTTGCTGGAAAATTATTCAGACTAGGAGCCCAGTTTACGTTACCTTCCGAGCGCTGCATGTTGTACTCAAATTGCCAACCGGCAAATGCTACCTGTCTTGAAAATCCGGCATAATCTGGCAAATTAACACAGGTCCCATTAACTTTCTTCACAGCTGTTCCATTAATACTATAAAGCTCAAACCCCGAGTAATTATATGAACCACCACTATCAGGACAACCATAACCCATAGATGATGTATACCGTAAAAGGCTGCAACCATTAGATCCGCTCACAAGATTCTCTTCTTTTTCCAAGGTCGTCAAAATGACTTTTGGGCTAATCCCAAAAACATGCGAGATATTGTAAATAATCGTGCCAGCTGAAACATCGCCACCGTAGTGAAACCAGTTCCCGTCGGAAGTGCGACCGATAGGTTGTGGCGCTTTAAAGCCGTGCATAGTACTGATGCAACTCGTAGATCCATAGTGCGCGTTTATCCAACTATCAATATCTGCTGCCGACATTGAAGAGGAGGCGTTAAAAACGGCATCACTTATAATCGAATTCTTATTGAACGCTGCATTGGCTATAGCTGGCAGCTCAAGTACTAATATGAGTGCCAGAAGAACTGCCTGGATAAAATATCTTTTAATCATGGGATTTGAAGTGTGTTTACGTCAGCTAACGACTTACTCTCTTGATCTAAGCTTGCTATAGCAGTGATCTTCCAAACACCCCCACTTAGTTCAGCTTGACCTGGTGTCCAATACCATACAACCGAACCATTGTCGTCGGCAATCTTGGAGGGCAGCTTATGGGTTGACCCGTTCATAAAAAATTCGATCCAACATGAGGCTCCTGGAGTGGTTAAAAAACTGGAAACCTCGGTTTGATTTTTCGACGAGGGGTTATAGTCGCTCGCGTAGGTGACTCTATTTGGGGCAGTCAATGAAGCAGAGCTTGATATACCAGATAACGATGGACTAATATTCACTTTTTTTGGGCTTTTTTTGGCTCGTACTCTTACGTTAGACGAAGTGGTGTTGCTTGAGCCAGTATCACTCGTCACCGGAGTTTTACCGCTTCTCAGCGCTAAAACACCACCACCGATGGCTATTAGAACAATCGTAGCTGCAATATAAGTTTTGATTCCGTATTTCGATAATTTCTTCATCATAGTAGTTTAAGTTCTTTATTTTTGCTTATCTGTATTCATTATAACAAATTCACACTAGCTGCAACTCCGTCAACTCTTATCAGACATGTCCTTAACTGTTAGAATATGGAAAAGTGAAGTTAATTGTTTTTTCGATTTGCAAAGACGAGGCAGCAACCATCGGCAAAGTGCTTGATGATATTCCCAGCCGGATTGCTGGCGTTACCGAAATAGAGAAATGGGTGATTGATGACGGCAGCTCTGATAAAACGGCTGAAGTCGCTGCTGAGCACGGCGCGAACATACTGCAAGATGGAGATAGCAAGCGCTTAGCTTTTCGATTCCGTGAAGCCATCGAAACAGCTCTGTCTCGTGAGGCTGATATCATGGTCAACATCGATGGGGACATGCAATTTAACCCAATCGATATTCCAAAGCTAGTGGAGCCAATCGTTAAAGGCCAGGCTGATTTTGTAGCCGCTGATCGTTTCTCTGACAAAGCTAGCGGTGAATATCGGCGACCAGACAATATGAGCCGCGGAAAGTATTGGGGTAATCGAGTTGGGGCACGAGTTGTTAGCAAGCTCTCCAAACACAATTTTCACGATGTTACCAGCGGCTTTCGAGCTTACAATCGCAAAGCCCTATTTGCCTTAAACACCGACGGAACTTACACCTACACCCAGGAATCTTTCCAAGTGCTAGCTATGAAAAAAATGCGCATTGTGGCGGTTCCAATCGACGTTACTTACCATGTCGGACGTAGATCCAAGGTAGTTCAAAGCATTCTGCATTTTATTGCGATCAGCGCCGTTAGTATTCTTCGTTCTTATCGCGACTTCGCAGCGCTACGTTTTTTTGGCTGGCTGGGGTTCACCCCATTTATTATCGGTCTAGGATTCATAGCCTTTCTATTGATACATTACGTCGTTTCTGGTGAGTTTACCCCTTATAAGTTCACGGGCTTTGTCGGGGTGTACTTAATCACCATGGGAATTATTTTCTGGGCCCTTGGTCTGGTTGCAGACATGTTAAGCAGGATGCTCAACAACCAAGAAAAGATTCTGGAGCATCTCAAAAGGCAGCGATTTGGTAAAGACTCGGATGAAAAATAAAAAGACTGTCTGCTACATTCTTTGTTACAAAGATCCAAATTACATCCGAACATTAACTTTACTGAAAGCACTCTCCGAGATAAAAAGTATTAACCTCGTGGTTGTGAAGAACAAGGAGAGGGGATTCTTACGATACTTTGAAGTATTTCTAAAGTTGGTGCAGCTAAGAATTAAAACTCGACCTGATATATTTTTGGTCGGGTTCAGAGCGCAGGAGTCTTTTTGGATGTTCTATCCATTAATGTTTGGTAGCAAGATTATTTTTGATGAATTTATAAATCTGCATGATTGGCTAGTTGACGAACACCACAAGTTAAACGACGGAACTATCTTAGTTAGATTAATCGATCGTTATATGAAATGGGTCATTAAAAGTTCTGACATTATTCTAGAAGACACGCAAGGACATGCAGATCTCTCCGCTAAAATCTATGGAACGCCACAGGAAAAAATGAAAATAATCCCAGTGGGCGCTGATGAATCCATTTTTTATCCACGTCAGACCAAAACCCACAAAAAATTTGAAATTTTATTTTATGGCAGCATGCTTCCGCTGCATGGGGTAAATATAATTGTGCAAGCTATAGAGCTTCTTGCTAAAGATAATAAGGTAAAGAGCATGCACTTTACTCTGATTGGTGGTAACGATAAGTTTGAGACCGAGATTCAGTTGTTCCAGAAGCAAAATAATCTGTCAGAAAATCTGACTTACATCAAGTGGGTGGACTTTAATAAACTGCCGGATTTAATAGCAAAGGCAGATTTGGGTCTGGGCGGGCCTTTTGGCAACACCAGCCAAGCCGCTCGTGTAATTACGGGCAAAACTTTTCAGTTTTTAGCTATGGGTAAGCCGGTTATTATCGGGAAGAATGATGTGACTGGGGATTTTGAAGATAAAAGGAATTGCCTTACTACAGATAGAGAAGACCCAGATAAATTAGCCGAGTCACTTTCTTGGGCAGAAAATAACAGGGTAAAACTTAAAAGGATAGGTGCCGAAGGGAAAATGCTATACGAAAAGTATTACTCGAATAAGGTAATTGTCAAAGAAGTTGGCGGCATTATAAATGAACTTAGATAGTGATGTAGGCGCTAAGCACACTAACTCTAGAAAAAGCAGGTTATTCCGATGGGCTAGCCTGGTGATAGTTTTAGTATTATTCGGGGTTTATTTGGTTGCAAACCTAAGTAAATTTAAGCCAATTTTGCACTTGAGGGTTCCGCTATTAGCTCTAATCGCCCTGACCGATGTAGCGATAATTTTTTCCAACGGTTTTTTTACCAAATTCATCGTTCGGCCCTTTGATATTGCTCTTAAGATTCCTGAGAGTTTCTATCTTTCTCTAATTTCTTCCATTGGTAATTTTTTAGCACCGGCGGGTACCGGTTTTGTCCTAAGAGCTATATATTTAAAGCGTAAATATAGTCTGGCATACGTAAACTATGGTTCGACTCTATTTGGTAATTATGTAATCATTCTTTTCTTTAACTCACTTGCCGGGCTTATATCCCTACTTTTGATAGGCGAAAAACATAACAACCAATCAGATATTCTGGCGCTGGTGTTTGTTTTAATTCTGATTTTTTCACTCGGAGTGACATTAATAAAAATTCCGTTTATAAAGCCAAAGCAAGTTGCTGATAAGTTTGCAGCCAGAGTACTTAGAACTATTCATAAAGTCTCTTTAGGCTGGAAGCAGATAATATCCCACCCAAAGTTGCTATGGCAACTCAGCGGTATTGCCGTAGTGAATTTGGCTTTTAGTATTTTGGCGGTCTGGTTAATAATTCTTTCGCTTCATCTCCACGCTAACTTTGGACCGTTGCTCCTTTTTGGAGTCCTTAGTTCGCTCAGCATATTTATCAATATAACTCCGGCGAACTTAGGCATTAAAGAAGCGGTCTATATCTTTTCATCGAATATATTAGGTTTTTCAATAAGCCAGATTTTATTAATCGCACTTGTTGATCGTGGCGTCCAATTCCTTGTGTTAGCCATAGGTTGGCTAGCTGCGGGCAAAAAAACGTTAGGTAGTCTTAAGAGCGCTTAGTTTTTGGCCTAGCCTGCATCAGGTACCAATTCCGTAATATATAATGCCTTCTTTTTCAAAATCAGCCCGCTTGTAAGCATTTTTGCCGTCAATAAAAACTTTAACTTTCATACATGAGCTTGGTAGTTCTGCAAATTCCCGATGATTGGTGGCCAGCACTACTGCATCGGCCCCACTTAGAGCTTCGTCTAAGTTTTTTGCTGAGGACTTAGCCGGTAGGTAGGGGTCATAGCTACTTACTTCAGCACCCTTATCCTCTAAGATCTTTATAACTTTGTAGGTGGGGCTTTCACGATCGTCGGCCACGTTGGGCTTATACGATAGCCCTAGCACTGCGATCTTTGCACCTTTGATACTTATTTTGGATTCATCGAGACCTTCTATTAGTTTTTCTACCGTGAACTGCGGCATATGGTTATTTATAGAACGTGCCAAGCTTAAAAACTCGTGGTCAAACCCATAGCCCTTGGCATACTCAATCAAGTAGTAAGGGTCAACCGGGATGCAGTGGCCGCCAACGCCAACGCTCGGGTAATGCGGCAAAAAAGCAAATGGTTTGGTGGCGGCACCGTCAATGACATTTTTGACGTTAATGCCGAGCTTATCAAAAGACATAGCCAGTTCGTTTACGAAGGCGATGTTTACGTCCCTAAAAGAATTTTCAACGATTTTGACGGCCTCTGCTTCTTTGAGCGAACCCATCGGCTTAATTGGTGCATCAATTATTGATTCATAAAATTCTAAGGTCCGTTTTAATCCTTCAGGGGAGCTAGAGCCGGCCACACGCGGGATGTTTTCAACGTTCCACTTTTCATCGCCCGGGTTAATGCGCTCGGGGCAGTGGGAGACAAAAAAGTCCTGGTTTACTCTCAGTCCGGAAATATCTTCCAGTAAAGGAATAACTACCTCGTCGCAGACACCCGGATTAATGGTTGACTCTATAATGACCAGTGTATTTTTTTGTAATTTTTGGGCTAAAGATTTACAGGCGACTTTGACTGGGCCGAGGTCAGGCTCGCGGCCGTTTTTAACCGGAGTAGGGACGCAAACAATGACAAGATCAGAGTCTGCGATTGCTGAAAAACTTGTAGTTCCTTTGAGACTGGAGCCCTTAATATTTTTTGCCACATAGTCATCGTCAATAGGGTCCTTATGGGCGTTAATTAACTCAACCTTATTTTTATCCAAATCTATACCCGTGACGGCGTGACCTTTTTTACTAGCAAGTAGCGCCAGCGGCAGGCCCACATATCCAAGGCCAACGACACTAACTCTGATTTTATTCATCAAGTAATTTTAACAAGTACTGGCCGTAGCCGGATTTAATCAGGGGCTCGGCCAGTTTCTTTAACTGGGCATTGTCAATGAAGCCTTGGCGCCAGGCCACTTCTTCTATGCAGCCAATTTTGAGACCCTGAGCTTTTTCAATCACTTCTACAAACTGTGAGGCCAAAGAAAAGTCTTCAAAATTGCCCGGGTCAATCCAAACTACGCCGCGGTCAATGACGCTTACCTTGAGCTTACCAGCTTTAAGGTAGGCATCGTTAACATCGGTTATTTCAATCTCGCCGCGGGCGCTTGGCTTTAAGCTCTTGGCAATCTCAATAACCTCATTGTCATAAAAGTATAGGCCGGGTACACCATAGCTTGATTTTGGATTTTGCGGTTTTTCTTCAATTGAGACCGCTTTCATATTTTCATCAAACTCCACGACGCCCAGCCGGCGAGGGTCAGCCACGTGATAAGCAAAAATAATTCCGCCATCCGGATTGGTGAGCTTCTCAAGCTGTGTGCCAAAACCCCAGCCGTAGAAGATATTGTCACCTAAAATCAGACAGACTTTGTCTTTGCCGATGAAGTGCTCCCCGACAATGAAAGCGTCAGCCAAACCGCGCGGCTGATCTTGAGTGATGTAGGTAAATTTGCAGCCAAGCTGGGTGCCGTCGCCCAATAGTTCTTGAAAACGCGGCTGATCATGCGGCGTAGTTATAATGCCGATTTCTTTGATGCCAGCCAGCATCAGGGTTGAAAGGGGATAATAAACCAGTGGTTTATCATGAACCGGGATAAGTTGCTTACAGACTCCGTAAGTTACCGGGTACATCCGTGTGCCGGAACCACCGGCTAAAATTATTCCGCGCATACGGATACAATAGTATCCTAGTCCGTAGTCCCGAGTCCACAGTCCCTAGCCATCAGAAAAATCACTTGACGAATTAAAATGCCAGACGTACAATTAAAGCGTACGATTTAATAGTACAGGAGTAAATATGGGTACTAAAACGATTACCGCCAGCAAATTGCGTGATAATCTGGCGGACGCACTTGATTCGGTCTCAATTGACGACGTCTTGATTATTACCCGCCGCGGTAAGAAAGAGCGAGCTATTATTGACTTGGATAAACTAGAAGATTTATTAGCTGCTAGTGATCCTAAGTATCTGGCTAGCATTAAAGAGGCACGCGACAGTGACGAATATTTCACTCACGAAGAGGTGTTCGGAGACCTAGATTAGTGGCATATCGCGTAAGCTATAAAAAACCGGCTGTACGCGACATAAAAAAATTAACCCCCCAAATCAGGAAGCGTATTAAAGTAAAATTGGAGTTCTACTACGACAAAAAGGATCCACTAAAATACGCCGAGCGGCTCACCGAACCATTTGACGCACAGTATCGCTGGCGGATTGGTGATTATAGGGTACTTTTTGACGTGCAAGATGATGAAATTGTGATTTTGAGGGTTCAGCACCGTCGAGAGGTCTACAGAAAATAAAGAATTACCGGCCTAATTCCTTGTTTATGTAATCCATTAAATCCTCATACCAATCATGTGGTGTAAAGCCCGTGGCCTCTATTTTGGCTAAATCCAAGACACTATTCAATGGTCTTGGCGCCACGCCTTCTTTACCGGCTGAATATTTGGCCAAAGTTGTATCAGTAACTTTCAAATTTATGTTGGCCTCTTTAAAAATTGCTCGTGTGAAGTCCGCCCAGCTGATGGGCTTGCCTTCGTTGGTCAGGTTATATATGCCAAAGGGGCAGTTAGCGGTTAGCAGATGGTTGATAGCTTGGGCTAGTTCGGTCGTGAAAGCCGGTCGGATGTACTGGTCAGACACAACTGTAGGGGGAACGCCTTTTTTGCCCAGTTCTAGCATGGTGCGCACAAAATTTTTACCCTCGCCTATGACTGAATCGGTTCGGACGATGTAATGCTTACTAGTGGCAGCAGCTTTTTTATCACCGGCCAATTTAGATTTGGCATAAACTCCAAGCGGGTTTGGCTCATCCTCTTCTGTGTAGATTTTTTTGGCGCCGTCAAAAACATAAGCGGTGGAAACATGAACTAGTGTTAGGTTGTTTTGCTTTGCGGCTCGGGCAAGATAGCCGACGGCTTGGTCATTAACAGCAAAGGCTGTTTTTTCTCCTTCCGGGGTTTGGGCGCCATCAACATTCGTATAGCCAGCGGCATTTATGAGCACCTTAGTTTGGGTCCAATCAAAATCCAGCACACTATTTTTATCCGTAATGTTCAGTTCATCAATGTCCGCGGATTTAGAGTTTGGATAAATTTGGCGTAAGGCCGTACCAATCTGACCATTCGCGCCAGTTATAAAAATTTCGCTGTCTTGCATTAAGTATTTACCGGTTTAATCTCTGAGAGTTTTGGCAGGCCGCGGTCACGCTCAGACACTGTTGCCTCATCCATCGGTATAGGCCAACTAATGCCAAGCGACGTGTCAGCCATATTAACAGCCGGATAGACGTTATAATTCTCGGCCCGCCAATGGTCGTTCACACTGTAGATATAGTAGACATCTTCGCTAAGGGTTTGGTAGGAATTAGCAACACCCTTAGGGATAAAAACTGCCTTGTTCTTATCGACTTCAAGTGTCACTACTTTGCCGAAACTATTACCGGCACGTATATCAACGTAAGCTACAAAAACCCGTCCGCTGGCTACGGAAATATACTTGTCCCAAGGTTCGGCATGTAGACCGCGGGCGACGCCACGTTCTTTGTTGTAAGCCACGTTATTTTGGACGACATTAAAACTCTCTGGCATGCCGGCGGCTACTAATTTTTCTTTGTGGAATTTTTCCTGGAACCAGCCGCGTTCATCACCGACATCCGTAACATCAAAAACAATGAGGCCGGGAATATCCGTCTTTTGTCCGCTATATTCAGTTGTTGGGACTGACATTACCGATACCCCACAAAATAAATTTTGCGGGGACCCCGCTTAATACAATTCATCGTCCTAGCTCCTTATATTTGGCTTCTGTCTCAGCTTTCTGGGGTTTCCACCACGCTTCATTTTGTTTATACCAGTCAATTGTCTGGGCCAGACCCTCGCGCAGGTCGGTATATTTTGGGCTCCAGCCCAATTCGCGTTTAATTTTGGAAGCGTCAATTGAGTAGCGCAGATCATGACCGGGTCTATCGGGTACAAGCTCAAAGTCATCTTTGTCTTTTCCCATAAGTTCCAATATCGTCTGGGTAAGCGTCTTGTTATCAATCTCGCCGTCCGCGCCAATCATATATGTCTCACCGATTTTGCCCTTTTCTAAAATTGCCAGTATGGCTGAGCTATGATCCTCGGCATGGATCCAATCCCGGCGGTTCTTGCCCTCACCGTAGAGCTTGGGCTTTACCCCAGCGAGAATGTTAGTAACATTGCGTGGGATAAATTTCTCCACGTGCTGATATGGCCCGTAGTTGTTGGAGCAATTTGATATTGTCGCTTTAAGGTTATAGGTGTGAATCCAGGCTCGCACCAAGTGGTCCGAGCCGGCCTTGGTAGCCGAGTAGGGACTTTTTGGATCATACGGCGAGTTCTCTGAAAATTTATCCGTGCTATTTAGGCCAAGATCACCATAAACTTCATCGGTGGAAATATGATGTAAGCGTTTGTCCGTTTTGCGGACAGCTTCTAACAAGCGATAAGTGCCAATAACGTTGGTTTCAACAAATGGCCACGGACCGTGGATAGAATTATCGACATGAGACTCGGCGGCGAAATGAACAACTGCATCGCAATCAGCTACAGCGGCCTCAATAGCCGCTTCATCGCAGATATCGCCCTTTATAAATTCATAACGGCTGGAGTCCAGGCCTTCTAGATTTTTTAAATTACCGGCGTAAGTTAATTTATCAAAAACACTGATGTGCCAATCCGGCCGCTCACGGCAGATGTAGTGCACAAAATTTGAGCCAATAAAACCGGCGCCGCCTGTGACTAAGAGTCTATTCATTATCTGCCTTAGTATAGCAACGATTTAGCCCGAGCTCCTAGATGTTATTATGAGGAGTATGGCAACCAAAGCAGATGTAAGAACAGTCCGAAAAGCGGTCATTGCGGCGGCGGGTTTTGGCACCCGATTTTTGCCTCAAACCAAGGCCATGCCCAAAGAGATGTTGCCATTGGTAGATAAACCGGTTATTCAGTACATTGTTGAAGAACTAGTTGAGGCGGGTATTCAAGACATTATTATCGTGACGGGCTATAGCAAGCGCGCGATTGAGGATCATTTTGACAACCTCAGCCAGGAGCTGGTGAATAATTTGGCCGCTTCAGGTAAAACCGAATTGCTGGAAGAAACAGAGGCAATAGGCAATCTAGCTAATTTTATATATGTCCGCCAGAAAGGGCCCTACGGGAATGCCGCACCGGTAATGTGCACAAAGCATCTTTTAGCCGATGAGCCCTTCATTTTCACTTGGGGGGACGACTTTGTGAAAGGTAAGACCAATCGCTTCAGCGAGCTAATAGATGTGTATACCGACAAAAAAGGCATGGTCTTTACCTGCGTTGAAGCGGATAAGCCGCAGGACTATAAACGATACGGTTATGTTGGGGGTGAACAAATCGGCGGCAATCTATTAAATGTTAAGTCTATTATTGAAAAGCCCGGTAGCCCTGAAGCTGCCCCCTCCAAATTTGCAACAGTCAGCAGCTATTTAATGACCCCCTCGATATTTGAATATCTAGAGGTTGCCCTTAAGCGGTTGCAGCCTGGGGAAGAGTTTATTTTCCAGCCATCCATACAGCAGATGATAAACGATGGTCACGAGGCTTATGGAGTAATCATGAAAGATAGCAAGTTCTATGATACTGGTAACAAGCTAGAGTATTTAAAAACCGTCGTAGACTTGGCTCTAGAGCACGAGACTCTCGGCGATGAGTTTAAGCAGTACTTGCGTGATAAAATAATCTGAATGAAAGCATCCTGGGGAGCACAGATTGTTAGTTTGGGCGAGTTCGCCAAACTACGGCCTAAACTTGGTAAAATCGTTGCTACTAGTGGTGGCTATGATCCCATACACCCTGGCCACATAAGCCTAATAATAGAAAGTAAAAAATTGGGCGATACCCTGGCGGTAATAATTAACGGCGACTGGTTCTTAACCGCCAAGAAGGGTAAACCCTTCCAGAATCTAGCAACACGCAGTTTAATTGTCAGCGGAATAAAGAATGTTGATTATGTAGTTCCGTTTGAGATTGAAGATGATATGAGCGTTAACGAAGCCCTAAAAGTTATAAAACCGCACGTTTATACAAAGGGCGGAGACACCGTTGACCCATCAACTATCCGCGAATGGGAGGTTTGCCAAGCAAATGGTACGGAAGTTGTATTTGGGGTGGGTGAAGACAAGGAATGGTCATCCAGTTGGTTTACCAATGAGTGGAGCAAAACCTTCCACAAAAGAGCTATCAATAAAACTAAGCACAAGCTAAAGAACAAGCTCTCGAAGTATTTAGAAGACTAGTTAATGCTTAAAGTCCGGATCCAACGCGCTGACGTTTGCGCTGACTGAATTCGTCCAATCAATTTCGGGGTATGAATGCAGAGTATCGGACAGGTATTGTCTAAGACTTTCATATCGCGACTTGTCCTTAGCCTCAATTTTTACCGTTACGTATGGTCCATTTTGGGAATAACGGACGACAAACATCGCATCTGGTAGTTCTAGACGCACGCCATCACCGGCACGTTCGTCATCAATAACTTCGGCTTCAGGGTAGTCTCCGCGCAATTTTTTTGATGTATCCTCAATTAGACCGACTTTTTTATCATCTGGGCAAAACACCTTTATCTCGGGGCTAGACATATAGTGCGGTAATTCGGCTACCATTTGAGATAAGGTTTTATCCGTCCGACTCATTGCCTGCAAAAGGCGCATTGTCGCATAAACACCGTCATCATGGTTGTAAAAGTCTTCAGAGAAAAAGAAGTGGCCGGACAGTTCGCCGATAAAGGCTGCTTTGATTTCTTGGTTTTTCTTTTTTAAGAAAGAATGACCGGTACGCCACATAAAAGCAGTCCCTCCGGCTGCCTTTATAGTCTCGGGCACGGCTTTTGAACACAAGGTATTGAACATGATAGTTGCTCCCGGGTGGTCAGCCAGTACGTCTTTAGCAAAAATCGCCACGAGCATATCATTCCAGACGGGCTCTCCTTTTTCATTGACAATGCCGATTCGGTCACCGTCTGCATCGTAGGTAAAACCAACATCTGCCTGACACTCAATCATCTCGCCCCGCATACGCTCCATTATGTATTCCTCGGTTGGGTCAGCCGCGCCCAGAGGGAAGTCCGGCTTAATAAGCGTGTTATAGCCGACAACCTCACAGCCGGCCTGCTTGAGTAGTTCCGGTACAATTTCTCCTGAGCTAGTATTGGACGCATCAATCATTACCTTGAGAGGGTGCTCAAGCTCTATGCGGCTTAAAATATCTTTAAAATAGGCTGGGCGTATATCCTGCCTGCTAATCTTACCTGGCTCACCGCCTTGCTCGTAGCCTTCTTCTTCCACCATTTTGCGGATGGTTTGCATGCTCTCGGAAACTAAAGTCTCTGAGTAGTCATTAGCTAGCTTAAAGCCATTGAACTGGGGCGGATTATGGGAAGCGGTTACAAATACACCACCAGGTATTTTAAGCTCGTGTTGAGCCCAATAAAACACTCCGACCATTTGCAGACCAATATCAATTACGTCCAACCCGGTCCAGGCCAATCCTTCAATTACTTTCTGCGCGTACAAGGGGCTTGTTTGGCGGCTATCGCGTCCGACCAAAGCCTTAGTGTGGCCGAGTTTTTTTAATAACGTACCGTGGGCCTTGCCAATATGAAGAGCCAGTTCGGGGGAAAGATCCTCATCCACAATGCCGCGTAAATCATAACCTCGGAAAATGTGTGGGTTAACCTTCATCCGATGAAATTATACATTCTCTGGGCCAAGTTGAACAAACAAATCACTCAACTACATGCTACGAATATGAAAACGATTGTCCCCAGAAAAAATTGTTTGCGAGTAACCCTCAACACTTTACAAAAAATAGCTCTATGTGGAAAGACTTGAACCAAAAATTAGTTCAGTGCATATATAATTAGCTGCTTCGGATGATAAAAGCTCGCATAGCTTTTTGAAAGGCTTCTGGCGAAAAGCGGGCAGCAAACAACCTGATCAGCCTAGGCGAAAAGTTTTCTTTATTAAATTTGGTTAAAGCTGACACAAGACCGTCTACGGTTGGCTCAGTGAACGTTAGTCCGGTGGTCTTACTGACGTAATCCAGTGCGCCGCCTTTGCCGTAAGCTACTACCGGTGTGCCGGCGGCCAAAGCCTCCACGGCAACGACTCCAAAATCATCTACGCCCGGGAAGATAAAAGCTTCCGCGCTAGCCATGTGTCTGGCCAAAGTTTCATCCGTAGCAGCCGTTATGAAATTGACAGTCGGTCCGGCTAATTTGACTAATCTTTGGTGATCCGGGCCAGTGCCGATAACTGTAAGGGGCAGGCCTAGCTTGGTACAGGCCTCCACCGCTAGGTGGATTTTTTTATACGGTGTCTGACGGCCAGCGGCTAAAAAGCCATGACGTTCACCAGCCGGGTTTGGTTTAAAGCGTTCAATATCAACCGGTGGATGAATAACTTCTGATTCCCTCCCGTAGTATTTCTTAACCTGCTGTTTAGTGAAGTTTGAATTGGCGATAAAAAAATCTGGTCGCTTGGCGGCCCGCTTATCCCACGTCCGCATTGGTCCGACTAGTAGTCTTAAACCTAGCCGTGCCAAAGGATCCAGCCAGCCAAAACCGGGATTCTTTAAATACTGCTCGTAGCGGGCCCAGTAATAATGGGTTGGAGCATGGCAATAAGTAATATGAACTGCCGGTGTCTTAACTTTGATAAATTTTGCTTCGGCACCGCTGGAAGAGATGACTAGATCATAGCCCGACAAATCTAGGCGGCTAAAATATATGGCTCGAAATAGCGGCAAAAATTTACGCAGGTCTAAGGGCAGTGTAGAAAGCCAACCGGTTTTAATATCTGCGTCCACAAACCATTTGTCATCGTACCAAACTTTGGGGTTCGGATTATACTGGCTGGTGTAAATAGGCGCATCGGGGAACATTTTATGAAGCTCTAAAACTACCCGCTCGGCGCCGCCGGTGCCCACCAACCAGTCGCAAACTATGGCAACCCTCATTGGCTACTTTGCTCCGCTGCTTTGGAGAACAACCCGAATAGTCTTGATTAAAATTGTCAGATCTAACCAAAGGCTCCAGTTCTGGACGTAGTATAAATCTAATTTGCGGCGGTCTTCATGGCTGATATCCTTCCGGCCGGAAACCTGCGCCAGTCCGGTTACACCGGACTTAACACTCAAAATATCGTGACGTTTCTCATAGTTTGCCAGTTCCTCGGGTATTAGTGCTCTGGGCCCGACCAAGCTTAAATCGCCCTTAACTATATTAAACAACTGTGGCAGTTCATCCAGACTGGTTCGTCGCAAAAAACGCCCAAAGGGTGTAATGCGCGGGTCATGGGGCAAATAATCACCATTTTTGCGGTAAGTACTAGCCAGCTCGGGCCGGCCCAGTTTAGCAAAAGCTTGCTCGGGTGTAGTACCGTCATACTTTTTATATTGCGAGCGGAACTTATAGAGAGTGAATGGCTGATTAAAGCGGGTTAGCCTAGTATGGCTGAAAAATATTGAGCCGGAAAATAAGAGGTTTAAAACCGCGATAATTACCATGAATGGCGAAGCAATGGCCAAAAATAAAATACCGAAAACCAGGTCAAACAAGCGTTTGACTATCCGCCCCCAACCAAACAAGGCTGTCTGGTGGACGGCAATTACGGGAACTGAGCCGCGAAAGAGTTCTACGGCGATGTTACCAACAAATAACTCACTATTACCTGGTACAAAACGGTAAGCGATATGGTGGGTCTGGGCAAACTCCAGAATTTCGTTGTTCTTATCACCGTCAACGTATAGTTCGGTTTGCACGATAGCGTGGATGTCGCTGGAGCGAATTTTTTTAACCGCCTCGGCAAAATTATCAAAATGGGGCAGATGGGGATAGCGCTGGGCAGTCCTGGCTTTGGGGCTAACCACGCCGAGCAACTCGTAACCGGAAACACGGCTGTCCGCCAAGACTTCAACCAACTCGCCTGCAATCCGAGTGTTACCAACCAACAGTAAATTGGTAATGCCAAAACCATATGAAAAAAGCACGGCTCGCAGCCATCGGCTAAAATTGCGCAAGATCACCAAAAAGACAAACGCCAAAACAAATCCCCAAACCGGCACCATCTTGGAAGGGAAAACCGGTTGGTTGGAAGCATAGGCATAAGCCGATACGAAAAGTAAGCCGACAAATGAGCCCATAAGCAGGCGACCAGCTTCAACGAAACGCTTTTCATAGATTGAGCTGTTGTATAGCCCAAGCAGTGCAAAAACCAGTATCCAAAATGGGGTTAAAAGCAGCAAAATTCCAAGGTAGGTAGTGCCGCTAATTGGGTGGGCAACCGGAGCGTTATAAAGCTGGCCCCTTATAAAAAAACCGCCGGCAAAAGCCGCCAGTAGTGCCAAAAAATCCCCTAAAAGGAGCGCCAGGCTGTAAATAAGTGAGCTGTTGGATTTCATTGTCGCTATACTGATTATATATGACAAAAACGGCCAAAACCCTGAGTTATATCGCGGGCCTCATTTTGGTACTTGTGCCGTTTCACGCCTTTTTGACAGTTTGGCTATCAAGTGGGGTAGGACATTACACCGCCCTGAGACTTTGGGATGAACTTTTACTGGTAGTTTTGACGGTTGGTGCGTCAGGTATTTTATGGCGCGACGAGGCTTTGCGCCAAAAGCTACGAGCAGACCGCCTTTATCTATTAATAGCGGCTTATTCTTTAGTGTCACTAGTTTGGGCAATCGTGCCGTACGCCTTGGGGAAAGTGACGGCTAAAGCCGTAGGCTACGGCTTGATAGTTAACTTACGGTTTTTGATTTTCTTCTTGGCGGTTGGAGTCATTAGCACTAAGTCGGCTTGGTTAAAACAAAACTGGCCTAAGCTAGTTTTTTGGCCGGCACTGCTAGTAAGTTCGCTTGGCATCCTACAATCGCTGGTTTTACCGTATGACTTTTTAAGACATTTTGGCTACAGCGCAGCCACCATCTTTCCTTACGAGACAGTGAACCATAATCTTCACTACGTCCGAGCGATGTCTACTCTACGCGGTGCTAACCCCCTAGGGGCTTACTTGCTAGTAGTACTTGGCACTTTATGTGTCTATCTAATAAAAAAAGGCCGAAGCCTATGGTGGGGCCTGGCCGGTTTGGCTACTTTGGCACTGGTACTCAGCTATTCGCGCGAGGCCTGGCTGGGAGCCGCCGCCGCAGCCTTAGCTTTTGCCCTGCTTGGCCTAAAAACTAAGCGAGTTCGCCAGCTGGCGGCACTCGGCGCAGCAGCAATTTTGTTGATGTTTGGCTTATTGGCAGTAGGTTTACGGCATAACCCAACTTTCCAGAACTATGTCTTGCACACCCAAACCGGCACTACATCTAAAATTAGCAGTAATGCTCAACACGTCTCCGCTCTTAGGCAAGGACTACACGATTTGGCTCACCAGCCGTTAGGGAGAGGCGTCGGTACAGCCGGGCCTGCCTCGGTATATAACAATAGTAAAAGCCGGATCGCTGAAAATTACTTTGTCCAAATCGGCCAAGAAACCGGCTGGCTGGGGCTGATTCTTTTTATAGCAATATATATAAACGTTGGCTGGCAGCTTTGGCTTAAACGCCGTGATCCGCTGGCGCTGGGCCTAGTGATAAGCTTGGCCGGGCTGACGGTAGTTAGCCTGTTTTCTCATGCTTGGACTGACGACACGTTAGCCTACATATGGTGGGGACTAGCCGGTGTAGCGCTTGCACCGCTTCTGCCTGCTCAGCGGCAAAGCCGCTAACAGCGCGAAGCTCTAGGGCATACTGCTACGTTATCGGCTGCGCTACTCCCTCGCCGTATTTTTAAATACGCCTGCGGTGTGCTGCTCACCGCTGCCTTGCACTATGCCCAATTGCAAGTGCCACACACAGTTGTAGCTGATATAATTTGAGAGAACATAAGAAGTATGGAAGAGTTTAAGCGTACTCATAAAAAAATCTGGCAGCTAGTTGAGTATCTTTTTTCCGGCGGTATTTATTTTTTGGTAGGCACCGCGCTACTTGACCTGTTTTATTATCCGTTGCACTGGGGTCTTTGGTGGGCGACTATTACCAGTTCCGTTATTGGTTGGCTGGCAAACTATCTTATGCAGCGTTATTGGGTATTTAAAAATGCTGGGCTGCCCCAGAACCAGACACGCGTCACCAACCGCTACATTTTCATAACCTTAGTGGATTTTTTGTTTAACTACCTGATTTTGCTGGCCCTGAAGAAGGGTGGCATCACACCAGCTATTGGCCAGTTTATTGCCGCTGGTTTCTTCACCTTCTGGAATTATGTATGGTATCGGTTCTGGGTCTTCCCGGATAAGGCCGACTCACTGAAACTTCGTTTGGCTATTCATCATTTGCTGGCACATCGGGCTCATGGCCACTCGGCCTATAGTTAAGGGCAAAATATGGACGAACAAAAAACCACAATTCGGCCGACCAAAAAACAGCAAGAGATGCTGGTCTTTATTGATGAGTTTATAAGCGCGCACGGCTACAGTCCGAGTTACCGCGAAATTGCCAGCGGCCTTAATTACACCTCGGTTGCCACGGTAGCGCTGCATATCAATAATCTGATTAAGCGCGGACATCTAGCTAAGCGCGATCACTCTGCCCGCTCCTTGGAGGTTATAAAATCCGCTGTACCAAAAGAAATCGCGCCCAAACAGCTTAAGGCTTCAGAGGAAAAGTGGCTGGTCAAAAAAGTGGAGCAGTACTTCCGTGCTGCGGAGGACTCAGCTGTTATTTCCGAGCGGGAAATGGATGAACTTTATGTATTGATTGGGGCTTTAAAAGTCTTGGGTCTGGATGGCGCGGCCAATTCTTTTATACCCAGACTTTCGGCTGTCAAGAAAACCAAAGAAGACCAGACTTACGTTACTTAATGCTCAACCGAAGACATGTGCGAGCTTTCCCTGAGCGGCGATTCGCGTAAGAAGAGCGCTGTTATAAAGGCTGCCAAAGCAAACGGGATGCCAAGTAAAAACATATCATGAAAAGAGTGGATAAAAGCTTCCAGTACTGCACGGTGCGCAGACGGCGATAACTGACTAATATTAGCTGTACCGGTAGTGATGATACTGCCAAGCGATATGTGGTGGGCGGCGCTAGGCGGCAGAGCAGTAGTTAAGTAATGAGTCAAGCGTGATAGCAATATGGTCCCAAAAACGGCACCTCCCAAGGCTGAGCCAATACTCCTAAAGAAGGTTGTGCCGCCGGTGGCCGTACCAAGCTGTGAACGGTGCACGGAGTTTTGAACAGCCAATGTAGCTACCTGCATGAACGAGCCAAGCCCCAAGCCAATAATAACCATCCAAATACTTAAGGTAAGCGGCGAAGTGGTAAGGGACACATGCGAAAACAGCCACATGCCAAGAGCAATCATTAATGTGCCAAACAAAGGGAAGGGTTTATAGCGCCCGAATTTTGAAATCGTACGACCCGAACTAATAGAAGCCACCAGCATACCAGCTACCAGCGGGATGGTCATCAAGCCTGATTTAGTCGGCGAGTAACCTCGCACAACTTGCTGATACTGAGGAATGTACAAAATGGCGGCAAACATGGCCACGCCAGTCAAAAGTGACAGAACCATGGCTACCCGGAAGATATCGTCTTTGAACAGATTCATCGGTAGCAGCGGCTCGGCGGCGCGCCGTTCCCAAAATACGAACGCGGTACCAAAGATTAAACAGCTAGCAGCCAGGCTCAAAATCTGCGGGCTGCCCCAAGCATAAGTTACACCTGCCCAGACCGCTACTAAAATCAAACTGACAACCGAAATACTAAGTAGGGCAGTACCCAAATAATCTAATTTGTGCTTTATGCGGCCGGTTGGCAAGTGCAGACGGGTGGCAATGGCCGCCAAGGCGATAGCGCCAATTGGCAAATTAATGTAAAAAATCCAGCGCCAGCCGGCGATACCTAAAATTGAATGGGCGTCGGCAAAGAAGCCACCCAGCAGCGGGCCAACTACGCTGGCTAGGCCGAAGACTGCACCAAAATAGCCTTGATAGCGTCCCCGCTGACGTGGCGGAATAATATCGCCGACAATTGCCAAAATTAGACTCATCAGACCACCGGCACCAATGCCCTGCAGGGCTCGGAAGGCGACTAGTTGATCCATGTTGCGGGCAAGTCCACACAGCGCCGAGCCGAATAAAAAGATAAAAATGGCACTTTGGAAGACCCGCTTTCTGCCTAAAAGATCGCCTATCTTGCCGTAAATCGGCGTAGCAATAGCACTGGTCATTAAATAAGAAGTCGCCACCCACGAATATTTATTAAGCCCATGCAAATCCACGGCAATTTTGGGTAGGGCGGTAGCCACAATCGTCTGGTCCAAGGCAGCCAGTAGCATGGCCAGCATCAAGGCTGACAAAATAACCATGATTTCGCGGTGGCTGGTTGGTGCGGCGACGCTTTCGCTCGGCGCAGCAGCGAAGGCGGCGCTAAAACGGTTCCTTAATTTTCTTATCACACTAAATATCCTCTAACGCTTTTTATAAGCTTTTAGACCCCAAAACCCCCAGGGTGCACTTAATAAACTTTGCTTAATATTATAACTTAAGAATCCAACCTGAGCGAAGCGGCTAGAATCTAGTAGGTGCTTGTTGAGCCGCTTTTTCTTATCCAGACAAAGTAGATAATGCCATAGACAATAATGGCCAGTACAACGTAGATTAACACCCATTGCCACATCGGCCGCTTGCCGTAACCAGCTTTGGCTGGCGTGGTTTGAGTGGGTCCGACTGAACCGGCGGCTGGCGCTGGCTCCGTCTTTTTTTGTTCAGTGCTCGGCGGCGTCATGGTTGCTTGCGGTTGCATGTTTTCCCCTTATGTTTATAACAAAATTGTACCATGCAGGACCAAGCGCTTATAGTATATGGTTATGGATAACGTAAAAATCTTTGCAGCTAAGTACCTTCTTGTGGCAGTAATTTTAATCTGGCTTTATGTGTGGTTCAGGCAGCCTAAAGACAAAAGAGTCCGGCTAATGTTAGCCACCATAACCGCCGGCATTATAGCCTTAATAATTAGCCGGATTGGGAGCAAGCTTTATTATGATCCCCGGCCATTTGTCACCCAGCACGTCAAGCCTCTAATAAGCCATCCAGCAGACAATGGTTTTCCATCAGACCATGCGCTGCTAACTTCAACCCTAAGTGCCATACTCTATCCTTTTTCAAAAAAGTGGGCAGCCGCCGCGGCCGCTCTGGCAGTTTTAGTAGGCATTGGCCGTGTGACAGTGCATGTTCATTCACCGATTGATATTATTGGTGCCTTTGCAATAGGCTTAGTCTCGGCTTGGTTGGGCTGGTTAGTAGTAAGTAAATATACTGCTAGGTCCGGCGGGGTCCAAAAAGATGCTCCGCAATATAAATCAAAAGAGCAATAACCAGTAACAGCCAGACAAAACCGCCGCCAATGTGGGCGATTAGGCCGAGTAGCCAAAGTAGCACCAGTACGCCGACAATCAATAGAGGCATGAGTTAATTATAGAAGAGTTTGCCCCAAACGCTGTATGGAAATTTACCGTAGCAAAGTCAATTAGGCCTTGGCGGCAGCTTTCTTTTTGCCGTTTGCGTTAGCCAAAGACAGGCCCATGACCAAGACACCAACCGCTACACCAATAAAAGCCGCTCGCGGGTGATTTTTCATTGGCGCCAAATGCCAAACTACGGCAGCGATAGCTAGACTTAGCCATCCCCAAATTACGCTTTCAGTAGCTGAGCCGGTTGGTCCAACAATCGGTTTGTGTTTCTCGCCGCTGATACCTTTGACAAAATTTGGTACACCGGCCGCGGCCAGCGCACCGGCAACAAATCCTAAGATTAAAACGCTTAACATTTTAGTTTCTCCTTACTAAGCCCGATTATAGCCCTAAGCATTAGAGTTTTGCAATTTAGCCCGTTCGTTTTTTAATCAATTTAGCCAAGAACTGTTTAAATTCAGGACTTTTTTTAAGCAGTTTTATCTCATCTTCCATCCACCACGAATATTTGCCCGGGTTGTTCTCTACTAGTTTTAGAACTTTTGGCCACACAACCCACTCATACTCTTCGACCTCATCGGGGTTAGGAACAGGTTCCGAGTTGAGTACGGCCACATAAACCGGACAAATTTCGTTTTCGATGATGCCCTTGTAAGGAGGGGTTTTATATCGATAATCGGGCAATATAAGTGCTATATCGCGCAGCTTTTTTATGCCCAGTTCAAAGTCGGCCCGCCGGCGCAGTGCATCAACCGCTGTCTCGCCCGGCGATAAGTGCCCACAGAAACTAACTGTCCACCATCCCGGCCAAACTTTTTTACTAAGCGCACGCCTTGTCAGCAAATAGCGCCCTTGTTCATCAAAGACATAACAGGAAAAGGCCAAGTGCAAAGGCGTGTTGGCATGATGGCTGGCAAGTTTTGGCGCCTGACCAATTATTTTGCCGCCCGTATCTACCAGTATAATTTGCTCTTCCACTACAGCTATTTTAGCAGGCGCCACAAAGAGTATAATAAGCCTCAAAGGAGCGGATAACTCTAGTGAAGACCGAAGTCGTAGCAGTTACGGCTAAAGAACAAAAAATCAGACGGCTGATAGTTGGCGTAGATGAGAAGGTGCCGACTTTGAGCGGCTTAGCGCGCACCTACATAAATTTTGATAATGCCGCCTCTACGCCGGTGCTCAAACCAGTCCTTGAAACTCTCAATGAATTCATGCCGTGGTATTCGTCAGTCCACCGCGGCAGCGGTTTTAAAAGCCAGCTTTCCACAAAGGCGTATGACGATGCTCGTATGGTCGTCAGGGATTTTTTTGGCGCTAATGCCGCCGAGCATATAGTTATTTTTGGCAAAAATACCACCGAGGCTATCAATAAATTATCGTACCGACTCGGGCTGAGTAAGGACGACATCGTCTTAGTTGGTCTAACCGAGCACCATAGTAATGATTTGCCTTGGCGTGCCCAGGCCACAGTCAAACACATAGAAGTTGATAAATTAGGGAATCTGTCACTTGATAACTACAGGCAATTACTAAAACAGTATGCCGGCAAACTTAAGCTCATAACAATCAGTGGCGGGTCAAACGTGACTGGGCAGATGCCCGACATTCATCTATTTGCCAAATTGGCTCACGAGGTTGGTGCCCCGATATTGATTGACTGCGCCCAACTGGCGCCGCATCGGCGGATTAATATGCGCGGTTTGGGTGACCCTGAGCATTTGGATTACATTGTCGTCTCGGCTCATAAAATGTACGCACCGTTTGGGACCGGCGCGCTGGTGGGCCGTAAAGATACCTTTGCTCAAGGCGCCCCGGAGCTTTGCGGCGGCGGCACGATTAAAGTCGTTACCCAAGACAGGGTTGAGTGGGCAGACGCACCCGACCGAGACGAAGCCGGCTCACCCAACGTTGTTGGCGCAGTTACTTTTGCCAAGGCTCTAAAAATTATTGAACAAATCGGCATGGACGTAATTGCTGAGCACGAAGCACGCCTGACAGCCTATTTACTAACTAAACTTGCCGGGATTCCGTCCGTAGAAATTTATGGCGATGTTAGCCCCGGGCAGGCCGACAAACGTCTGGGCGTAGTAGCTTTCAACATCAAAGGTATACCGCACGCACTGGTGGCCGCTATCCTTGGTGCCGAGTGGGGAATTGGCGTAAGAAACGGCTGCTTTTGTGCGCAACCGTATGTCATTAGACTACTAGGCATTAAGGGCGCAGGCATAAAAAGCTTCGCCAGCGAAGTGATGGCCAATGACCGTTCGCATATGCCCGGTATGGTCCGTATCAGCTTTGGCATGTATAACACCACCGAAGAAGTCGACATTTTAATAGATGCCCTTGAACAAATAGCTGCCGGGTCATATGAGGGCCGCTACTCCCTGGATAAGCGAAGCGGAGAATACCAAGCTCAGGGCTGGTCTCTCTCCTCAACGCAATATTTTAGCCTCAGCTAACTTAACCTAACAACCGTCAATAACGTAAGTCTACTTGGCCCTTCGTATCTCTTTTGCAAGGTAACCTACAATCCAGCCAAAGTGTTATCATAAAAGCATGAGCGGCACTGGTCAGATTTTAACTATCAACTGCGGCTCATCGAGTTTAAAGTTCGCTCTTTTCGAGCTAGACCAAAACCTAAAAAAGATATTTGAGGGCGCAGTAGAAAATATCGGCGCCCGGGAGGGCGATTTTTTCGTCAAAGACGGCGAAGCTGAGTATGCAAGTAAAGTTACAGTGGCCGACCACCATGCGGCTATGGCACTCATCAGAGAGTGGATAAAAAGCCAACCGGGCGGCACCCAACCGGATGTAATCGTTCACCGGATTGTGCACGGCGGCCCGGATTACCATCAGCCGGTCTTTTTGGACAGCCGGGTTTTAGCCGACCTTGAAAAAATAATACCGCTGGACCCGCTGCATTTACCTGTTCAACTTTCGCTTATAAAAATGACGTCAGATCTGTTTGGCAACACCCGCCAAGCGGCTTGCTTTGATACTGACTTTCATCACGACCTGCCAGACGAAGCTAGGTTGTTGGCCTTGCCAAGGCGTTACCAAACTGGGGGCTTACGCCGCTACGGTTTTCATGGCTTGTCTTGCCAGAGCATCTTGGACGAACTTACCCGGATTGGTGGTGAGAGGCTTGCTGGCGGCCGGCTGATCGTAGCCCATCTGGGCAACGGCGTCAGCCTGAGCGCAATTTTAGACGGCAAATCAATTGATACAACCATGAGCTTAACACCAGCCTCTGGCCTACCGATGAGCACACGCGCTGGTGATCTAGACCCCGGCCTAGGGCTATATTTTTCCAAAACAGAAGGACAAGACAATGCCGCGTTTGACCATATGGTCAATTTTGAGTCAGGTCTGCTTGGCCTATCAGAGACCTCGGCCGACATGAAAAGATTGCTAGAACTTGAACCGGACGATGAGCGGGCTAGACAAGCTGTTGGCCTGTTTTGCTACCAATTGAAAAAAGCCATCGGCGGTCTGAGCGCTGCGCTGGGCGGTCTTGATAGGCTGGTTTTCACTGGCGGAATGGGCGAGAACGCGCCAAAAATCAGGGTTCGAGCCTGTACGGGCTTGGATTACCTTGGCATAAAGCTCGAAACCGATGCTAACGAATCTGCCAGTCCAGTTATATCAACCGCAGACGGCCGGGTTGAAGTCCGCATAATCCACGCCGATGAAGCTGGCCAAATGGCCAAGCAGATTGGTCAGTTAATGAAAGGTGGCCAAAATGATGCGCCTTGGCAGCAAACCCCTCAGCCGGCAGCAGCTTAAGAAGATAGACGCCTACTGGCGGGCGGCCAATTACCTATCAGTCGGTCAGATTTACCTGCAAGATAACCCTTTGCTTAAAGAGCCACTTAAGCTTACGCATGTCAAGAAAATTCTGCTGGGCCACTGGGGGACTACGCCCGGCCAGAATTTTATCTACGCGCACCTAAACCGGATAATCAAAAGTTGCAACCTGAATATGATTTATTTGTCCGGCCCGGGCCACGGCGGCCCGGCCGTAGTCGGCAATGTTTATCTGGAGGGCACCTATAGCGAGGTTTACCCAAACGTCAGCCTTGACGAAGCCGGTCTCAAAAAATTGTTTAAACAATTTTCATTCCCGGGCGGAATTTCCAGCCACGTCTCACCGCAAACGCCCGGCTCTATCCATGAAGGCGGCGAACTTGGCTACAGCCTAAGCCACGCCTTCGGAGCAGTCTTTGATAATCCGGATTTGATTGCCGCCTGCGTAGTAGGCGACGGAGAGGCCGAGACCGGCCCGCTGGCCACTGCCTGGCACTCCAATAAATTTTTAAACCCAGCTAGCGACGGCGTAGTTCTGCCAATTCTGCACCTTAATGGCTATAAAATCTCTAACCCCACGGTACTAGCACGTATTGGGCGAGACGAGCTGGAAAAATTAATGATTGGTTACGGCTGGAAGCCTTATTTTGTGGAAGGCGATGACCCGTCTTCTATGCACCAGCAAATGGCCGCTACGATGGATAGAGCCGTCGCTGATATCAAAAAAATAAAACGCCGGGCTTTGAAAAACACTAAACTAGCCCGGCCACGCTGGCCAATGATAATCCTCAATTCGCCCAAAGGCTGGACCGGCCCCTCCTCGGTGGACGGTCTACCTAACGTGGGTAGTTTCCGTTCCCACCAAGTGCCATTTTTGGTCAACCAATCCACACCGCCGGAGCATCTAAGGCTACTGGAGGATTGGCTCAAGAGTTATCGTCCCGAAGAGCTGTTTGATGAAGCCGGCAAGCTCTTGCCCGAACTGGCAGCCCTTGCTCCAGAGGGAGAACGCCGGATGGGTGCTAACCCGCATGCCAACGGCGGCAAACTGCTCAAAGATCTTAGTCTGCCAGACTTCCGCGATTACGCAATAAAACTGCCAGCTCCGGCCAGTGTACATGCCGGCAGTATGCACGTACTGGGGCCATTTTTGCGCGATACAATAAAGCTCAACTCCGCCCAGCGCAATTTCCGCATCTTTAGCCCGGACGAGACAATCTCCAATCGGCTTGAAGCGGTATTTGAAGCTACTGACCGCCAATGGGAAGGCCGCATGAAGACGGGCGATGAGTTTTTGGCGCCGCAGGGCAGTGTGCTGGACTCCATGCTAAGCGAGCACACTAACCAAGGTTGGCTGGAAGGCTATCTACTAACTGGCCGTCACGGCTTATTCCATAGCTACGAGGCCTTTATCAGAATTGTTGACTCCATGTTGACCCAACACGCCAAGTGGTTAAAGATGAGCTCGGAATTGCCCTGGCGGGCCGATATCGCTTCGCTAAATTATCTACTGACTTCGCACGTTTGGCGCCAAGATCATAATGGCTTTACCCATCAGGACCCCGGATTTATTGATCACATTATTAACAAAAAGGCCAAGACAATCCGGGTTTATTTGCCGCCGGATGCCAACACCCTACTCTCGGTAATGGACCACTGCCTGCGCAGCCGCAATTATGTAAATTTGGTGATTTGCGGCAAGCACGAGGAAGCCCTGCAGTTTTTGAACATGAATGAGGCGATTGAACATTGCACCCGAGGCCTGAGCATTTGGCAGTGGGCATCTAATGACCAAAACGCTGAGCCGGATGTAGTTATGGCCTGTGCAGGCGATGTGCCAACTGTAGAGACTTTGGCGGCGGTCTCAATTTTGCGTGAGGCTCTACCTCAGCTAAAAATCCGGGTTGTTAACGTGGTGGATCTAATGAAGTTGGAGCCAGACACCGAAGGGCCGCATGGCTTGAGCGATGTGGATTTTGATTCTATCTTTACCCGCGATAAGCACATAATTTTTGCTTTTCACGGCTATCCTTGGTTAATCCACCGGCTGACATATCGCCGGGCCAACCGTGATTTGCATGTACGCGGCTACAAGGAAGAGGGGACTATCACTACTGCCTTTGATATGGCCGTCCTAAATGAAATCGACCGCTTTCATCTAGTGATAGATACAATAGATCGTTTGCCCCAACTGGGCACAAAAGGGACATACCTAAAACAAGAAATGCAAAAAAAGTTGGTTGAGCACCGAGCTTATATAGATAAAAATGGTGTTGATATGCCCGAGATTAGAAACTGGGAGTGGAGGCAACCCGGTCCGTAGCATTCTTCAATAAAGTTCCTAGCGGTAGATTTTTATAAGCCAAGCTTTAAGAGGCTGATACCCCAGTCAATATTCGACCATAAAATGTTAAGATTACACTGATGGAACAGAGACAAAGTCCTACCCAGCGCCCGGAAATAACTAGCGAACATTTATCCAAAGTAGTCGCGGAGATTTTTTTGTATGGCCTTACCCCAAAAGAACGAGAAGACGTTAAAGATGTGCAAACAAAGATAATCGACCCCAGTGATTTAGGCGGCCAGAAGCTTGAGCAAGATCTTAGACAAGAGCTGAGCGAATTAGATACTCCCGAAGGCTATGAAGAAACTAAAAGGTTAGCGCGCGGGGAATTGCGCCTTTTGCCGCCAGATTTTTTAGAACAAATACTGGAACATTTCAAGGAATTAGTTAAGAACTTGCCGGCCGGGCATAGCAAAGGCCATTTCCTGCGCGACACCATAAACCTGCTAGGCATTTTGCGGGATCCAAAGTTTGATGAAAAAATAGATGAGGTTGAGCTACTGGTTGGTATTGTCGCTGGTGTTTTTCATGACATCGGTAACTCTATAGTCGATAGGTACAAGGATAAAAGCCGGATTGGTGCCCATGCTGAGGTAGGGGCAGTTGTGTTTGGTAAGTACGCCAAAGGCGTGATTCCACCTAACCTCACAAAATTAATTAAGTACGCGATTGCCGCCCACACAAACTATTCGCGAGACGGTAATGTGACGCTCGAAAATGGCATAGAATTACCAAGAACTCCTTACATTGATGAAGCTGAGGGTGACAATCGGGAGTCAATGCAAATAGCACGCCAAACGGATAGGCTCGATTTGACCAACTTTGCCCACGTAGTCCGTGATATATTAGTCCACGTTGAGCCAATCCAGGACTTTAACCGGCGTAAAAATTCTTTTATAAAATATGATTTTTTATCTAGCCTCAGCTTCGATGCAAAGAAGGGCATGGGAGTTATTAATCACGAAGTAACATTCGACAAGTTCTTTTCGCACGATAGTAAATACTTTACCCAAGCGCTGATGGTCCCAGGTGCCGGAGATTTGGCTTTATTATACTCAGTTATTGCGCCAGACAAAGCCATCGAATTAATAGACGATATCGAACGAAATGATCCTACCAGCGCGGCTTGGTTAAGAGAGCAAGTTAAGAGTTCAGAAGAATCAATTTCTGTCGCTCGCAACCGTTTTATTATGGCCAGTGAGATACCTGGTGCGGTCGCTACTTTTAAAAACATTTGCCGGGTGGTAGAACCAGCCGAAGACTTAGAGAGTCGTCTGGAATCATTTGAACAACAGTTTCAACTTCTACCCACCGAGGATCAAAAAACATGGACGCGTGGATTCTTATTCATGGCAGATGTTTTGATGGAACGCTGGATGAACCGGCTCGATTCTTTCATCCAGGATCCGCATCTTGGCAGTAAAATAACGAGTACGGATCCGGCCATCCAGGCTCAGTTCGAAGAGCACGGCCGTCACCTATATAACTTTGCCCAGCAAATCATGCTAAGCATGAAAGAGCTAGCCGCTCAGGTCTAGTTATTTGGAACCAGATTGTCTAGAAAGTACCCACTTTTGTGACGGGCTTAGGGCTTTGTCTTTGCGGTGCATACAACCGGCCCAGCAGCAAGGTCGGCGCTTGCCTTCTTTTAGCTCAGAAACTACCCGCTTAACATGTTCGTCCCTTGTATTTTGTTGCTTAACTGTAATTGTCCAGCAAATCCATTCATTGCGGGCCAGTGGTGTGAGATCTTCCCAGCGTTCTAACACAGATCCGTCAGACTCTAGAACGTTGCGTAAATCGGAGGGCAGAGGGTGTGCCACACCGCCGGAAATTTTTGCTTTACCCATAACATAAATATATCAAAGTTGGCTCCCCACGGTAGGGGAAGCTATGGCTTTACTGTACTGGGTCAAAGAAACGGACTTTGTAGGATATTCTTGTTGCACCGTCTCCTTTGATATTACCTACAGTAACAATATAGCCACCACTTTTGTCGTATTGAAAAGGCATACTCCAAGCAAGCGTAGGCAAAGGGCCATAGCGGGGGTCAGTAACATACTTATCTATTCCTTTTATGACATTTCCGTTATGAGTCACCTTGAGCGTTGCCGCCGAAAAGTCTGCGGTTGTTCTGCTGCCAGTTAAAGACCAGGTATGGGGTGCGAGCTGTTTGGGGAAGTAGCCCCCCGTTGGCCACATTACATCAGGGCTCGGATTTGCTGCAGAAGTTGAAAGACCAATGACCCGAATTGCAGAAGCATGGGCAGTTGTGCCAATCCCAAAAACATTTGCGTCTGGGTATGAAAGTCGACGCCTGTGACCTAGGGTTTTGTTTTCGGCGGGGGGTATACGCTCGTCTAGGTAACCCTTAACCAATACGCCAACGGGGGTGCTATCGGGCGTTGAAACCACATAATCTATACCTAGATTGGACTGGGCTGAAACAGCGGCCCCCTCGCTGCTATAGCACGTCGAGCCCGGGCCAGTTGCTGGGGGGGAGTGGTTTGGGGCACCATTTGCCTCCACTATCAGCGATGCTTTCATGGCAGCATTGTTGGCAGCACTATCTCTGGCGCTAATTGGTTTTAGCCGCTGCAAGCGCCGCACAAAGTTTATGGCGTCAACTTCCGAGTTTCGGGCTGTAGCCATCATAGTTCCGGCGTCACAGGGCTTTACAGAACCGGTCCAGCCAGCAGATGTTGTCATCGCTGGGTTCCAAAGGCTCCAATAGGCATCGTTAACAGCAGTCTTGCTTGAAGTATCGATGTTGGTGCCGGAGCTTGTTTCTTCTGCATGACTAGGCCACAAAAGCCGATGGCCTATGATTCCAAAAACAATCACAAAAACAATAAACACCAGGTGCTTTGTGAACAGAAAAGAGCGCGAGGGCATAAACCTATTAGAAGACGAACTGCTGGGTGCTGGGTTGGTCACACCACTGGCTACGCTGGTGGCTTTCTTTTGAGATGATTTAACATCTAATACTCTTTTGGAAGCTTCAACTTCACTTGCCAGCTCTGGCACAGCTTCATCCGAAGAGTTGCCGCTTTTCATAACCCAATCATAACAAAATTTTTAAAAAAGGCTTATGCTTGGTTCTCAGCTGGCTGTCATGCCCAGAACTAGGTATAACAAATTATGGAGCTACAGAACTTGCAGCGTATTCCGTTTGTGTTATAATATCAGAGTTATGATTTCATGCCATGTGCCAAATTCTGAAATCCGCCGCCACCGTATTATCGGGGGCTGTTCTTGAAGTTGTCATAAAATAAAGCCTTAACAGCCCCTGTTAACCACAGGGGCTTTTTAATTTAATTGTTAAGGATTTAAGATGAAAACTATTGTTGAAGCAGGGCATTACTACGGTGTAAATGGCCCATCGATGTTAAGTATGAAGGGTTGGGAAATAGGAAAAAATTTAGTAGCGGATAAGACTGATGCAGAGTTGGTCTTGTTTGTTGATGACTATCATCAAGAGCAAACTTTCTTAGAGCCAGGAGACACATTCTTGGACCAAGTCGAAAGTGACCAAGCCACACAACTACTAAAAGATGAAGCAAATCACATATTTAGCGAAGCTGCATTAGCAGAGGTCGCTCCGCAAGAGATGAGCGAGCTGTTGAAAAACGGTTTAGTGAAGCTGAAGAAGGGAGTATTGAGCGTGGCCGGCGTGCGCCTGGGCTATCTTCGTCGACAGTGAAGTAAGTACTCTTGTGCCAACTTGTGTATTTCTAGACTTCCTCTTACTTGGTAAGAAGTCAGACCTAGGCGAACATCAGATAACGGTCTTGCCCGAAACATACAATAAGCAACAAGCACAGCTTTCAGTCGTGCTCGGTAAGTTAGTAGTGCCTAAACTCGCAAGCTATAAAAGCCTTTTCCACAGTTTAGATCCGAACGGGACTGCTCTATACGAGGAGGTACACATATGAGCCACACAAGTCTACCGCCCAAGATAGGAGTTGTTTCGGGCATTGGTCCACTAGCGGGTTCTGATGTATTCGCAAAGGTTTTACAGCACGCCGCAATACAAAACGGTGCTGTTGAAGATAGCGAATACCCCGACCTAATTCTTGTTAATCATGGTATCAAAGGAGTTGATAATACAGGAACTCTTAACGATGCCTTTGAACAAGAAATTGTTAGTATGGTAAAAAACCTTGAGGAACAAGGGGCGACAATTATAGGTATTGCCTGTAATACTGCACACCTATACCTATCCAAAATAAAAGTGAAGCCCACGACAGTTCTTGTTAACCTCGTTGAGCAAGTGGCACAAGAAGCGTCAAAAGAGCATCATAACTATTTGCTGCTTACTTCTAGTACCTCTAAATCTCAGAAACTATATCACCCGTACCTGAAGAAGGGTGGAGTTAGTTTTGAGGAAACAACACAACAGCAGCAAATGCTGTTGGATGAGGCGATCGGACTAGTTATGGCTCACAAGCTGAGCCAGGCAGGTAAGATACTTGAAAGAGTATTTTTAGAAGCTAGCGGGGATGGTTTTAATGCAGCAATCGCAGGCTGTACCGAACTACCCATTGCTATAGATAACTGTGAGAATCTGCACAAAGTAAAAATCGTAAACTCAAACAATGTGTTGGCCAGTAGTCTTGTGAAGAAGTATTACCAAAAACATCTCAACAGAGTAGGTGGTTCGAAAGTAAGGAGAGGGTTAATGAAATAACAGATGAAAATTCAGTGGCTCCCTCTAGCGGGCATACTTAGAACTAAGTGCTACGAATCGGTGATGAAAATGAGCTGGGAATTAGAACAGGCTCAACCCATATCGGGAGGGTTAAACTGATTTGTTGCTTCAGCAACCCAAGCGTATCGGTCAGCCACATAATCTAGTGGCTGTCCATCTCGGTATAGTTGTTTATCAACCATCTGGTCAGGGTCACCGCCTGGCCATATACGCCACGAGTCGTTATCAATTACATCGGCAACTACTATTTGCCCATCAACAGTTACTCCTCATTCAATCTTTATATCCACGAGTGTGACATCCTGGTCTGTCCATGCTGCCTCAAGAACTTCAAAAGTATCTGTTGTTAACCTTGCGAGTTCTTCAAGCTGCTCTTCGCTTATAGCAAAAGGCGAATCGCTTATTGCTACTGTGTCTATTAGCGTATCTGGGCTAATGGGGAAACGTGCATCAAATCGATAGACTACGCCGTTTACAAAATCATAATCAAGGATTGGGTCGTGGTTTGGGTCATCTTTAGAAAACTTCTCAAACCTCACATCATTAAATCGAGTACGAGATTCAGTGTTGGGATTTCTCTTCAAGTAAGAACCAAATGCCATCCTTCGTGCTACTAACTCAATAGGTAGCATATCGACTTTCTTAGCACGAAATGTTCTGTCGCCCTCCTGAGCTATAAAGTGCGTCGGTATACCAGCTCGCTCAAGCAGCCTAAAGCAATTACTGGTAGTTTGGGTTGCCAATGCAGCCTTTCCCTCAATAACATCACGCCTTTCACCGTCGCCAGCAGTGATGTCATCCTTGCTTTCAATCCTTACCTCACCAGTACCAGGTAGATCCCAAATAATCTTTGTTTTACCTTCAGCTAATTTAGCTGGAAATTGTTCCATCCCGCTCATTAACGTATCCTTTTAATAAATCGTAATTGTGTTTCTGACTAAGCGCAAGCACGAGCAAAATGACAAACTGCCGATAAAAAATAAGCACCTCTTACAAAATGCTTATGTCTGACTCCCGTAGTGATGGAAGTTAGAACAATTTGCGATAATCAAATTAATGCGCCGAACAATTAGGTAAAAGGCAGAAGTTCTGATAACAAAAAGAGTATAATTGAATAAAGATTAAGGAGAAATGCCATGGCGGAGATGCAAGAAAAAGTACAAGAAACTGAAGTAGCTGATGTTGGGAACAAACAGGTAGTCCGTCAGAAAACTTCCACCGCGTCATCAGCCGAAACACGCTTAACGCTCAGCAACGGTATTTATTTTCTACTGGGCGTGATAGAAGTTTTCCTGATATTTCGGCTTATACTCAAGTTGCTCGGAGCAAACCCGTCTAGTGGCTTCGTGAGTTTTGTTTATAGTGTTAGTGGCTTTTTTAGTGCTCCGTTCAGGGCTATATTTAGTACCACTACCACCAATGGGGATGTTACAAAGGGAGTATTTGAACCAGCCACCCTCGTAGCAATGATAGTCTACCTCGTAGTGGCATGGGGCATTGTTAAGCTGGTACATCTGAACACAAATAATAGTGAATAGTATAGAATTGGGCTTTCCTACCTCAACATAAACAATATGGTTTTCCGTAGTGGTGTGAGTTAGAACTATTTCAATGTCTGCTAGTGTAAATAACCGTTAGACGAATCAATGTATATCCCGAACAAGAGTATTACAAAGATGAAGGTACCAGTTCCAGCAACTATCCACCCCCGCAAAATAAAGGACTCGCGTTTGGGGACGGAGGGTATTATCCACCTGCTAATCCCGCCCATCTCACGGCGGCGCTCAAACAACGCCGAGGCAGCATCTGCATAGAAGACTTGTGCCAAACCAAATATTATTAAGGAGGCTGGGATAAGAAAAACTAGTGGCAGAAGCGCAAGCGGGATCTCGCTGTTTGCTCCGTAAGATTTTTTGCCTATAGCTGCTCCGCAAATGACAAAGATCAAAAGCGCAATGGCGAAACTGGTCGTAAGAACGTATCGCTTTTCCCGCGAGGCTTGTGCTGATCCATAGCCAATCGCTCGCGACAAGTAGAAAAGGAAGGCAAGGAATAAAGGCAGACCGATGATGGTGCTTATGGCGTCCATAAAATGAGCTTACAATGGTTTAAGCATAAGAACAATGACTCCCGCTAGTGGGCGTACTTAGGAACTTTGAATTGGGGAATTTAACTTTGCCTTCGTTTTCGTATAGCGTCAGCTAAAAGTCTTGTTGCGTGTTCGCCAAGTTGACCAGTGGACCACTGAGCAGTTCCTAATGGCATCTCTACGTTATGAGCTCCGTTACTCATATCTAATATTCTTTCGCATAGTTCATCATACGTTAATCCATAATCATGTGTTACGAGGACATCTTCAGCTGTTAATGGTCCGGAATACTCTAAAAATGAATCGCTAACTTCTCTACCTAAAAGTCTCATAACAGTAATTATAGGTCATGTAAATCTACCGTAAAGTGCTTTTGCTTGGCTCACCACGATAGAGGACGTTATAACCGTCATAAAGCAGGATTTACTGGTTTGCGCTAATGAACTTAGCTACTAATGGAGCAAGTTCTTTGTTGGCCTTTTTATTTGGATGGTTGTCGAAGGGTAGTAGTCGGCGATAATCTCGACGGAGCATACCCTCATGCCGACCTTTTGGTTCAGCTAGCAGCCTATGAAAGTCAAGGATATGGACGCGCTGGTTTACCCTGCTTAAGAGCCACTCATTGAGTTTCTTTGCAAGCTCTGACTCTCTCTTATTTGTAAAGAGAGGTCGTAGCGGTGGTGAGGTAAGTAGTGCAAGCCGTTTTTTCTGAGACCGAAAGGCCTCAAAGATTGCCTGGTAAGCTCGCTGTATTGCTGCAAGCTGAGCTTCGTCTTTAACGTGGCTATTTGGGTAACAAGATTTTATGAGGACTAAATCGTAATCGTCCAAATGTTTGTCCCAGTTTGTGAAGTACTCCGCGAGATTATCGGGGTTGGTATTATTGCCAGGAATTGTAATCCAATTTGCTATAACAGAGTTGTCTGAAGTTGTTAAGGTACCATTGTTAATATCGTAGTCGTCTAGTTCTACGTGACTTGCTTGTAATAGCTCACGGAGCCTGCCTTCAGCGATAAGATTATGCCCAACTGAACGGTGGATAAAGAGAGCTTTCATCTCTTTGAAGTATAGCAAGGCACTAAGCTATGGTTTCAATTCTGGCTTGGGTATACAAAAAATCAGAACCATTTTCACAGTTCTGACTTGGTCTTTTCTGGCTTGGCTCCGGAGGCCGGACAGCGGCTAAAGCCTTCTCCGCTCAGCCGTGCTCAGAATAAATTCTTGCGCGCGGCTTCGCTCCGCCGAACCTCCGGTCCGATTCGCAGACTGCGAACAATATAAAAACACCCGCCAAATGGCGAGTGATTTTATATGGCTCCGGAGGCCGGACTCGAACCGGCAACATCCTCGTTAACAGCGAGGCGCTCTACCATTGAGCTACTCCGGATTAGCGCCTTAGGCTTTATGAGACACCCCGTGCGGGTTTCTCACCAAAGCCGGGCAAAAAATGTGATTTTTGCTCGGGCTGCTCTTCCTGAGGCAGCAAGACTATTACTACTCCCTCAAAACCAAGGGGGAATAACAGATAAGATTATATCAAACCAGAGGGCTAACTAATGCAAAAACCACGACAAAATCTTATTGCGCACCGTGCTATATTAAGGAAGTTAACAAATAATTTTGCTGGAAGCCGGTGTAAATCCGGCACTGTGCCGCAACGGTGAGCGCTATCGCGCAAAGTCCGATACAGCAAAGCTTTCGTTAAGCTCCGTGCAGAGTTGAAGGTGAAAAGTAAATTTCATCCTCCTTGCCGGAACTCTCGCGAAGGCAAGGAGGATTTTCTTAATGAGCCGAACAGTTCAAAACCCCATTAAAAAAGTAATTATCGCTGTAGCAGCGGTTTTGGCGATAGGCGGCGGTATAACCGGCGCTGTGATTGCTAATTCACCTAGCCACAAGGTGGGCGTAACCAAAAACGCCCAGAACCAAACAACTTACATTAGTTACCGCGGAGTCCAAGGCCAGACGGCGCTGGCTCTACTAAAAAAACACGCCACCGTTGGTGTTAAACACTACAGCTTTGGTGATCTTGTAACATCCATTAAGGGCACGCCCGGCAACGGCCCCAAGTACTGGACCTTCTATGTTAACGGCAAAGAAGCTCAAGTGGGAGCGGGTAGCTACGTGACAAAAAATGGTGATAACCTAAGTTGGAAGCTGCAATGAAAACAGGCACCCAAAATATTCTAATTGCTGTTTGTCTGATTTTGCTGGCAGCGGGCTTGAGGCTTCTGCCGCACCCGGCCAACTTTGTGCCGGTGGCCGCGGTGGCTATTTTTGGCGGGACAGTCTTGCCGCGCCGCTTTGCTATTTGGGTTCCAGTTGCGGCCATGATGGCTAGTGATTTGGTCATTGGCCTGCACAATTTGATTTTGGTAACGTGGGGCTGCTACGCACTGATTGCACTTGCCAGCACCTACGTTATGCGAAGGCCTAAATTTGTGCGGGGAGCAGCACTGACACTTGGTTCTTCACTATTTTTCTTTACCGTTACCAACTTTGCCGTTTGGGTTTGGGGCCAAATGTACGCCCACACTTGGGCCGGCCTTGCCCAGTGCTATGAAATGGCTTTGCCGTTCTTTAGAAACACGGCACTAAGCGACGCGCTCTACACGGCTAGCCTATTTGGCATCTACGCTTTGGTTTTGAAATATTCGCACAAGGCTTTAGCAAAAAACCCTGTAACCTAAGCTTTGACTTTAGCCAGTGAAGCTACGCCATGGACAATGGTGTGGCCGAGCTTTTTCTTGTGCATCTCGGACAATTTTTCCAGCGCGCCGTAGTGCCTTTCTAAATATTCCAAATGCTTGGTGCGCTGTTTGGCAAAGGCCTGCTTGGAAAGACCTTCCTTAGACAAAAAAGCACTGACTTGTTCAGAGCCAATGTAGTGGGGCAATATGACGTAAGTGGCGCCGGCCTCATAAAACCGGGCAGCTTCGGTTGGGTCATCGGCGTGCAAAATTATAACTGCCCGAGGGTTTTTTTGTTCAACGTAACCGAGCAAAAATTTATTAATATCAAAATCCGGAATGGTAGAAACAATCAACCGTGCGTGGTCTACGCCAGCTTCTTCTAAAAGCTCCACATCGTTTGCGTCACCATACAGAAAGTTAATTTTGCGGTGCTCCATAACGTCCACCACCTCCGGGTCGTAATCAATCACCACGTATTTTTTCTTGAGACGATTAAACAAGTTTACAAACTCGTGGCCGCCGCGCTGGTAGCCAAACAGCACCAGCTCGTAATTACCCTCAACCGGCGGCTCACCGTATGTTTTCCTTTGTTCAAATAGGCCAAGGTACTTTTCGACCAACCCGTAAAGCTTGTCAGAAAAGACAACTAAGTAGGTAGAAGCGGCGATGCTAATCAAAGCTATGAAGGTAAGGGTGGTTACCGTGCTTTGGGTAATCAACCCGCGCTGGACGGCCAAAATCGCAAGGATGATAGAGAACTCGCTGACTTGGCTGAGCGTTAAAGCCGTTTTGAAACTGGTGCGCTTGGTATAGCCTAAAATACCTAGGCTTGCCATGACTATAAGTGGCTTGATAGCTACAGCAATAACCGTGCCGGCAAGTATCATCCAGATAGAAGCGCCGATGCCGTGGAAACTAAGCTCTGTGCCAAGTGCAATGAAAAAGACAATCACAAAAAAATCACGTAGGGGCCGTAACCGCGCCGCTACTTCCTGAGCGTAGGTGGTTGAAGCTAGCGCCACGCCAGCTGCCAGTGCACCTATTTCAAGTGAAAAGCCGGCGCGCGCAAAAACTGCTGCGCTGCCTAGTCCCCAGGCGATGGCAAACAAATATAAAAATTCTTGGTCACCAGCAATGGTTTTTTGCAGGCGCGGGAAAAGTTTGGTGCTGGCCAAGTACATAGCCACTCCCAAAACCGCGCCCTTAAAGATTAGGCCAACCAAAGTGCCGCCGCTAAACCAAACTCCGTTATGAGCTGAGGCCACAAAAATCAGTACTACCGCTGCCAACACGTCTTCCATCAACGATGTACCAATCGTCAACTTGCCGTAAAGCCGGCCTAGCTCTTTTTTATCGCTTAGCAGTTTTAAGGCCACAATCGTGGAGTTGATGGCCAGCCCCAAGCCAATAAAGAAAGCCGGGGTTTTATGCACGCCCAGCGCTATTGCCACTAGCCAGCCAATTATGGTGGTAAAGACCACCTCGGCTCCAGCCACTAGCGATGACGCCCGGCCAACCTCCACCACAACCTTGGGGTTCATGCCAAGGCCGATGATGAAAAGCAGCAGTGCAATCCCCATATCGCCGAACACGCTTAAAGCTTCCGGCGATTTTAAGATGTGAAAGACGGCTGGGCCTACCAAAATACCGGTCAAAATATGGCCAATCATAAGCGGCTGGCGCAGAGCCCGCATTAAAAGCGCCATGATGGTACCAATGGCTAGAACTATGCTCAAACCGTAAAAAATATTGCTGGCTTCCATATGGCTAAAAAAGCGAGTAAATTGCCGCCAGGCCGGCAACGCTCATTAAGCCAGTCACAGCCCAGCCCATCCAGGTCACCGGTTTTTTGTTTACAAAGTCACCCATGACCTTTTTGTTGCTGCTGAGGATAACAATCGGCGCCAAAACCAGAGGGGCTACGATGCCATTAGCCACAGCCGAATAAATCAAAGCTTTGATTGGGTCTAGGCCGATAAAGTTCATAGACAGCCCAACCAGCATGGCAATGATTATGGTGCCGTAAAAAGCGTGAGCCTGACGCAGATTGCGGTATAAGCCTTCTTTCCATTTCAAGCCTTCACTGATGGCGTAGCTGGAGGAGCCGGCCAGCACCGGGATGGCCAGCAGTCCCGTACCGATGATACCGGCCGCAAACAGCCAATAGGTGGCGTTACCAGCGAACGGCCTAAGCGCTTGGGCGGCGTCAGCCGCAGTTTTTATATGCGTAATGCCGGCCGGGAACAAAATAGCGCCACAGGCGGCGATGATGAAGAACATCACGACGTTAGACAAAAACATGCCGCTCCAGATATCTATACGCATTTTTTTGATTTCTTTTGGGTCGCCGCCACGGCGAGAAGCAATAGAGGTTCTGCCCTGCAATACTTCTTCCTCAACTTCTTGGGAGGTCTGCCAAAAGAACAAATACGGTGAAATCGTCGTGCCTAAAATAGCGCAGATAAGTAGCAGCTGGTCTTTAGTAAAGCGGATACTCGGTATAAAGGCATGATGTGCCACTTTGCTCCAATTAAGGTGCGCCAAAATAGCACTGGCCACATAAGCCAGCAATATCAAAGCCAGCCACTTAAGATAATGAGCGTAACGCCCATAAGGCAAAAATATCTGGAGTAGCGAACAAAGGACGGTAAAACTAATTACGATTAGCCCAAAGCTTAAGCCCTTATCCAGCAGCTGGACGCCTTTGGCCATCGCACCAAGATCAGCACCGATGTTAAAAGCGTTAGCCGCAAACAAAAACAGCGTTACAAAATAAAGAACCTTACGGGAAAAATGGGCCCGGATATTACCGGCTAGCCCGCGGCCGGTGACGATACCAATGCGGGCACACATCTCCTGCACTATCGCCATCAGAGGGAAGGTCAGGGCACTCAGCCAAAGCAACTGGAAACCATACTGAGCGCCGGTTTGCGAATAAGTCGCAATGCCTGACGGGTCATCATCGGCTGCGCCGGTAGTAAGACCCGGCCCAAGCGTGTTCCAATAAACCCTTGTCCGCTGGGCAGCCTTAGAGTTTGGCAGACGATGGGCCATCTCGCCGGTCTTTTGCAAGGTAGCGTCCAGCGCTTTGGCTGGCGCTCCGGCGAACTCTTCAACGCGGTTCGCGCCTGTCTTTTTGTCTCGCTCCATTAAACATAATCTTACAGCTAACAGATAGCTTATTCAATAAGCTTAAGGATTATTTGACACCGAGCCAGCCTTGGCTATAAAATCAAGCGTACTGATGGGCGGCGTGAGTGTGCGCTCTATCAAACAAAAACTCTAAACAAAAGGTGGTATCAGTTGGGTATTAAAGTTATCAAAATGCCGTCGCGGACAGTGCGCATAGACGTACGCGTCAATAAGCCGCTATGGCAGCAGTTCATGGTCTACTGAACCTTTATTTCTTAGTTTTGGTAGCGATCTCGGCGTTAATGACAGAGGCGAATTTAGCAACGCTGGGCGAACCGGTAGATGAGTCAATCAGCTGTTGGTTTGGAACATATTTGCCGTCCAAAAAGAAAGTCGGCGTGGCTTCAGGCTGACCAGTCTTGTTAAAGGCCGCCAGATCAGCGTTAATCGAATTGTTGGCCGTGTCGCCGGAATAATCACTGTTAAATTTGCTCATATTTAAGTCAAGACTTTTGGCGTATGAGTCAAAAAAGGTCAACGGGTTGGAGCTGGTGGACCACTGGCTTTGGTTAACATAAAGCGCGTCGTGCATCTGCCAAAACTTGCCCTGCAGGCTAGCGGCCTCGGCCGCCCGGGCACCGGCAAACGCATTTTGGTGAATCTGGATTAAGGGCAGGTTGCGGAATTGGTAGTAAATCTGAGCGTTAAACTGGGCGGCCGCTTGCTTGACCGCTGGGTAATAGTCAGCACAAACCGGGCACTCATAATCGCCGTACTCTACCAGCTTGACGCCGGTTGAGCCTTCGCCTTCCACGTGGTTGCTTGGCTGGCCGGAGCTGGTCGAAGGTGGGTTATTTTTGTGCGAACTTATGGCAAAAATGCCAATAAATAGAATAATTAGCGCACCTAAAATTGCCAAAAAACGCTTATCCATAAAGTAGTCTCCCCATATTTCTATCTAATAGTCTAGCACGCTATTTAATCGCTAGCCCAAACTATGCCTAAGAAGCTTGTATTAATTCGCCGTCCAGAGTTGCTATAAACTTAACTACGACCACCTTAGGCAAAACTTGGTGAATCCCTGCAGCTGCCTTGCTAAGTGAATCAAAATGGGCCTGGTATTCTTGCTGCTCGTCGTCATAGGCAGGGAATGCTCCGCACTCCTCGTGGTCAATTATTAAAACGTTCTCAAAGTCATGTAGCTTATGAAGTGTCTGTATGTATCGGATCAGCGCCCCATCTTCTACGACAGACTGAGAAGCGCCCGGGATCGCAAGGCGGTCCGATCGCTCAATATCAACTTGGTGATCTTGGCGCAAAAGCTTTGACATCATTCGCTGAAAGCGGTGGTCGCTGCAGGTTATTACGAGGTTCTCGGTTTTTTTTGGAATATCTTTAGGTTTGGGTTCGCTCATCTTTCTCCTCTTGAATTTCTAAATACAGCTTTTTAAAATACCTTGATGACAATTTTTTGTAAAGGCAAAAATCCCTCCTTAGTTGTGCTAATCTAAAGAAGATGAAGCTTGTGTTTGTCCTTATTTTGCTGGACTTGGCAGTAGGCATATTTTTGTACCGGGCCTACCACCGCTTGCCGCTTGCTGAACTCAGGCGTCGCGCTCGCACCGGCAGGACTAACGACAAAAGGCTTTTCAAGGCAACTGCGCTTGGCTCGACCTTAGACGTTTTTCTGTGGGCAATCTGCACGGCAGAGATTACTTTTTTATTAATCGCCGCGGCCCGCTGGGGCTGGTGGCTAGCGGCCCTTTTAATTATCGTCTTAGGCTGGATAATGTTTTTTGCGCCAAAGCCCAAGGACAGCGGTTGGGCGTGGACTCTTGCGGCGTACATGAGCCCGGTGGTTTTTAAAATGGTCAACTTTTGCCAGCCGGTGCTTGACCCACTGACCAAAATTTTGCCGGCCGGCGCCGGCGATGTCCACACCGGCCTTTATGACAAAGAAGATTTATTGGATTTGCTAAACGTCCAAAACCACCAGGTGGACAGCCGCGTGCCGGAGGATGAACTTAAAATGGCTTTTGGCGCGCTGACTTTCGGTGACAAAAAAGTGGCGGAGGTGATGACACCGCGCAAGAAAATTCATTTTGTGCTGGCCGATGAGATTGTTGGCCCGACGCTGATGGACGAACTACACAAGACCAAGCAGACGCGCTTTCCCGTAGTCAAGCAAATCAAGAAGAACATTGAGCCAGAGATTATCGGTACGCTGTTACTCTCTGATATCACCGGCCTGGATAAAGAAGGCCCGGTGTCGGGTGCTATGCGCAAGGGCGTTTATTATATTAACGAGGAAGATGATCTGCACACTTGCCTGGATGCATTCACTAAGACCAAAGCGCACCTGTTGATAGTGGTAAATAACTTTGAAGAAATCGCTGGTGCGGTTGGCCTGGAGGATGTCTTGGGTGAAATTATCGGCAAGCCCCCGGCGATAGATTTTAACGATTACCACAACAAAGAGGCTGTTGCCGGCCGAGGCCAAACCAAAAATTAGTTGCATCCGGTAGGTTTTATAAATATACTGAATCTCAATTTGCCCAAGCGCAAACTACAAATGGCATACGCAGAAGCTTCAACAACTCGCCCCGAACTGACCCAAGAAGGGGTAATTGAGTTAATTAATGAGCGTACAGCAAAAGAACCGGAAGCCCTTACCAGCGCTGGCTTTTTTGATTATGTAGAGCGAAATGATTTTGCATGGCTGGCTGCCCAGCTTATAAAAATGCACGGTAAGCCCGAACAGCCATTTGATGTAATTTATCAAAACTCCGGGAGCAGCTCTGGCTATAGGCTTGAAGCGAGCATTAACACTAGGCCGCTAACTAAAGAACAGCGGGAACTACCACCGAATGTGGCGGTTGAACCCGCACCATCCATAATTCATTTACACGCTCTTGAAGATGGGGAGCCGGTTTATGGCATAAGCCTGCCTGTGGATGAAAACTATTCTATTGACCGCACCAGAAAAGCCACAGTAGCTCGGAGAACTGGGCGGGGTAAGCGGAGCGAATCTTTTACTTTAGACATAGGGGCTGAGGATGAAGGTCCGAGCTTTGAAGCCCGCAGTGCAGCCAATACTGTTAGGCATGCCATGCAGGAGTTAGCGTTAGCAGCTGCTCAAATAGCACCTCATATAGAAAACGATAGACTCGCCGAACTGGCCCAACTGGATAAAATAAAAAAGGCGGGGGAGTGGCAGATAGCTTTTGCTTTACTTTCCCGTGTGCATAGTGTTTCACGAATGCGTGACTCACAAGAGCTACCTACCAGCTCGTCTAATTAACTGATAAAATAACACCTGATGGAACGTATCTTATCCCGTGACGTGGCTGCTCACGCTGGCAAAAAAATTACTGTCAGTGGCTGGGTACATGCCCGCCGTGACCACGGCAAACTTATATTTATAGACCTGCGCGACCGCGCCGGCCTACTGCAAGTTGTTTTTTGGGGCGGCAATGATGAGCTTTTTAAACAGGCCGATAAACTGCGACCGGAATTTGTCATATCCGTCACAGGCACGGTTCAGGAACGCAAGCCGGACCAAGTTAACCCGGATTTGCCGACGGGCAAGTACGAGCTGGGTGCAGAAAAGCTGGAAGTGATAGCCGCCAGCGAAACCCCGCCGTTTGAAATTTCTGCAGATAGCTCCGAAGTGGGTGAGGATGTCCGGCTAAAATATCGCTATTTGGATTTACGCACTGAGCGCATGCAAAAGAATTTGCGGCTGCGCAGCGGGTTTATCCAAGCCTGCCGCGACTATTTGTTCAACCAGGACTTTACCGAAATTGAGACGCCTCTTTTAACCGAATCTACGCCGGAAGGCAGCCGCGACTTTGTGGTGCCATCGCGTCTGCATCCAGGCAGTTTTTACGCCTTACCGCAGGCCCCTCAACAATACAAACAGCTTCTGATGGTGGCTGGCTTTGAGCGTTACTTCCAGATTGCTCGCGCCATCCGGGATGAAGACCCCCGGGCCGACCGCGGCTTTGAGCACACTCAGGTAGATATAGAAATGAGCTTTGTGGACCAAGACGCGGTAATGGATATGGTAGAGGCCATGGTTACCAAAGCCGTGGAAGGCTTAGGTTATAAAGTCAAAGAAAAGCCTTTCCCGCGCTTTACCTATGAAGAGTCCATGAAAAAGTTCGGTGCCGATAAGTTTGACCTAAGAAGTGATGCTGAGAAAAAAGATGGCAAAACGCTGGCCTACGCTTGGGTTTATAAATTCCCGTTCTTTGAGAAAACAGACGATGGTAAATGGACCTTTACTCACAACCCGTTTTCTATGCCAATCGCCGAGCATGTAGATGATTTACTGGCTGGCAAAAATATAGAAAACATTTTGACTACTCAGTACGACTTGGTTTGTAACGGCTATGAATCCGGCGGCGGAAGCATTCGCGCCCACAAGCCGGAAATTCTGCACGCAACTTATAAAGTCATGGGATATTCGGAAGCGCAAACGGTAGATAGCATTGGCCACATGTTAGAGGCCTTCAAATATGGTGTGCCGCCGCACGGCGGAATTGCACTGGGCGTAGAGCGTAATTTAATGAACCTGACAGGCGAACAATACTTGCGCGAAGTCCAAGCCTTCCCAATGACCGGCAAGGGTCAAACCGCCGTCATGAAAGGCCCCAAACCAATCACGCCCGAGCAGCTCAAAGAACTTGGTATCAAAGTCGAATAAAATGAAAGTTATTCTATTCGGTGATAGCCTATTAGCCGGCATGGGAAAAGATTTAGTTAAGGAGCTTGAGGCACAGGTTCCGGGGGCAGATGTTTATAACTGCTCGGTTAGTGGCTGGGATACAAACGATGGCCTCAAAAAATCTCCGTATATTTCTAAGCTCAAGCCGGATGTAGTTATTTTGGGTTTTGGCACCAACGATGCTGCTCCATGGAAACAAGTTCCATTAGAAAAGTTCCTTGAAAACATTCCAAAAATAGTCAAAGAGTTTGCCGGCTCAAAAGTAGTTTATTTTTTGCCGCCGCCGGTTCACCCGGAAAACGGCTGGGAAAATCAAAAGAGATTTCCTGAAGTTGTGCAGCAATATCATGATGAAGCAAAGAAGTTACTAAAAGAACTCGGCGTTGCGTATCTGGATTCCCATGCGGTCTTTAAGCCCCTGCTTAATAAAGACGAGAGTTACCATGTGAATGACGGCGTCCATTTGAACGAGCACGGCTACGAAGTTTTAATACGTGAACTTGCCCTCAAAATCGTAGAGTAATGAAATACGTTCCCAAATCCCAAGCTAAAAAAGTAGACATCGGGGCTGGGGATGTTCTTGAATATAACTTGGGTGATCCAGACATAGATGGAGCTGTTGCTACCCTTAACGGCAATTATCCAGCCAGCGGTTTTGTAGTTAATGAAGATGTCAAAGAACTTTTGTATGTGATTTCTGGCCGCGGAAAGTTAATTACCAGGGACGAATCCGTCGAGCTGAACCAGGGCGACGAAGCACTGATAGAAAAAGGGGAGCTGTTCCGCTACGAAGACTGCGAAGAATTGGTTTTGTTAGCCGCTTGTACTCCGGCTTGGACAGCCGAGCAACATAAGGAAGTCCGCGACATCAACCGCTTGACGCCGTAGTTCTTTTTCAAAGAACCAAAATTTTCACACTTTGAGCGGCAAAGTGTGGCAAACCGCCGGGCTGCGTTAAAACTGGAGCGGACTCGCTTGCCAAAAAAGTGGGCCAAGCCGAACTCCCCGCCAGCCGACGGGTCAAACATGCGTTTGGCCGTCAACTTTTCGTCTTCGCTCGTCCTTCTGTTTTAGCCGATGCCCGGACCCAAAACTCAAAACGCATCAACCGCCTGCAGCGTGGCTCCTTTCCGGTGGAACGGTAGCACTAGATTTACTTAAGGGGTGAGGGTACATCCCATAATCGTCCGTGCTACATATGTAATACGTATATGGTTACATAATATGAGCACAAGAATATTAAATTAAGGTGTTAATAGACAGTATTGGTTACATCTGCTATTCTGATTAGGTACATATCATGAGTACGAAATTATACATACCAAAGCCTGATTTTGACTCCACGATTACCAAGTGCGTAGTGGAGCTCCAGACCTTCAGAAACCGTCCAATAATTGGGACAACTAAACCTTGGCTGTTTTTTGAGCTGAAAAATATTTTTCACACAATCGAAAGCATCGCATCGGCTCGTATTGAAGGAAATCATACGACTGTGGCTAGCTTTGTTGAGGCTGTCCGCGAAGATGATGGGGCTAAAAATCCCGCGGAGGAAATTCAAGAAATTATTAATCTTGAGAACGGAATCCGTTTTATTGAAAAACAAACAAAAGGCTTTAGGATCGATCGGGGCTTCATCCTTCAACTTCATCGCATCACAGTGGAAGGCCTTGTTAAGGAGGGCGACAAAAGATCGGGCGCTTATCGCATAGAACCTCGGTACATATCGGGATCAAGCCATGTACCACCACCCGCATCAGACGTTAACGACCTCATGAATGAGCTAATTGAATTTATTAATTCGAGTGTTGAATCTCACTTCGATCTACTAAAGGACGCTGTGGCTCATCATCGCTTTACCTGGATCCACCCCTTTGGTAATGGGAATGGCCGAGTTGTTCGCTTACTCACCTATGCGATGCTTACCCAACAAGGTTTTATTGATGCCGAAGGTCGACGATTGCTTAACTCAACTGCGCTATTTGGGAGTAATCGCAAGGGATATTACTCGATGTTGGCTGATGCAGACAAGGGCACAAAAGATGGGCTGCTCTTGTGGTCCGAATATATGCTACAAGGCTTAAAGACCGAAGCAGATAACGTTACTCGGTTGCTGGATGAAGAATTTACGCGCGATAGAATAGTTGTTCCCGCCTTAGAATATGCATTAGATAAGAAACGCATCAACCCTCTGGAATTCGGGATGCTTGGGATAGCCAACAAAAAAGGTGTTGTCCAGGCAAGTGATTTTCGAGACTTATTCCCCAAAGACGTTTCCCACGTTAATATTTCTAAGGCAATACGCAAGCTCAGAGAGCAAGGTCTTATTCGTCCTGTTGTGGGGGGGAGTCGGAGGTATACGCTAAGACTAAACAGAAACGCCTTAACCCTTGGCATAGTAATGCAACTGGATCAAAACAATTTCTTACCAATGCAGGTTGATGCGTAAAAGGCTCACAAGAACGGATGCAAAATAACAGGGCAGTTAGGCGGTTTCTTCTCGTAGACGTCTGGCCCATTCTTTGACCTCTGCTTGGACTTCGGGCGGTAGAGACGCGAGTAATTCCGGGCTCAACGAACTTAAAACTGATGCGCGCCACGCGATGGCGCGTCTTTTGGCCTCTAGCTCTTGCAGAGTATATCGATTGGCCGCCAACGTCTCATTTACATATGCCGCGGCTCTGGAGGGGTGTTTGGCCAGCTCGGCAGCAATGTCAAAGCTGTCCTCTCTCGGGATATCTTCTAGGTATGCACCGGTAGCTTCAGGATAAAGTGGTTTTCTGCCTTCTGGGTAAAATCTCTCAATTCCCATATCAATATTTTGGGATAGGCTGGTGCTTCTTGCAAGCATAAGCGACGCTCAAAACAACCGGGTGATTATTAGATATGAAATTAATAAATTATCTACGGGTGGGAGTCAGTCCTGATGCTGCCCTAGCTAGCCAGCAATGTCTTCAGGGCTTTCGCCAGCGTCTATCAGTTCTTGTCTTACAGCTTCAATTTTCCGGGCTCTTGTCTCTGCGTCATCGCGGGCAAAAAGATCCGCCGGGTATTCTGAGGATGGTTCAGCCATAAAATGGATTATACGCTCAGAAATTTAGATTCTGCGGGCTTCTATTCTTCAGCAACCGGCCGGTACACTGTTTCGTCGAGCCAAAGGCCGAGCGCAGAATCCGTCTCCTCATCAACATAGGCAAACGGTTTTTGCACCCGGATTGATTTTTCACGAGTAGTATATATCACACCCCGGACCACCAGAACTTCATCAGAAATTTCCTCCCCCAGCGGAGCGGCGTCCCAAGAACTACTTTCATATAACTGGCCAGATTCAACAAATATCTGTCGGCCTCTTAATTCAAATAGATGCATCACCATCAATGTAAGTTCTGGCATAGCTTTCTGCAAGCATAAGCGGCCACTCAAAAATCTAAATTCCGCGGTTTGGCGGTACAATTAGAACCATGAATGGGAAGATACTAGTTACCGATAGTTTGTTCATCCAAGACGAACACGTCAAAAAGCTAGAAACTGCTGGCTATGAAGTGGAGCGGCTAGACAAACCGGCTGCAACCGAAGAAGAATTATGCCAAGCCATCAAAGGTAAAGTTGGCTACATTCTTGGCGGGATAGAAAAAGTTACCGATAAAGTCATTGATGCCGCTGATGAGCTAAAGGCTATTGTTCTCACTGGCATAGATTACAAAAATTTTATTCCTGGATGGGAGTTAGCCGCTAAAAAAGGAGTCGCTATAGCCAATGCACCAGACGGGCCGACCCAGGCCGTCGCTGAATGGGCTCTTAGCGCTACGCTTCTTATGAATCGCGGTTTTCTAAAACTTGGCCGTACAGGAAAAGAAGCGTTTAGTACCTCAAAAGGCATAGAAAACCAGACTGTTGGCATAGTTGGTTTTGGCCGGATTGGCCATCGTATTGCGGAAATGCTCAAGCCGTTCAAACCGGCGGCAATTAGTTACTGGAGCCCACACACAAGAGACGATGCTGGCCAAGCAAAATTTGTGGAGCTAGATGAGCTTTTACAGAGCTCGGACATTATTTACGTAGCGGTACCGGCAATAGCTCAAGGATTATTGGATGGAGATAAAATCCGCAAGATTAAAAAAGATGCATTGTTGGTTACGTTTACCCACGGCGAAGTAATTGACGAGAACGCTCTGCTTCAAAGGCTGAAGGCCGGAACCTTGCGGGCAATATCTGATGACCCAATTAATAACGAAGAGTTTGATAAATTGCCGCTCAATGCCTGGTTTTGCTTTAACGGTTCTAACGCCTTCAACACCGAAACTGAGATTAAGCTCACTAGCGACATGGCTACCGAGTCACTCCTCAATTTATTGAGAACCGACCAAGATAAACACAAAGTTAATTAAGCTCAGTATAACTGGGCGGTTATAATTAAAAGGCATGAAGATACCTAGCAAAACTCTTAAAGCCGGCTTTAGCTTGCCGGTCTATGGGCTTGGGACTTGGGAAATGGGCGGCAGAATGGAGGCAGATTATTCCAATGACGAAGTCGAGATTGAGGCAATTAAAACGGCTATTGACCACGGCATCACACATATTGATACTGCCGAGCTTTATGGAGCAGGCCATGCGGAAGAACTGGTAGGTCAAGCCATCAAAGGCTATGACCGCTCAAAATTAATAATTGCCACAAAAGTTTCGGCAGAAAATCAGCGTCACGACGATTTGCTAAGATCGTTTGAAGCCAGCCTAAAAAGATTAGATACAGATTACATTGACCTTTACCTTTTGCACCGCTACCCAGCTAACCCAATTGCCGAGACCATGAAAGCGTTAGACGAACTCGTGGAACAGGGCGTGGTTAAAAACATCGGAGTTTGCAATTTCACACCACGGCGTTTTGATGAAGCCCAGAAACACACCAAGAACAAGCTAGTTTATGACCAGGTGCACTACAGCTTGGACTGTCGTGAAGCAGAGAAGTACGGATTGGTTGAATACTGTCAGAAAAGTGATGTCTTACTCTGCGCCTGGGGACCTTTAAGTAAAGGTGCACTGGAAAAAGCACTAATTCTGGACGAAATGGCAAAAAAATATGGCAAAACTCCATACCAAATTGCACTTAATTGGCTGATAACTCAACCGAACGTTATTACGATTCCTAAAACCACCCACGTTGAACACTTGGAGGAAAACTTAGGTGTCTTGGGCTGGAATCTATCTGGTGGAGATATGGAAAAGCTAACTAAAGACTTTCCGAACCAGCGCCAAGTTTCAGACCGAGTACCGCTGGATTACCCCGGCAACATAGAACCATAACCCGCCCAAGCAATTCTGATTAATAACTGCAATCTTTATAAAGTAAATTTTTGCCGGTCTTATCGTAATAAGAAATGCTGCCGCTTGGACAGCTGATGGTGTTGTGACGCCCCCACTTATAACCCGCGCACAGGCCAATCACTAAGGCAATAATAAAAATTAGAATAGCTAGCACAGCTTGTTTAGCCTCAAATCTCATGCTTAGATTATACCCTCAAAAACCTAACAAAATAAAAACAGCGCCCTAAAGTTAAAGCGCTGTTTTTGGTTTGGGCTAGCCCCAGTTGAAGGTTTTACCCAGCAGCCAAATGCAAAAGCAGACCGCAACAAAGAACAGTCCCAGTCCAACTGGCGAGCCCCAGCTAAACCACGAACCCCACGAGCGCCAGTGTTTCAGGTGGTCCTCGTAGTACTTGGCGTGCTCCGGATTAATATCCTTTGCCATTACGAATCCTTTCTACCTTAGTTAGTAAAGATTCGTCGCTTATTAATGTTCTTAGGTTGCGATATAGTCGCTCTGACGAAAGTAGCGCGCAACAGTTCTACTAAGAATGTCTATATTATACTGCCGCTGGACGGTAGGTTCAAAAACCTAAATTCCCGCCGCTTGAAAAAGTCACGTTGTTATAATTAGCGGGTGAATATATTTTGGCTGTTGGCCGTTAGCTTGATTATTAACCTAACCGGCTTTTTGATTGCATACAGATTCAAAAGCGATAAGCTGACAGACTTTAGTTATGGCGCGACATTTTTTGTCTTGGCACTCGTGGCATTTTTAAAAATTACGCAGAGGCCGTACAAATTGTCTAAATGGATTTTGCTAGCAATGGTCGGTGCCTGGGCTGCCAGACTGGCTGGCTTTTTGTTACTGAGGATTTTAAAAAACAAAAAAGACAAACGTTTTGACGGTGTGAGGGAGAACTTTTGGAAATTTGGGCAGTTTTGGTTATTCCAAGGCATAACCGTGTGGATAATCTTGATGCCTACGCTCCTATTTTTTAGCAACCCAGGCAAGATGATTGGCTGGCTGGGCTACGCCGGCTTTATTATTTGGGGCTTTGGGCTAGCAGTAGAAACCGTGGCCGATTATCAAAAATTTGCCTTCAACGCTAAGGCAGCCAACAAAGGCCGTTGGATAGCATCGGGCTTGTGGCGCTTGAGTCGCCACCCAAATTATTTTGGCGAAATACTAAACTGGGTTGGCATTTACCTTTTTACTTTCGATGCTTTGAACGTCAACCAAAGATGGACGGGGGTGCTTAGTCCGTTATTTATTGCTTTTCTTTTAATTTTTGTAACCGGCATTCCAAAACTTGAAAAATATGCCGATGACAAATGGGGAAATGACTCAAACTACCAAGTCTACAAAAAACGTACCAGTATTTTGATTCCACTCCCAAAATAGCGAGTAGGTTTAGCTAGGACTTGCGCCAGCGTTCAAGCTTGGGAATCCCATTTGTGGCCATGCGAGCCAAAAAGCTTGGCCAGTGCTTTTCTTTGGTTAAAATCCCCATGCAGTATGTCTGCATTTGCTGGGCAGTGGCACCTTTCCAGGTGAACTCACCTTTTTGATAACAGTGCGTACAGTACTTTTGGCTCACACTGCCGCCCTTTTCGGTACCTCTTTGTTTGTCAGTTTTTAGCGGCATTCCGCAGCTTTGGCACATCTGTCGAGCCATAACTTAATCCTCCCCTTAATTATACGCGCAGGAGAGGAAGTTACCGGGTGTAGGTTTTAGCGTTAGTATCAAAGCCGGTAACTTGATCAGCGTTCTTGTCTTTAAAAACTTCAAACTTTAAGTGGCCTTTATCCGTTAACTCCGCAAGAACTGTGCCGACAACCGCACCATTGGTAACGGCCCTTGGACTTTTTGTGAAATTACCCTGCGTCCATTCGCTGCCATCGGCCTTGGTGTATTTACGGGTTACAAGCTGGTATTTAACCAATGTGCCCACTACAACCTTGGCTGGGTCGGTACTGCCGGCCACCGCAAAGTACTGACGGGCATCACTGCCATCGCCGGTTGAAGTGTCTGGGTTAAAACCGGGGTAGCTATTGTAATTACCAACCGACACGACCGTAGCAGACGGGTCGTATAGATCGGGTGCGATTGAAAGGTGACCGGACCAATATTGTCCACCAGGCGGGACGCTATTGTTATTGTATCCGCCACTGCCTTGCAAGAACCAATTACCAACTAATTTACCGTCAATATCGTAATCAATCTTGCCGGCAATCGGCGGAGCCGTGCGAGGGTCTTTGGACTCAATAATTTGGCGCAGGGCAGACGTGTAGTAAGGAAAGGGATCGGTTGTGTAAATCTTCCACGCCTCAGCGGTGTATGAGCTAGCGTTAATAAACCCGGACAGTGGCTTCTTGGTATTCCACACCGCAAAGTCCAGCGTCTGGCCGCCAATGTGACCAATCAGCTGGCCGGCTTTAACCTGTATGGGGATGTGGCTGGCGTCAATTCCGGGCTGAACACTGGTAAGCAAATCGTAGTAATAAAAGAAGGTGCACGAAACCGTAAAGACTAAGCGGGTGCGCGTGGGGTGGACCTCAATATTAGTAATTGTAGAGTCGGCCATGGCATAAACCGGGTAAGTATCTTTAGGCGAGTTAAAGACCGTTGGCGAAAAATATTGGTGATCGATGGGTGTTACGTGCCCGCCGACAGTTAGTCCATAAGGGATCAGCAAGGAAAAATCGCTGGCATTCATTGGCAGATGAGTAAAGGTTGTTTCACCAGTGCCCTTGCAGTAGTTATTGCTTAGCTGACGCCCAGCAGTGATGGCTTTGTCATCGCCCGAAGTGACCGCTGTATTGATGGTAGCTGTATTCACCGAACCTTTATGTTTAGTGGCTACCTTATAGCCAGCAAAACCAACCACAACTACAACCAAAATCATTAGCAACAACCCAATATGCCCAAAACCATACTGCTTGTGCTTCATGCGTAGAATTATACCCCAAGACAGACAAGAAGGTACTGTATATTAAATGTTGATGAGCGAAAGAAAATTTGATGGCTCTCTTTACTTAGTAACCAATGAATACGATGTAGATAGGTCGCTGGAAGAAATCGTTGAAGAAGCAGTTGCTGGCGGCGTGACGGCTGTTCAGCTGCGTGACAGGGCAGACCATAAAGAGCACATAGTTGAGAACGCCAAGAAAATTCAGAAGTTTCTACGGCGCAACGGTGTGCCGCTGATAATAAATAATTTTTTGGACGTGTTTAAAGAAGTTGGGGCCGATGGTATTCACCTAGGCCAACGTGACAAGAAGGTAACAGAAGTGAGAAAAGTACTAGGCAGCCATGCAATTATCGGCCTTTCGGTTGAAACAATGGCGCAAGCTATAGCTGCCGAAGATTTACCAGTAGATTACTTCGGTGTAAGCAATATCTTTGGTTCGCGTACAAAACCCAACGCCAATCTCTGGGGGAAGACAGGTCTAGCCGAATTACGTAACAGAACTGACCATTACTTGGTGGCAATTGGCGGAGTTAAGCAACACAACGCTCGTGAAATTATCGAAGCCGGGGCAGACGGAGTTGCTGTAGTTTCAGCAATCTATGCCGCCGCGGACCCCCGTTTAGCTGCTCTGAAAATGCGAGCGGAAATAGAGGCTGCTAAAAACTTACGTCCGCGCGCATAAGAATTATCTTCCGGCGGCTTTTTCGAGTTCGCGAAATCTTACCCACTACTCATATCGCCAATGTTCATCATCCACTCAACACCGTATTTATCCATTAATGAACCAAAAACGTCACCCCAAAATTGTTTTTTGAGCGGCATAGATACCTTACCGCCCTCCGCCAGCTGGTCAAAAATCTTGCGCATTTTAGCATCGTCGGTGCCATTCAAACTCAAACTTATCTTTTTGGCTTCGGGCGAGGCTTTAGGCGAGTCGCTGGCCATAAAGGTGACATCACCGCCTTTTAAGGTGCAGTGCATAATCTTGCCCTTGAACCAGTCTTTACCCGGCATATCGCCCAACTGCTCTGGATTGGCATCCATAATCTCTAGTTCGCCGCCAAAAACACTTTTATAAAATTCCATCGCCTCACGGCAGTTGCCCTTGAAAAATAAATATACTTCTAAATTCATGAGCATAATTATACAACCCTAATCGGGCATTACAGTAAAAAATTAACTCTAAGGAACGAGTTATTTCTTCATGCCGCTCATCATCATGGCTTTCAAGAATTTGCCAAGACCGAGCAGGAACGCGCCAAGGCCGATGGGCGAGCCCCAGCCTAATACGTGATTCCAATCCATAGTGCTTATCCTTTCTTTTAAAATTTTAGCAATTTCTAAGCGTACAATAAAGACAAGGAGAATTCTCATGAAAAAATGGCAAAAAAAGAACATGAAGAGCGGTAAATCTGGCGGCGGTTGGTACTTTTTGGGCATGGTTGGCGCGGCCGTTTACTACCTGCATGTTAGCAATGGTTTTTGGCCGTCTATCACAGCGCTTTTAAAGGCCTGCGTTTGGCCAGCTTTCTTGGTATATCATTTGCTGGCCGGCTAGAATAACCTTCGCAACGAAGTAAAATTTTCAGCCAGCTTTCAGCCGGAGAGCTTAGAGTTGGGCTTATGTCAGCTTTCAACCGAGGCGTAAAAAACGCTTTCCGCAATCAGGTACGGACGCTTTCCATCGTTTTGATCCTTGGACTATCAATCGGCTTGGCGCTAGTTATGCTGATTGCCCACCAAGCAGTGGGGCAAAAAATAAATCAAGTAAAATCCAATGTCGGTAATACAATCAATATTTCTCCAGCTGGCTTTAACCCACAAAGCCAAGCCAACAATGCTCTGACGACCACTGAGCTTGCAAAAGTTAAATCCGTCAACCACGTTACTGGGCTGTCGGAAACTTTGACTGACCGGCTGACTACGATTGGCTCATCCCAGCCATCGTTTTTTGATAATTCTTCAAACTCTAACTCTAACAACCAAACTAGCCTGACCTCTCCAATCAAGATTAACGTTGATAGCAACCGTACGGGTAGTGGCGGCGGCTTTTTTGTCAGCGGCGGCCAAGGTAGCCTTCCTAGTAATTTCAGCCCGCCAATTACGATTTTGGGCACCAATAACCCAACCCAACTGAACGCTAGCGTTGGCAACCCCGTAACGATTATTAAAGGCACAGCCATCAGCGGGGACAAAGACACTAACGACGTTATGGTCTCTAATGCCATGGCCGACAAGAACAGCCTGAAAGTTGGCTCTACCTTCACAGCATACGGCCAGACTCTCAAAGTGGCTGCCATTTACGGGATAAGCGAAAACGGCACCCAAGCCGGCAACGATACGGTCATTGTCAGCCTGCCGGCGTTGGAACGGTTAAGCGGCCAGGGCAACGTAGTTAGTAGTGCCGTGGCAACGGTTGATTCGGCTGACAATTTAGCTTCTGCGACCTCGGCTGTTAAAAGTAACCTTGGCTCCAGTGCGGATGTAACCAATGCTCAGGATGAGGCAAACAATACAATTCAACCGCTCAAGAACGTCCAGAGCATCTCGCTGGTTAGCTTGATTGGTGCGCTAGTTGCCGCCGCCATCATTGTCCTTCTAACCATGATAATGATAGTCCGTGAGCGCCGCCGCGAAATCGGTATCTTAAAGGCCATTGGCGCACCAAACCTAAGAGTCATGCTTCAGTTTATGAGCGAGGCCTTGACGCTGACCGTCCTGGCGGCAGCGGTAGGCCTGATTATCGGTGTGGCTGGTGGTAACCCAGTGACCAATACCTTGGTAACTAACTCAACCAACTCTAGCACCTCGTCGACTGCAACAGCCGGCGGTCCAGGCGGCTCTAGAGCCAATTTTGGCGGCGGCGGTTCAGGCCCGGTATCGAGCTTTAGGCGGCCAACTGGCGGCTTTATTGGCAGGACAGGCGGCGGGGTCCGCAACACGCTAAGCAACATTCATGCCAACATTGGCTGGAACATCCTAGCTTACGGCTTAGGCGCGGCCGTCTTAGTAGCACTCATCGGCAGTGCGGCCGCCTCATGGCTGATATCAAAAGTCCGTCCGGCAGAAGTGTTGAGGAGCGAGTAATGTTGAAAGTTAAGAATCTTACTAAAACGTTCAAGTCCGGTGACACCACTGTGTCAGCAATTAATAACGTATCGTTTGATGTTGCTGACGGAGCCTTTGTATCAATCGTTGGTGCCAGTGGCAGCGGCAAAAGTACACTGCTTTCCCTACTTGGCGCACTGGACAAACCGGCGAGCGGCAGTGTTGAGGTATCCGACCAAAATATCTCTGAGTTTAGCGACCAGCAGTTGACTAATTATCGGTCGCTCAACATCGGCTTTGTTTTTCAAAGTTATAATTTAGTGCCCAATCTTTCGGCGATTGATAACGTTATGTTGCCGATGGAATTTGCGGGCACGCCAAAAGCCGAACGCAAGCAGAGGGCAGAGGAGCTGCTTGCCAAAGTTGGCCTGACGGCTGATAAAATTTTGCGTAAACCGACGCGCCTATCTGGTGGCGAACAACAACGCGTGGCAATTGCCCGGGCACTGGCTAACAAGCCCAAGATAATTTTGGCCGACGAGCCGACCGGGAATCTAGACTCAGCGACCGGAAAACTGATTTTTAATCTCCTGCACGATTTGGCTAAAAAAGAAAATACCACCATCATCGTGGTAACGCACGATCTTTCTATAGCCGGCAAAACAGACCAGCAATTCAAATTATCTGACGGTAAATTACAAAAATAAGGCCCCGCATGCTTGGGCCTAACTACCCGGGGCAGCGCATCGGGGCAAGGTAGTATAATTTTAAAGATGGACGAACAAGACAAAGGTAATTTTGAACCGCTGGCTGAGCGACCTGCCCAGACTACTATCCCGAGCGTGCCACTAAAAGGCGAAGAAGATTATGCAGAAGGCTCACGTCAGGCCGGCAGCTATTTAAATATGCCGCCCGCGGAGCCCAAAGAGCCTTTGGACGAACCGGAGAAGTCTGACCACCGCAATTTAATTATTTCTTTTGTCATTTTAATCTGCCTAGCCCTACTGGCTGGTGGGATTTATTGGTTTAACCTAAAAAAATCCTAGGCTGCGCCTGCCACTGTGGTTAGCTCCATGTGGGATGATGCGAACTTTTCAGGACCTCTGACAAAAATGTTTGAATACTTCTCTATCAATTGACATTTGCCGGGCGTAAGCGCATAACTGATGGAGGACTCTTTTTATGAATCAAAATCGGAAACTGTACGCCCTTGGGGCGTTTTTTTCTGCCGCCGGGCTGGTCGGTTCATTTTGGCAGTTGCTTGATAAACTCACGCTCCTTAAACACCCGGGGGCGAACCTAAGCTGCAACCTAAACAGCGTTTTTGATTGCGGCCGGGTTTTAACTAGTCATCAGTACGAAGTTTTTGGCTTCCCTAACGCCATAATTGCACTAGTTATGTTTACTTTCTTTTTAACCTTCAGCCTCGCCGGGCTGGGGGGCCGCCTGACAAAGCAATTCACGCTATCGGCCCTGGGATTGGCTTTGTTCATGCTGGGCTTTATCAATTGGTTTGTGTTTGAATCTATCTTTCGTATTCACGCCATGTGCCTTTTTTGCACGGTTGTCGGCCCGTCAATTCTCATAATCACAGCGCTACTACTTAGGCTTAACCAGCCGTATATGTCCAAGTGGGTTCAAAAAGCGATGTCCCGTGGCGCGGACATTTTTGTCTGGATTCTAATGCTTGTTTTCTGGGTGTCCATGACGGCCATCAAGCTTGGCTGATATAATTTCGGACTGTGAGTTATAAAACCAACCATTTTGATGATGAGGTAGTGCGGCTTTTAAAGTGCGGTGGCGTGGGCCTGTTGCCAGCCGATACAATTTATGGTCTGAGCTGTCTGGCGCTGGACGAGGCGGCCGTTAAACGGTTGCGCCGTCTTAAAGGGCGTAGCCAGCAAAAACCTTTTATTGTTTTATTTTCTGACTATGGGCAACTTAAAGACCTAAACATGCCAACAGCACGGCTAAAGCTAGTAAAAAAATATTGGCCGGGGCCACTGAGTTTGGAATGGGACGCAAGTAAAAGCCCCGTCTGGCTGCATCCAGCTAGCGATACTTTTGCAATCCGAATGCCAAATAGGGCAGACCTACTGCAATTAATTGAGCAAGTCGGACCCATAACAAGCACGAGTGCTAATCCAGAGGGGCACCCTCCGGCAATGTCCGTTGCTTCCGCAAACAAATATTTTGGCGAGCAGCTAGGCTTTTACGTTAGAGGAGGGCAAACCAAAAAGCCAGTGGCTTCTACGCTAGTCCGCCTTCAGGCCAGCGAGCTAAAAGTGTTACGTCAAGGGGCTGTTACAATAAAACCATGAAATTTGATGAATATCAGAAAAAAGCTCACAGTACAGCCATTTATCCGCCACTCGGCGGGGCGGGTTGGGTTTATCCGGCTCTTGGTTTGTCTGGCGAAGCCGGCGAGATTGCCAACAAACTCAAAAAGGTAATCCGTGATAAAGGCGGCAAACTGACTGACGAGGACAGGCAGATTTTAAAAGGCGAGTTAGGTGACGTGCTTTGGTATGTTTCAGAATTGGCCCACCAGCTAGGGTTGAGCTTAGAAGAAATAGCGCAAGAAAATATCAAAAAACTCGCCAGTCGAGCCGAGCGCGGCAAACTGACCGGTTCGGGTGACAAAAGGTGAAAATGAAATTCGCAATCATTAATGATATGCACATTGGACCAAAAAATGCGGGGTTCTATAAAGGCGTACAGCGCAAATTGACGGTTGAGGCCGAAAGGCTAGTAAAGCAGTTCGTAAAGGAAATGAACTTTAAGGAGAAGCCTGCCCTTGTCGTCAATCTAGGCGATTCTATAGAGGATATTAACGAACGCAGAGCAGACCTCGTAGAGTTTACCAAAAGCAAAAAACTTTTATCTGTCCTTAAAATGCCCATATATACATTAATAGGCAATCACGATGTCAGAACATTAAGCCATAAAGATATAGCCAACCTGTTCGGCTACAAAGAAATGTACTACTCGTTTGATAGCGAGGGCTATCACTTTGTGGCTCTAAGTTTTGTAATGACTGGTAATCACAAAATTGATTTAGGGGATATTTTTGCCGAGGTGCCTAAGGATCAACTGGATTGGTTGAAGAACGACCTAGGCAAAAACGCTAAGCCGACAGTTGTGTTTATGCACTATGGCTTAGCCGACGATGACATGAAAGGCAACTTTTGGTTCGAGAATGCACCAGAGAAAGGGTTGTTAAGTAACCGTGTTGAAGTACGCAGGATCTTTGAGGAATCAGGAAGGGTGAAAGCGGTCTTCACGGCTCATCAACACTGGAATCGTATGCACGTTCATAATGACATTCCTTACTTTACAGTTACGTCTTTGGTAGAAAATTTTAATAACGATGGCGTAGCCGCCGAGGCCCATACAATCGTAGAGATTGACCCAGAAAAAATATCGGTTAGCGTGAAGGGCAACGACCCTGCCGAATACGAGCACGCCTTTAAAAATTAGGTGCTATGGCGGGCCTATTTTTGGCCAAACCTTCCCGAATGGGTGCAGTACGAGGAAGCCGCGAGCAACGGACTGAGCCGTATTTAAAGATACCGCGAGGAAGTAGCGGAGTGGCTGACGACGCAATGCGCCATTAACTAAAGCCGGTATGCCGGGCTATGCCCGGCAACAGGGATTTAGTGCCGGGAAGGTTTGGCAGCGTTATTGTCTAGGGATTGCCAAAGATACCAACTAGCAACTGATTCGTACGGGTGCCACTTATTTTTGTTAGCGATGGTTATAATCTTGCCAGCATCGGGCAGGGATTTTAAACCATAAAGTTTTTGGACGGCTTTTCTGATTCCTAGATCACTAACTGGCAAAACATCTAGCCGGCCTAGACCAAACATCATGAACATGTGCGCGCTCCATTCGCCAGTGCCTTTGACGGCTGTCAATTGCTCAATTAATTGTTTGTTGGGCATTGTAGAGATATGTTCCATGTCTAGCCGGCCGTCCAAAATATGCTGAGCAATATCCTTAACGTAGGTCACCTTGGCCCAGCTGAGGCCGACATCACGCAATTTTTGGCCGTCAATTTTTATCAGCTGCTGGGGCGTGGGCATTTTGCCGTCGAATAAAGCCAATATACGTTGCCAAATCGCGTAAGCTGCTTTGGTAGACAGCTGCTGGCCGACAATATTAGAAACCAGCTCACCATAGTGGTCTTTGTGCGGTTTTATCCGGCACGGCCCGCTGGCGGCTATGATGGGAGCCAGCTTTTTATCAACCTTTATCAGATGATTAGCGGCAGTCTCTAGCTGCTTATTAAAGCTAGACATTAAATTCTAGAATTAGGGCTTTATGATCCGATACTAATTCGTCAGAAGCGGTAAAGTTCTGTATTTTAACCTCGTTGTTAACAAAAATATAATCACAAACCTCCGTTTTAGTGGTCAGCTGGGTTCTAGTGGTCTTCAGTCTGTACTGGAGCGAAAGGTTGGTCAACTTTTCATTAAGTATTTTTAACGAATCACTGTCTGGCGCAAGATTGAAATCACCGCTTAAAATTACTGGACCGCTTAAGTTGCTAATGTAGTCGACCAGCTGTTTTATCTGGCGCATAGTTTCTTCATTACCGTTTTTGTGTTCAGGAATCCAATAGCCGTGGTGCGTCAATATATTGCAAGATTTTCCCTCCAAATTGATGACAGCGTGAACAAAGTTACGCACGTTACCACTTTCTTCGTTGAAATCGAAATTACTTTTGTGCTCAAGGTGCGTAAAAATAACCTCGGACTTTTTGATGGGAGAGCGACTGATAATGCAGTTGCCGAAACTGGCTGTACCTTCCATAAGCTTGAAAGAGAACGTCGGTGCCATAATTGCATAGCCCAAGTTATTGTCTGCTTGGATGTTCTCAATTGTTCGCATTATTGCAGCATCTTTTTTATTAAAACTAATGGCCTCCTGGAGACAGATTATGTCCGGACTTTCTTTGTGCAAAAAGTCAGAGACCTGGTTTTGCAGACGGCCGGCCCATACGTTTAGCTGAACTAGTTTCACTTATAATTCCTTTCTTAACCATTCGTCCAAACTACCGCCGCCGCCAGCGGTGAGGCAAAGCACCAACTCGCCTTGCTCAGCGTGCTGTTTGATTTTGGCTAGCAAATCATCATCAAGCTGAGCGGGCTCAGTTTTAGATTTGGCCGTGTCACTCAAAAGTTCTTTGATATCACTTGGCGATAAATTTTTTAGACTCGGGTCTTCGCGAGCCAAATAACTAGGTACGATGTAAAGTTTTTTTACGTTGTCAAATAGGTGGACCAGCTCTTCTTTAATAAAATGCTGGCGTAGGTTATGCAAGCCTTCGTACACGACAACGATATCCTGGCCGCCAGCCTCTTGGGCTGTTTCTAAAGCGCCGCGGATTTTGGCCGGCGTATGAGCATAGTCGGTGTAGATATTAGGCGCCAGCTCCTCAAAGCGGCGCGATAATCCGGGGAATTTATTGAGAATCTCTAGTAGCTTTTCCAGCGGCTGGTCAAGCTCAGCCGCAAGGGCATGGGCAACCAACCAAGCGTTCTGGCGGTTAACTCGTCCGGTTAGTTTGAGACTTGCGTCAATAGCGCCATCGGCGCCGTCTAGCACCTGCAGGTTGGGACCGGCTTCCAGCGCCAAAGCCTCGGCATCAGTTTGCCAAAGTACAGTTTTTTCAGACTGCTCAATAAACTCATTAAATGCCTCATAGTAACTCTCCCGCGTGGGGTAGATATCCGGATGGTCCCAGTCTAACCCAGAAATGAGCGCCAAACTGGGATAAAAACTCAAAAAACTACGGTCAAATTCGTCGGCTTCTAAGATAAAAAACTTAGCATCGTTTTCCATGCCGCCGGGAAGCCCAAAATTCAGCTTCGCGCCGACGCTATAACCAATGGGCATACCCAGTTCTTTAAAAACCCAGATAGCCATCGCGGTTGTAGTTGATTTTCCATGTGTACCGGCGACAGCTACCAGTTTAGGGTTATTTTCTTTAATAATTTGACTCAAGAAATCATCTCGTTTGCCGGTCTTAATGCCGGCTTTATTGCAAAAATCCAACTCAGGGTGGTTAGGATCGCTAATTGCCGAAGTATAAATATAAAGGCCAATCGGGTTTTTTTGATGAACTGACTCAATTGCTTCACGGCTCTGGCCGATGTAAATATTTTCAACGCCGTTTTTTTTAAGATAGGAAATCGTTGAACTAGCCTGAGAGTCCGAGCCGCTAACAAGCCATCCAGCCTGTTTTGCCACCAAGGCTAGTGAACTCATGCCGCTGCCGCCGATGCCTGAGAAGAATACGTGCATGAGCTTAGTTTAACGGTTTGTTAGCACGCGCTAAAGTCTAACTTTGCGAATTACCAGCAAAGCTGTCCGGCCCAACTTCAACTATGTTGGCCAGATCCAGCAGGCAGCGGTCAAAACCACCCATCAATCCGGTTGCTAGCGATCTTTCGTACCTAGGCCGACCAGGCATTAAACGTAACGATGCATCGTCATTTAGATACAGAGAGCAGTTATAGCTGTTTTCTCCATTATGCCCAAGAAAGTGTAAGTTATGACCCGGGTAATATGAGCCTAGAAAATAAAAAGCATCATTTCTATTGGGACCGACTCCGATAGCTGGCCGTCGTCCGTAGTCAATAGCAATATTGGCATGTGCTACTACCGTGGAAGCCAGTACTGGAGCAAAAGAGCGTGCGTCTAGCCACTTGTCAATCAACTTCTGTCTAGCGTTTTCCCGATCTTCCTCAAGTATGTATGGATAGGGAACCAGCCCAACAAGCAAGTTCACGACTTGCCACTCTTTAGCCATTCGCCTTAGGCGATCCGGTTTTGCGGGAAGACATTCGGGTACAAAAACCTCATTTCTCATGCGTTCACTAAACCTCCGTTTTAGCCAAAAAGCAAGCAGTAGCTTTTTGACGATTTAATGCGGCCATGACAACATAATGGTTATGGATAACCATGAACTGACCAGGGCAAACCTGTGGGCCATAGCCAAAGTCCTAAGTTACAAAATCTGGTTTGCAGCTTTTGTAGTTTGCGCTACCGTGTCCATCTTTGCCTTGCGCCACAACAATCAGACAATGCTAGGTTTTCGTAATCAGCTTTATGCTGCGGATAAGTCTGGTATAGGTGTAGAAAAGGCTTTAGACAATCTGCGCTCATATGTTTATGGCCACATGAACACCGACCTAACCTCTGGTGGCAATAGCATCTACCCGCCCATTCAGCTGGAGTACACCTATCAACGGTTGGAACAAAAAGCTCAAGCCGCGGCCAATAACCAGGGTTTATATACAACAGCGGAGAATTACTGCGAAGCAAAAATACCGTCTCTTTACTACCTTGAACTTCTCCCCCGCGTGACTTGTGTGGAGAATTATATAACCACTCACGGTGGTCATGCTCCCGCCAAAATCCCGCCAGCCTTATATGAATATGATTTCTTGAGTCCGGTTTGGAGTCCTGACCTTGCCGGCTGGTCACTAGTTGTGAGCGGTCTTTTGCTGGCTCTTTCAGTGGCTAGCTTTGCTAAACAAAAGTACTTATAAAAAAACCCAGCTCAAGCGAAAGCCGGGTTTTTTATAGCTCGGTCTTTTATTGACCAGCGTTTGTGCCGGAGGTTGAAGAGCTAGGAGTCGTCGAGTTTTGGCCGCTTGTCGAACTTGTAGCGTTACAGTTAGGACCATTCGGGTTCTGTTGGACAAACGCCTTGATAGCTTGGACAACTTTACCGTTAGTTTGCAGGTTCTCCCAGAAAGCCACCTGTGAGCGGTTGATGACCATCTCGTCAGTCGGTGAATGCAGTTGCTGACAACCAAGCTTGGTTAGCTGAGGCTGAGTCTGCTGAGAGCTGCCGGTCCCGCTTGTAGAGGTGGTCAGGTAATAGACGTTTTGCAAAATCATGTACTGGGGCGTTAGCTTTGTAACGTGGCCAAAGTAGGTTGTGTAGGCCACTGAGCCGGATGTAGAACCACCGTTCAAAAATACGGCTTGGTATTTGCTTTTATCTATTTGATTGGCCTCAGAGTAACCTACGTTACTTCCATTCCAAATCGCCCAACCAATAGTTATTAAAAGTAAGACGGCAATTACCAGAGCGAAAATAAACCACTCTATCCTCACAACCCGATTGTTCCAATCAAAATGTTTACGGCGCCCGCCCATGTGTTGCGCCGGAACAGGCGCTTGACCTTGGGGAGCCTCTGGGGTACGTCCTCGTGACATAAAGTCCATAGCGTTCTCTTACTCCACCTTTAATTATTACCTAACCATACTAACTCATAAGCGCTTTGACGCGCAATGGCCGCATGATGCCTAATCTGTTGTAGGAAAAAACAATTGGGGTTGACAGCAAATCGGGCTAAAGGGTATTTTAGGGGTACATTAACTAATTAACGGAAGAGGTGAGCAAGCAATGGCTTATAAGCACACTAACTCTAAAGGTGTTACCTACTACTTGAACGCTAAGGCAGTAACACTGCGCGGTGGCAAGACACAAACAATTTATTACTTTTCTAAGGATGAGCGGGCTGACACTGGTGTTGAGTTGCCAGATGACCGGGTTGTCAATGAGAACCCGCGCAACGGCTTTTTGACCCTAAAGCGCAAAGCGTAAGTAATATAAAACACCAAAACGTTAAAACTAACCCGCCAAAATTTTGGCGGGTTTTTCTTTTGCTACAATTAAGTTAATGGCAGTCTCAGATGTAGTCGTAGTTGAAAAACTGCGCAAGAGTTATGACGACAAGGACGTTGTCCGAGGCATTAGCTTTAGTGTCAAAGCTGGTGAAATCTTTGGAATTTTGGGGCCAAATGGCGCCGGCAAAACCACAACTCTTGAGATGGTAGAAACGCTGCGGGAAATTGACGGTGGTAAGGCCAAAGTTAACGGCATAGACGTGGCCAAAGATCCCCAAGCTGTTCGTTATGCCATAGGTGTCCAGACTCAATCTACCGCCTTCATGGACAAGGTCCGTTTAACCGAACTTTTGGAGCAGCAGGCCGCCGCCTACGGTGAGCGGGTAAACCCAACCGAACTTCTGAGCGATGTGAACCTAAAAGATAAGGCGGATAGCTTTATAGAAAACCTCTCCGGCGGCCAGAAGCAGCGCTTTTCAATTGCTGCAGCGCTAGTTCATAAGCCGACAGTCTTTTTTATGGATGAGCCTACCACAGGCCTAGATCCACAGGCGCGTCGTGACCTTTGGGAGCTGGTCCAAAAGATTAACAACCACGGCAAGGGGACAACCATAATTTTGACGACTCATTACATGGAAGAAGCCGAACAGCTGTGCGACCGCGTGGCCATTATGGATGAGGGGGAAATTGTAGCTATGGATACACCAGCCAATCTCATCCAAAAACTGCTAGGCAAAGGCTTTAAAAAAGCCCGCCAAGTGGAGCAGGCAAATTTAGAAGACGTGTTTATTGATTTGACCGGTAAGGAGCTGGAGCGCTAATGTACGTCCTAATAATCTTGGTAGCTCTTGCAGTTTTGGCCCGGCTTTATATGCGTTTTACGGGAATAAAACGCCGTGGCCAGCAGCTTAAGCCGGCCTTGCCGGCAGCGAGGGCTGCTAAAACAGAGCCGCCCAAGCACAAAACTATTTTTACCGTCTGGACTTTTGCCAAAATCAGTTTGCGCCGTTACTTCCGAGACCGCGTGGCGCTTTTCTTTACGGTTGCCTTTCCGCTGATATTCTTACTAATCTTTGGCAGCCTAAGCAAGGGCAGTGATATTAGTTTTCACATCGGGCTTATAAACGACTCTCACACTGCTTTTTCCCAAAAATTTGTCAACCAGACAAAAACAAGCAAATCGTTCAAGGTGGACAACACTGTAAGTACCTTAGCTCAGGCTAAGGCCAAAATGAGCCGCTCAGAGATTGACGCCACTATTTTATTGCCACCAAGTTTTGGAGCCGTAAAAAGCGGCCATCCAACCGGCCAAGCGGTTGTTTATTATGATCAAAATAACGCTCAGGCCGCCCAAACATTGCAATCGGTCTTAGAGGGGCAGTTCCAGGGCATTAATTCCAAGCTGGTTAAAACGCCGGTGCCGTTTAGCGTGGCGGCCAAGTCCACTAATACCCAAGGCTTGTCCAAGCTGGATTACACAGTTTCGGGATTGCTTGGCTTCTCAATTCTAGGCCTGGGCGTTTTTGGACCGGCTAATTATTTTCCGCAAATGAAAAAGCAGGGAGTGCTGCGCCGTCTCCACATTACGCCGCTTAGGGTCTGGGAGTTTTTCATCTCCAGCGTCTTATCAAACGCTCTCATCGGGCTGTTCTCTATTGCCATCATGCTGGCTGTAGCGGCCGGGCTGTTTGGTTTCCATATGGTGGGCAATTATTTTGAGCTAGCCGTGTTTATCGTGCTCGGGATTTTAACCATCTTCGGCATCGGCCTAGCCGTAGGAGGCTGGGCAAAAAATGAGAATCAGTCAGCACCCCTAACCAACATCATCTCTTTTCCGATGATGTTTTTGTCTGGTACTTTTTTCCCTCGTTACGCCATGCCGCAGTGGCTACAGCACATTAGTGCTTATTTGCCGCTGACGCCAATCATTGATGGCGTACGCATGATTGCCACAGAAGGTGAACATCTCACCCAAATTGGTCCGCAGATTGGCCTAACGCTGCTTTGGGCGGTCGTAATCTATGCGGTCGCTTTCCGCGTCTTCCGCTGGGAATAACCTTTTGCCACCTTTTGCCGAAAAGGTGGCGCCAAACTCTCGGACATTCGCAAATCTGGACGGTCGCTTTGCTCACTAGTCAAAAGTGAACCTGCGGAACTTCCCGCCAGTTGGTGGGTCGGACAGTCCTCGGTTCTGAACTTATGACCTGCTCCAAAGCTCCCTCTGTTTGCTCGAGTCCGAACCAGCTTGAATTAAAATGACTAGGAATTAAGATGGCAGATTATCTAGAACAGGCTAGCTGAAAGCTATATACTTTTAGGTAAATGTATCCAAAGTGGATTAAAAACCGCGCGGCTGCGCGCCTATCCTTGGGCAACGCTGCCGCACTACTGGTCGCCACTGCCTTTTTAGGGCAGATTTTAGGTTTTTTGCGTACCCGTCTGGTTAACGCCAACTTTTCGGCTTATGGCCCGCACTCTACGGACACTTACTTTGCTGCCTTTAACATTCCGGATTTCTTCTTTTATACCTTAGCGGCTGGTGCGCTGGGCGTTGCCTTTATGCCAGTTTTGGCCGAACGGCTGGAGCGCGGCGATAAGAAAGGGGCTTGGGATTTATCCAACAGCCTTATGAATTTGCTGGCGCTCATCATGGGCGGCGTGGCGCTTATTATGCTTATTTTTGCCAACCAACTAATCCATTACATCGTAGCGCCCAACTTAACACCGGCTCAGCTACATACTGCCGCCACTATCATGCGCCTACTGGCGCTTAACCCGTTATTGTTTACTATTTCGGGTATTTTGACCAGCACTCAACAAAGTCTGGGCCGCTTTTTCTTTTACGCGGTTGCACCGCTGTTTTATAACGCCTGCATCATCATCAGTACGCTAATCTTTAGCGAAGTTTCGCCGCACCACGGCGGCCCAGGGCATCTGGGAATAGTTGGTCTGGGGGTAGGCGCACTAATTGGCGCGGTTGTTCAGCTTCTGGTTATCTTATTTGGGCTGCTTGGCCTCAAATATAAGTGGCACCCAAACATTACTTGGAAGAGCCCGGATTTTAAAGTGGTTTTGCGCAACCTGCCGCCACGAAGTATTGACCAAGGCCTAGACCAGATTAACTCAATTGTAGAGACCAATTTTGCCCGCCGGCTGGGCGAGGGCAACATCAGCTTTTATTACAATGCCTATATTTTGCAAACGGCTCCAATCATGATGATCGGTACGGCTATTTCTACAGCTGCCTTTCCGCGCCTAACCAACCGTCTGGCAGCCGGCCGTACGGACCTTTTCAGAAAAGATTTTATGCAGATACTGCGCACCATGCTTTGGATAACCTTGCCCGTCGCTGTGCTGGCATATTTTTGTAAAAGCTATTTAGCACGCCTGATTTTTGCCCGTGACTCGGGCTCAATTGCTTACGTATTTGGCTTTCTTTGCGGTGCGATTTTATTTAGGACCCTCTATACCATTATCAGCCGCTGGTTTTACGCCCAAAAAGATACCCGCACGCCTCTTTACGTATCACTTTTTTCAATCGCGCTCAACATTGTGCTGGTATGGAAACTGTCGCGGCCGGCGCCTAACGGCTTTGGTATTGGCGGTTTGGCCATCGCCCAGACAATTGTGGCTACCTTTGAAGTGTTTATATTGATGAGCATTATGATTTGGCGTGACCACAAACTGTTCACGCCAGAATTTTGGAGCGGCGTCATTCGTACCTTGTCCGTCACCGGCTTCACGGTTATCACGGCTTTTATTATGGCTAGCCTTATCCAACATACCTCCGGCGAAGGCTTCTTCCCCCTTATTACCAAGATGCTTATCATCGTAGTTCCATCCTTGATAGTTCACGTTGGTGTCTCGGCGTTGTTTGGTCTGGAAGAAGTGGAGCCGGTCGTCAGAAAAATCAGGGCAATGGTGATCAAACCCGTCAGCATTCAGTAGGGTGTCCATGCCGACTATCAGCGTTATTATCCCAACCCTCAACGAAGAAAAATACGTGGTCAAGCTTCTTGATAATTTGGTGGCTCAAACAGCCAAGCCAGACGAGGTTGTCATAGCCGATTGCAACTCAGAGGATAAAACTATCCAGTTCACAGAAAGTTATAAGGCCAAACTGCCGATTAAAATTGCTCATTCTAAACATCGTTCGCCGGGCGCCGCACGCAACGCCGGCGCTAAGGTTGCAAAAAGCGAATACCTGCTTTTTATTGATGCCGACATGCACATCCCGAAAGATTCGCTCAACCAAATCCAAAAATCTCTCACCAAAAAACCGGTGGACTTTTTAACACCTGCCTACCGTTCGGACGGGAAAAGCTTTGTTGATAGTTTTAATACCTGGCTCATAAACGTGTGGATGGTTGGCAATATTAAAGTTTTTCATCAAATATTCGCTATTGGTGGAGTCATGTGTGTCAAAAAAGAACAGCACGAAAAAGTTGGCGGATTCAATGAAAATATGGTTGTACAGGACGACATTAATTATGCATATAAACTGCGTCGAGTGAAGGCCAGCTATACCTATCTCCGGTCTTTGCGCGTCATTATCTCCAGCCGTCGTTGGGTGGGGTACCCAACTGTAGTCGGTCTTTTACTGCTCATTGTTCAAAATTCACGCATTGGTAGGTTTTTCCTAACGCCAATTGCCTCAAAGCTCGGGCTGCAGAAAAAGTACGGCCAGTATAAATAATTACCTCTGTTACAATAAAGAACAATGAACCAGGACCACATCCGAAATTTTTGCATCATTGCCCATATAGACCACGGCAAATCTACATTAGCCGACAGACTGCTGGAACTTACCGGCACGGTCGAAAAGCGTCAAATGCAGGCCCAGGTTTTGGACCGCATGGATTTGGAACGCGAACGCGGCATAACCATTAAGCTGGCGCCGGTGCGCATGAATTATAAAGACTATGAACTTAATTTAATTGATACGCCTGGGCATGTTGATTTTAGCTACGAGGTCAGCCGGAGCTTAGAAGCAGTGGAAGGCGCCATTTTGGTGGTGGACGCTAGCCAAGGTATCCAGGCCCAGACACTGGCCAATGTTTATTTGGCTTTGGGGGCCGACCTAAAAATTATCCCGGTCCTAAATAAGATTGACCTACCTGCGGCTGACGTTGAGCGGGTTAGCGCAGAAATCATGAGCCTGCTGGGCTGTAAACGAGAAGATATTTTGGAAGTTAGCGCCAAGACGGGCAAGGGCGTAGAAGAGCTACTGGAAAAAATCGTTACCGAGGTTCCACCGCCAGCCGGCGAGCCAGACAAGCCGACCCGGGCGCTGGTTTTTGACAGCTACTATGACACCCACCGCGGCGTGATTTTGTATTTGCGTATAGTGGACGGCCAGCTAACCAAGAATTCGCACATAAAGATGATGGCCACAGGCGGCCGCGGTGTGGCGCTGGAAACCGGCCGGCTTTCGCCCGAGCCCGTGCCGGTAAATAGCTTAAAAACCGGTGAGATTGGCTACATTGTTACTAACTTTAAAACTACCCGCCAAGCCAAAGTTGGCGATACGGTAACCTTAGCAGGTGTACCAGCGGCAAAAGCTTTACCAGGCTACAAAAATATCACGCCGTTTGTTTATGCGGGGTTTTTCCCCGACAGCCACGAAAATTATCCGGCCCTAAAAGACGCGGTGGAGAGATTAAGTTTAAGCGACTCGGCTCTCGTTTATGAGCCGGAAAACTCACCGGTGCTGGGCTTTGGCTTTCGCATTGGTTTTCTTGGTCTATTACATATGGATATCGTTCGTGAACGGCTGGAACGTGAATATAACCTAGAGCTTATAATTACCAACCCGTCTACGGACTATAAACTCAGGCTCACCGATGGCGAGGAGCTGGACATTAAATCTGCGGCGGAGCTGCCGGATGTCAGCCAAATTGCTGAAATTGCTGAGCCTTGGGTCAAGGGCGAAATCGTCGCACCCAGTGACTACGTTGGTGCTATCATCCAGCTGGTTGCTGGTGCCCGCGGCCAACAAAAACACATTGGTTATGTAGACGCCCAGCTAGCCGTCATAGATTTTGAAGCGCCGCTGGCTAACCTGCTTACCGATTTTTATGACCAGCTAAAAAGTACCACATCCGGATACGGCTCGTTTAATTACCAGCTGGATAACTACCGGCCGGAAGATTTAGTGCGTGTGGACTTTTATGTAGCCAGTGTGCCGGTGGATGCCCTTAGCGTCATAACCCACCGTAGTGAAGCCGAAAGCTTGGGCCGCTCGGCCGTAGCTAAATTAAAAGAGGTCATACCGCGCCAAAACTTCAAAGTCAGTCTGCAAGCTGGCGTTGGCGGCAAGTTTATCGCCCGTGAAGACATCAGCGCTTACCGTAAAGATGTTACGACTGGTCTTTATGGCGGCGATGTCAGCCGCAAGAAGAAGGTCTTGGCCAAACAAAAGAAGGGCAAAGAGCGCATGAAAAAATTTGGCAAAGTGGACATCCCAGCCGAAGCCTTCGCAGTATTGTTAAAGAGAGATTGAATTATATTTGAATCCATGGTTTAATCTAGCAAAATGAGTGAACCATACCGGGGTGGTCCAGCAGAGATTAGTGACGAAGAAAAGCAGACCTTGGTAACAAGGCTAAGGGAGATTTTACCCGAGCCTACTCTCCAGCAAGGTGAAATAGACGATGAACACATTTCGCTACTTGCTAGTGTCCTGGGAATACCCGAAGAAGAAATAAAATTAGAGCTAGAGAGCAAAGGCGAATTAGGCAAAAAATTTGAATTTCTAACTTCCAGAGCCAGACACGCTCTAGACGAGGGTCATATTGGTATAGATTGGACCCTTTATGGCCCGGAGCAGTGGAAGGCGGAAGTTGCAGTTCATTCTACTCCGATTCATACCCCCGAAGGGATAATTGTAGGAGGGCTAACTACTTATTATTTAAAACCGGCCTCGGCTCAAATGCGCTCAAGAACATCGCTTTTCAAAGGTAGCGATTTTGTCACAGAAGACGATTTACGCAAAATATTTTCCGGAGAATACCTGGCGCCAATACTTGAGAAATATAGAACCCTGGTTTCTACGGATGGTTCTAGACCGATTGACCAAAAGGAATATTGGGACCTGCTGGCTAAACTTGATCGACTCGGACCGGATACCGTTGCCCTCGAACAGTTTTAGCTTGTGCTACGCTGTTAGATAATGGACGATTCACAACTAAAAAACCTGATAAAAAGCTATAAACCAAACTCGCAAACAAGGGTTGCGGCTTCGGGCATAAAGATGCTGGCTACTGTCGGGCCGAGTGCTTCTGGTAAAACCACAATCATGCGGGCACTCGCAAAAAGCGATCCGAATTTTAATCTAGCCATTGGCGAATCCACTCGTTTGCCACGGCCAAACGAACAAGAATATCAAGATATGGTTTACCGCCCCGAAGCCGAAATAATTGCTGACATAAAAGCCGGCAATTTGTTCCAGGTAGTGACTGGGCCCAACGGCCATCTGTATTGCACCCGTCCGCAGGATTTTTCAACCGATAAAACAAATTTATATCCGTTAATCCCGCAGGGAGTGCGCCAATTCCGTGCGCTATCTCTTAAATTTTTTGCGGCAGCTTTTATAGTGCCTGCTGATTTTGGCAACTGGCAGGGCTGGCTGGATAGCCAAGCTAAGCTTAGCGGCTGGGATGAAGCACAGCTGGCTGGCCGACTTGCAGAAGCCAAAACCTCCTACGAATTTGCGCTTAATGATAAACAGATGCACTTTGTTCTAAACGACGATATCGACAAGGCCGCTGAGCGTTTACGTCAAGTCGGGCAGGGTCAAGCCCCGGATGACGAAAAGATGGCACGTGAGATTGCCCAAAGCAATTTTGCTAAGCTAATAAGAATATGAATACACCGCGCTTAAGGTATAAAAAAGAATTTGAAGACATCTTGGAGCATTACGTGGTGTCAGACGATGCCAAAGTAGTGCTAAAGGATTTGCCCATGGTTCTTATCATGGGTGCTACCGGCACAGGCCGGAGTTTGCTGGTCCAGCACATGAAAGATAGTGGCCGATATTTTTATATTGTTTCGGATACCACCCGTCCACCGCAGACCCGTGACGGTCAGCTAGAGCAAAATGGCCTGCAGTATTTTTTCCGCTCGGAAGAAGAAATTTTAGCCGACCTTAAAGCGGGCAATTTTTTGGAGGCGGAGCTAATCCACCAGCAACAAGTTTCCGGTATCAGCATGCGGGAACTAAAAAAGGCCGCCCAAAGCGGCAAAGTCGCCTTCACAGAAACGGATTTAGCCGGCGTACTGAATATCAAAAAAGCAAAAGCTGACGTTATTGTCATCTTTTTGCTGCCGCCAAGCTACGGAGAATGGCAAAAGCGCATTGCCGACCGCGGCGGCGTAAGCCAAGCAGAGGCAAACAGGCGTTTAAAAACAGCGGCTAGATTTTTACGCGAAGCCCCACAGTATGATTTCTTTCAGTTTGTGGTTGCCGAGGATGTCGGGCAAAGCATGGCAATCATTGATGGCCTGACGAAGGGGCAGTCAAACCCTCAGCAGGAACGCGGGGCCGAGCTAGTTAAAACTCTGCTCAAAGAACTAGAAAAAGCGATAACCTAGGCACACATTTATACACGGGCATTCCGCTTGCGCTTAAAAGTGCGCAGGCATATTGTTATTTAATGGCTGTGGCACCGGAAGCCAGTCACGAACTAGCTTCCAACAATACTGCTGATTTTGTCCAGGAGGCTGACGAGCTTTTAACCGCCTTATATTATTTAGATTGTTTGCATGAAGGACAGGTGAGTCCAGAACTCTATATCAGGAGACCGCTAGATGGTGCTATGCAAATGAAACTTGAGCGCTTGGGCGGTTCGGTTACTATTCTGGCGCTTTGGGATGAGAATGATGATTTTAAAATCGGGCGCCGCACAGTCCGCGCCGGTGATGTGGTCACTCAAAGGCATGATTTCACTGCAGCAGAGATTGATGTAATTATGATGCAGGAACTTAGGGATATTCGTACCGAAGCTGACCCAGAAAGATCTCCTAGCTGGAAGGGACCTTGGGCTTAAATTAGCACTCTTGACTTTGGCCTGCTAGCTCCGATAAACTAGCACTCATAAGGATAGAGTGCCAATGACTTCCCGTCAGGAGAAAATTCTAGCTGCGATTATTGAACAATACGCCGAGGTAGCCGCCCCGGTGGGTTCTAACCTGCTGGCCAAGCTTTTTGGAGTATCTAGCGCCACCATCCGAGCTGATATGGCCGAGCTGGAGCGCCAGGGCTTTATTGCCCAGCCCCATACCTCTGCTGGACGCGTGCCAACAGACCAAGGCTACCGCTTTTATGTGAATCAATTGAGCGAATCGGGTAATCTACCAAAAGAGCCGCGCGCTGAGAGGGCGCTGGCCGCCCGCGTTTCTGGTGCCGGCTTGCCGGAGCAAACCATCAAGAACACCGTCGATACATTGGTAGAATTGACCCATAACCTAGGCCTGGCCACCATCGGTCCCCAGCTTTACATGAGCGGACTTTCTAATTTGTTTGGCCAGCCGGAATTTATGCACCCGGGCCAAGTCCAGGAGATTGCGAGGCTTCTGGATAACCTACAGCCTTGGCTGAACGAGACTGCGCCCAATGAACCGCTGAGCGTTTACATTGGCCGGGAAAACCCAATTGGCCGCAGTGCCGGCGCCTCCTTGATAATTAGTAAGTTCCGCAGCCCATTTTCTGATGCCAGCTACATTGGCGTACTAGGCCCGACTCGCCAAAATTATGGTGATGTAATGGGCCTAGTTGGCCGCGCCGGCAAAGCCCTGGAGGATACCTTGTATGTCTAAAGCAATCGGTGAGGTCTTTGCATTGCCCCAGGAGGAAAAAGATCTGGTTGTTTTGAGCGGTCAATACATGGATGCCATCTCTGCACCGGTTTCCGAGTACGACGTAATATTCTTAGCTGCCGAGATTAGATTACAGGCAAAACGCGCAGCTTGGCGTACGACAGAAAAGCCTTCAGCGATTGCCGAACGAGCTTTCGAAATGGCGAGATTAATTAAGAGTGAACTTGAAGGATATGGGGTAGAAGATGAGTAAACACCCTACAATTGCCGAGCTGGAGCAAAAAATAGGTGAGCTGACCGAAGCGCTGCAACGCGAGCGGGCCGATGCCGAAAATCTGCGCCGTCGGACCGAGGAAGACAAAGCCAACCTCGGCACTTTTTATAAAGTTATGATTATACGTGAGCTTTTGCCTGCGCTTGATAATTTAGAGCGCGCTAAGCAGCACGCTTTTAGTGAAGAAGATTTTATGGTCGAGCCAGCTCACGAGGACGCAACCAAAGTGCCAATTAAAGTTGTAGATCTAGTAAAAAGGTACAAGGATTACGAAAGAGGCGTAGAGGCTACTTTGAAACAGTTCAGTACCTGTCTTGCCCAACTTGGGGTTGAACGCATCAAAACAGTTGGTGAGCATTTTGACCCCAAACTGCACGAGGCAGTCCATATGGAGCACGGTCCCGGGAAAGTTGAAGTTGTTTGCGAGGAACTTCAACCCGGCTACAAGATTGGCGACGAAATCATCCGCCACGCTATGGTTAAAGTAAAGATGGAGAAAAAGTAATGAGTAACCGCTTTTTGGAGAACCTGCGGCCAGAGGAGGCTAAAGTGCCTCCGTCAACTGAGCTAGCGGCCGAGGCCTATAGACAGGCGTATGAAAGAATGAAATTAGCTAAGCACCTGCAAGATGATCTAGATGAAGACGACCAAATAGCGCTAAGGGACGTGGCCATTAAGTACGGCTTAACCCTTGAGGCTATTGATAAGATTGAAAAACAAGTCGACGGAACCCTGTCAATTAACCCAGGAAGCATTTAAGGAAGAATAAAATGGCAGAATTTTCCACTGAACTTACCGACGGCCAGCCTTTTGACCCCTTCAAATGGCAGCTTAATGAAGTAATATGGGCCTCCATCAAAACCCCCTACTCCGAGCAATGGGAACGCTGGAAATTGCCCGCTAACGCACATTCAAGTACAGCTGATTTCTTCACCTCCAACTGGAGCAGAGCGGCTGTGTATATGGAACAGCACAGCGGCGAACCAGAGCTAATTAATGTAACAGCCTTGCACCTAGGTAAATTAGCCGCAGGCCTTACCTGTTCATTGGCGCAATTTATAATTCCGCGAGGAGCGTGGAGTGCCCCGGCTGTTGACTTAAGGTCCTATCAGGCAAAGGCTGTTGATAAGGTGCTTACAGCAGCTGAATCGGCACCAAGTATAGATCCTAACAATAAAGTGGACGCAGCAGACTTTGAGGAGGCGCTAGTGGAGGCACATGAAGCCGCTGGTCTCAGTACAGTAGGTAGTCTTGATAACACCCTCTACGAGATGAGCGCTGTGTTATTCCCCCATGCCGCAAACACCACACGGACGTGGCTTGATTTCATTAGAGAGCATGATGGCCAGTTTGCCCTGAGCCCTGGTGGCACGCCCCGTTCGAGTGGCGATCAGATTGAGCAATTAAGGAAAGATAGCGAACGTTTATTCGTTAATTAAAGGAGGAAGAAACTATGGCAAAAATAATCGGAATAGATCTAGGAACAACTAACAGCGCGATGGCGGCGATGCAGTCCGGCAAGCCGGAAATTATAGCCAACAGTGAAGGCAACCGTACCACACCAAGCGTGGTAGCGATTAATAAAAATGGCGAACGCTTGGTTGGTCAAGTGGCTAACCGCCAGCGCGTTACCAACCCAACCAACACAATATTCGGTATTAAGCGTTTAATTGGGCGTAAGTTTGAAAGTGAAGAAGTCCAGCGCGACATCAAGCTGATGCCGTATAAAATCGTCAAAGCTGGCAGTGGCGTAAAAGTAGAGATGGACGGCAAGGATTATTCCCCAGAGGAAGTTAGCGGCATGATTTTGTCTAAACTCAAAGCCGACGCCGAAAAATTCTTGGGCGAACCAGTAACAGAAGCCGTCATTACTGTGCCGGCTTACTTTGATGATTCCCAGCGCCAAGCCACCAAAGACGCCGGCAAAATTGCCGGCCTGGAAGTAAAGCGCATCATCAACGAGCCAACAGCTGCCGCGCTGGCTTACGGTCTGGATAAGGGCAAAGAGGAAAAAATTGCCGTTTTTGACCTTGGCGGCGGTACGTTTGACTTATCAATCCTCCAGCTAGGCGACGGGGTGTTTGAGGTCTTAAGCACCAACGGCGACACACACCTGGGCGGTGAGGATTTTGACCTTAGAATCGTTAACCACTTTGTTGACCAATTCAAAAGAGAGACCGGCATAGATATTAAGGAAGACAAAGCCGCTATGCAGCGCCTTAAGGAAGAAGCCGAAAAGGCCAAGAAGGAGCTATCGACTTCAGAAGTAGCCGATATTAACCTGCCATTTTTGACGGCGGACGCCGACGGCCCTAAACACTTTGAGTACAAGTTGACCCGCGCCAAATTAGTGGAGCTGGTCCAAGACCTCATAGATAAGACCGAAGAGCCAGTCAAAAAGGCTCTCAAGGACGCCAAGTTGGACGCCAAAGACGTCAATGAAATTGTTCTGGTGGGCGGCATGACGCGCATGCCAGCCGTCGTAGAAAAAGTTAAAAAGGTCTTTGGTAAGGACCCGTTGCAGGGCGTCAACCCGGATGAAGTTGTGGCCGTGGGCGCCGCCATCCAAGCTGGCGTTCTGCAGGGCGATGTTAAGGACGTGTTGCTCTTGGACGTTACGCCACTTTCGCTGGGGATTGAAACACTCGGCGGCGTATCCACCAAGCTGATTGAGCGCAACACCACTATCCCAACCAGCAAGAACGAGACGTTTAGTACCGCCGCGGACAACCAAAACTCGGTGGAAATCCATGTCTTGCAGGGCGAGCGCGAAATGGCCGGGGACAACAAGAGTCTGGGCCGCTTTGTGCTGGACGGCATCCCACCGGCGCCGCGCGGTGTGCCGCAAATTGAGGTGACCTTTAATATTGACGCTAACGGTATTTTGAACGTGAGTGCCAAAGACAAAGGTACTGGCAAAGAACAATCCATCACCATTCAAGGCTCTGGCAATCTGGACAAGGCCGAGGTGGAAAAGGCCGCCAAAGAAGCCGAAGCCCACGCTGAGGAAGACAAGAAAAAGCGCGAAGCTATAGAGGTAAAGAACCAACTGGACAACGCGGTCTATCAGGCCGAGAAGATGAAAACCGACTATAAAGACAAGCTGGGTGAAGAAGACGTCAAAAAGATTGACGAGGCAATCGCCGAGGCCAAGACTCACCTTGAAGCCACCGACAAAGACGAGCTGGAAAAAGCTGCTAAAGATCTAAACGACGCCATCATGCCAATTGGCGCCAAAATGTACGAAGCTGCTCAAAAAGAGGAGCCCGCCGAAGGAAAGTCCGACAAAGGTGACGCAAAAGACGACAAAAAGAAATCCAAGAAAGATAAGGACGAGCCGATAGAAGGCGAAGTAGTAAACGAAGATAACAAGGAGGAAAAATAATGGAGCGTCCACGCCCAATACATTCCAATAGTAAGTTTAATGCGGGATACCAAACCCCCCAGAAGCCTGTGCGTAGCGCGGCAGATCAAGCAGAAAAGGAGTGGGGTAAGCATATCGCCGAAACTTATGTCCCCCACGACGTGGGAGAGCTAGCTGCTAGGTCGGGGGAGTCTGTCCAGGAAGCTAAGGAACCCGAAGAAGTCACCTCCACAGATACACGGACAGACGACCAGAGGGAAGAGAAATAATGGTCGCCCAGCCAGACCGCTATCCGGAGAAGAATATCCGGACTTTTGACTACCGCATAGGGGGAGGGTTGCTTGGTAACCCGGTGGATGTGGACCAAATCGTAGAACAGTCGGGCAAGCAGCCTGAGGATTTCTTAACACCTGAAGCACTTGCCCGGTACAAGGCCATGAAGGCCGCCGAAGAAGCTAGGGGAATACCGCAATCGGAAGAAGGAAGTGAAGCCCTCTAACTTTCTGCGGTATGTGCTGCTACCGGCTGTGGCAGCAGCCGCCGGCGTAAAGCTAGGGCTAAAATACGCCCAAGACCACTATGTGGTCAAGGACAAGAAATTCATTGAAGGCAAAGTAGTCAAGGATATAAGTAATGACTGAAGCGGCTTACGAGCTGGATGACCGCAGCTTGGCAGAGATACATGGCTCGCCGATTGACACAACATCGTACGAGGAGCAACTGTCTAAGGCTCTGGCGGTTTCGGGGCTTACACTCTACCGACACGCCAGCCGGTTAGCCGCCCGCGGAGACTTAGTGTCGTCTCGCATAGCACTTCATGGTGAACGTGCACCCGTCAGTCCTGAGCTCCCTCTAGTGTTACATCGCCTTGAGCAAGCTATTCGAGAGAAGGCCCCCAAGCTATCAATAGTAGAGCTGCTGAGCGTGTATACACCTATGCTAGAGGATGCGCTTGAGCATTACCGGGGAGATGACAATGACTGAGTTTTGCCAGCTGATTTTGACCTGCGCCAGTAAGGCCGAGGCAGATAAGATTACCGATAAATTGCTTGGCGAACATTTGGTGGCTTGTGTACGGCAAATGTCCGTAAAATCTAAGTATCACTGGCAGGGTAAAATAGAAGATGCCGATGAGATTATGCTAATTATGGAAAGCCGCATGGATTTGTTTGATAAAGTTGAAGCCGAAGTTGCCAAACTGCACAGCTACGATACGTTTATGCTAGAGGCCTTACCAATAGAAAAAACTTCCGCGGGAGTTGCCAAGTGGATAAAAGAGGAGACAAAGTGATGGAGGCCCCGCTAGCTGGAGAAGATGAGCAAGGTCAAGTTGTAGACCTGCGATTAACCCCAGAATTTTCTACTCCGGGAGAAAGGATAAAGAGCGGTCTAGATAATGAGCAAGTTATTAGCACTACAGAAGATCTTTATAAGCTTTTGACCGAAGGGCTTTCCTTGTCCCCGGACGAAGCTGCAAATGTCGTAAGTCGCTTGCTGGGGCGGATTGCAGAAGGCTCACAGCGGCAGCGCGGCCCCATGTATAAATCGAGGCAAGATGAGCAAGCGTGATTATTACGAGGTTTTAGGGGTTGGTAAAAACGCTAGCCCAGATGAAATCAAAAAGGCCTTCCGCCGCAAGGCCGTGGAGTCACATCCGGACCGCGGCGGTGATGAAGAAAAGTTTAAAGAAGTTAACGAAGCCTACGAAGTCTTAAAAGAACCAAGTAAGCGCCAGCGCTATGACCAGTTCGGTCATGCTGGTGTGGGCTCAAGCGCCGCCAGTGACGGGAACCCGTTTGGTGGTTTCTCCGGCTTTGGCGGCGGTACCGAAAACATTAACTTTGACTTTGGCGATTTAGGCCTGGGCGATATCTTTGGCAGTTTTTTTGGCGGCAGCGCGGGCAACCAGCGTGGCCAACGCGGCAACCGCGGCCGTGACGTAGAAACCAACGTAGACATCAGCTTTGAGCAGGCCGTTTTTGGTACCGAAGTAGACCTTTCGCTCAACATGGAAGACACCTGCGAACACTGCAAAGGCACCACAGCCGAGCCGGGCTATGAACTCAAAACTTGTCCCAACTGCAAGGGCGCCGGCCAAGTTACAAACGTGATGCGCACTGTATTTGGCAACATCCAGCAGGCCGCGCCGTGCCCAGAGTGCAAAGCTACCGGCAAAATCCCAGAAAGGGTCTGCAGCGTCTGCAAAGGCAGCGGTACCAGGCGCCGTAACGTGGCAGTGGGCTTAAAAATCCCGGCCGGCATTGATGATGGTGCTACCATCCGCTTGCGCGAACACGGCGAGGCAGTTGCCAATGGCCCCAAGGGAGATTTATATGTTAACGTCCGGGTAAAACCGCACAAAAAGTTTACCCGCGAGGGCGATTTAATACTTTCCAGCGAACATATTTCTATGGTTGACGCTGCTCTTGGCACGGAGATAGAAGTAGAGACCGTAGACGGCAATGTCCGCATGAAGATTCCGGCCGGTACGCAGTCCGGTACGGATTTTAAGCTTTCCGGGCACGGCGTGACGCATCTTAATAAATCTAGCCGCGGCGCCCACATTGTGACCGTAATTGTAGATACGCCCACAAGGCTATCCACCGAACAAAAAGAGTTGCTCGCCAAGCTTCACGACACCGCCGGCAAAAAGGGAATTTTTGGCTAGTGTAGACCGGAGCGGAGCAGGCCGCCCCACTCAACAACTGTAAATCCGTTACGGTCAAACGAGCTTAGGGTCTGAGGGCTCAACTTATAAGGTCGGCTAAGACCCTCAAAGTCCAAAAAGACTCTCCTGATTGTTTGGGGGGCGGGCTTGATATTAAGCGGTGCCAAAGAGTTCATCTGAGATGTGCTCAGCCAGCTTAAACGCGTATATGGCTGGGTAATACTGTTTAGTTTTGGCTGCCAAAAATTCATGAAGTCACTAATTTCTTGAGCGTTCAAGCCCTGTTGCGCCAGTTGGATCCTAACAGTCTTATCGGCGTTCGGAGTTTTTACAATCGTGCCGCTAGTTATATCTGGGTATGCGCCGTTCCCGTACCCATCCCAAAATAGATTGTCATAAATCTTGCCATTATATTTTAGCGATCCGTCCGGGTAGGCCATGACGTTGTACCACCCATCGCCATAAGCTGGGGCGGAGTTTATGACCTGTGCTCCAATCTTGACAGATACGCTTGTCGGGGCAGTGGGGTAAAGATAAATTACCGGCTTAGCGCACCCGCCGCGGATAATCATATCGTCGCGCATATATAAAACATATTCTCCCAGTCCATTTTTGGCTAAAAAGTACGCATGCTTGTTGGTAAATTGAGTAAGAGTTAGGTTTTGCAATGACGGGTCATCGCCCTGTCCGCCAGCATAATCCTTAGAGTAAGTTTCCTTCACAAGAGGGTTAGAGCTAGGAAGTTGGTACAAGGCTTGGCCTTCTGGTGTGGTGCCTACTTGGGTCAGATCATTAGAGTTTATATTTTTTGCGACCACGTAACCGTAAGAGCCACAACCAGTACCAGCACTAAAATAAGTGCTACTGTTGTTTTCACCGTGTGTCCATTTAACTGCAAGGTTGCCTTGCGTTCTGGCAATTTCTCCATCAGGTTGGTAGTCAACAGAGAATAAAGATTTGTAAGCCGCATGGTCTTCTACGACTTTGTAGTTGGCAGAATCTAAAGCTACGACCTCGTAATAATCAATGCCTCCCTGACTGCCTAGCTTAGTTATGGCGGAAGTAGCGACGTCGTCATAAAAGCCACCTCTAATGGATCGCATTCCGTCAGCCATGAGCCCCAGGTCGTTAATAGTCAGTTGGCTATTTAGCGAAAATGTCTTCAGCTTGAGTCCCGCAATAGTTACTTGGGTAGGCAGCAGGATGTCATTAAGCTTAGTCTTATAATCAACGGTTACATTAGCTACCAAGTAAGGCTGCCAACCGGTCAAAAGATCGCTGCCGCCATTTTGGGCTAAGAGACTATATTTTCCGCTACTTGTTTCAACAAAGAAAGAATTGGATACGCCGCCAGGTCCGTCTGCAAAGGTCATATCAATTATCGGCAAGCCTGCCGCAGTAGTGCCTATCTGATAATAATTAGTAATATCGCTACAGCTGGTACCGCAGCCAAAAACCTTATCTAGGTTGGTTATAAAACCTAAGTCTGGTAACTTTTTTGCGGTAGAAAAGTAAGAATTACCGCTTGTAAACTCAGGCTGGGGTAGCTTTTGGGCGGTGGACGGAGAGCTTGTAGAATTTGCGGTACTTGGCTTTTTTGAGGAGGTGGACACATTGTTGTGGCTCGTCCCCCTACCTAAGAAGAACGCTGCTGCAGCCGCTGCTATAACCACTAACAAAACAACGGCCAGCACCCTTTTATCGCTAAAAAGATGATGCTTCAGCTTATGATGCAGCGCTTGGCTATTAACACTTTCGTTTGTGAGTGTGGGTTGTATTTGGGGCTCGGGCGACATGGGGTTTTGACCCTGATCATTATCCTGCATAAGCATAACTATAATGCGGGGTGTAAGGCGATGTAAAGAAAATTTTGATAGCTCGACCCGTCTGACTATAATAAGCATATGCGCTTAAACAAAAATCAAAACGGATTTATTCCCATGCTTGTCTGCCTGTTAATTCTTCTGGGGGTCGTTGTTTGGTTTGCGTATAAGCACGTAAATGATGCACACAAAAAGCAAATAATTAATCAGGTTCAGCAATATGAATCCCGTTAGAAGCTCAAGAAAATTAAAAAACTCAAAGTACGTTGATAATTGCTCTAGTTTTCAGCCGTCAAATCTAATTTGGGAATTAAGTGAGTTCTAACGGGATGAAAATTCTCTTAGTAAATAACAACACCCAACACCTTGACCACCTAAAAAAATCTTTGATTGGTCACCAACTTGAAATTCAAGACTACTACCCGGGGCTAAATTTCCACCTTGGGCGTAAGGATGCCGTCATCTTGTCGGGGGGCGGGGGCGAAGGCCTAGAAATTCATGACGAATTTGAGCGCGGCAAACTGTGGTATCAAGATCAGATAAAACTCGTCCGCGAGACTTGTCTGCCGCTACTTGGTATTTGCATGGGGTTTGAGGTTATTTGTAAAGCTTATAACCAGCAAGTAGTCGCTATGCCAAAAACCCTTACCCAATTCGTAGACTTACAAGCCGGCAAAGCTGGCCAGCAGCTGCTGGGTAAAACTAAACTCCGCCAGTACGAAGCCCACGAATGGAACGTGCCGGAAATTTTTGGCAATGACTTGGAAGAATTGGCTCGTTCGCCGCGCGATGTACAGATAATCCGCCACCGTAAAAAGAAAATTCTAGGTACCCAGTTTCATCCGGAAGTTAGCGGCGGCAGTCTGCCGCTTAACGACTTCTTGACGATGGTTACCGCCTAAAGTATTGATAAAATAAGATAAAAATTGTATAATATTGACCATTCAGCACTAACTAAGCCGGAGTATCAGATTGAAGCCAAAAACTATTAAGATTTTTGAGAAAGTTAGCTTCCCAGATCTTGGGGTTGCGGAAGCTATGGCCAAAATTGACACCGGTGCTTGGGGCGGCGCATTGCATGCTACTGACATTACCGAAATTACGCTATCAACCGGTGAACAAGCTGTTAGCTTCAAACCCCTTGGCCAGGGACCAAAAATTACAGTTAGCGACTTCAAACAGCTGGTAGTCCGTTCTAGTAATGGGCACGTCAGCAAGCGCTATGCTATCCCAACGATTATCACTATCCGTAGTGTCCAGTACCTTACCCGAATAAGCCTGGTTGATCGCAGCACTATGAAATGGCCGGTTTTGGTCGGCCGCAGCTTTTTACGGGAACACGGATTTTTGGTTGACGCTCAGATGCAGAACGAGTATGGTGACGGGGGAAAGTAAGCCTTATGAAGATTGCAATTTTATCCAAGGGCCCGGGTAATTACTCCACCAAGCGTTTGGTCGAAGAGGCCAAAAAACGCGGCCACGAAGTGGAGGTCATTAACTATGTGAACTGCGAAGCCCGGATTGAGCAGAGCAACCCGGTAGTCATTTTAGACGGCAAAGTTCTTAAGGGTTATGATGCCATCATCCCGAGGATTGCCGCCAGCTATACCCGCTATGGCTCGGCCATAGTTCGCCAGTTTGAAATGCAGGGCGTTTTTACCACCGCTAGCTCCATCGCCATTGCCCGCAGCCGTGACAAATTGCGCGCCACCCAGCTGCTGGCACGGGCCGGTATTGGTATACCGAAAACCATCATTACCCGTGGTGCCGATTCTTCCGATGAAATCGATGTGTTAGTGGACGAGCTAAAAGGCCCGCCCATAATTATTAAACTGGCCAGTGGTACTCACGGGCGCGGTGTGGTTTTAGCAGAAACTCGCAAGGCTGCCAAAAGCGTGCTGCAAGGTTTTTATTTGATGGACAACGAAGGCACCAACATTTTACTTCAGGAATTTATAGAAGAATCGGCCGGTGCGGACATACGGGTACTGATTGTTGGCGGACGGGTAGTTGCATCTATTAAACGCCAGGGAGTGGAAGACGAATTCCGCTCTAATACCCACCTAGGCGGTGTTGGTAAAGCTGTCAAGCTGACCATAGAAGAGGAAAAAACCGCCATTAAAGCCGCCAAAGCTATGGGGCTGCCGATTTGCGGAATTGACATGGTGCGCTCAAAGCGCGGCCCGTTGGTTTTAGAAGTCAACTCCTCGGCCAGCTTTAAGACTCCGGAACTAGTGACCGACCGTAATGTTGCGGAAAAAGTTATTGAATACGCCGAGCGTAATTCCAAGGGCCGCCGCCGCAAGGACCGCATCGGCGCTTAGCCTATCAATTAAGCTAATGCTAAAATTAGGACATGGCTGAAGCAACGCTGGCGGTCTTTATTTTTGGTCCGCTGGTCATAACCTATTTTCTAAAGTCTAATGCTGCGCTCAGTTTTTTGGTGCTATGCGTTGGATTTGTTTTGAACACTTCTGTGATTGGCAACCTAGAACATTTGCTAAGCCAAATGAATCTGAGCGTGGCTAACGATACGCTTGGTCTGATTTTGCTACTTGTGCCACTACTCATTACCTTGCTTTTGACACGTAGTCATTCGCACCGGCGCGGCGCGCTGTTTTTTTGCCAGCTGGCGGCGGCCTTGGCCGCGGGTGGTTTGCTGGCACTCTCTGCTGGGCCGCTTTTGGCAAGCTCTGCCAATTTTAACTTTTCGGGTACCAGCTTTTGGGACAACCTTACCAAAATCCAAGCCGCCGTCATCGGCATCGGTGCAGCTATCAGCCTAATTCTGATTTGGCTCTCCAACTTCAAACACTCAAAGCACTAACATTGGATATTTTCGGCCACCCCGGGAACGTCCGGTTTAGAGATTATAGTACTAGCGTATAACGCTTGCGCAAGACTCTAGACTCAATTCAAACTCTCGTCTTCATACTCTGGACGGTATTTGGCATACCTTTCTTTTTTCCACTTATCTGGCGTTAGTTGTATGCCATGGCTAAAATCATCGGCTAATTTAGTAAGTGCTTCAATGGCCTGAATGGCTTGAGTCTCGGCTTTTGCTAGCAAATCAGATAAACTTACCTCGGTCGGAAGTTGGGCAAGCCATTTTCGCAGGAAATCAACGTCCCTATCTTTGATTTTCCACTGCGAATACGACTCAAGAAAGGGTTCAATACTCTCTAGTTTTTCTCCACGACTATGGGCAAAGTCTGCAGTACCAGCGCCAAAAAGGGTTTTATCAAAGCTAAAAATTCCATTTTCCCCGATTTGCGGTTGATTATTATCTTGCCATATAAATTTAACTTGGCCAAGAGGCAAAGGAATTATCCTTAGCCCGATTTCTGGTTTGTTGCCTCCTCTAAAAAACAGGTCGTATTCTGCACCTTCCAGTGTAGCGGTTACGCCTGCCTGGTACTCTTGCGCTCCCGGGCGACCCCCTTTCATGTAATGCAGTTTGAACCTACCTTCTGCTGATGTCCCCTGAAGCTGAAACACATTTACTGGCTCACCAGTTGTCGTATCGATATATGCGTTTATGTAAATAGATTCGCCGTTAGGTCCCTGAACAAAATAATCACCACTGAATTCGTTGGGCGGACTCTCTGCCGCATTGAGGCCTACTCGGGTGAGGCCTTTCCAGTGTTCATTATTACTATCAGATGGTTCCCATGCGCCCCACCACCCGTAGCGTTTTAGGTCCGGATTGGTCGACCTGCTAACCTTCTCGATTAGTGGGTGAGCTGACGATAAAACTCGGCTAATGGTTTCGGCTGCTATCTGAAATTCTGCACCGGTGATTAGGGCTTCCGCATCCACGAGTTTGTGAGCAGCTCCGGCTTCAGACTCATCAAGTTTAGGATTACGAGGTTCTTTATCTGCCATACAAAAATAACAACACAGATATAGTATTAAATCAACCCTAAGGTGAAGGGGTTTGATTTTTTAAGCCAAAAAACAGATAATAACAGAGGTTAATTGTACTTTGTTTTCTTTTCCAATTTTGCAAATCGGGGTGCTAGTGACCGTTTGCGAAATTGAGAGGAGCGACATAGCTTAAAGTTGAAGCTTTTACCAACTGGTAAAACGAGACAAAAGCGCGAGTCGTGACGATGGGCCCATAGCTCAGCCTGGTTAGAGCAGTAGCCTTTTAAGCTACGTGTCGTGGGTTCAAATCCCACTGGGCCCTCCAAGCAACCCCCCCCGTTTTGATACCTAACTGAAAACTATTGCAACTAACAGCTTCGGCTCTTTTGTTATGATATCTTTATGAAAACTAGAGCAATTTCATATTTCGGCTGGTACGGAGTCTCGGCTATCTTAATGGCGTATGCTCTAGTGAGCTTTAATGTCATTGCTACGAAGAGCTATCTTTATCAAATACTAAATCTTACCGGTGCTTTAGGGATTGTGCTAGAGGCCGCATCAAAAAAGGATAAACAGCCCGCCATTTTAAACGCAGTTTGGGCGGTTATTGCTCTAATCGCAATTATTCAACTATTTGCCAAATAATGGTACTGGTTTTTGCTGCAATTTAGTTACAATGATTAACACTAAGGACCTCCAGTATTTGTGAAAAACTATAATTTTTTTGACCCAAAGCCACCCAAAGCGCCCGAAGCGATTTATGGAGTTCCAACCAAAGCGATTGTGGATTTATCGAAGGGGGTAGGGTTTCTAAACCTTGCATCACCGCGTTATAGCCGAGGAGCATATCAGTTTAGCAGAAATGCCGAAGTAGGCGTTCGCCTGTTTCCACTTATCGAAAAGGCCGCCGCGGGCGAAGCTACCGAGCAGGATGTCCAGCGTTACAGGGCTCTGATTAAAAAAATACCCAAACTGAGGGCTCTGGATAGGTTGGCCGTGGCTAGCAGCGTCGTAGCTGTGGGCGTACCACTGCGCCGGACAATCAATAAAAGGATCAATAGCGAATTTTCGCAAAGAGCAGCAAATGCCCTGTCCGATGCTGGGGCCGTGTTGCCAAAAGCGGAGGCGTATGTCGAGGGATTATCCAATTTGGATAATCCGCGTCAGGAATTTATAAACGAGGCTATCTTTTTATCACGGGCGATTAGACTTGGTGCTATTGAAAATGCCCGGGCCAGGCGTTCCACGGAAGTAAGCGCAATAGACGCCGGTAGGGCAATTCGTCAGACGATAGACGAGATTCTTAAACAAAACCAGCGCCCGCCACTAGTAGAGATCCTGCTACCGGCAGAATTAAAAAACGGAGTAAGCCTTCCAAATCAAAGTACTTTTGCTGTAATTGCTCCCGAAATAATTTCTGGCCTGGACTTGATATTACCCGAGGAGGAAAGAGACCGGGGATTCACATCCAGCGTCAGGCGTCACCCAGCCCCCAAACGATGGCTGGCCGAAAAATTAAAGGGAAGCGAGCTCCGGTGGCTGAGTGATGGCGTTAACTTAGTGTTACCAAGTTTGCGCGATATCTTACCGACCAGCGGTGCGCAAATAACCGAAACCTTTAATAAAATTAAAGAACTGACCGCTGCGCCAAAATAGCTTAAGCAATTAATTTATTGTCCGCTTTTTGGTAAACATAATTAATGCGGACTTTTCGGCGGACCACACTGATTGCTGTTTTTTGCTTTTCAATTCTTACCGGCATAGGCTTTGCCCGCAAGGCCCAATTTTTACCAGCTGAAGCTGTCTTGATACTCTGGCCGCTGCTTTTTATCCTTAAAAAGAAAAACGTCGCCGCTTTGATATTAGTTATTTTGCTTGGGCTGGGTATGGGCCTATGGCGCGGCAGCATTTATATGCAAAAACTAGCCGAGCTCAAAAATTTAAGCGGCCAAAAAGTTTCTGTGCAAGTCCAAGCCACTTCTGACGGAATTTATTCAACCGCTAACCAACTGGAGTTTACTGCCGGCAAAGCCAAACTTTTGCCAACCGGCCGGCGGTTGGCCGGTTCATTTAAAATCAGCGGCTTTGGACTCAAGGCCGTATACCGCGGAGATGAAGTTACCGCGTCCGGCAAGCTTTACCCAATGCGCGGCTCTAACCAAGCCCGCATCGCCTATGCTCAGCTCAACCTTATCAAGCCAGGCGTAAATTGGTTTGCTGATTTTTCACGCCGCTTTGCGGCTGGGCTGCAGAATGTATTGCCGGAACCAGTAGCCAGTTTTGCTATGGGATTGTTGGCCGGCCAGAGGGTAAACATTCCAGCCGTCGTAACTGCCGAGCTCACAGCTGTTGGCCTGGTCCACATAGTGGCTGTGAGTGGCTATAACCTAACAATTTTGGTAAGGGCGGTAGAGAGGCTGCGGCTGCGCAGCAAATATCAAAAACTGTTGGCGAGCCTTGTTTTAATTGCCGGCTTTTTAGCGGTGACCGGCTTTAGTGCTTCAATCGTGCGGGCAGCGGTTGTTAGCGTACTGGGGCTGTGGGCTTGGTATTTTGGCCGGACCTTCAGGCCGATAGTTTTGCTGGCATTTGCCGCAGCCTTAACAGGACTAATCAACCCATTTTATGTTTGGGGCGATTTAAGCTGGTATTTATCTTTCTTAGCATTCTTTGGCATTTTAATCATCGCGCCGGTTATTCAAGCCCGGCTGTTTAAACGCAAACCAAAAATTATAACTTCGGTGTTATTAGAAACTTTTTCTGCGGAAATTATGACTCTGCCGTTAATCATGCTTAGCTTTAGCCAGTTGTCGCTCGTGGCGCTGCTGGCTAATTTAATTGTAGTGCCGCTGGTGCCTGTAGCCATGCTGGCCAGTGCGGTGGCTGGGTTTGCGGGCATGATTATTCCCCAAATTGGCGGCTGGTTGGCGTGGCCCGCCTCCATACTGTTGACCTATATGCTGGACATCGTTCATTTGCTGGCGAAGATTCCGTCTGCCTTGGTTCACGCCTCCCTCAGCACCAGCTACATGCTTGTCTTTTACGCCTTAGTGCTTTTTGTATTGGCCGTGGCGCACCACAAGACCAGGGTCAAACAGGCCGCCAACACCTTAAAAGTGTTAGAATAAGGGCATGAGCGGGCATTCTAAGTGGAGCACAATCAAACGGCAAAAAGGTATTAATGACGCCAGGCGAGGCGCTCTTTTTACCAAGCTTGGCAACCAAATTGCCATAGCCGCTCGGAGTGGAACTGATCCGGCTACTAATTCCGGTCTGGCTATGGTTATTGAAAAGGCCAAGAAGGCCAGCATGCCAAATACAAATATTGAGCGCTCCATTGCTCGCGCGGCCGACAAATCTGCTGCCGCGCTGGAAGAAATTATGTATGAGGGCTATGGCCCCGGCGGCGTAGCCATTTTAGTTGAGGTGGCAACAGATAATAAAAACCGCACCTATCCGGAAGTCCGCAGTGCGTTTTCTAAAAACGGCGGCAACATGGCCGAAGCCGGGGCCGTGGCTTATAATTTTGCCCACAAAGGTGTTATCCGCCTCAAAGGCATTGGCGACGAAGTAACCATGGCGGCGATTGATGGCGGCGCTGAGGATGTCTTTGAAGAATCCGAAACCGGTGAAACGGTTGTCCACACCGCGCCGGGTGAGCTAGCCAAAGTCCGTGATACACTCAGCCAAGCCAGCCAAGAAGTCACTGATGCCGAGCTGAGCTACGTGCCTCAAAACGCACTAGAAGTGAGCGACAAAGAAACCGCCCGCAAAGTGATGAACCTGATGGACGCTCTGGAAGATATTGACGAAGTTACTGCCACCCACACCAATTTTGATATCGCCGAAAGCATAGAGATGTAACCATGCGCCTGTTTCTCTCATCTCAAGATCTCGGTAACTACGCTGACGTCGCCGCTAAGATGGCCGGCAATAATAACAAAGCTTTATATATAAAAAATGCCCAGGATCACTACCCACCAACGGAGAGAAATGGGAGCACTCCTGAAAAGAAAAAAATGTTCAAAGCAGTTGGCTTTGAACTTGAAGAAATCGACCTTCGGGATTACTTTGGGAAAAGAACCAACAAACTTGCTGAAAAGTTGGCTTCTGCGGGGTCGTTCTGGTCCTCCGGGGGAAATGTTTTTATTCTCAGGCGAGCCTTTGCCGCCAGCGGTCTAGATAAGCTACTCATTGACTTGCTAAAAAATGACGAAATTCTTTACGGCGGTTGGAGCGCAGGCGCGATGATAATGGCTCCAGATCTTAAAGGTGGAGACTGGGGGGAGGACGATAAACCCAATATAGTGCCTAAGAATTACACACCAGAAATTATCTGGGAGGGCCTAGATCTAATTAATTTTTATATAGTTCCACATGTTGGCAACAAAGAATTTGGCAACGGCCCGCAGTCGATGATTGATTACTATGAGAAAAAGAAACTGCCATACAAAAAGATAAGCGATGGGCAAGTAATTACTATCAATGGCGACAAAACGGAGATTTTGAAGTGAAAGATAATGACGAATACCTAGAATTTGCCAAATCACTAGCCGAAGATGCAGGAAGAATTATGAAAAAATATTTCCTGGCCGAAGAGATGGGACTGGAGATAAAATCGGACAACTCTCCTGTCACCCAAGCTGATACAGAAATAAATGAACTCGTAGTTCAGTGGGTCAAATCGCGCTATCCAGACCACGGCGTGATGGGGGAAGAAGACAGCTTTGGTCTGGACAAAGACGTCATGTGGATTGTGGATCCGCTGGATGGGACTTACAGCTTTGCTATAGGTATCCCACCGTTTGCTTTCAGCGCGGCCTTAGTGGAAGACGGTCAGCTACGGGTCGGAGTGGTTTATGACCCTATAACCAAACGACTGCTTTGGGCAACGATTGGCCAAGGTGCTTTTGAGAACGGTAAGAAGCTTGATATAACAGATAAAAACCTGACCGACAATCTACTAATTTCGTCGTGGGTTGTGGGAGGAATTGAAAATTCCATTTTCTCAGATAAGTCGGTCCACGGTGAAACTGCAGGGGCCTATGCCCAGACGGGTAGAATTGATGAAATTGATTTACCGATTGCTTACGGGTTGGCCATTACCGGTTCAGGTAGAGTTGATGGCCTTGTCAGTAGCATAAAAACTCCGTGGGATGTCGCGGCCGGCAGTTTGATAGCGATGGAGGCCGGCGCTAAAGTCACAGACCTGTTCGGCAACGCCGTAAAGAGATGGGACAAGGAGGCAAACGGGATTCTGGCGGCGGCTCCGAAGCTTCACGCATATCTCTCGGAAACTATAAAGTCGGTGTTAGAAAGCGCAAAAAATGAGAATAATCGGCATTGATCCTGGCACCGGCATTTTAGGCTTTGGCGTCATTGAATACGAAGCCGGGAAGCTGAAATTGGTTGACGGCGGAGTTATTCGAACACCAGTAAAGGAAGACGATGCCGTGCGCTTGGAAACAATCTTTGATGAATTGACTGACATCATTGCCCAAACTAAACCAGACGAGATGGCGGTAGAAAAACTGTTCTTTGCCCAAAATGTGACCACCGCGATGACGGTTGCCCAAGCCCGCGGAGTGGTGCTGCTTTGCGGCCGCCAAGCCGGCTTAAAAATTGCCGAATATACGCCCCTGCAAATTAAGCAGGCGTTAACAAGCTACGGCCGGGCCGACAAAAAGCAAATGCAGGAAATGGTGCGCGTGATGTTAGGGCTCAAGGAAGTTCCAAAACCAGATGACTGTGCTGACGCCCTGGCGGCCGCTATCTGTCATGCTCAATCAAATGTGGGTAAAATAAAGACATGATTGCGACACTGTCGGGAAAAATCAGCGAGAAGACAAACGAAGCGGTAGTCGTTGAATCTAGCGGTGTTGGCTACGGTGTATTTGTAGACTTTGAGGATTACGGTGCGCTGAACGTGGGACAGACCGCCAAGCTTTATATTCATGAGCACATTCGTGAGAACGCCCATGATTTATATGGCTTTACTAAACTGGAGAACAAAGCTTTGTTTGAACAGCTTTTGAGTGTCAATGGCGTGGGCCCCAAGATGGCACTGGCCATTTTGTCCGTGGCCAGCGCTGCGCACGTCCGCTCAGCCATCGCCGGCGGCGATACCAAGTTTATTTCCCAAGCCCCCGGGGTGGGTAAGCGCGTAGCCGAGCGTGTAGTGGTGGACCTGAAAGACAAAGTTGGCCTAGCCGCTAGCGAATCCGCCACAGAATTTTTGTCTGCTACTGCCAATCCAAATGATGAAGCCCTGCAAGGACTGGTGGCTTTGGGATACAGCGTCAACGATGCTGCCGAAGCTCTAGCCAAAATAAATAAAAAACTAAAACCAGAAGAGCGCATCAAAGCCGCCCTCAAAAACGCATGATTGAAATACCCCCAGCCAGCCCGGGACTTGAGGCCGAAGAAGCTCTTCGCGCCGAAGAGGCAAGCCGATACGAGGCGCATTTTTGGCACCAGACAATGGAGGGCGGGAGCCTGGATGAGTATAGTCCGGGCTACAAAGACGGCTTAAAGGTGGATATGGTAAAAGGTGTCTTACATTCCAATACAGGCCCTGTAGCGGTGAAAGCCAGTCCGCATTTGCGGGATAAATATAAAAGCCACGAGTTTACTGATTGGCGTCCCCAGTCTCCTGGCGAAGCCTATACCATCACCCACCACGGTGGTGCCCGCAAAAGTTTACGAGCCCTCGAGGGGTATTGGAAAAGTTCTCGCAAAAATCTGGGAACCCTAAACTTGGGTATAAACACACAAGGCATTAACTTCCGGCAAGTGCTCCATAACTATGACCTGCTTTATGCCTTAGGCGACAACTTGCTAGCTCGGGAATGCTGGGCAAGGTTAGAGTGGCCCGATAGAACAACGAAGGATGGAAAGAAGCAGTATCAAGAACGCCGAGACTTTTTCCGTGGGCTGATGGTGGCTTCAGCACGTTTAGCAGACAGCAGCGAATCGTTAAAAGACCTTGTAGCTGATTTATATATGCAAGTGCTTGACGAAGCAATCCTGCACGATGGCTACTGGACAGTTGAATGTAATACCGCACCGAACCCGGCGGGCCAGGTAGCTATGGCTAGCACTACTGAAGTAGCCAACGAATCTGGTACGTCAGTTGCTGAACCTGAGCTAGAAGGGGAGGCCCGCTATGAGGCATTGATGTCCAAAGATGAGCAACAAGATTTAGAAGCTAGGCGGAAAGCTTACGCAGAGCGCTGGGAATATCTAGACCAAGCCGGCATGCCTCAAAAAGAAAAGTTGGAGACAATATGGCGCGAGTTCCCAGAGTTTATTCCGCCAGAAATTGCCTATGCCGAAGAGATCAGGGAAATGGCTATCCGCAGAGCCTTAGCCGAGCCGCCACCGCCCAGACGCCAGCGTCCGTATACTGCCCATTTCCAAGATTCAACTGATGAATCGGTTCGGGCAGCACGTGGTGGCCAATAAACAGCCGTGAATTTATATAATTTACCCGAACCGTTTTTGGCGCTGGCGCCGATGGACGATGTGACGGACACGGTCTTTAGACAAATTGTGGCAGAACTGGCCCCGCCGGATTTGATGTTTACAGAATTTGTGAATGTGGACGGTCTGCAGAGCCCGGGCAGGGAAAAGCTAATGCCCAAGCTCTGGCTATCCAAAAAAGAAGGTCCGGTCATTGCCCAAGTCTGGGGCCTAAAGCCGGAGAATTATTTTAAAACCACCCAAGAACTCAAAAAAATGGGCTTTGCAGGGGTAGACATCAATATGGGCTGTCCAGTCAAAACCGTCATTAAAAATGGTGCCTGCGCCGCTTTGATAAACAACCGGACGCTGGCGGCTGACATAATCGCGGCAGTGCAGGAGGGGGCAGGCGCCGACTTCCCTGTATCCGTTAAAACCAGAGTAGGATTTACAACAGTAGATACGAACTGGCTGGAATTTCTGCTGGGTCAAAAACTTAACATGTTAACTATTCATGGGCGGACAGCCAAACAACTCTCCAAAACGCCGGCTGACTGGGATTTGATTGGCAAGGCTCGGCAAATGCGCGATCACACCTGCCCTACTACGTTGATTGTTGGCAACGGCGATGTTGCCAGCCGTGCCCAAGCCGAAACTTTAGCCAAAAAGTACAAGCTAGACGGCATCATGATTGGCCGCGGTGCCTTTCACGATCCATTTATTTTTTCTGAACACAGCCCGTGGAGCAAGTGGGGCAAAGACCAAAAGCTAGAACTATTTGCCAAACATATAAAGCTGCACCAAGCTACCTACAAAAACGGCGAGCGTAAGTTTGAGCCCCTGCGTAAATTCTGCAAGGTCTATATCAACGGCTTTGACGGCGCTAGCCAACTCCGCGAAGCTTTTATGAAAACTCACTCGCCCTATGAAGCTCTTGAACTGCTGGCCAACCGCTAGGTCGCTTCTTGTTTTGGAGCACCAGCAACCACTAGCGGACCTACTCGGCTTAGCCCTCGGTTAATCTTATCTCCAGCGCTGCCTTATTAAGTCCGTGGTGTAAAATTGTCTTAGTGGACGAATTCAAAAAAGATATGCGGCAGCGCGCTCTTAGACTAGTCGGCGGCGAAGGCGACGGAACTACAGTCGAGGCAGAAGAAGTTCAAGAGGGTGACATATCAATACTTTTAGCAGAGATAACCGGAGGCATAGACCGAACTCGGCCGTTCGAGCGTCATGACAACAATGCGTTTAAAATCGAGTGGGGATTGATGGGGCTGTATCGTCTCACAGATACAAATATCTCACCAGTACAATATGTAAATGAGATTATGCTGGCCGATCGCACGTGGGGTGAACGTGAATCATCAGAGTTTCGATTCGGGGCCATCAGAGCATATGAAGCTTTTAGGGTAATGAAGGATGCTCTTGAGTTACATCTTTCCAATCCAAGAGATGCGGAGAGGTTTGTTAAGGAAATCTGCCCGAGTGAGATATGGGATGACCCCGAGCTAGAGTCGAGGGTGGTTTCTCTGATTGCTCGTATAGGTTTGGTGCTGTCACAGCAAGCGGCTGCCAGAGGAATGAAAACCCCGGAATACATCGAAGAATTGAAGCAACAAATAGTCAATCAGATAATTGGAATCGTACCAGGGGATCTTATACTTCGGTCTGCCTGGAAAGATTTTTATAACAGCCCCTTCTAGGAATCTACAAGTATATTAATAAATTTGGTGGGGGAGGCAGGATTTGAACCTGCGACCAAGCGGTTATGAGCCGCCTGCTCTAACCCCTGAGCTACTCCCCCATCACATGCCAGTATAACAAATAGCTTTCAAGCTGCCGGTCATAAAAACTGCTAAGCTAAAAAGTGGATATGTTCAGTAATTTTTTATTGCATCTAGGAAAAATTAAACGAAGTCCGCAGGACATCGGGCTTTATATCTTTGTTCTGATTGTGCTGGCGATTTCTTGGAGCGGCGTTAAAACTATCCAGACCAATTACGAGCTGCAAAAACAAATTTCTACGCTCAAGCAGCAAAACGCTGTTATCAACCTGCAAAACCAAAACACAGCGCTTGAAAACCAATACTACAAGACCAATCAATACTTGGACTTGGCGGCGCGGCAAGATCTGGGCTTGGCGGGTCAAGGCGAGCAAGTTTGGCTGATTTCTAACGCTACAGCCATGAAATATGTCGATAAAAGCCTGACGGCAACTCAAAACCAGACGACCAAAAAAACGCAGCCAACTTACATAAAGAACCTAGACGCCTGGAAAGATTTCTTGCTTGGCCGCAACGTGCCGGGCAATTGACTAACCCCTTAAAAACGTCTAAAATAACCTACTAGCCTTAGGGGAGGCAAGATATCGCGGGGTGGAGCAGTAGTAGCTCGCGTGGCTCATAACCACGAGGTCGCAGGTGCAAATCCTGCCCCCGCTACCACGAAAAGGGTCCCAGCTTGCTGGGGCTTTTTTCGTGGTCACATGGCAATGTTTGATCTGCGACCGAGTAGAGGTCGGAGGGGAGAACTGCCTGGCGGCAGTTCGGACGGCCGGAAGCCCGGCGTGGCTTGGCAGCCACCCGAGCTGAGGCGGGGTCGCGGAATTTTCCCGCACGGAAAAATATCTGTGACCAAATCCTGCCCCCGCTACCAAGCATAAGCACTTTGACCTCCGTAAAAAGGGGTCTTTTTGTTTGGCTTATGCTTGCAAATCTAAAAACAAGTTCTAGAGTAATAGTAGTTAAGGAGTTTAATGTGAAACCAGAGCAAGTGGTTAGAGTGCAGAAACAAAGAACTGTTGTTCATTCAGAGCAAGATAAGTTAAGTACAATTCTTGAAGAAGAACCTGAAACGCCTGTAGACTTCGAAAGATTGAGCTCAGAGCAAAAGTATGACTTAATTTTTGAGACTCTTCTACAGCTCATACCCGAAAAGCGTCAGCGCGGAGACGATATTGAAGCATTTACGCCGGTTGTACCGATACCCTATCAAGTTGATGGTAAGGACATTGGTTTGCATCTAAGGTTCGGGATTGTTAAATCGCATTGGCAAGATGAGTTATCGTCAGAATGGTTTACCTATGATTTTAATGATGGTCTTGCAAGACATCACGAAAAGTTAAAACGTACAGATATAGAAGATCCTGCTGCTAGACCCGAGACATCCCCCTTCGGAGACCGAATGCGCCGAGAGTTAAATAACTTTCAGTGGTCAGTGGAAAGCTATCTCGAGGCCGTAAAAACCATGACTGCTGAAGAGCTTCAGAGAAGGCGTTTTCCTGAGTCGTATATTGCTGATGCAGTAAGTTCAAGTACTACCGCCTAAACATTAACAGGGAATTTTTTGTTTGGCTTATGCTTGCAAGTTAATGATTTCGGTTTAATATTTTAATCACAAATGGTAAAAGTAGTTTCTTCACATTTCTATGACTTAGGTGAAATACAACCAAATTGGCACTCGGCTGAATTCGACCAGTCGATGCAAGCCTCTGTAAAATACGAAACTCGCATCTCCCCAGGCGGTGAGCTCACAGTAGCCACCGTCGGTAAGTTAGTTGTTGGGCGAAGTGCCTCTTCTTCTGCAGAAGATATAACTGGCGAAGTTAACGCCGATAATCTGACTGCTAATTTACAGATGGCAGTCACGCAAATTGACGGCCTTTATAGGGATTATAGAGAAGTATCCCCAGACACTGCTTTGTCGCATGCGCTGCTTTATAGAGTCGGCAAAGTTCGTTCAGCAGCTTCGATTTTACATACTATGACAGGAAATCTATTACCCTTTTCGCCCCCGGGTACGACACATCGTGACCGTTTTTTAGGCGATGCTGAAGCCGTTATAGTTAATCACCGAGGTAATCCTACTCGAATTTATGTTGGTCCAGTTCCAGCGTTGAGTGGTGGCATATCCAAATGGTTCGCAACCACTTCGGAAAAAGCACCAAAAGATAGAGCCGTTTTGATAGACAGGTGTACCGTTCATCGTGCGTCTGCTCAGCTTCATGTTGGCCGTGCACCAGGTGTGTTTTTAAGAGACACCATTAGAGTAGTTACGGATGAGTCAGAGGCCGAGGAAGAATAGCTGGCTCTGAGTACTCTCACTGCATAGGGTCTTCCACCTAACCAGTTCTGCCAAGATAGCGTTCCAATTCGAATGAACTTCGGCTACCATGACTGAATAACAGACGGAGAGCGGCGATACTCCTCTTGACAGATTTTAATATTAGTGTTACAGTTTAGTCGTTAAAGTTTTGAGATGTCTAGAACTTTTAGGCTTCTCGGCTCGTAGTGTTCCACATTATAATTTACTCAGAAAGGGTGATACACAGCATGGAAAGAGGTATGAAAAGAGTAATGTTGCTCGTCGTTGCCGTGCTGGCATCGATGGTTCTTACGGCGCCTAGCGGTATCGCAGCCCAGCCGCGAAACCGGACTCTCCTGACCATCCCGGCTCTGGGGATTTTCAACAAGCAAATCCTCCGCACGGATACGGACGCTCATGAGATGCTCGGCCCAGTCTGGGATAACAATTTCCACGCTCGGCCCGGAATGAGCAAGACGATGGTGATCGATGGCCACGACGTCACGCCTGTACCAGGCTATGGCGCCCACGGCCCGTTCTATAACCTCTACCTGATCAAGCCAGGCTACGTCGCAAAGATCAGGTGGAACGGTGTGTGGTATACGTACCGGTTTGTCCGGACTCCTGAACCACATCCACAGTGGAAAGGCAACGGGTACATTGAGAGATATAGCAAGAAGCATCCCCATATTGAGACAATCTTCTTCCGCTGCTGCTGGCCCCGCTACACAAGTGACGACTGGATGACTGCAAGGGCGGTACTAGTAAAGCCACATCAGCACTAGACGGTGGTTTACTCCGGAGGGGAGAATATGACGAGGCGGCGGGGATCCGCGGCTACTTTTAGCGTGAGCTCCCACTCGGTCAACTTATTCTCATAACAGCTAAATTCTAGCCTGCTACGGTAGAGTAAGCTGATAGATTGCTATATCTAGATAAGTCCTTTAACGAGCGTTATACTGCGATTATGCCGAAACATGAAGAGCCAAAGCCAGATGACAACAAAGAGCTGGTGGTACACGCACTTGAAGGTACGGCACTAGTGGCCTTGACGGCTTACGCGGCGCGGAAGATTTTACGCGATAGGCGTTCCCACGGAAGCATAATAGAGCCAGATGATTATGTGAATTCTACCGTCGTGAAGGCTATGGAGAGATCCAGGCAATTTAGAGGTGAAGCACATCCGTTGACGTGGCTGCACAGCATTTTAATTAATACATCAAAAGACGAGTTGAAAAAACATCGTGGTAGAAGAAGCCATGAGATAAGTACTGACCCCGAACCCCACCTCCTGTCTATACTAAGTAGAGAAGACAGTCCTGAGAAGAAGGTTATCGTACGGGAACAAAGAGAACGTATTTTGGAAGCAATCCAAAAGCTTTCTGAACAGGAGCAGGTTGTTATTTTTAAGTTTTATTTTGAGGGAAAGACCTATGAACAAATTGCAGCCGAACTTAGGATTAAGCTAGGTACAGTTAAGTCTCATGCTTCCCGCGGACTGGCAAAGTTACATGCTATTTTGGGCGAAGAGGAAGTAGCCTAGGCCACACAAAAACTCCCCAAAAAATGGGGAGTTTTCTCGTGAGTTAACCTCTAAAATTAGCGGTTTTCTTTTGGCCGAGCCACGTCAACCATGATAGTACGGCCGCCCATGTCGGAGCCGTTCATGGCTGCTTGGGCAGCTTTGCCTTCGTCTTCGTTTTCAAACTCAACGAAGCCAAAGCCTTTGCTGCGGCCGGTGTCGCGGTCACGAACAACCGTGGCGGATGCCACTTTGCCGTGAGCTTCAAAAGCTTCTTTAAGTTCGTCATCGGTGGTTGAAAAAGGCAAACCACCTACAAATAACTTGTACATTTTAAATTTAAATCCTTGTTTAACTTGCTAGGTACGACCCCTTAGTCAGTGAGGTTGCGAACGGCCGTGTCCGAAATGGTCGTGCCTAAGCTCGAACTAAAAAGACTAAGATCCTAGCGGAAAGTTAAGCATAAAAGCGGCCAATATTCAAACACTTTTATTTGACTTTTGATAATGTTTATGTATAATGTGTCTTAAGTCCAAAAAATAAAAAACAAAAAAGGGGAACAAAAAATGGATGTACTTGCTTTAGAATTACCGGAAACCACACCGGAATTCAAAGATATAGATTCGATTCTAGCGAGTAGCTAGCTTTAAAATAAAAAGTCTGTTTTGTACCAAACAGACTTTTTATTTGGTAGCAGGGGCGAGATTTGAACTCGCGACCCCAGGCTTATGAGTCCTGTGCTCTAACCAACTGAGCTACCCTGCCACGTAACAGGGGTAATTATAACAACCACGACCTATTTTGTCAGGTTTTTGATGGCGTTGATGGGGGGCTATTAAATTAAGCGCTTGCTATGGTTGACGATCTTTTCCGATTATTTTTGCGGCGGCGCCTATCATCAAGTGCGGATATTAGCTCACCTACTTTCGCGCCAACAGCACCACCAATCAGACCCCCAACAATAATGCCAGCTACTTCTTCTCCTGTTCTAGGATCTTCAGCGCTGTGAGTTTGGTGTAGGAGGTCTTGTTGTAGTTGATCAGGACTTGGTAATTCTACGACTAGGTCAGTAACCTTACCGCTCAGCGGCAAAGGACCAATATCGAAATCCACCAAACCTTGCAGGCCGCAGTCTAGGACTTGACGGTGGGTTAAAATGTCAATTCGGACGACACGGCCACTACCACTTTGTTTTAAATGATTTTCTAGGGCTAGGCAGCCAGCATCACTAGCTGCGGCGGCTCGAGCATCGCTGCGAGCAGAATCGCTATCTGATTTTGTTATCTCATAGCCACCAAGTCCACCACTGAACATCCCAGCAGCAATCATGCCAACTGCTGCAGTTACTCGCACAAGCTCGGCTTTTTTAGATAAACCTTCTGGCTGAACCATATAACCTCCAATACTAAATCAATTAAACCATTTTTTTATTTTTTGGTAACTTACTACTTTGTCAGGTTTTTGATGGCGTTGATGAAGGCCGCTTCTTTTAGGCTGACGTTTTGCGCGTCAGCAGTTTTGTAAAGTTCTTCAGCGGCCTTGACCATATAATTTTCCAGCTCACGGTTAACTTTATCTTCCGGCCAATGTTCGCCGTTTTTGTTCTGGACCCATTCTAAATAGCTGACTATGACGCCACCAGCGTTAGCAATAATATCTGGCAAAATCGTGACGCCGCGCGCGGTCAGGATGTCAAAGGCGGCTTCGTTAACCGGCCCGTTGGCTAGTTCAACAATAAAGCTGGCTTTAATTTGATCCACATTGGCTTTAGTGACAGCATCGCCCAGTGCGGCTAGTACCAGCACATCCATGGACAGACCAAGCATTTCATCACCGTTGATAACTTTTACGCCCGGCTCGTGGTAATCGGCAAAGCTTTTGCCCTGGGCTTTATATTCATCCAGCTTTTTAGAGTCTAAGCCGTCAGGGTTGTATAGCGCCGCACGGGAGTCGCTGGCGGCAATCATTTTCCATCCGGGGTGGTCTTTTTTGGCTACGGTTGCAAAAAACGAACCAACATTACCAAATCCTTGGACGGCATAAGTCAACTCTTTTTCTGCCTGAGCTGTGTGCTTGAGAAGTTCGCGCAGGGCAATTACACCGCCGCGGCCAGTGGCGGCGTCGCGCCCTAAACTGCCGCCTTTATCTAGGCTCTTGCCGGTGAAGGTGGCGCCGGATTTATCGCCAGTCTCTTTTTGGTATTCATCCAGCATCCAATCAATAATCTGGGCGTTGGTGTTAACATCCGGCGCTGGTACATCTTTGTCCGGCCCGATGTGCGGGGCTAACGCCTTAGCGTACTTTCGGCTAAGTTCTTCCAGTTCGGCTTTATCAAGTTCGTGCGGGTCAACGCTAATGCCGCCTTTGCCGCCGCCCAGCGGTAACCCGGCCGCTGCCGTCTTAAAGCTCATAAGTGTTGCCAGGGCTCTGACTTCATCCAGGTTAACTTCTGGGTGAAAACGGATACCGCCCTTATAAGGCCCTAGCTTGTTATTGTGCTGAACGCGGTAGGCATCAAATTTTTTGCCGCTGTCTAGTTTTATCTCAAAGACGTGTTCGGCATCAGTAGCAATTAATTTATCAATCGTGGCTTGGTCTAAGCCCAACTTTTTGCCAGCGCGGCGGATAAGACCATGAGCAGTCTCTAACATGACTAGTTCTCCCCTTTATTGGTTTATTAGCGACGTAGTTAATAATAGCTCAAGGCTTTGCAATTTTCACGCGCTAAAACTAAACTCAGGGCTATGACACAGGCAGTAAATCCGGTAGAACACCCCAAAGACCTAACCGACCGAGCCTTTAGAATCGGGCTGCTGTTTAAGGCGCTGGATGGTTTGGTGGAAGTAATAGGAGGGGTATTACTTTTAGTAATTTCGCCTGACCAAATTAGCCGTTGGGCCGAACACTTGACCCAGGGCGAGCTGAGCGAGAACCCGCATGATTATATCGCCAAGCACATCCTGGACACCGCACATCATCTGAGCGGCGCATCACTGGCCTTTGGGGCGGCTTACTTACTTAGCCACGGAATCGTAAAACTAGTGTTGGTGGAGGAAGTCTGGCGCGACCGAATGTGGGCGTATGTTGGTCTGATTGTAGTGACTGCTCTTTTTGTTATTTACCAGCTTTACAGAATAATCCTGGTCAAGTTTTCGGTTGGCCTGACGCTCTTAACTATCTTTGACCTTATTATCATTTATTTGACGGTGGTGGAATATAAACGGCAAGTTGCTCGTAGGCAGCTTAGCTCCTAGCCATACCTGGGCTGGGCAGGTTAAATCCAACGGACCGGGTGGCCGTTGGGGATTTCGTTTTCGATTGAAAGTTCAACTTCGCCTTCCTGTTTGGTCAGCGAGCGTAAAACCGCTCTTCCATTTGTCCCGTGCCCGATAAAAAGTATATTGTCCTTGGGCATATTTTTAAGGAAATCTGCGCCTTCAGTGGCTCTTTTTAACAATGCTCTCTCTTTCTCGGCGCCCAAAACCGTGTCGAAATTTATGACATTGGCACCATCCCACGGCTGGCCCTGCATACTACCGTAATCGCGCTCCATAAAAAGGTCCGAATAAACAATCTTATCTTTCGGGTAACCAATTTCGCTTGCGATAATTTCTGCCGTTTGGCTAGCTCTTTTTAATGGTGAACTTACTATCAAGTCTATATCCAAGCTCTTCGCCTCCTTACCGGCTTGGTTGGCCTGGCTGCGGCCTGTCTCGGTCAGCGGAACATCCCAGCGTCCGGCAAAGAGCCTTTTGGCATTAGCTTCACTTTCGCCGTGACGTACAAAGTACAATTTTTTCATCCTGAGTTAAGATTATAAGTAATATGGAAGTTAAGCTAAAGCCCGGTAAATATATTCTGGCCGTCAGTGGCGGAGTAGATTCGGTGGTTTTGCTTGATTTACTCTCCAAACAGCCGGAACTGGATTTGGTGGTAGCTCATTTTGATCACGGAATCCGCTTCGATTCTGACGATGACGGAGAGTTTGTTGCCAGGTTAGCCAAAAAATATGGCCTAGTCTTTGAACTGGGACAGGCAAGATTGGGCAAAAACGCCTCAGAGGAAACTGCCAGAAACGCTCGCTACCAGTTTCTTGAAACAGCTAGAAAAAAATATCAAGCTGACGACATCGTTACTGCCCACCATAAGGATGATTTGATTGAAACAGCCTTCATTAACATTTTAAGAGGGACTGGTCCCCGGGGGCTGGTGTCACTGGCAGATAAAGATGGAATGAAGCGGCCACTACTTGGTTTCAGAAAAAAAGAAATCCTAGCATATGCTCAAGCAAACAAGCTGCACTGGCGGGAGGATAAAACCAACCAAGAAGATAAATACTTGCGTAATTACCTAAGAAGGCACGTTGTTAATAAACTATCGTCCTCTCAAAGAGACGGCTTGGTAGAAAATATAGAAAAAGTTGCAAAAAACCGTGAGGAGACAGAACAAATAATCGCGACTTATTCACAGTATTTACTAAATGGTAATCAAATTGACCGTCAATTATTTGCTCTTTTACCGGTAGAAGTAGCCAATGAGTTCGTTGCCGATTGGTTTAGGCAAAAAGGGCTTAGGGACTTTGATAAGGGAACAATCACCGGAGCAAACGCATTCATTAGAATTGGCGGACCGGGTAAGGTATATGAAGCCGGAAAGCATCTAGTTATAAAAAACACTCAAACCGCCGCCACACTTGTAATAAGGTGGTAAAGGTACTGGTATAATTATCTAGGATATGGACAGGAAACAGTTCAAATTCGGTGGGAACAAAGGCAGCAGTTTTAAAAATGCCGGCTTCGTGGCGCTTATACTACTGTTTGCCTTGATTTTCTATGCCGCCTTTAAACAGCCGGCTAACCTAAAAGAGGTTCCGTTCTCCCAGGCTATATCTGATGCTAATAACGGTAGAACCTCCAGCATAGTTGTTAAGGGTGATGAACTAGATATAACGCCTAAAGGCAAAACCAGCCCGACGGAAAAATCTTTTATGGAATCAGGTTCCAGTATTTATGAACAGGGCTTAAAACAAGGCAAGGTTACGTTAGTTAATAAACCAAACAATAATGGCAATAGCTTTTGGGGCCAACTGGTAGTGGGTGTGCTACCGGTAATTGTGATTGCTTTCATCTTAATATTGATGTTTAGAAGCGCCCAGGGGCAAGGTAATCAGGCTCTCAGTTTTGGTAAGAGCCGCGCCCGTCTTTATGGCACAGAGAAAGGCAAAGTCACATTTACTGATGTGGCCGGTAATGACGAAGCCAAGCAGGACCTGGAAGAAGTTGTAGAGTTTTTAAAGTACCCCAAAAAATTTGAAGGTGTTGGCGCTAAAATCCCCAAGGGCGTTCTTTTAATCGGCCCGCCAGGAACTGGTAAAACTCTGCTGGCCCGGGCTGTGGCCGGGCAGGCCAATGCGCCGTTTTTCTCTATCTCTGGTTCAGAGTTTGTAGAGATGTTTGTTGGCGTCGGTGCATCCCGCGTCAGGGATCTATTTAACAAAGCCAAGAAGAACGCTCCGTGTATTATCTTTATTGATGAAATTGATGCGGTGGGACGCCGCCGCGGCTCGGGCATGGGTGGCGGACATGATGAGCGCGAACAGACTCTTAACCAGATCTTGGTAGAGATGGATGGTTTTGAGCAGGGCCAAAACGTAATTGTGCTGGCGGCGACTAACCGGGCAGATGTTTTGGACCCAGCGCTGCTTAGGCCCGGCCGCTTTGACCGACGCGTTAATATAGATTTACCTGACCGCCGAGACCGTAAGCTGATTTTAGAAACACACTTTAAAGAAAAACCGGTTAGTAAAGACGTGGATTTGGGTTCGTTGGCCGCCAAAACGGCTGGCTCTTCCGGCGCGGATTTGGCTAACATCGCCAACGAGGCGGCAATTTTGGCCGCCCGTCATAACCGCAAAGTGATTGAAAACGAAGATGTCGTGCAGGCCTTTGAAAAGGTGGCTATTGGCCCGGAGCGCAAGTCTAAAGTCATGACCGAAAAAGAAAAAGAATTAACAGCTTACCACGAGGCTGGTCATGCCGTGGTGGGACACGTTTTGCCCGACAGCGACATGGTCCATAAAGTCACTATCATCCCGCGCGGTGCCACGGGCGGCGTCACTTGGTTCATCCCCCCGGAAGATAAATCCTACCACAGCATAATTGAGTTTAAAGATGTACTGGCCCGCATGTTGGGTGGTCGAATGGCTGAAGAGCTGGTTTACGGTGTGGACCGTGTTACGACTGGCGCCGGTAGTGATCTGCAAAAAGCGGCCGAACTTGCCCGCGACATGGTTGTTAATCAAGGTATGGGCAAAGTCTTGCGAGACCAAGTCTTCCATGTGGATGAGGGTATGATGCTAGAAAAACTGGTACACGAACGGCAGTACTCCGATGAAACGGCCAAGGTCATTGATGATGAGGTAGAGAACCTTATTAAAGAAGCCGGCCAGCGTGCCCGGACCGTGCTCAAATCCAATATGGATAAACTGGAAAAATTAAAAGTGGCGTTGCTTGAAAAAGAAACCGTTGAAGCTGACCAAGTTTTGAAAATCCTCAAGGGCTCCCAAATGCCCAAAGCCGCCGCTCTGTATTAAGCCCTAGCTAATTGTTAAACTGTTGATATGGCGATTGACCGTATAGCGGATACCTCAGCAAAGGACGAAGAGCGTGAGGAAGAATTAGAACAAACTCTGCGGCCGCATGATTTTACTAACTATATTGGCCAGCAGCGAATTAAAAAAAACTTAAAGTTAGCCATCGGCGCCGCCAAAAAGCGCGGTGAGCCGATTGACCACATTTTGCTGTATGGACCGCCGGGACTGGGCAAGACAACCCTGGCCGGTGTGATTGCCCACGAAATGGGAGCCCAGATCCGCGTAACCTCTGGCCCCGCGGTTGAGCGGGCGGGTGATCTGGCCTCGCTTTTGACCAATCTGCAAGACGGCGATATTTTATTCATTGACGAAATTCACCGATTGCACCGCGTGATTGAAGAAGTGCTTTATAGCGCCATGGAAGATTTTAAGCTGGACATCATGCTCGGCAAAGGCCCAAGCGCTAAATCCCTGCGCCTGGATTTGCCCAAATTCACAATCATTGGCGCTACCACTCGCACCGGCTCACTGGCAGCACCACTGCGCGACCGCTTTGGGCTAATCCACCGGCTGGAATTTTACGATCCTTCCGAAATCAGCCAAATTATCAACCGCTCCGCCAAGATTTTGGACGTAAAAGTGAACAAGGCCGCAGCTGATTTATTGGCCCACCGCTCGCGTTTAACACCGCGCATTGCCAACCGCTTGCTGCGCCGTGTACGAGATTACGTCGACATGAACGGCGACGGTATAGTGGATGAAAAAGTAGCGCTCAAAGCCTTGGAGCTGTTAGAAATTGACGAGCTTGGCCTAGACCCGGCTGACCGCCAGCTGCTTAGCGCCATAATTGATCACCACAATGGCGGCCCGGTTGGCGTGGACACGATAGCCGCCATCATGGCCGAGGAGCGCGGTACGGTTGAAGATTTTTATGAGCCATACCTGATGCAAATCGGCCTGCTTGAGCGCACACCGCGTGGCCGCAAGATTACACCTAGAGCCTGGACCCACCTGGGCAAATCACCTAAAACCAGAGCTGGTAAAAACCAGCCTTCATTGTTATAAAAGCTATATGGAAGACCAAAACTTGCGAGATAAAGAACAGCTCAACATTGGGGCAATGGCTGTAGTTCATGCAGATGAAGCGCCCGCTCAGCCGCCAACGGTAAATAAGATTGGTGCTTTTGCTATTGCTAAGTCCGATGAAAAACTATTGGAGCCAGGCGAGAAATTAGTTACAATTGTCCGCCGCCACCCCATCGGCATAGTCGGCATTTATGCCGAAATGGGCGCGGGCATTGCGGCGGTCGTAGCCATTGTACTGCTTGCTATATATAGCTTCTTTAATAATCTATCCAGCAGTACCAAAGGTCTCATAGCTGCTGGTGCCGTTTTTGTGGTGGCTTTTTTGGTTATCATATTGCTGGTTTCTGTTTACGTGTACCACCAATGCCGCTTGGTTGTAACCGACAAATCAGTTGTTCAAATTCTGCAAAAGGCATTGTTCAACCGCAAGATTTCCCGACTGTCTATGAGCAACGTGGAAGACGTCAATGTTACACAACAGGGCATTTTACAAACCTACTTTAATTACGGAACATTAGTTATACAGACTGCCGGCGAGGTAGATAACTTTGTCTTTGCCTACTGTCCGGACCCAGACAATTATGCCAATAGGATTTTGGAGGCCCGTCAGCAATTTGTGAGGCAGTATGGCGAGCACCCAGGGCCTGCGGCGACGGTTTCCTCAAGCGCCGCTTGAATTTTTGACGTAATAACCACCACCCTCTAAGTGGGCGGAGAACTCATAACCGGTACAGATGGTTTTTTTATTATCGCAGCCGGCTGGAGTGGGTACGTAACCATAGCAACCAACCGCCGGGGTCTCCAAATCAACTAAAACTGCCACGCTGGCAACCTTGCATTCACTTTTTTTGGTTGGCCAGGAAGGGTCCTGCCAGGAACCGTTGGGCAGAGCGGGCATATTCTTATTCCGAAAGAGCGCACTGTTAAATTGTGCCAAAGTTGGGTAGTCGCCGCTTTGGGCAAAATAACTCTCGGCGGCAAACTGCAAATTAGAGATGTTGGTCCTGCGGCTGTCGTCCCGTGATTTTTGCCGCACCGAGGCGTAATGTGTGGCAATAAAGGCAACCAACAAACTGACCACCGCAAAAATAATCAGGAGTTCAATCGTAGAAAACCCCAGCCTATTTTTTTGCTTCATAAATTATTGCCCGTCTATTTTTGCGAAGTTTTTTAACAAGGAAGCTTGTACCTCCATTCTAGCACAGCCATTTTCCGGGGCTATTCAAGCTTGAGTATCTGTTGATATACTGTCTGGTGAATGAGGAGTTTATAAAAAATGGCAGACAAAACCAAGGCCGCTGCACCGGCTGCAAGCGGCAAACCCCAGGCTCTTAAGCTGGCAGTTGATTCAATAGAAAAACAATTTGGTAAAGGTTCTATCATGCGCCTGGGCGAGGCCCACGCGACAAATGTAGAGACTATCCCAACCGGTTCTATCAGCCTGGACTTGGCACTGGGCGGCGGTATTCCAAAAGGAAGAGTGGTAGAAATCTACGGCCCGGAAAGCTCCGGCAAAACGACTGTTTGTCTGCACGCCGTGGCGGAGGTTCAAAAAGCCGGCGGTACAGCCGCATTCATTGACGCCGAGCACGCCCTCGATCCAGCCTACGCCAAGCGTCTGGGCGTTGATACTGACAGCCTGCTTATTTCCCAACCCGACAGCGGCGAACAAGCCTTAGAAATTTTAGAAACGCTTGTGCGTTCCAACGCTGTCGATATCGTTGTTGTAGACTCTGTGGCGGCACTAGTGCCGCAGGCCGAGATTGAGGGCGACATGGGCGACGCCCACATGGGCCTACAAGCCCGGCTGATGAGCCAGGCCTTACGCAAGCTTACTGGCATAATTTCTCGCACCAAGTGTACGGTTGTTTTTGTAAACCAGCTTAGGATGAAAATCGGCATCATGTTTGGCAACCCAGAGACAACCACTGGCGGTAATGCCTTGAAGTTTTACTCGTCTGTTAGGATGGACATCCGCCGTATTGCCCAAATAAAATCTGGTGACCAGGCTATAGGCAATCACGTGCGCGTCAAAGTGGTTAAAAACAAAATCGCACCGCCATTCCGCGAGGCCGAATTTGACATTATGTATAACGAGGGTATTTCAAGAGCCGGCGACGTGATTGATTTGGCAGTAGCCAAAGGTGTGGTAGATAAGACTGGCGCCTGGTATGAATACAGCGGTGAAAAAATCGCTCAGGGTCGTGAAGCCGCCAAGAAGTATTTACGCGAAAACCCCAAGGTCTTAGACAAAATTACAAAAGAAATCATAGCTGCCTCTAAGGAGTAAGCCTTAAATGACGGCGACCAACCATGCCTTGACCGGGGTAGCCATTGTAGTGGCGGTTGGCTCGGCGTGGGCCCTGCCGCTAGCTTTTGCGGCACATTTTGTTATGGATGCCATCCCGCATTTTGACGTTGGGCCAGACCATAGTAAGGCCGCCCGCAATTTTGCCTTTTCTGACGTGGCTGTAGCAGGCGTCTTATCAATATTTATGGCCTTGTGGCTGGGAAATATAGCACCCACCTGGCTAATTTTAGCGGGCGCTTTTTTGTGCGCGGTGCCGGATGCGGTTTGGGGTTGGCGTTACTACTTGCGCCGTGATTATAAAAAACTTTTAGCAGAACCGATGAGTGCCTTTACCCGCTGGCATCTCAAAATCCAATGGAGCGAAACACACCAGGGCAGCGTAGTAGAAGCCTTCTGGCTAGCATTTTTACTAACCTACCTAATAACTCGCCGGTGAAAATTACTGCCCTAAAACAGCAAGTTAAAAATAAAGAGCGGGTTAGTGTTTTTTTGGACGACAAGTACGAGTTTTCGCTTTCATTGGGCGAGCTTGTAAAGTACGGCCTTAAAAATGGCGATGAGCTGAGTCCGGCAGAGGCCAAAAAATTTAAACAGGTATCTGAAGACGGTAAGACCAGTGCGCGGGCACTAGAATGGGTACTCAACCGGCCGCATTCCGTCCGTGAATTTAGCGATTATATGCGCCGCAAAAAAACTGACCCTAGTTTAACCGAGAGATTAGCAGATGAGTTTAAAGGTAAAAATTACCTAAGTGATGAAAAATTTGCAGGTTGGTTAGTAGAACTCAAGGCAGGTGCGGGCAAGAGCAACCGGCAAATCCGTGCTGAACTATTTAAAAAAGGCATCAACCGTGAGTTAGCAGAGCAGGCCTTGCTAGAATTTGGTGATGAAAGTGAGCGCCTGCGAGCGATAATTGCCAAAAAAAAGACCCTGAGCCGCTACCAAGACTCAATTAAATTCAGGCGGTATTTAATCAGCCAAGGTTTTTCTTACGATCTCATCAAAAAGGAGCTGGATAGTAAGTAAAAAGGAAAAAGAGCAGCCCGAGCAAAAATCACACTTTTTGTCGGTGCGATGAGAAAAAACCATTTGGTTTTGTCTCATAAGGCGGAGCCGCTATGCCGGGGCGGTAACCATCTCTTCGGCGCCGGCCGGTACTTCGGTGTCGGACACCAAAATATAATTGTCGGTTATCTCTATTATCTGGGTGCGGTCTATAAGGTGGGTGTCTGTAGAGGCCAGTAGTTTAACGATTGGTGTAGACACATAAAGCTTTTGTACGAACATACCATCGTTATAAGAAAAGTCATTGACCTTGCCGATTTTCCGGCGTTTGGTTTTGACGGATTTGCCGATTAGCTGGAACTTTATATCCAAAATTTCTTTATGGCGGACCAGTTCTGCCGGTGCGCTTAAATCGTGCTCGCCATCTATCGCAATACCTTGCGGCGTCATTTGGCGGACGTCCTCTACCAGTAGTATGACAGGCTCATTGCGGGACCGTTCTTTGCACCACCAGCCCAAAATTTTGAGGTTATGAGGGTTGATAACAGGCTCGACGGCCGTGGCTATGCCACCGCCAGTCCGCAAGGACACGACTGGTTGATTCATCAAAGATGAGCTTAACCTCAACATACCCTTGATTATAGTCGCTAAGGTTTTATCGTGCTACTGCTTGCACTTTGTTGTTCACTTGCTTAAAATTTTTTCTAAATGAAGTTTCCAAGGATATTTTCTTGGGTGGCGGCCTGCCTGATTGTTTTGGGGACTTGCTTTAGCGGCTATGCTTTGGCTGCGGCGCCGGCAATCGCTACTCCGGCCGGGCTAAGCTTGGCGGAAGTTAAAATCACCGGTAACGAATTTATACTTATCCAAAATAATACCGGCGCTACCATAAACGACCTTTCTAGTTACTGGCTTTATGATTTTAATAACACTAATCCACTTGCCACCGGCGTAGGCAGTTCTACCCAGCAGTTACCGTCAGCCTCCATTAACAGCGGGCAGACAATCTTACTTTCTGCTAGTGGTGGCAGTACTTGCGGTGCGGCTGTGGTGGCCAAGCTTTCTATCAGCCTAACCGACTCTGGCGGCTATTTGGAAATAGTTAAGCAAAGCATATCCGGCGGTAGCCTAGTTCAAACCGCTGGCGATAATGTCAGTTGGAGCTCTGGCTCTGCTTCTGGTGTCATCAAGAGCGTACCCTCCAGCACGTCTGACCCCAACAATGCTTACTATCGCTACCAAAGCGGGGCGCTGGCGTTTGCTTGGCAAAAAGCTGACCAAGACAGCTCGGACAGCTGCCAGCTTGACGTGGCCGCAAGTTCAGCCAGTACCGGCAACCTAAATCAGCTAGGCTCAGGTGGTCCGGAACCGCCCGCAGAAATACTGGCCGCTAGTGTCCAGTCTAGCGGCATTCCCTCAGACGATATCGGCCTTGCACCGCCCCTAATTACAGAGCTTTTAGCTAACCCGACCGGCACCGGCAACGATAGCACCGATGAATTTGTGGAGATTTATAATTCAAATAACCAAGCTTTTGACTTGTCCGGCTTTACGATTGAAGTTGGTCTGACCACAAAGCATGACTATACTTTTGATGATGGCTCGGCCATCCCTGCAAAGACATTCGCGGCTTACTATTCGTCCGACACGCATCTAACACTAAGCAATACCGGCGGTCAGGCGTGGCTGCTTGATCCAAATGGCGGCATCATCAGCCAAAGCGATGGTTATGGCTCAGCCAAGGATGGTCAGTCTTGGGCACTTGCTAATGGTAAATGGTATTGGACGAGCAAACCAACACCTGGTGCTGCCAATATTATTGCTGGTTCAAGCAGCAGCTCTAAATCAAAGACAAATACCACGCCCACAGTGGCAGGGCTATCGACCGGGTCCGGCGGGCTTGGCTCATCTGGAGCCGGCAGTAGCAGTGCCTCCACTCAGCCGGCACCTATCCACCCCTGGACGCTTGCCGGCGTAGCCGCTGCCGCGCTACTATACGCTGGATATGAATACCGCGCTGATTTGGCAAACCATATCTACCGGCTCCGAAGATACTTTGCGGCTCGGCAATCTGCTGGGAAGTAAATTATCCGGCGGCGAAGTAATTGAGCTGGTGAGTGATTTGGGCGGTGGCAAAACAACCTTTGTTAAAGGTTTGGTGCAGGGACTGGGTAGCAGAGACACAGTGGCCAGCCCAACCTTTACCCTCAAGAAAATTTACAGAAGTCCTAAACTCAGCATCTATCACTACGACTTTTACCGTTTGGATGGTGCCGGCATAATGCGTGATGAGTTGGCTGAATCTATCCAAGACAAATCAGCCGTTACCGTTATTGAATGGAGTGACATTGTTAAGGATGTCTTGCCGGCGAATCGCCTGAGCATTAAATTTGAACCAACTGCCAACTTTGCGGACGAGCGCGAGATTACAATCAAATATCCGGAAGGCTTTAGCGGTAAAGTGCGCCAGGTTGAAAGTGCTTGGCAGGCCAGCCGCCCGTGACAGATTGCCCCATTAGTTCTATACTTTGTTTTTAATGGGGTAGAGGCGTATGAGCGAACTGCTTCAGATGGACGTAGAAACAGATAAAGACCGTAAGGACATGTTTGCAGGCTACGCGGAACTTATCGAGGAAGCCAGAGCCGCCGACAGCTACCCAAGCAGCTACCCCGTAATTATTAGAAACTATGCCGGTACATTTAGAGCAGAAGATGTGCTTTACATGCAAAGGATGGGTATTCACCTTCCGCTGCCGTATGGTGAACTGGGCAGATTATTCCCCGGCAAACCACCGATAAAAAAATTACTAGGAGTAGAAGTTGTTAGCATTAACGATACGAACAGATAAACCAGAGGCTGAGCTGTCGCTAATTGATAGCGGCCAACAGCTATCCGCTATCAAATGGCAGGCCCACCGCGAGCTGTCTGACACTATTCATTTAAAAATCAAGGAACTGCTGAATAAAAGCGGCAAAAAAATGGAAGAACTGGAAGGCTTAGTGATCTACAAAGGTCCGGGCAGCTTTACCGGCCTGCGTATAGGCTTTGCGGTGGCCAACACTATGGCATACGCGCTTAATATCCCAATTGTGGCGGCCGACGGCAAAGACTGGGCTAAAACTGGCTGCAAAAAAATGGCAGCTGGGCAGAACGATAAAATCGCTCTACCCGAGTACGGCTCGCCGCCACACATAACCAAGCCAAAGAAATAGCTTGCCAAAAGACTGGGAGCGGACTTATATTAATGGATAGGATATTTCTGGATTTTGGGGAAACATCCGATAACGATTCATTAATTTTTTGATACTTACTGCTAAGAGTTGACCAACTAAAGATGTGATAGTGATTGTTGCGTAATCTTTTTAGCAGCGGTGTCCTTAAAGGAGGACAATATATGTCATTACTGGACCTTTTTACCGGTAAGGCTGCAGTTGCCGAGGCTAAAAAAGAACTGGCTCAGGCTAAAAAAGAAGCAGCCGAAACTATCCGAAAAGCAGAAGAAGATGCGGCCAAGCGTATTGAAGAAGCAAGAAAAGACGAACAAAAACGCAGAAACGAACTAAAAGAACTTGAAGCTCGCTTGCTTACCCGCGAGGAAAGTTTAGACAAGAAGCTGGATGAACTTGATAAGCGTAGCGAAAACCTGCGTAAGTCCGAAGCTGAAGTAGAAGATCTTAAAAACGAGATCCGTGACATCCGCACCAAGCAACAAGAGAAGCTGGAGAAAATCGCTAAGCTATCCAAGGCAGATGCGACCGAGAAGTTGATGCAGATGACCGAGCGCGATATCAAACATGATTTGATTGAGCTCGTAAACAAACTCCAGAACGAGGCCAAAGACAACGCCGAGGAAAAATCGGCCATGATTTTAGCCAGCACCATGGAGCGCATGGCTTCGGAAGTTACCGCCGAGCGTACCGTAGCCTCTGTCAAATTGGAAGACGAGGAAATGAAAGGCCGTATCATCGGCAAAGAAGGCCGTAACATTCAAGCCCTGCAGAGGGCAACCGGCGTGGACATTTTGGTAGATGATACGCCCGGTTATATTGTGCTTTCATCCTTTGACCCGGTGCGGCGCGAAATCGCCCGCCAGGCTATGGAGATGTTGCTTAAAGACGGCCGGGTGCACCCGGGCCGGATTGAAGAAGTCGTAGAAAAGGCCCGACAACAAGTCCAAAAAGATGTGGTCCGGGCCGGGGAAGATGCCGCGCGCGAGGTTGGCCTAGTTGGTATCCCCAAAGAGATTTTGCAGCTTTTGGGTGAGCTAAAATACCGCACTAGCTACGGCCAAAACGTGCTCAAACATTCCGTTGAAATGGCTCAGCTGGCCGGTGTGCTTTCAGAGGAACTTGGCGCCGATGTCAAAATAGCCAAGTACGCGGCCTTGACGCACGATATGGGCAAAGCGCTTTCTCACAAAGTGGAAGGCAAACACCATCATATTAGCGGTGAGATGCTGCGAAAATATGGCGCGCCAGAAGAAGTGGCCGCTGCTGCCGAACAGCACCATGATGACGTAGACGTAACTTCCGTAGAGGGTCTGATTGTCCGCGTGGTGGATGCCATTTCTGGCGCCCGTCCCGGTGCACGCAATGTCAGCACAGAAGGTTTTGCCGAACGTATGAAAGAGCTGGAAAATACGGCTCTTGGCTTTGACGGTATAGAAAAAGCTTACGCAATCAGCGCCGGCCGCGAAGTCCGCGTGTTTGTAAGACCAAAAAACGTAGATGACTTGCAAGCCATCCGCCTAGCACGCGATATTGCCAACAAGATTGAATCCACTATGCAATACCCGGGTACTATAAAGGTCAATGTGATCCGCGAAACCCGCGCCATAGAGTTCGCCAAGTAGTATTTGGGACTTTATTAATGCATCCCAAAATACTATAATGTGATAGTGCTTAAAGAGTGTCGTTATTGCCACAAAAAATATCCCGAGAAAGATTTTGGGGTGGCCGCTACCTTACCCGACAGGGTTTATCGTCGTCATAAATGCCGATATTGCTACAGAGAAACGAAAAGAGACTTGATTAGGCGACATAGGGCTTGGCTGGAGCAATACAAGAAACAAAGAAAGTGCGAAAGTTGCGGAAATTCAGATTTTCGCGTTCTTGACTTTCACCACAAAGACCTAAAGAACAAAGACTTTAACATTTCAGACTTCCGCTATAGAGCCGGCTTCAAAAAATTGCAGGAGGAAGTAGAAAAATGCACTTTACTTTGCGCAAATTGCCATAGAATTGTACATTATGAGGAAGGCCATGAAGACCGGGGATTGGCGCAGCTTGGCTAGCGCGCTCGCTTTGGGAGCGAGAGGTCGCCAGTTCGAATCTGGCATCCCCGACCAAATTTATTGATTAGCTTCTTGATCAGTTTTGGCTTGGTGATAAAGCACGGTCGTAAAAATAGCGTTTATAACTTTAAAGACCACCAGGCCGGAGGCGCCAAATTCTAAGCTGAGCACCCAGCCCGCGTTGCTAGCTGTCGGACTGAAATGATGTTGGATTAGTTTGGGCAGAATCACCGCTAGCGTAAAGGTGGCGTACATACCAACCTTTAGCAGCAGGCCTTCTTTCCATTTGGCCCCTAAAATATTTATAGAATCGCGGACGGTTGCGCCGTAAGCCGTTTTGGTAGTTAAAATAGCCGGTGCCAGGTTTGCCATGTGTAGGGTCAGCGAGCTACCAAGCACGCCCACCATACCTTTGGGCAATTTACGCCGCTGTGAGTAAATGCCAACTGGGAATAAAAAGACACTCAACACGGCAAAACGCGCAACCCGAAAGAAGTGATGCAGCACTTGGGTTAATCCCTCCAGCGGTTTAAACGAGCGCCGCTCCAGCCGGGCCATAACTGCCGCGGATACAGCGCAGGTAAAAAGCGCTGCCATAAAGGCCGCGTAAAAAGCAGAGAAGGTGACCAAACCAACTACAGCTCGGACGTGATGCGGTACAACCATGCCGGCAGTGTTAAAAACATCGTTATAAAGACGGCTAAAAATAGACCTGCCAAGGTATGTTCCGAGCAGTGGGGTAATAATAACTGCCAAAAGCGGGTAGAGAATAATCTGAGGATCATGCGCTACGGTTTTAAAGCTGATTGCGATAACCTGCCAAGAACCAGCAAATGTTTGTTTTAAAGGCATAAGAGGTTTATACCAAGAATAATCTTAATCCGCAAAGCTTTGTTATAATTACCTCTATTCGTACTGTTTCCTTGAGGGAAAGGTAGTAGCTCGATTTTGTTTGCTTGCAAACCCGGCTTTGCCGGTCGAGCGTTGAAGGAAAACGGAGTCCCCACAAAATTTATTTTTGTGGGGTGATGGCACCGTAGGTTGTCCTTCAAAGTTGGCGGGGTGTGGCGCAGCCCGGTAGCGCGCACCGTTCGGGACGGTGAGGCCAGCGGTTCAAATCCGCTCACCCCGACCATGAAAAACGTACCAGCAATCAGTGGTACTTTTTTCATGGCTTAGCTACTGGGTTGCACTAGTTGGCCTTCCTATAAATAGTCATGCCTTTGACGTAAATGTTATGTTTATGATCCAAATTTTCAACTGCAAAGAAGGACGCCTTTAGATAAGATTTAGGAGCTTCCTGTGAATTCGTGTTTGTACAATGTTGATGAAACTTTGAGGTTTTTGGAACTTTTGTCTTAACTCCTGTAAGAACATATACACTAACGTCGGTATTGTATTTAAGAGATACGTTATATAAATACACACCATTATCTCCTTCGGGGGCTCTGACAACATAGCATGTCCAGTAATGTTGGCCTGTATGTGCTATAAAGTTTCTTAGAGAGGACGGGTTGGTGGGATTAGTCTTTGCTGTTGGAGTATTCTTCTGGGTGGCTGGCCCCAACACGATTACTTTCTTCCCATCTATAATTTTTTTAGAGATACCCGTTCCGCACCGAACATATTTTTCTTGAAGTTTTTCATCCTTTTTTGCTTCTTTTATCTATTTCTTTATCGTAAAGCTCTTTGAACACTGGAACCAAACATGTGTGCCGTTCAGACAATATGCTTTTTTACCATTGTTAATGTATGTGTATTGTTAAGTAGTAATCGCCTTGATTGTTGGTAGCGAGCCTAGCTTTACCATTTGAGTCAATGACTTTTGCATAAAACGTGACAGGGCCAGTTATACCAGTCGTCGGAAAATTGTACCGGAAAGTCAATATATGGTGTTGCTGATTGTTAAACAAACCGCAATCTATATTGACAATAGGTACCACATCCGAAATGGGATGGCTTGAAGACGCTACCTTGGTGTTGCCGATATACCATTCCACTACGGGCGGTTTGGGGTAATTACACTCGTTAGTTACAACGTCTATTGGTGCTGTTGGTTTATTATTGGAGACATCTTCGTGCTGTTTTTGTGCAAATTTACCGGCCCAGCCACCCGCTCCAATTACTAAAGCATCCAAATGCCGATTACCCTGGTTGTTAAGTGCCAAGCTATTACCAGTAGGGGTGTAAATTTTTGCTAGCCAATGGTAAGAACCGGCACCCAGATTCGTGACTTTCCAGTTATATGCATAACTTTTAACGTTGCTTATTGTGGTACCTCTATCTGTAGTTGCTTGAAGAGAACTAGGCTTCGTGTTGTTTAGATACCACTCGACCTTGTTGACTTTAATGCTCTTATCGACCCTTACGGCAAGTTGTTCCACATTATTTTTGTTAGCAAAAGCAGTATTTTCATCGGGGGCGAAATAGCCGACACTATTTGGCGGACTGGCAGCATGAATACCAGTCAAAACTTTTACGCCCGCTAGGGCAATTACAGCTATAACTACTACACCTAAAAGAGCGTGATGGGCAAAGCCGCCGAGTTTTTTTGATAGTTTTTGCATTTTAACTTTCTATTAAATCTATACCTTAAGCATAAGCAAAACCTGACAGATTACAAGGTCAAATTAAGCGCACTGTGGATAACCAAAAGAGACATTAATATACAATTGAATGTAATGCTTGCGTTTATTGCTTGTTTTTGCGGCGTACTGGGGATTTTGGTTTTTGCGGAACTGCTTTGGCGGGCAAATGTACTGCGGGGTGAGTACCAGCGTAAGTTCGTCCACGTGTTGGCTGGTACCTTTTTTGCCACTTGGCCGTGGCTGCTTTCTTGGCACCAAATCCAAATCATGGGTGTGCTGATGTTGGTTGTGCTCGGTACTAACAATTATGTTGATAGGGTACTGCATTACGGAGCCAACCTTAGAAAAAAAAGCTTAGGCGGGATTTGCTTGGCTTTAGCCGTTATAACTTGCGCTTTTTTGACTCACGATAAGGTTTTCTTTTCTCTTGCTATTTTGCAGACGTCACTCGCGGACGGCTTTGCGGCGGTATTTGGCACTCGCTTTGGAAAGAATTGGGGCTACAAGGCATTTGGCCAAACCAAGACAGTAATTGGGACAATGGCCTTTTGGCTGGCTTCCGTCTTAATTTTAGGGATAGGATTACTATCTACCGGCAGCCATAACTATGGATTACTTTTAATTTTCTTACCGCCGGCACTAGCGGCAGTGGAAAACATCACCCCTCTTGGGCTGGACAACTTAACCGTGCCGTTAGCAACACTTTTAGTTCTAAAGCTTGCTACTTAATTTCTAACCGTACATATTTTTCTTGAAGTTTTTTTATATCTTCTTGTTCGCAGAGGTTTGATAGAAAAGGTTAATATGGTACCAGCCTGGTCAACCCAGAATTAGTTACAACCACGTAATATGGGCCGTCATCGTAGTTAACATTCCCCGATGGGTATCGAGCACAATAGACCGCCGTATTGTTTTTATTGTTTACAGAGTGTGCCTGAGTAGAGCTGTGATATTTAACAAAGTCTTTTCCTTTTACGAGGTAGTACAAATCTATCTGCCTGGTTTTGTAATAGTCGTCAACATTGATTGCTGTGTAGTTACCGCCACAAGCAGTGCCTGCATAACTACCATGCACTGGACCATGTCCGATGTTGAGTATATCTAAGTACGGTTTGAGTTTGTTGTTGACAGCCAAATACTTACTGCCATGAGCGGGGTAAATTTCTGCAAGCCAATGGTAACCGCCAGCGCGGGCACGGTAAGCATCCCAAAAATAGACGAAATAATTATTCGCCCTATCGTTATTTACGTTTTTAGTCGGTTGATAAACGGCAGCGACCAAAGAACTTTTGTTTAGATTAGATGAATAAAACTCTACTTTTTTAACTTTTATAGTGTTGGAAATTTGTACAGCAAGCTGAATCCATGCTGACTGATTGCTATTTTTGGGTTCCACATATGACAGTTCCTTTGCGAACGCAAAAGAGCCGACACTAGGGACGTTTGCCGCATGAATTCCGGTCAGAACTTTAACGCCCGCTAGGGCAATTACAGCTATAACTACTACGCCTAAAAGAGCGTGATGGGCAAAGCCGGCTAGATTTTTGTTTAGTTTTTTCATTTTTATCCCTTCGTTTTCGTAAAGCTTTTCATTTTAGTTACCTTTAATTCATTTCGCAGTTAAGTCCAGGTAGTAAACACCAGCATTACTGTGATCTAAAGCTAAATTGACGCCCCCGTTGGTACCTATTACCCTAGCTATCCAGTGGTAAGGACCCTTTTTCAAACATCCGGCACCCACCGGGTAGTAGTCATAGCCAACATATTTATGAAACGAAGGGCCGTCGTGGACATATGCAGGGCTGGTGACCGTGTACTGTATAGCATCGGTGTCAGATTTGTTAATGAACTGTACCGCCTTAATATTTTGGACATCAACGTCTTGAGCACGGATTTCTACCCGAAGGAAGTTGCTTTGGTCGCACGCCTTCCAAACAGCATTATTTGCCGGATGAATAAATTTGCTATCCCAAAAACCCCCATTCCCTGTAACAAGCGTATCAAGGTAATTTATCGTCTTGCCATGCTCGTCAGTAGCCACAGCAGGGAGTGGATTGCCCGAGGAGGGATATATCACTGCCACCCAGCGGTATAAATTCGCACTAGCATAAGATATCTTCCATATGTATTTGAAATGCTCCATGTAGCCATTGTTTACGGTGGCCTTAGTATGCGTGAAAGTAGTTGCGATACGCGTGGCATCACTGACTTTATCTCGATACCATACAACCTTTTTAGCATGTCGAGCATATGGTACGGCAACGTCAAGTGTTGCGTAGTGTTGAGAGTTTGGCCATGCCTGATTATCATTTGTCTGAAAATAGCCCAATACACCAGTTGTTCCGCTGGCGGCGTGTGTGGCAGTTAGAACTCTAACACCCGCAAGGGCAATCACTGCTACCACAACTACACCAAGCAGCGCATGATGCGCGAACCCGAACATATTTTTACTAAAACTTTTCATTTATTAATCCTGTTTTTGTTCTTATAGACCTATGCTTAAAGCATAAGCAAAAATGAGGTAATTGCAACAACTAAATTGCTCACTTGTGGATAATTTGAATTGCCAATGTAAGGTGCCGACTAAAAAGACTAGTTGTGCCGCGCGCCGAAGTCGGTAGTGATGATCGTGACGGTGCCGTTGCCGTAGACGCCTCCCGCATTGGTCGCTTGTACCGCAGAGACACCAAGGTCACGCCAGTTCGGGTCTTTCAGGTTTCGCAGGTGCTCAGGACTTCCAATCCACAGCTTCAGGGCGTCGGCCGCGCTTAAGCTACCCGTCGACCACACGAGATTCTCGCCAACAGTCCAGTACGAATAGTTCGTGGAGGAGTAGTAGCGCTGGATCCGCTTCCAAAACACCGTTCCGTCATAGCAGGGATGGTCGAAGTACGCTTTTGCGTCCATTTCCTCTGAGTGCTGCCGGGCCGACGCGTTGAGCTTGAGGGAACGGCTGAGCGTCGGGAGACTTTTATTCTTGCGGAAGTCGTTGATTGCATTGCGGACCTGTTTATTTAGCGATTTGAGCTGTTTCTCTCCCGATACTTCCGGGCAGACCTGTCGGCCAGCTTCTGCTGAAGACAAAGTCGTTTTGTTGCTGACAGCAAGAGCTTTTAGCTGGTCCGGCGTCGCAGTAAATGAGGCTGCAGTACCAATGCTCGCGCTAACAGCCGGTGTTTGGGCACGTGTGCCGGTCAAGACTTTAACACCGGCTAAGACTATAACCGCTACCACCAAAACACCAAGTAGCACATGGTGAGCGTAACCAAACATATTTTTATTAAACTTTTTCATTTTTATTCTGATTCTAATTTTTTAAATCTATACCTTAAGCATAAGCAAAAACGCTCAGCTTGCAACTCTTAAGCTGCTCGTTTGTGGATAACTAGGAGGTACCTATCAAGATGCCGGCGGCAAAGACCAGCCCGCCGCCGACGATAACTTGCAAAATGCTAAGCCAAAAACGCATGGCAAAGTATTTATAGCGGATGTAGGCAATGGTCATGAGCTCAACGCCCACTATAAAATAAGCCACAATTAGAGCGTGGTGGATGTTGCCAAACAAAAAGGGCAGGGTATGAAAAATACCACCCAAGAAAGTCATGGCGCCAATGATGATGCCGCGGCGCAGTGGCCGGCCGCGGCCGGTTAGTTCACCAGTGTCACTTAATGCTTCGGCAAAGGCCATGGATATACCGGCACCCACCGCTGCGGCAACGCCAGTCACAAAAGCAAAGTGCGGTTTGTGGGTGGCAAAGGCTACAGCAAATATTGGCGCAAGGGTAGAGACAGAACCATCCATAAGACCAGCCAGGCCCGGCTGGATAGTTTGCAATATGTAGCGGTTATATTCCGCTTCGGTTCTGGGGCGCTGGCCGCCGCGGCCAATAGGTTTAGAGAATGGGTTTAATAAATTTGGCATGATTTAATTCTGGGGTGGCTGATGGGATTTGAACCCACGACTTTCAGTACCACAAACTGACGCTCTAACCAGCTGAGCTACAGCCACCTCGTCGGAACTGACGGCTCTGCCTCGTTTTACCTGCAGTAAAAGCTTTGGCTTGAGCCTAGATTCCTCCTCTCAATTTTACAAGAAGCTCTGCTTGGCTTGCAAAATTGTATTAGCACATTAACCCGTCAAATTGTACCACCAACAGGGGTGATTTACCTAAGCCGAGTCAACTGCTTCTCTTAGCGCGGTTCTGCCAATCGCAGCATCGGTCTCAACGCTGTATGCCTTGGTTTCCTTCTCTTTAATCCGTCGGACTCTTTCAGCTTCTGCCTCAGCAAGCTCACGCTGATATTGCCGCTGTCTAAGCTCTTCAAGTTTACTACTCACACGAAGACGTACTGCAAAGCCGTCCTCCCTCTCCCTCTCGCCAAAAGGAACAGTTTCACCAGCCATTAATCTCAGTAAAACATAGGTTACCTAAAAAACCAACTTTGCGCAGTAGCTCTAATTACTTGTAGAATTATTGGGGTGAAGCGGGTGTGGTATAACGGCCATTATTCCAGTTTTCCAAACTGGCGACGAGGGTTCGACTCCCTCCACCCGCACCACGTCCTAGCACAATTCAACCCCGCTATAAATTCGCCCGAGTCAAGTGGCGCGAATTTAGCGGGGTCTTGCATGGCTACTACTCTTCCCCAAAAAGCACAGCTTTTCGGGGACCCCATTTTTTTGGCTTGCATTTCTATATAATAGAAATGCTGCGCCCCGGTAGCTCAACGGATTAGAGCGAGTGGCTTCTATCCACTAGGTTGCAGGTTCGAATCCTGCCCGGGGTACCACGGAAAATAAAACCGCTTTTTATGAGCGGTATTTATTTTGCGAGATATTCTCGCCAGGATTCGAGCCAAGGTTCGGTCATCAAAGCCGCGCGCATAAGTTTACTTAGAGCACGGCTGTAGATGTGCTTTAGTCTGCCCGGGGTACCATTTATGATGCTAGATCGGGGAAGCGCTTTGAGGCTACTTGACAGAGTTTCTAAGTTATAATTATCCTGTACTACCATGATCAAAAAGATCAAAAAATGGCTTTGGCCGCATAAAAAAAACAAATATCGCCCTTACGCTCTTAGACCGCTCGGTTTGGCTATTTTTTTGGTGGTTGTGGCTCTAATGCCGCTTGCATATAACCTATCCTCCGCGCACAAGCCGCAAGTACTGGGTTATGCAACGGACATTAGCGCCTATAACATATATAGCTTGACGAACGTCGAGCGACAATCAGCCGGCGTGCCGGCTCTGTCTTTAAACTCCCGCCTGTCAACCGCGGCCGAGAACAAGGCTAAAGATATGTTTGCTAATGACTACTGGGCCCACGTATCACCGACGGGCGTTGAGCCTTGGTCTTTTATTACTAATGCCGGATATAGCTATACCGCGGCAGCTGAAAACCTGGCTAAAGATTTCCTGACATCATCTGGTGTCATCACCGGCTGGATGGATAGTAGCGAACACCGTGATAATATGTTGAACCCGGCCTATAAAGACGTTGGCTTTGCGGTTATGAATGGCAGTTTGCTTGGATCGCAGACTACTCTAGTGGTAGCGATGTATGCCGCCCCTGCAACTGCCGCCAAACAGCCAGTTAAGGCTGCTCCCGGCATCACCGGCACAAACCAAAGCCCGACCTCGCCGGCAACAACCACACATCAGCCCGCTAGTCCCACCAAGCCAACTAGCCAGCCGACCAGGAAGCCGGCTGTTGAATCATCAAATACTGCTGCCAAGCAGCTAGCTGCCGGTAGTCAAGCTTCTGGCCAAGTCCTTGGCGATAGGTTATCTTTGGCTACCATGGTAGGCAATATTAGTGCACTTAACTGGGGTCAGCGAGCCACAATCTTTCTGGCCAGCTCGCTAATGCTAGCTAGTTTATTGGCACACACAGTCGTCTGGCGGCTGAAGAAACGCGGCCGGCATCAAATTTGGCTTAGAGCCCACCCGCTGATGCAAGCCAGTCTCTTGCTAGTAGTCGCTCTGGTTACTATCACTAGCGGCTTCGGGGTAACCAAATGAGGCGGTCGCGGCATTTCATAAAGCTGTTTTACGGTATTTACGCCCTAACCATAATTGTCAGCTTGGTGGCTATTGCCGAGTTCAAGCCCAGTAAGTCTATCCTAATTGCGTCGCTGATATTGGCGGTCGGGGTAGTAATCAACACTTATTTAAACCGCCGAAAAAACTATTTATCTAAGGACATGGTGCTGGAGTATGCCATTGTTGGTCTGGCCGTACTAATCGTCCTGCTCAGTGCTATTCGTCACTAAGCCGGGCTAATTTGATTGCCAATTTGAACTGGGCAAACCCCCCGCGGCTTTACCGTTTTTTGATGGGCAGGCGATAGACGGTAGTGACTAGGCCGATTATGGCTAAACCGGCGAAGATACCCAGCAAGGCATCCTGACCAGTGTTTACCAGTTGTGGTGTGCTAGTTGAAGTACCCAAAACCTGAGGGATGTTGGTGGTGTGGCTATCTTGGTCGCAGACTTGGTGACCGGTTATGACCAGGGCGATGTTGCCGTTCAGTGGGTTACCAGAAAGACCGCAGGCTGTAACTGTATTTGTCACACTGACGTTCTGGTTAGCCGGGATGGTGTAGCTAGCGGTGTAAATCCAGGTTTCGTCGGTGTCCAAGAAGCCAAGGTCATGGGTGTCACCCGATACATAAACTCCGTCTCCAGCCACATTGTCATTGACTTTAGTTATGCTAAGTGGCGTGTTCCCTGTGTTGGTTACTGTAAAGGTATAGGTCACGGTTTGGCCGGGCTCGGCGGTAGCTGGACCGGATTTAACGACGTGGATGCCAGGATTCAGAACGGTGGTTGTGTGATCATCCGTATTGCAGACCTGAAGCTGTAAGCTATCACTACCACAGGCTGTGACGGTATTGGTGATATCGCTAGTTTGGTTTGAAGGAATAGTGAATTGCTTGGTGTAGACCCAGGTTTCGCTGAGATCCAATCTACCATTACTATTTGCATCTCCGGATTGGAAGTTGCCTATGCCGGCTACGTTGTCGTTGACAGTTAGGCCGCTCAAGGGCGTATCACCAGCGTTGGTGACATCAAACTCGTAGGTTACGGTATCGCCGGCAAAAGCAGTTGATGGACCAAACTTTTTGACTTGGATAGCCGGGTGTATAACATCCAAAGTGTGGGTATCGTGGCTGCATATATTTCCAGATGTTGTGCCATCACTGTAGTCGCCGCAAGCCGTCCCAATGTTTACGACATCAGGAACTTGAGGCGTTGGAACGGTGTAGGTTTTGGTGAATATCCAAGTCTCGGTCTTGGTCTTCGGAAGTATGTGGTCGTTATTGGTATCGCCGGACTGGTAGACAGCCTGGCCGGCAATGTTATCATCAACCGTAACGTTGCTAAGGTCAGTATCACCAGTGTTGGTAACTGCATAGGTGTAGGTTACCAAGTCACCTTCGTGAGCAACGGCGGGGCCGCTTTTAACAATGTGTATGCCAGGATTTGGAATGTCATTATTAGTTATAGTGCAGGTCTTGGTTTCGCCGATGGATATCGTGCCGCTACAGTCAGCGCTCTTGGTCTCTGTGTAGCCAACATGCGACTGCTCGTCTACAGTGTAATTACCTTCGTTCAAACCAATCGTGGTACCAGGACTTTCGCTACCCGAAAATGGCGTGACAGTTTGGGAGTTACCGGTAACGGTCATAATAAAGTCGCTAGCTGATTTACCGCCGCTATTGTCATTGATAACGTGCTTGATGACGATTAGCTTGGGCTGGATAGCGGTGTTAGTCAGAGTGCAGGATTTATTATCACCAACATTCAGTGTGAGGGACAGGCTATTCTGGCCGTCGCAAACACCACTGGTGAGTTGGTATCCATTCTGTTGAGTCTCGCTGACAGTGTAATTGCCGGCACTAAATTGATTACTCTGCCCGCTAGTCACTTGCGTAATACCGCTATTGCCGGTAACGAACAGAGGGAAGGATGAGACCGGCGCAGGCGTACCGTAAGGATTGATCACCAACTTAGTAACGGTTAGGGAGGGCGCAATATCACTGTTGGTAATAGTACAAACTGTGCTTTGGCCGTTAGCCAAAGTGATTTGGCGTTGGCCGTTAACGGCTACATTGTTAGTGCAGCTCCAGGCACTGGCTGAATAGCCGCTGGGGCCACCAGTTTCAGAAAGAGTGTAGGTATCGGCTTTAAAGTGAGAATCGCTAACTACGTCAGTATTACCAGCTGCGCCCGGTCCGAATAGATGAGTAGGATTTTGTTGACTGGCTCCGTCAGCATGCAGCGTCCATGCGCTCTCAGGAGCATTGCCGCCGTGAGTATTGCTGACGATTTTGTCAAGCGTCAGGCTTGGGGCAATATCGTCATTGGTGATAGTACAGGTAGCATTCTGCCCATTGGCTAGAGTAATACTGCCGTTGGTGGCACAGTCACCACCCCAAGAACTGGCCGCATAAGTAGGTAGTCCGAGCTCGCTGGCAGTATGGGCGCCAGCACTTAGTGGAACTGCGGTTGACCAGGCAACGTTGTTGCCGTCAATCTTTCCCTGGAAATCACTAGCTATTTTGGTGCCGCCATTATTGTTGATAACGGTTTTAACGAGAGTCAGCGTTGACGCTACATCACTGTTGGTAATAGTACAAACTGTGCTTTGGCCGTTAGCCAAAGTGATTTGGCGTTGGCCGTTAACGGCTACATTGTTAGTGCAGCTCCAGGCACTGGCTGAATAGCCGCTGGGGCCAGCACTTTCGCTCAGGGTATAAGTACCGGCCTTGAAATCAGAGCCGCTGACTACATCGTTAGAGCCGGCGGCACCTGGGCCGGAGATACTTGTTGGCCCGGTGGCACTAATTGTCCAAGCGCTTTCATGGGCTGTACCACCATGTGTGTTACTGACAATCTTATTAAGCGTCAGACTTGGTGCGTTATCGTTGTTAGTAATGGTACATATCTTGGTTTGGCCGGCGGTGATTGAGCCAGCGCAACCAGAGCTAAGTGTTTCGGTGTAGCCAGTGTGAGAGCCTTCGTTGACACTATAACTGCCAACACCGACCTGAACGGTGGTGCCAGTCTCACTGCCGGGAAAATCGGTTTGGGAAGGAGCAACCGCGTTAACGTGCATAGCAAAATCACTAGCCGTTTTGGTGCCGCCATTATCGTTGATGACGTGCTTGACGACGATTAGGTTTTGGACATTGGCGGAGAAACAGCCGTTACCTTGGGGGGTGTTGCCGTTTTTCTCGATTGAGTTGTCTTCGTTGTGAAAGTCGCCGCCTGCGATTTTGTCTCCTGCCTTTAAGCCGCTGTTTGGATTATTGTTATTGACAAGGTGCATATCGTAAGTGACGACGCAAGCCAGTATAGTTTTGGTGTCGGCCGGGTAGGTGTGGGAAATCGGACCCCAATTACCGGTATTATAGAAAATCGGGTGACCGTGGGAATCAACGCCATGCTGGGCATAAGTACCGCAGCGAGTGGGGCCGGTGGGGTCGCCAGTCGGATTAGCGTCTGTAAGGAGGTGTATATAGTGGACATGATTATCGGTTGGTGTGCCGACGTGCGCGGTTATTGAGCCGTTCTGAACCAGGTTGCCAGGTTGAGTTGTATCGTGCCAATCAACTGCGTAGCCAACCGCGTATCTGTTGGTATTACAGTCAGTGTGATGTGTAGTCCATTGCCAGCCGCCTTGGACAGTTGCGGTTATCGTACCGTTATGATTAACGACAAAACTACCAGTCGTGGCAGCGGGAATCGGGTCGGCGGCATCGGCAAAAACTTTAGTGAGAGGCGCAATCGTGCTTAGCACTAGGACTGATGCCAAAAATAAAAATACCGATTTGCGTAAACCGCGGAATTTGCTCAAAAGCTTCATAGCACCTCGCTCCTCAAGATGTTCTGGATTATATTGAGATTTTGCTAAAAACGCAAGTAAGTTTTATAGCATTAGCACTTTAGAGATCCAACCGATGCGTTGTTGTCTATAATAGTGTTTGAGTCAAAATGATTAAAGTAAATGTCCAGCAGCTACATCGCCTCAACAATGGTCTGGCCATCGTGGCAGCTAGCCTGGGGTTATACCTGATCCTGTCGCCCTTTTGGCCGGCCGTATGGTGGTGGGCTGGCCATTTTTCCCGCCACCCGAACCCCACTGTTGTACAAGTAGTCAAAGGAACAGCCCCTAGCACCAACCTAATCCCCGGTGGCTATTGGTTAGACATTCCGCGCATGGAACTACACCGAAAAATCCTCACTGGTCCGTCCGTTTCCGAAGTTGATCAAGGTCCATGGCACGTTTGGGGTACGAGTACCCCAGATAAAGGCAGCAACATGGTTATCGCCGGTCATCGTTTTGGTTTCTTTGGCCCATATGGTCCCTTTTACCACCTTGACCAACTTCAAGCCAACGACCGTATTACTATTGACTGGAACGGCGTCGAGTACACCTACAAAGTATTTGGTAGTAAAGTAGTGCCACCCACAGAGGTATCGGTTAACAACCCGACTCCCCAACCTCAACTGACTATCTACACCTGCACACCCCTGTGGAGCGCCAAAGATCGCCTAGTGGTTACCGCCAGTTTGGTTGCCAGGAGGTTGCCATGAAAGAGTGGCACAAAACAATTGCGCTGCTAGCAATTATTATTGCCGCCCTTACTATTATGATTTGGCTACAGCACCAAAACAGCCACGTTCTAATTGGCCGATAGGCCGAGCAGCCGCGAGAACGAGTCTAATAAATTTGTCATGATTTAATTCGGGGGTACCATTTTTTAAACTCTGGTTTAATATACTTAACATAAGTACTATGCAAAAAAGTAGTTTTAGCCAAAAGACAGTCACCACGCTTTTTTATATAGTCTTGGCTGCGGCACTGCTTTTTGCGCTTAACCTGCACAATGTCTGGCAGTTTTCTAGCTCTCACATTTTGGGCCAGCAGCTTGCGGCCAACACAAACTATTCAAATGTCGGTAAGCCAATCTTTAATTTTTTGGACAAGTACGGCGCACCAGTGCTGATGCTGTTTTGGATGTTAATTGGCGGCGCCAGTTATATTTTGGCCATCTGGATCCAAGAAGCTTTTTCTTCTGCAAGGAAAGAAGCCAAACTAGCTGGCTATGTTCGGCCCGCCCAATCTACTAGCAACGGCGGAGCAAAAAGCTTTACTTTGTTAACTGCTGGTTGGGCGCTGGGCTGGATAGGGTTTATATATTTATTCTTCCAGGTGCTTTTGCCCTGGGCATCCAGACTGCTGGGCCACGCACTTAACGCTTCGGCTCTAAGGCAGGGGATTGGCTATCTGGCCGGCGCAATCGCTGTAGCAGCAGTAAGTATCTATTTGCTGGTAACCTTAAGCCGTCTGTTGAAATCTAACTGGCATCGCTTCAATGAAAACTAAGTTAGCTGCGCTGGCAGAGTATAATGAAATTTAAATGGAGGAATTATGGACCAAAATGTAACGGTCGTTACAACTAATGATATGCCGGGCTACCAAGTGATAGAAGTTTACGGCGAAGTGTTTGGGCTGATAGTGCGTAGCCGCAACATTTTTTCTAATATAGGTGCATCTTTTAGGACTATCTTTGGGGGAGAAGCCAAGGGCTATACGCGCCTTCTTGCCGATACACGCGAGCAAGCACTAGAAAGATTGCGGACAGAAGCAGCTGCCAAAGGCGCAAATGCAGTACTAATGATGCGCTTTGATAGTGGCGATATAGCTAACGTCATGAACGAGGTAGTAGCTTACGGCACAGCCGTAAAGGTCAAGCCGGGTAAGTCTGCCAGCGGAATTTAGGCTTCGTGCACGACGGTAATTTTGGCGCCAAGCTGGTTTAGACGTTCGGCCAAATCTTCGTAACCGCGATTGATTGTATAAATATTGCGCAACATGGACACGCCGTCAGCGGCCAGCATGCCAATCAGTAAAATCACGGCTGGGCGGATACCGGATGGCGCCACAATTTCAGCCTCGCGCCAGTGGGTCGGGCCGTTAATAAAAACGCGGTGCGGATCGGCCAGCTCAATATCAACGCCAATCTTTTTCATCTCGGTGTACATTAAGGCGCGGTCTTCATAAACCCAGTCGTGGATAAGGGTGCGGCCGCGGGCGACGGCGGCAATCGGAATAAAGTAGGGCAGGTTATCAATATTGATGCCTACGCCGCCCGCTAAAGGATGCAATTTTTCTTCAGGCGCGATTAGCGAGCCGTTATGTTTTTGGATCCTCATATCGGCTAGATCAGCCTCGCCGTTATCGGCTTTGTAGGTTTTAGATAGAGTAAATTTTAGACCCATCTTTTCTAGTTTGAGTAGTTCCAGCTCCATGAAATCAACCGGCACGCGCCTAACAGTAATGGACGAGTTTGTGGCTACGGCGGCAGAGATAAAAGTCATCGCCTCCACCGGGTCTTCACTCGGGCTGTAAGTGACGTTCTTTTTAATATTTTTGACACCACGTACGCGCAGAGTCTGGGTACCAATGCCGTCAATTTTGACGCCGAGCTTAGTCAAATAAAAGCAAAGGTCCTGCACCATGTAGTTGGCGCTGGCCATTTTTATAACGGTTTCGCCCTCAAAGCGCGCAGCAGCCATCAGCGCATTTTCGGTGGCTGTATCGCTGGCTTCGTATAAAACCACCGGCTGGGCGGGCTGTTTTTTGTGGACGCTAATTTGGTATGCACCGCTGTGGGCTTCAATGTTGGTGCCAAAATTCTCCAGCGCGTAGATGTGCGGCAGAACCGTACGTTTGCCAAGTTCGCAGCCGCCAGCGTAAGGAATATGAAAACTACCAAATTCATGCATCAGCGGTCCGGCTAGCATGATGACGGTACGGGTTTTGCGGGCTGATTCTTTATTAAGATTGCCAATGTCTAGTTTGGCGGGCGGTTTAATCTCTAGATCGCTCCCGGGCAGCCAGCGGACGCTTACGCCCATGGAGGTAAGGACTTCAATGATGCGGTTGACCTCTTCTATGCGGGCAACTTTTTGCAGGCGGGTCGTACCTTTGTTGAGCAAACTAGCGCATAAAATCGCCACGGCGGCGTTCTTGGAAGTCTTGACTTCAATTTCACCGGAAAGCGGCCGGCCGCCTTCAATACGCAGATTTACTGCGCCACCGCCAACCGAAATAATTTGCTTATTTAAGACCTGACTAATGTGGCCAAGCGTATCTAGAGTCAAGTTTTGCCTACCGCGCTCAATGCGGTTAACAGCGGATTGGCTGGTGGCCAGCCGGCGGGCAAATTCAGCTTGGGTAAGGCCGCGTTCTTGTCTTATCTGAGCAATAAGATGGCCAATCTGAGCATTTGTATTCGGCATTTACCAGAGATAATACCATATATGGTAAACATTTTCCAGATGGTTTTTCCTGGTTGGTGATATGTTACAGGGCTGTTAGCAATTAGCCGATAGCTATTAGCTAACTGCCAACCGCTATCTGCTAGAATAAAAGCATGTTATAGCTCCCTCTTTAACCGCCCTAAATAAGGATTAAATAAAAGAGGAGTTTCAAAAGATGGATGACAAGCAAGTAGCGGCATTAATAGATGCTGAAAACAAGAGGCAGCGGGAGGGGCTGGAACTAATCCCTTCCGAAAACTATGTCAGTAAAGATGTACTTGATGCTCTGGGTAGCGTCTTTACCAACAAATACTCGGAAGGCTACCCAGGCCGGCGGTATTACGGCGGCCAGGATTTTACAGACAAGGTAGAACAGCTGGCCATAGACCGCGCCAAAAAATTATTTAAGGCCGATCACGCCAACGTTCAGCCGCATTCGGGTGCGCCGGCCAATGTGGCTGTTTACTTTGCGTGGCTAGAGCCGGGCGATACGGTGCTGGGCATGAAGCTGGATCACGGCGGCCACTTAACTCATGGCCACCCGGTCACCACCATGGCCAAGCTATATAATTTTGTGCGTTACGGCATGAAAGACCCGGAAACCGGCGAGATTGACTATGAGCAAATGCGCCAAGTTGCCCTAAAGGAAAAGCCCAAAATTATTTTAGCCGGGTTTAGTGGTTATCCGCGCAACTTAAACTACGCTAAATTTGCGGAGATTGGCAAAGAAGTCGGCGCAATGCTTATGGCAGACATGGCCCATATTGCTGGCCTGATTGCCGGTGGCGCTTTGCCCAACCCATTTGACTTTGGCTTTCATGTCATCACGACCACTACGCATAAAACTCTGCGCGGTCCACGTGGCGGCATGATTTTAACCAAAGGCACAGTCGGCAACCCGCTAAAACAAGTTGAAAAGACGCTGGATAATTTGCCAACCTTAATTGACCGCGAAGTCTTCCCAGGCTTTCAGGGCGGGCCGCACATGAATAACACTGCCGCCAAGGCGGTTGCCTTCGGCGAGGCAATGAAGCCGGAGTTTAAAACCTATGCCAAGCAGATTTTAGCCAACGCTAAGGTTTTAGCCGATGAGCTTATGCAGCGCGGTTTCAAGCTTGTGACCAACGGCACGGACAACCACCTGATTTTGGCGGACGTTAAAACCAGCTTTGACATTGACGGCAAAGAAGCCGAAGTAGCGCTGGATGCGGTAGGGCTTAGCCTCAATAAAAATTCTATCCCAGAGGACACTCTGCCGCCGTTTAGGCCCAGCGGTATCCGCTTGGGTACACCGGCTATGACGACCCGCGGCCTGAAGGAAAAAGATATGGCCTTGATTGCCGAGTGGATGCAACAAGCTATCAAAAATCGGCGCGACGACAAAAAATTGAACCGGCTGCATGCGCAGGTCAAAGAATTCTGCCTGCAGTATCCACTACCGAGTGATGAAAAGTAGATTCCAACTTACTCCAGCCGTGTATATGATCTTCAGAAAAGAAAGCAAAGTTCTGCTTCTGAGAAGATTTGATACTGGTTGGCGGGACGGTGAATATACACTACCTTCAGGTCATCTTGATGGCAACGAAACAGCTCGGGCTGCAGCTGCCCGAGAATCTAAAGAGGAAGTTGGCGTAGACGTAGACCCTAACAATTTAAAGTTTGTACATGTAGTCCACCGTCGTGGCGATGATGGCGATCATGAACGAGTTGATTTTTTCTTTGAAGTTTTGAAATACAGCGGCCAGTTAAAAAACGCCGAGCCGAATAAATGCGATGATTTTTCTTGGTTTGACCTCCAAGCATTGCCTGACAATACAGTGCCGGGTGTGAAGCAGGTTTTGGCAAAAATTGATCAAAATGAGAGTTACTCCGAATTGAACTTTTAGGGCAAAAGCTCTGGTTCTTGTTCAAGCGTAACGCCGAACATTTGTTCAACCGCGTCAACGATTTTTTGCTTGAACTTTAAAAGGTCCGCCGTGGATTTGGCATGTTCGTTTATAAGCACCAATGCTTGGTCCGGGTTGGTTGCCATGCCAGTTTCTTTATCATGTACGCCGCGGTAGCCGGCTTGCTCTACCAGCCAGCCAGCGGCAAGCTTGACCCGGCCGTCATCAGCCGGCCAGCCTTTTATCCCCGGGAACTTTGCTTTTAGCTGGTCAAACTGGGCAACAGGCACAAATGGATTAGTAAAAAACGAACCGTTGTTAGCTACCACTTTAGGGTCCGGCAGCTTGGTCCTTCGCACAGCAATTACCGCCTCGCGGACGGTTTTTGGTGTAAATTCTTTTATGCCATGTTCATCAAAATAGGCGTGGAGTGATTCATAAAACGGTGGGGAGGGGTTAGATTTAGCCAGCTTCATAGTTAACGAAGTTATCAAAAAGCGCTTTTTGTCAGTGGTTTTAAAGCGGCTGGTGCGGTAGCCAAACTCGCAGGCATCTTTGGCAATACTGCCAAAAGTGTTTTCGGCTGTGTCAAAAACCGATACTTCGGTCAAAACTTCCGATAGTTCAGCGCCGTACGCGCCAATGTTTTGAACCGGGCCACCGCCAGCCTTGCCGGGTATGGCGGATAAAAATTCAATGCCGGACAGATTTTTATCTACCGTCCAAGCAACTACCTCGTCCCAAACCTCACCGCCGCCAACCTTAACCACTGCCGAGTGCGCATCCTCTGTCAAAACTTGCCGGCCTAGTATGCAATTCACGATTACTAGCCCGGCAAAGCCTTCATCCCGCCAGACGATATTGCTGCCGCCGCCAATAGCTATGAACGGAATTTTTTTATCATGCGCCCAAGCTACAGCCTTAGCCAAGTCCACTTCGCTTGATACCTCGCACAGATAGCGCGCCACTCCGCCAAGGCGCATCGTAGAATAGCCCGCTAGACTGACATTTTCTTTTATTTCCATCACCTTTGATTATACCCGGTAGTGAGCTTTTGAGATTATTCGGCGAAGCCGTAACGTCAGTTGGCGAATGTAGTTTCCGTTTTTAAAGGAAGTCTTAAAATATTTGCATAGGGCTAATTTGCCGAATAAATTTATGCCTAGCGGCAACTGGCTGAAGAAGTCTACTACCGGGATAGGCATCGGGTGCTACAATATAAACACATGAGTGAAGGTGAGGCCCAAAAGCCGTTTGCTGCACTGGGGCGAAAACTAAAACTTTTACGAAATAATGTGGGCGAGAGCCTGGCCGAGGTGGCCGGAGCGGTAGAGATTGAGACCCACGAACTGGCCTCATTTGAACTAGGTGCTAAGCGGCCATCTGAGGAAGTGCTGCTGCTTTTGATAAGCCACTTTGAAGCAACAGAAGAGCAGGCGCTCAAACTGTGGGAAGCCGCCGGCTATGATTTAACTGATGTTCCCGAAACTCCTGCCGCCAAAGACAGCCACCCGGAAAAAGTACTTTTTACAGACGTTGTAGATATAGTTGTTAATAATTACGGTGTGGTTATGAACTTTGGCCAAAGCGCCGGCGCTGGCAAGTCGGCTCACCAAGTCGCCCGTGTCGGTATGAGCCGTGAGCACGCCAAAAGCGTGCTTAAGATTTTGCAAGTCACGCTGGCGCAAACCGAGCCAAAGGCAAGCCAAGTCCCAAGTGCCGAAGCGGACAATGGCCACCTGTCGAGCTAAACTGATACAATTTTATTCGCACACCCCAAGCCCCGTTAGTTCAATGGATAGAATGTCAGCTTCCGGAGCTGATGATGTAGGTTCGAGTCCTGCACGGGGTACCATGTGGGATAATAGTTTTTATGCAGACTGTCAGGCATTTTGATGAAAATATAGCCGTGCAGGTAGCGCGGGTTCCCAGTGACACGGCCAAGGTTTTGGGGCTGGCCTCTTACTTTGGCTCTCTTTTTATAGTAGGCTCACTGGCTGCGTTAGTGGCGTATCTGCTTTGGCCTGTCCATAACCAATTCAATGTTACCGATAAATATTTGGATTCCAGCGGGCTTTTGGTGCTCGGTCTCATACCCTTGGCTCATATTATAAAGTTCTTCACACGCCGGCAGCGCCCAGACACCATTTATGTACGCAAAATGCGCTTTGACCACTTTAGTTTCCCGAGCGGGCATGCCTATACGTCGTTCCTAGTCTATGGATATTTGGCTTACCTCACTGGCGGATGGCTGGCGTACTTACTGGCCGCCGGCCTGATTTTTATAATTGGTTTATCGCGCGTATCCTTAGGCGCCCATTTTCCAAGCGACGTACTGGGCGGCTGGCTACTGGGCGCTATCGCCCTTGCAGTAGTTATTGGCTACATTAATCACATATAATCTAAGGGCGCGCCCGCGTAGCTCAGTGGATAGAGTACTTGGCTTCGAACCAAGGGGTCGCAGGTTCAAATCCTGCCGCGGGTACCATTATTGATTTTTGCGGCGGCCTTTTTGCCAGTTCGCACCCTTCAAAAACGGATAAAAAACATCCTCTTTCATCTCAGTGACGAAATAAGTATCTAGCTCTTGCTGATTGGGTGTCCTATTTTGGAAATTCACAAAAGGTAGTTCAGTTATCAACGCCATTGGAGTTTGTTCGCTACCTTCACCCATGCACAGCACAGCACTTGTGGCTAGCCCGCCGGCAATATTTGATTGACTAACTTCCAATTTGCGACCAAACACATCCGGCTCGCCGATGTAGGAGTTTTTTGGCTCAAAACCACAATAAGCGATAGCCACTCCAGTTGTACCCCATCGCAGAGGAGTGATGATGCTATCCGTAAGAATTACGCCGAGGTTTTTTAACTGGTATTTTTTGGTGAGGTATTTCCATATCTCCTCAGTAGATTTTTGAACGTCTCTAGGCCATAGCACATAGTAGTCTCCGCCGGCGTTAGAATGATCTATGCCAGCTGACATAACCATCGTGCGTTGAATTATTGTAAGCTCAAAGTTCCATTTGCTGAATCGTCGTGGCAAGAATAAATCAGATTCTTGTTTAACAAGCTCGTCCCTATCATTACCTTTAAGCGGGACGACTCTGCCTTCGCACAACGAAACGATTTTAGAAGTAATTGCCAGCACAGAGCCATCTTCTAGTGAATCAACACTTTCATCTAGCAGTTCAAAGATAGATTTTTGATTTGGGAACACCTTCTCGGTGTGAATTGCCGCAACTTTCATGCTTCTTTAGCTTTAACCTTAGGATCACGCGAGCCGCGCAGCCACCAAACGCCCAAATAAACTAATGGTGTTTCAATTACCGACAGCCCACAGCGGATTAGCCAGTAAGGCAAGAGCAAGCTCCAAAGAAAACTGACGTTAGAACCCAAACCAAAACTGGTCGCCCAAAAGGCCAGGCTCAAAAAGACGGCGCTGTCAAAGAACTGGGCCACAAAATTGGTTAGGTTATTGCGTAGCCACAGGGCGTTGCCGGACAGGGCAGAGCGCAGCCTAGCAAAGATGGCTACATCCATAAGCTCACTGACAGCAAAGGCCGCCAAACTGGCTGCCGAAATGCGGATAGAGGCATGAAAGATAGCTTTATAGGCTGAATTAGTAGCCGCATAGCGGTGTGAAGGGGGCAGGGCAGTCGTCAATGCGGCATAGCCAATCAGCAGTGCCACTACAATCAGGCCGCTATAAACCATGCTGCGGGCCCGAGCTTTGCCATAAACTTCCACTACTACATCCACCAAGGTAAAGAGCAGGGGAAGAACAAAAATTGCCACCGAGGCATTAAGGTGAGCAGAAGAAAAGTCTGTGAGTTTAAAGGTCTTGGCGCCCATTAGTTCGGCGGTGATAACGCCAAAGATATAAAGCGCCACGATGAGGTCAAATTTACGAATAGTTTTCATTTTAACGAAGCTCCTAATTACTTGATATGCCTGTCCCGTAAAATACTTAACTCATTAAGTATTGTCTGGGATTAAGTAAGTTAGGAAGGCTCAGCAAAACCAGACCAAGTATGCACGTGCTTATTTATCAACATAATCCCTAGATTATATAGCTTCGCGCCGGGAAATCCTTGTTCTTTAGCGGCTCGCTTTCTCGGGCTCGTCATATAATCTCCTTAATCAGGCGATTATACCCTGCTCAGTAATAATTTTGTCCAAGCTAATGTCGTGAGATTCCGGCTCTAGGCCGTTTTCAACTAACCCTGAATTAAAAGCCAGACCGACCTTTAGAGCTTCTGGCTGGGTGGCCAAGAATTTATCGTACCAGCCACCGCCTAAGCCCAGGCGGTTACGGGTTTTATCAAAGCCCAATGTCGGTACAATAATTACATCGAAAGCCCCTTTGAGTATTGGATTATCCCGCGAAAGCTGTGGCTGTACGATTTTAATAGCCGGCCAGCGCACAGAAATTTTACGGACTAAATCTTTTGTATCAACTTCGCTCCACTCATCCACTGAGCTATAAATATGAAGGTTCTTAACGGCGGACCAATCGATGCTATCCAGCGCCAGTTCGGTAATTTTGGCACTCTTGGCGGCTATATCACTAGCCGAAAGATTTTCCCGGCTCTGTCGCAGTACAGTACGCAGTTCGTTCTTGTTCATAATCTGGAGGGCCATCGGGGACTCGAACCCCGGACACCCTGCTTAAGAGGCAGGTGCTCTAACCAGCTGAGCTAATGGCCCGTAAGTGACTTAAACATTATAAAGGTTCGAGTCCTGGGATTCGGTCACAAGTTTTGCTTCGCAAACTCGCGACCCCGCCTCGACTCGGGCAATAATTTGCACCGGGTCTCCGGCCGTCCGAAATGCCGTCAGGCATTTCTCCCCCTCGACACGCGGCGGAAAGTGTGCCGCTGCTCTAACCAACTGAGCTACAGGCCCGCATCGGTACTTGCAAACTTTAGCAAATCACCCCTGTTTTAGCAAGACTGGCTGAGGTACAATAACGAGGTATGAAACTTCTAAATGGAGCGGAATTAGCTGGTTTTATAAAAGAGCGGCACGCTCGTCAGGTGCGCTCACTTTTGGGTCAAAAAATTCAGCCCAAGCTGGCAATTGTTCAAGCCAAAGACGACCCAGTAATCAATACTTATGTTGCCCTAAAACAAAAATACGGCACTGATATCGGCGTAGATGTGGAGGTCTTTAAACCGAGCCAGCCTGAAATCCCTGGCCTACTTGAAAAATTAAATGCCGATAACAAAGTTCATGGCATTATTCTCCAACTTCCCCTACCCGATACTTCCAAGACCGATGAATTAGTCGCTAAGGTTGCGCCCGGCAAGGACGTTGATGCCCTGGGTCCCAAAGCAGAGATTACTCCGGCTACCCCGATGGCAATCCTCTGGCTATTGGCTGGCTACAACATTGACTTAAAAGACAAACTAGTACTGGTAATAGGCCGCGGCAGGTTGGTTGGCATTCCCTTAACCAAACTTTTGATAAGGTCAGGCGTAAGTGTAAGCCCTGCCGACGAACGTACCAAAGACCTTAAAAAAGAAACCCTGCCAGCCGATATTATTATCACGGCCACCGGCAGCCCAAGGCTTTTGACAGCAGGCATGATTAAGCGAGGGGCTGTAGTAGTAGATGCCGGCACGGCCTCTGACGAAGGTAAAACAGTGGGCGATCTAGCCGAAGACGTCTACAATCGAGATGACTTGACGCTGACCCCCAAAAAAGGCGGCGTCGGTCCGCTGACTGTCTGCGCGTTGTTTGACAATGTTTTAACTGCGGCTCAAAATGCGACAAAATCTTAGATACTAGACGCTTGGAGTATAATTTGTGCGATATTGTCAGGCATAAGGTTTGGGCCAGTAGCCCTAAAATCATAGTCTGTCGCCAGCTCAAACTGATATTTATCAAGTTCAGGGTAGATTTTCTTAGCCATCGCCATAGCGCTGCGACTTTCTTTGATTTCTCCCACGCACTCTAAGGGTTTATCGCCCTCAATGCCCAGTAATTGGCGGTATGTTGGCTCTAACTTATCGTCAAGCAGTAAATTCTTACCGCCAAACAAATTTTGTAGCTTGTCCTTACCGACAAAGGGAGTTAGTGCCAAAAAGACAAAGGCACATTTTGGGCAGGTACCATCCCAAAAGATATGGTCACTAAAGTGGGTGAAAGCTTTGTTGCAGGAACTAAATACATCTTTATATTTATCAAAGCCAGTCTGGGCAAATAACTCGGCTATTCTTAGTTCGCTAAATGGCCGCAGGATGGAATAATACCGCAGACTGCCGCCGAACAGATGCTCTAGGCAGGCCTGAAAATCGCGCTCAAACTCTAGAGATTTTGAGTACTGGTGGTTAATCTCAACTCCTTGGTAGATAAGGTTAGGCTCGCTGGCGGAACTTTCGTTAGATACTACATTATCTTGGCGCCCTGTTAGGATGGACACTACTGTGCCGACGCCAGCGATAATTGCCGATATCGGTATATGGCCGTTAAGGGCATCTTGCTTATTGAGCTCAAGAAGGTGAGTGTCCCATGTGCGTTCTATGAAAGCGTGCGGTAATCCTATACGTTCAACCAGCGGCTCTAGCTGAGGTCGGTGATTTAAACTCCAAGTCATTGCTTCTACTTTGTCTCGCAGCAGTTCAACAGATACCAACGAATCTTTGCCACCGCCAATACCTACCAATAGACCGTCGGATTTTACATACAGCTTCTCAGGACTTTTAGCGTTGACGGGGAAGTCAATTGGCGTTTTGGGATCAAGCCCATTGATGTAGAAAAATTCTCCTAACCCTTCTCGGTAGGTTTTACTCAAAAATTGCGACATTTTCTCATCTATGTCACCAGCTTTTACTATAATATTCGGTGCAAGATAAGCTTTAAAATAAGATACGCCGGCCAAGAAAAAGACCAGCCGACAAGCCCTATCCAGTGCCTGCGGGTCACGGTCTTTTTTCCACCCAAAGTCAAATTTATAGACTTCAGTAAAGTTTAGGGTTCCGTCATATGAATATTTAAGGCTAAGCTCCTTGGTATGTTCGCTAATCTGATAACTTTCGAAAACAAAATTTTGATATTTGCTCATAAGGCGTTGACTGCCCTTTTAAATTCGTCGCCACGAACCTTGAAGTTAGGGAACATATCAAAACTAGTCGCGGCACAAGACAGTAGAACCACATCCCCGGGCTGAGCAGCTTTGGCAGCAGCGGCTACAATTTCGGGCATCGTCTTTAACTCCTCATCAATAGCGGTAAAGCGTTTGGCCTTTAGCATTTCGGCCACTTTTGCCCCTGTTTGGCCTATGGCAACGACATGCCGGACTCTGTCTTTTAAAATCTCTGCTACTAGTTTGTCCATGGCGATGCCTCTGTCATAGCCCCCGACTATTAGGATGATTGGTTGGACGAAGGTTTCCAGCGCTACGATGGCAGTGTCTGGGTTGGTGCCGTAAGAATCATCATAAAATTTAACACCATTAATTTCGCGGACAAACTCTAAGCGATGCTCCAACCCGGAAAAGGTAGTGAGTACCTTCTCTATTGCCTCCAGGTTCTGGCTTATTTGCCAGAAGGTCGTTACGGCGGCGCAAACATTCTGTAGGTTATGTTCGCCTATAAGTTTAAGCTGACTAGTTTTTATCACTTCCGTTTCTTCGTCGCCGATAGAAATTACACCTTCATCTCGTACATATGCACCAGGGGGTATGCCAAAAGGGATTTTCTTGCCATTTGAATATCCTGCGGCTTGCTCTGTGTAACTGTTACCGGCCAGATAGATGGCAATATCATCCGGCTTTTGCCAACGGAAGAGATTCGCCTTGGTGTTTATGTAATCTTCCATATCGGGATGCCAGTCAAGATGCTCTTCGGTAATCATCAGGCAAACGCCAATGTGCGGGCTACGTTTGAGCCTATACAGCTGAAAGCTGGAAAGCTCTAGCACCACCCAATCATCAGCCTTAACCTCTTGCACGAAATCCAAGAATCCGCTGCCGATATTGCCGCCTAGCCAGACTTTTTTGCCGTCGGCCTCCAGCATTTTGGCAATCAATGTAGAGGTTGTGCCTTTACCTTTGGTACCGGTAACGCCAATAATGTTTTTTGAGGCTACTGTCTCGAAAAACAGCTGGATAGAGGTAATAGTTTTGTCCCAGAAATCTTTGTTATTGCCAAACAGTTCCTCTAGATTATTGGCAGCAGTTGGGGAATAAAAAATTTTATCGCAGCTCTCAACGCCAGAAAGATAACCGTAGTCTTTAACGTTGCCGGTTGTGCCGGCAGGTCGCTGTTGGTTTATAAATTGTAGTTTGATATTTTCACCAGTCGGCGGTTCTACAATCGGCTCCTCATTGCAGATAAGGTACTCGTGCTCTGGGCCAAAAAAGCGGTAGGCGCTTTGGCCCTCAACCCCCCAGCCGATAATCGCTATTCTCATTAAGCAAAGTATAGCTTATCCCTTGACATTCGCAGTAGTCGGCCTATAATTGCCTCTCGGTAATCACTTATATCTGAACAAACATGACAGAAATATCTTACTTATTTGATCCTAGTGGGCCGGCAAAAGCCAGGGCTATTGAACACGCCCGCTTGACCGAAACTTTAGCTATGTCACCGCAATCGGCTGAGCAGGGTGCCGAAACAGAGGCAGGTCGTCTTGCCTGGCTTCGTGGGCTTGCCCTAGCGGGTCTAACTCGTGTTGCAGAAAAGAATGATAGAGTTAAACCAGAAGCCACGATGGAGGTTATAACCTCGCGGCATGCCGCCGGGCACAACAGGACTCTTCCTCGGTAAGAATTCGCATTTATTAACCCTACGGAACAACCTCGGTATTCCGCTTGTGCTTTGTATGGAAACATTGTTGTATATCTTGACAAGGTAAGGTGCTTGTGTTAAAGTAAGCACTATCCTCGCCTTGAGCGGACGGTGGGATATCTTACGGAGGAATATAAGGTTTCTAAGGTATCTTTTCCCTTAAGCCCTGGTGGAAGGGAGTGCCTTAACAACTTGGGCAAAGTTTGTGAAAGGGAAAAATATGAAAATAACCCTAAAATCGCAAACTAGATAGTTATGGGGCTTTAAGCCTGGCGCTTTTTAATTTGCGACGGGTTTGCCCTAATAACCCGACTATTTATTGGAGGGCCTCGCAGATTGTCCAGAACGCCACGCGCGCTCAAAGCCTAAAATTATTTAGACTATGGGCGCGCGGGGTGTTTTACCAGGACGATCGCCTGGTTCCCCGCCATCCTCAGTCCCGATCGAAAACGCGAAAGGAGTTGATGAACACGTGCGTAAGCGCATGCTCATCGTCGCCCTGGCTGTAGCGGTCGGGGCAACCTTCGTCGGTTTCACAACCGGTACCGCGAAGGCAGCAGGGAACGACACGACGGTCACCACGACCGCCGTGAGCATCGGCCCTCAGACCGTTACGGTCGGAGGCGTCTCCGTCGCCGCCGCTGACATCGCGTCAGCGAAGGTGACGATCCTGTCCTATGTCAAGGCGAAGGGACTGAGCAAGAAGCAGAAGTCCCACGCCAAGAAGATGGTGATTGGAGCCGGCACAAGCGTGCCGTGCTACTGGAACTCCGGCGTAGGAGTGAACGGCGCTCGCTACTGGTTCAGGGACTGCAGGCGGATCACCGTCTACCTGATCCACGGCCAGTGGAGGAAGGGACCTTGCGGTAACTTCATCCGCTTCAGCCACCCTCCGTCGCACGTTGTAACCGGCCGCGTCATCTTGGTGCGGTCTTTCGCTCACGTGAAGGTGTGGCTTCATGCGCACATCGGCGTAAGCATCACCGAGCCTTGCGGTTCAGCGACTGTCTCGGGCAGCGCTGAGTCAGAGGCATCGGTGCAGATCTACCTCAGGGTCTTCGTAAAGGCCCAGGGGAGCGTTACGGCGGATGTATTCGCCAAGATCGTGGCGCACATCGAGCAAGAAGTGCAGGTCACGATTGTGTGCAACGCGGGCCCGCCGCCGCAGGGTTGCACGGTCATCTCGGTAACGACGATCAACGATGTCGACACCGGCGGTGGCTCACCGAACTTCAAGGTTCGGGCGAGTTGCCCTGGCAGCGACACCGGTGAACTGTCTGTTACTGCGCAGTACGGGTCGTTCGACCCCTCGGGGTTGGTCGACTTCACGGGCACACAGGAGTTCAGCTACACGTACTGGGCGCCCAGCGAACAGCCGTCTGGCGGCCAGGACACGATCACTGTGTTCCTGACCGACAAGACGACAGGGGTTTCGACTCAATACAGCGAGTCGTTCCCGATCAATCCACCGCCGCCAGATCACTAGGCCTCTGGCGGCACAAGCAGTCGGGTTAAAAGTCCAGGGGTGCCGCTTCGGTGGCTCCCCTGGCCCCCGGCTATAAAGATTTTTGTTCCCCGAAAGGGTAGAAGCATTAAACACTGATAGCCGGGCGTCTCAAACTTGAAGTCTTATAACTATCTAGTTTGCAAACTAGCAGATCCATTCTTTTTGAAAGGAGAATTAGTATGCGTAAATTTACTAAATTAGCAATTGCTGCAGCTTCCGCTTCAGCATTAGCATTCACTGGTCTTGCTCCAGTTTTGGCCGACAGCCCAGGCCAACTAGAAACTGGTGCGTTTGTGTACGAGGTCAAAGACCTAACTAAAAGCGGCACCTATGCCAACACTGCTACAGCCAGTGCTTGTGACGAGCTGCAGTACCGTGTATGGCTACACAACACCGAGTTCGGTAACTTAAAAGACGTAACTGTAAACGTCAGTCTGTCCGGGGCAAGCGCTACAAGCAACACCTCTAACATGACTGCTACGACTGCCGCCGGCGGTACAACTGGTACCAGCGGTTCAGCGACCGTAAACTTTAGCTCAGCTCAAAGCCTGAACTACGAAAACGGTAGCGCTGTGCTTTACGACCATACTGGTGGTGTTATCAATTCGGTTTCAGATAACATCATAGGGAACGGTGCCGATTTAGGTACGCTCAATGGTTCTACCACTGAGTACATTACCTTCAAAGCTAAAGTAAGTTGCCCGAAAACTCCGCCTAAGACCCCTCCGACAACTCCATCTACGCCTGCGCCTAAGGCTTTGCCTAACACAGGCCCTGGCGATATGGCCGAGTTGTTCGTTGGTTCTGGTGTGCTAGGTGGTTTCGGCCACTACTTCATCAGTCGCCGCCGCAAGTAACCTCACTACGGGTTGCCTGCAGTGTAGTAATTCCTGAAGCGGAACAGTCTGCAATCAGATTGCGAAGCTTCAAGATTTTGCTACCGTTGCCTGCACCGTAGCATTTCAGGGCGAGAGTAGTCTGTAACCAGATTACGGAAGCGCCTTGAAATTGCTACAGGTGTGGATAACGTTTGTGCTTATCCGCTAAATGTGGTAGGGTAACACCTAGAGCAATCCCAAAGGATTCCGCTCCTTCTCGCAATCTGATTACAGACTGCTCGAAAGCGGAAATTCCAACGGGACAAGTCTGACTGACCGCTCGAAATAAAAATCTCTTAAATCAAAAAGACCCTCAGCGCATGGTGGGACGCTGGGGCTTTTTGGTATAGCTTTATTCCTGATAGAATTAATCTTGTTCTAAGGGTGTTAAAACAAAAATGCACTCGTCAGGGCGGGTTGCGTTTTTGAGAGGAGCGGCAAAGCATAAGGCAAAGCTTTTGGCACTTGCGCCAAAACGAAGCGGGTGCGCAGGCCGCGACGAGGCCCCATCGTCTAGTGGTTAGGACACCAGGTTTTCATCCTGGCAACACGGGTTCGACTCCCGTTGGGGTCGCCACATCCAGGCGTGTTGGTATCGCTTCATGAATAAGGCCGCTCGAGCAGTAGCATCGCGTTGGCCTTTGCCGGCACGGCAGGACCAAGCATCAAATATGAAAGTTTTATCCCAGACGGGCACTAAATAGTCATAGAGTAGGCGATGGACTACCCGATCTCTAACCGGAGCGACAGCTATCTGTCGTCTTTTTGAATCACTGACCTCGAAATTTGTATAGCTACCGTGTTTATACTTACCAGTAATCAAGGAGGCGTATAGATGTACCAAATTATGTTCGAGTGAGTACTCAAAGCTGACCACCTCATTGCTGGCCCGCTTACCTTTTCGAAACGAATACCAACTTCTATATAAGTTAGAAAGGCTAATATCTATGGAATCTGAATTACCCATAATTCTGAAAACTTACGATCTTTAAAAAGAGTTGGTGGACTCTAACATAAAAATTCCTAAAATACATCGCTACGGCTTGGGCCATAGTGCCGAAACGACAGTACTGCTTACTTTAGAGAACCTAATTATGGCCAAATACGCGCCTAAGCCCAATAAGGCTAAGTATTTGATCTTAAGCATTGCCCACATTGAGGCTTTGCGGTTTAAGTTGCGGCTTTATCTTGAACTAGGCCTAATTAACGAGACGAAAATCTTCCAGATGCAATCTAATCTGCAAGAAATGGCTCGTATGGCCACCGGTTGGCGCAAAAGCCAGGGCGCCTGAACATCAACCATCACTGCGAGGCGCGGCCGCATGTTGTCGTTCTGGTTATCGGCGTTATTCAAGTTGGACTTGACCTGGTCATCGTTCCAGTTGCCGTTCGGGACGTACGGATCGCCTCATTTGTATTGCCGCATCGATTCGTCACCATAATATGCACACATATTATGGGCTGGCTTTTGCTGACCAATTTTCAGGGCTATGTTAGGCCCTTGCTGACAATACCCCAGTGATAGTTAAAGTGTTTACTCTATTTATTCAATAATCAACTGACCATTAAAAATGCGTTGAGTTACCTAAGATTAAACAGAGATTTGAGGTCGCTCGGGTCGCAGGGGCCGACACCAGCACGATTCACCTTACCTAACAGGATAACAGGTCTGAAAAAAAATTTCGGAAAAAACAAATAAAAAGGAACAATAAAAAAACAATTAATAAATAACAAAATAGCTACAACACTGCGAGGCGCGGCCGCATGTTGTCGTCCTGGTCAGCGGCGCTAGCCAAGCCGGACCCGACCTGGTCAACGAGCCAGTAGCCGTTCGGGACGTACGGATCGCCCTCGACATCAAGACGGTTGGCTAGCATCCAAGAATAGTCTGTTTTGGCCGACAACTGGCGCGGATCTTCTTGAATAGTCAAAGCCAGCCATTCAAAGATGCCTAGCCCGTCAACTCGGCACTTTGCACCGATTGCAAAGCTGCCTTGACCATCGCTGGTAAGTTCATCTGGGCTTTTACCTCTCAGGGATTCAACCCCTGCTTGTTCGCTTGTTTGAACGAGCATGATACCCCAGGCTCCATCCTCGGCTATTTTGCGATCTAGGTAGTCTTTCGGGGTCATTAGTTCTCCTGGCTTGTCGGGATTACGGTACAGCGGCTTATTCATCTGGATAGCGTCAATAAGGTCGTCATTAATGTAATCCTCCTCATCAATGCCCTGTGACTTACGGACACCTTTCAGCCACTCCTGCAAGACACCATTGCCAATGGAATTCCTAAGGTCCTGCCACGGTATGAGGGCCAACTTCATCGTCTCGCCGATAGGCAAGCCTTCCGGTGTCTTTTCACCGCTGCCAGTTAGTACTTCCTGAGCATCATGAAGGCGGTTAATTACTGCCCTAAAATTAGGGTGTTTATCAGCAAGCTCACTGAGAGGTGCAGGCAAGGGGAATTCTAAATGAGTACGAAGTCTCGCCCACTTTTCGTTAGCCGGCATTAGTTGTGAAACTGCCCATTGCTTGATTTCTTCAGGCAACGCTTCTGGCGCGGCTTGTTGTAATTGCTCTACCACTACAGCCCCTAATTCAGCCTCAGGTGCCTTTTCAACAGGCACAGCTATGCCCTGAGAGACATTCCGCTCATAAACAGCGTCAAGTTCGTCGTCTAGGCCGGGATAAATATCTGGAGGTGGGAGTTTATTTGGCCGATTCATGAAATAGTAGCCTCAATAAATTTATATATTTCTTCTGGTAGTTTAGCAGGATCATCAACCCTTTTAGCGGTAGGAGCATACAGCGCCTCGGCTTCGTTAGAACCAATACTTACCCCATAAACTAGCCAACCTTGGCTGCGCAGACGATCAACGGATTGTCGAGCCCTACCGGCATTATTGCTACCGCCATCAGAAACTACAATTACAATTTGTCGGCGATCACTCTCGGCTTTTAGTTTCTCAACCTCTTCAAGAGACAAGTAATCAAGGGTGTGGTCTTCGTGAGGATTTTGCAGTGCAGAATAAGTATCTAATCGTTCTTTTTGCCCAAGTGATGTAGATAAGGGTTTCAGGCATTGGGGCCGTTCACCAAGCGTATAAATCGCTGTACGGATATCAAGCTCAAGATCCATATTATTCTCTAGCTCCGTTTGCTCTACGTCGCGCTGCATAGCTGAAAGTCCTTCTAGGCCGATTACAGCCGAGGCGGAGGCTGCTTCGGCTTTGCCGTTTTGGGCCATTGAACCAGAAACATCGAATACAAAAACATAGTCGGTTTTACCGATGGCCTTAGCGTTGCCATTTATTTCTTCGTAATCTCTAAATGCCTCCGGCTGTTCAATCCCAGCTTTAATATCAATGACCGTTTGGGCTAAGCGGTTAGGGTCGAGAATTGCGCCCTCATCAAAGGTCCGGCGGCTTAAGCCTCTTTTTTGAGCCAGTCTTTCTTGGATAACCTTTTTATATACATCGCGCATCTCGGCAATGGCATCCTGCCACTTCATAATTTCATTATTGTAGCGACGCTGTTCGGCTAAGGTATGGCCTGATTCTTGACGGACTTGATTATCAATTACTTCGGTGGCTTCTCTTTTTCTCTCCCATTCGGTTTTTTGTTGTGGCCGATCAGACGACTGCGCCGCGTCCTTTGTTTTGGCGTGTTCGTGGATCTTATCGTGTTCTTCGTCTGGCATTGGCTCAGGGTGTCGGTTTTCGAAGTAATCGTCATAGTAGGAGTCAAAGGGGTCACCGTCTTGGCCTTCGCCGTCACCGGGCTGCGGTTCACCTTTTTCATCAGTCGTGATTGGATCTTCTTTGTCTTGTTCGATTAATTTCTCATAAACAGGGAAGATCAGAGTCGTCCAGACCTTAAAGCGTTCCTCGGGCGACATAGCTTCCTTATTAGACTTAGTTAGCGAAGTTGAATACTTAACCAAATCGCCCTTACCATGGTAGTCGCGCAGACTCTCTATGGCTTCGTCTACTTCCGGACGAACAGCAGTTTCGCTGTGGGGAATCATTTCCTGGCGAATAATCTTGTAAAGAAACTGAAGGTGTCGTGGTTCGACTGTAGAGTAGTCTGTTTCGCGAAAGAGTTTCTCCCTATACATTTCTTCGGCCACTTTTGGCATAGTACGCGGCAAGACAGCGTGAATTAGGTTATTGCCGGCTATATCAGAGAAGATATTATGGAATATTGCCCGAGCCTTATCTCTTTTGCCGTCCACTTGGCCGTTTTTATTCCCAAACCTTATAACCTCGTCCGTAAGCTTAGGTTTGGTCACGACTTCTCGCAAGTGCGCACAAACCTCGTGGAGAGTGGCGTAAACGGCCATATCGGAGGTGTAACCGCGCTCTAAAAAGAACTTCGGGTTGGCCATGACATCACCGGTTTTCAAATCAGTAGCCCAAGCCGGTCCGATACTAATTCTAAGATCCATGCCAAACAGACGCCCTAGGTGAGGCGCAACATCCCTCAAAAAAGTCTCGGCTCTTACTAGCCCCTCATCAGGAGTGGTCCCTATTTCAGGGCTGGGCTGTCCTTTCGGCTCTGGAGATATTGGGGTTGTTGTCTCTGACATAAAAACACTTCCAGAATGATTTTTTAGGTTTGTTTTACTATTGATTTTATGCTAACTACAGTAGTACTATTATATAAGACAATCGCAGTAAAATAAAGAAGTAAAATGTACCAATCAAAAGTTAGTAAGCATTGCTTCATAGGTCAATATGTCTGAAGACTCTGTTGAGAATATTCCTGAGGACGAAGCCGGTCATTACCCGGAGGTTTTAACGCGTGATGGCCCTGATTTTAAGCCCGAAAATGCGGAAGCAGCTGAGTGGGAAAGAACTCCTCAGGCTTATCTTGAAGTAGAGTGGGATTATAGGGAAACGGATAGAGCGCTGAACCTGGACTTTAGGCACTATCTAGCATCGCTAACTCCAGCCGAGCTGGAAAGAATGTCCCAAGCTCATATCGAACAAATAAATCAAAAACGAGCCGAGCAGGGAGCCGAGCCAGTTGATCCATCCACCATTGCAGCGCCTACCTTAGCCCAAATGCTTAGGCCGGATTGGCATGCCCATATGCCCAAGGGCGATTCCGAAAAAGACCAAGCCGCCTGGCAAGCCTTTACGGGCCAATGGCCGGAACATATGCAAATCAATCTGGAGGGTCTACAAGAGCTAGATAACAAGCTGCGAATTTTAGCGAGCGACGAGCAACTCCGAAGAGAGGTCGAGGACACCCGAGCCGAAAAATTGGAAGTTATTAAAGCCGGTGTCGATTTCTTCCGTGGGGACAAGAAAATGGATGAGCTGGCCCGCGATATTGCCAAAATCTACCGAACGGCCGGTGAGTCTAACCGTACCCTAACTACTTCCGAACAAAAACACATCGAGCGCCTTGAAGCCCAACAAGCTGAAGTCAGAGCCAATCGTGGCAAATACATCACTACTCCCGAAATTCACGCTGGAGCTCGGGAGGTCATACACAAGCTTATAAACCGTGAACGTCGCCGGGACTATGAGCGCGGCATAGTATTGACCGATCAAATGCGCCAGATTATTGACGAGCTTTTGCCCTCATTAGTCCAAGGACGTCCGGCACTACTAGTTGGAGAGACGGGTGGAGCAAAAACAGCCTTAGCTGAATTCATTTCCCGAGTCTACTTTGGCAAAGAGCCTGAGTTCATTGCTGGATACGGGGATGTTAATAGCTACCAAATGGTGGGCAAAACTACCTTGGAAAACGAAGGCGGCACTCCTGTCACTGGTTTTGCATACGGCCCGCTAGTAAGAGCGATGGAATCCGGAAAACCTCTTATCCTTGATGAGATTACGGCTATGCCTCCAGAGTTCTTAAAGCGCCTAAATAAAATCCTGCAGATGCGTCCGGGTGACAAATTCACCATCCAGGAAAATTCCGGCCATGAAGTCCTCATTAAACCCGGCTTCGTAATTATTGCCACGGCTAACGAAAAGTCAAAACGCTATAAGGGTGTGGAAGACCTTAGCGTAGAGTTCCAAAATCGTTTCGGGGCCAACATTATTCGGGTGCACTATCCGGATAACGATGTGCCCTTCGGAGGCAAACCAATTGAGAACGAAATTATCGCCCGAGCGGCCTTATCGGATAGCTCAGGCGAAGTGATGCCGGTGATTCCTGAAGAGGAACTAGAGAGCTTCATCCGCGCTGCCCATATTTCCCAGCAAGTCTTTAACGGCAACTTTGGAGATGGCTTCTCAGAGTATGTCTCGCCCGAACAAATGGTTGATAGAAAACCGGGACTGGAGGAAACTGTACTGGCTCCTCGCACCATGGTGGCTATTTTAGAGAAAGTCCGAGATTCTTACGGCAAGCTATCCCTCGACCAAGTCCTACGCCAGTTTGTAGAAGGTATAAAGAGTGAAAATGATAGACGTCAAACCCGTTTGATCCTCGAGGGTAATGGATTCCTAAAACCAACACAAGATAGCCAACCTAATCCGTAAGGTAAATCATGGGGCCTAATCAACATCCATCACCAGACATTTATCCCGGGCTAGACGATGAGCTAGATGCGGTTTATGAAAGAAATGTAGCCGAGGGTATCGCTGCGCCTATCACCGAAGCTGGGCGAGAGGATTTAGAAGAGATCGTCGAGGAACAGCTACAGCAACAAGCGCCGAACATCGCCCAACCGGAACATGTTAAGCCCGAGGAATTGCAGGCTTGGGCCGGCCCTTCATTGGTCGAAGCCAGCACTGCATGGCAAAAATACTCCAATCCAATCGGCAAGCCCGAGGGTCCCCCCAAGCCCCATAGCGTTTTCGCCGAACTAGTTTCTTCTAACCCCAACTTCTACCCAACCCTGGAGCGGCTATACAATGCTAAACAGGCACTCAAAACTCCCGGTGAAATTGATCAAGCGGGCGAAAAGGTGGGCGATAGTATGAAGTTAGTACTAATACCCTGGCAAGCAATCTACGATGAGTTAGCTGACTTTCCAAATTGGATAAATCGCCTGCGTGGAGCACAGCAAGTAGCCTCGAAGGATGATTACATCAACGACCATCTAGCCAAAGCAATCAGAGAAGACCAGCCCATGTACCGTGATTCGGAAACCCCCTCCAAGCTGCTTAGGCCAAGTGAGTATTTGTCTCAAAAAATAGCCAGGGACGGGCCTTGGGGTGTTATCCTAGCCCAGGCAAGTCCACAGGCTGGCATTCTTAGACTCAAAGGCCAAAGCCCAAATCAGCTCACAGTCAATGGTGATAATCACCTAGAAATTACCGGACAAAAAGTTGATGCCATGGGAGTGTTTGAATGGATCGCTTTAACGCTTCAAGAAGACCCTCGACAATTATCCAGCAAGGATTACTCCTGGTTCTTAGCCAACAGACTGGATGTTAACGGCGGTCCGTACGTCCCGAACGGCGGCTGGCTCGGTGACCGGGTCAGGTCCTACTTGAATCGCGCCGATTACCAGCTCGGCAACGGGCGGCCGCGCCTCGCAGTGAGCTAATTTTTGTTATTTGTTAATTGTTTTTCTTTTTTTATTCTTTTCTATTTGTTCTTCGAAATTATTTTTTGGGAAAAGGTCAGCTGAACTGTAATTCATGAGGGCCGGTAGTGTCCTCCTCGGCTGATCCTTTCCTTCAACAGATACAAATGAGGTGATATAATCGCCTTATGACAGATAAGACCAACAATCAGATAGCTCAAACCCTAAAGAAAATTAGGCTTCAAAAAGGTCTAACTCAAGCTGAATTAGCCGAAAAAGCCGGAATTAACACTAATTACTACGCCAAAATTGAGCGCGGGGAACTGAAATCATCCATTGAAACGCTGGAAAAACTAGTCAAAGCTCTAGGAATCCGCTGGCGCGACATCCTTCCGGACTAAGAACTCAGCCGTTTCTTTTCGATATCTTGAATAATGCCCTCTAGCTTTTCTGGATTACTAAATGACATATCATCCAGCGCTGCATGTATATGATCTAAGATGAGGTTCGCCCATTCGGGTGTAGCGTGCTTGGGGTCAGTACGTTTTAAAATACTTATTACAGTATTAATATCTTTCTCGCTAGGTTCGTATTCTTTAGTCATCTTGTCTAGCATTTTACCAATAGAACCTCTTTAATCCCAGAAATCTAATCATCTGCTTGGTTAGCTCCTCGGACTCAATCCGCCGCATAACTTCGCGGCTATTGCTTTGCGACAGGATATTGAGACTGCCTTCCCAAAGAATACGTTCATCCAGCACGGCTATTTTGCGATGCTGGTAATCATTAAAGAACCGAACCTTAACGCCTATTTGCTTAAGGCGTTTAGTTACTATCCAGGCCTGAATCCTTAATAATTCATCGTGGTGGCCGGGAAAGCGAGTATCTACTCTAACTTTGACGCCTTTTCTGATGAGCCTTATCAGGATTGGCTCCAAACAAGCCAATCTGCTGGTAGTCATGTAGGGACTCTCGATAATAACCTCATTCTTAGCTCTTTTAAGGTCATGAATAAAGCTACTGTAGAATGTTCTCTCATCGAACAGTTGGGAGGTTAATAGGCCCTCGGGGGAGACCCTGCGCAGGCTAAACATTGCTATCCTCCGGCTCCAGGTAAGTAATCTCGCCATTAGCGTAAACTAGGCCTAGACTCTCTAATTTTTCGTGCATCAATAGTAAACTAGGGTAGAGCGAGTTCCACCTATTGGAAACGGAGCTCACCATTTTACGGTCTAATCCTTTATACTGAAATCAAGGATATATGTGGTGGGGAAATTTGATAAAAAAACAGTCAAGGACATAGATTTAAAGAACAAGCGTGTTCTGCTGAGGGCGGATTATAACGTACCGATAAGCGGCGGCCGCATAGGTGATGATTACCGTCTGCAGACGTCGCTGCCAACCATCCAATACATTCTTGAACAAAAGCCCAGGGCGCTAATTATCATCGCCCATTTGGGCCGCCCAACCGGCCCGGATGACAGGGCTTGTTCGCTGGCACCGGTAGCTAAGCGGTTGGAAAAACTGCTGGGCCACAGGGTCTTTTTTGTCAACGATACAGTTGGGCCAACTGCCCGATCAGCGGCCGAACAGTTGCCGAAGGGCGGGGTGCTTCTTTTAGAAAATCTGCGTTTTAACCCGGGCGAGGAGGCAGACTCTGACGATTTTGCCAATGCGCTAATCCAGGCTACCAAAGCCGATATCTTTGTGCAGGACGGCTTTGGCGTGGTGCACCGCAAACATGCCAGCACTCACGCTATTACCAAATTGCTGCCTTCGGTTGCCGGGCTGTTGCTGGAAAAAGAAGTGAGCGCAATTGAACAAGCCATTCAAAAGCCAGAGCGACCAATGACAGCAATCGTTGGCGGCGCCAAGATTGCCGATAAAATCGGCGTGCTGAATAGGTTTATTGAAGAAGCTGACTGTGTGGCTGTGGGTGGTGCGCTGGCTAATGATTTTCTACATGCCGAAGGAGTAAAGGTCGGTAAGAGCCTTGTGGATAGCCAAGACTTTGACTTGGCCCGCCGAATTTTAACCAAAGCCCGTAAAGCCGAAAGAGAGCGAAACTTTAAATTTATAATTCCAGTAGATGGGGTAGTGTCTACATCAGCCGATGGCCGCGCCGCTACGCGAGTTGTAGATTTTGGCAGTGACAGTCTGGCCGATATTGAGGCTTACCCTAAAAAACCAAAGGCTAAAGCCTATAACATTGGCGCAGACGAAATGATTTTGGATATTGGGCCGATTAGCGCTGCCCGCATTACTGGCGCCGTGGATCTATCGCGGACTGTAATTTGGTCCGGTACACTGGGCATGACAGAGATTAAAGGCATTGCCGGTGCGCATGATCCGTTTGGCCACGGTAGCCGGCTAGTGGCAGAGGCAATAATTGGCGCCTCAAACACTCATGCTAATAAAGCCTTCAGTGTAGTAGGCGGCGGCGATACGGTTAGCTATATAGAGTCAAAAAATTGGACCCGTGATTTTAGCTTTGTTTCAACCGGGGGTAGTGCTAGCCTGGAGTTAATGGCCGGCCGCAAGTTGCCTGGCTTGGAAGCATTGAATGATAAATAGTACAATTAGCTTAAGCAAAAAGTGGGCATGAGAAGAATATTAATCGTCGGAAATTGGAAAATGCACCTGAACGCGTCGCAGGCTAGTTTGCTTTTGCACCGTTTGCAAGAGCGTATCCCCATTTTGCGCGACGTTGAAGTGGTGCTGGCGCCGCCCATGCTGACGCTCCAACCATTGTCTATCCAGCTGGACCGCCGGAAGTTCCGCTTAGCTGCCCAGAACGCGTATTTTAAAGACGAAGGCGCCTACACAGGCGAAGTCAGCTTTACCATGCTGCGCGATTTAGTCCACTACGTTATCATTGGCCATTCCGAGCGCCGACATATCTTTGACGAAAGTCTATCTATGATCCGTGATAAAGTTGCGGCCGCCGTGCGTAATGAAATCATGCCGATTTTGTGCATTGGAGAGACAAAGACTGAACACGATGATCATGAAACAAAGCAGGTTTTGCACGACCAACTAATGAGCGCTACTTCTAACCTGACTGCGCCGGAAGTCCGCAAGATGGTTATTGCCTACGAGCCGGTTTGGGCTATCGGCAAAGAAAATGTTACTAAGCCCAAGCAAGTTGAGGACGCCATTGCCTACATCCGCGGTTACATAAGCGACGTGTTTGGCCCCAAAGCTGGTAAGGGAGTGCGCGTGCTTTATGGCGGCGGGGTAGTAGCAGAATCCATCGGCGGCTATTTGGATGTGCCGGGTGTGGACGGCTTTTTGGTCGGACATGAAAGTTTAAACTACCATGAATTTTCGCAAATAATTGACGGCGTCCGCCGTTGGCAGAGGGATAAAGGAGAGAACTAATGCCGGAAGGTCAAGAACCACAAAAAATTAATGATGTAATGCCAGGCCACACTATACAGCCGTCAGCTGATCCAATGCCTCCCCCGCAGCCTATGCCACCAGCAGATGTTGATCCAGAAAACATTCCGAAGTTTGGCGAGCTCCAGCCAAAAGTTGATGAACATCCACTTTTTTCCGGGACCAAAGACCCAACTCCAAAAAAGAAAAGCTTGCTAAGAAAAACCCTTTGGCCAGTCTTAGCCCTGCTACTTGCTGGTATTTTACTTTATCTGGCAGTGGACTCCGGCTTGGTAAAAGGCTATTCGCACTTGCCATTTCATTTCTTCCAAGCACCAGTCACGGCAACCGCTCCAGCAATCACACCTGCCAAAACCGCCACCACAACTACTCCGATCACAACCGACCCCTACGCCGGCTGGAAAACGTATACCGGCACTAGTTTTAATTTCAAGTATCCTGCCGACTGGAATGCTAAGGCAGGTAACTTTGGACAAGATAACGCAGTTTGGGGCACAGCCGTTTACATAAATCCAAACACTGTTCCTACTAACATAGGGGCTTTCGTGAACCCACCAGCCAGCTACAGCAAAACAAACAGCTATACAGTTACCATTAAGGAGTTTAGTATATCCACCTCACAGTATCTGTCTTACAGTGGTGGCATCGGGTATAACCAACCAACACCGTACAACTATCTCAAGACAAGCGGACAAGTTTCGTCTGGACTATTTAAGGGTAAATACTTAACATTTCTTAGCCAGCTCAACGTCATTAAAAATATTCCCAATAAGCTTCCTACTCAAGGGCTTGTAACGAACCAGGTGTATGACGGTAGTAATGGTGCGATGAGTGAGCAAGGGTTCGTAGTAGTTAACGGCAAAACCTATCAAATTACTGTCGATTCTACTGATGATTCAACTGGTAACGGCTATCCGTCAATCTTAAATATGAGTGCGTATACCGGTACTGACTTGTATAAAGACACTGTACTCGTGCTGCAATCATTTAATTAGCTAACTGCTAAAATTAGTTAGTGCCAAGCGATCTTTTTGAGGAGTTAAATTCAGAGCAGGCCAGGGCGGTCAAAACCACCGAAGGGCCGCTTTTAATATTGGCCGGCGCCGGCAGCGGCAAAACCAAAACCTTAACCCACCGCATTGCTTATATTCTGCAGACCCGCAAAGCCACACCGCTTAACATCTTGGCGGTGACTTTTACTAACAAAGCTGCCAATGAGATGCGTGAGCGTCTTGAAGATTTGCTTAGCATAGCCAAAGACTCTCATTTGGATGCAGTGCAAGGAAGCAGAGGTGTGGAGCGAGCGAAACGTAGAGATACTACTTCGAGCGAGCGACTGACGCCAGCTGACGCAGCAATGCGCCATAAAGCTCTTGCCAGTGATGCCGGCTCTGCAGGCAGGCAGGGCAAGGCGGTGCGTGGTCTTTGGATGCCATTCCTTGGTACCTTCCACGGCATCTGCGTACGCATTCTTCGCCAAGACGGGGAGCAGGTAGGCATACCGCGCAATTTTGTGATTTGGGACGAGGCTGACCGGCAAGCCGCCGTCAAACAAGTCAGCGGCGGCCTGGTGATTGATGAGAAAAAGTTTCCGCCGCGCCTGCTCACATCGCTAATTTCCAGCGCCAAAAACGAGATGGTTGGTCCGGCCGAGTTTGCCGCCCATGCCGGTAATACGCCGGCGGCTATTGCTGCCGCCAAAACCTACCCGGCATACGAGCGGTTACTGCATGACAGCGCGGCGCTTGATTTTGATGATTTGATTGGCCGCACAGTGAGCATGCTGGAGGCCCAACCGGCCATACGCAAAAAGTGGCAAGACCAATTCCGCTACGTGATGATTGATGAATACCAGGACACCAACTCAGCCCAGTACAAGCTCATCAAACTTTTAGTCGGGCCACATAAAAACTTGGCTGTGGTTGGGGATGACTGGCAAAGTATTTATTCTTGGCGCGGCGCGGATTTCCGCAACATCCTAAACTTTGAAAAAGATTATAAAAACTGCGTGGTAATTAAGCTGGAGCAAAACTACCGCTCCACCAAAAATATTTTGGACGCAGCCCATAAAGTGATTGCCCACAACTCTAAACGCAGCGACAAAAAACTTTGGACCCAGGCTGGTGAGGGCAACCCCGTACAAATCTTAGAAGCCGGCAATGAGCGCCACGAGGCGGAGCTGATTGCTAGACGTATAAAAACCCAGGTAGACATGCATGCCCGAGCCTGGCAGGATTTTGCGGTGCTTTATAGGACCAACGCTCAAAGCCGCGCGATTGAAGAAGTCTTTTTACACCATTCTATTCCCTACCGGATTGTTGGCGGCGTGCGTTTTTATGACCGCAAAGAAATTAAGGACATCGTAGCTTACTTACGGCTTATTTATCAGCCCGATGACAGTGCCAGTTTTGAGCGCATCGTTAATGTGCCAGCTCGCAGCGTGGGTGCAAAATCGCTGGAGACATTTGGGCGTTGGCGGGCGGAAACGCATCTGACGCTGAGTGAAGCTTTGTCCAAGGTCAGCGACTGTGAAGGTTTGACGCCCAAAGCCCGTGCCGGCTTAGTGGGCTTGAACGATATTTTAGTAAGTTTCCGTGGGCAGGCAGACGACCTAAACGCCGCTGAGCTGATTGATAAGTTACTCAAGCGCCTGGATTATTTAAACTACCTAACCGATGGTACTCCGCAGGGCGAGGCTCGCGCAGAGAATGTACGCGAACTTTTAAGTGTTGCGAGCCAATTTTCTGAAAGTGGGCTAAGTGATTTCTTGGAAGAGGTAGCGCTGGTTAGCCAAGTTGAGCAAACCCAAACCGGTGCCGACGCTGTGACGCTAATGACTCTGCACTCCGCCAAAGGCCTGGAGTTTCCAGTCGTCTTTATAACCGGCCTAGAAGAATCAGTCTTGCCGCACAGCCGGGCGCTTTATGACGCGACAGAGCTAGAGGAAGAACGCCGGTTGATGTATGTGGGTATGACGCGCGCCCGCGAAGAACTTTTCTTGGCCTACGCCATCCAGCGGGCGCTGTTTGGTAGCCGCAGCGCCAATCCGCCCAGCCGGTTTTTAATAGATATTGATGGCCAGGCCGCAAGAACAGAGGAAAGGCCGGCTCTGGGATTAGGCGCTCCGGACGAGCCGCGCTACATACCAGAGCTAGCAGAAGGCGACGGTGTCCAGCACGATATCTTTGGCCCCGGTACCGTACTTGAACTAGAGGGCGATACAGCCACTATCTTTTTCAAAGGCAAGGGTACAAAAAAATTAAACATCGCTTTTGCACCGCTCACCAAAATTGAGTAGTTCTTTTCCAAAGAACCAAATCTTCACACTTTGAGCGGCAAAGTGTGGCAAACCGCCGGGCCCTACGCTCGCTTGATGAGCTGATAGTAAAACCAGTCTTTGCCTGAAGAACTCCTCATAAATATGCTCCCGGCATATTTACTTCGTCAGACATCTTCAGGAAGTCAAGCCCAGACTGTTTTGCATCAGCCCCAATCAGGCTCGCTTCGCATGCCCGGACCCGCTCACTTCTATCTAGTTGCTCGAGCCTGAAGCCCTCAGTCAAGGGTGTGATAACTGTTAGCTTGTTGTAAAAAAATCATTTGTTATAATAGTTCCTGCCTGTTCCTGGGTACCTGATACCCCCCAACCCAAGACAGATAAAATAGATGAAGCTTACCTTTTTAAAGTTCTTGAAGCGTACCCAGGCGGTTAACGAAGCCGGCTTGGAGCATGTCAAAGCGCGGCCGTACCTTGTGCCGTTGCTTGGGTTGATAATGGGCGGCATTTTAACCCTTGCTATCGTGCTTTCGCGCCCAAGCGACAGCTTGCGCCCCAGCTCATCCCACGTAGTTTTTGTGTCTGATAACGGTCAGCGCGAAACGCTAGATACCAAAGCTAAAACCGTCGGCGCTTTGATTAAAAAACTACCGCAGCTCCAGCTGATACCGCAGGATGTGGTGGAACCATCTTTAAGTACCCCCATTGTCCAGGATAATTTTAGGATTAATATCTACCGGGCGCGCCCGGTAACTGTTATAGATCAAGCCAGCGGCCAAAAAATTGTCACCGTCACTGCCCAGCGCAGCGCAAGGGTTGTGGCTCAGGCCGCCGGCCAGACGGTTTATCCAGAAGACTATACTAACTTTGCGCCCGGCGACGTCACTAAAAACATTTTGGGCGAAGAAGTTGTGATAGACCCGGCTACGCCTATTAAATTTAGCCTTTATGGCACTGAGGTAACTATCCGCACTCATGCCAAAACGGTGGCGGACTTGCTAAAAGAAAAACACATCACTCTAACTAAGGACGACACGCTAAAACCAGCAATCAACACACCGATTACAGCTGCGACGGTCGTTTCCTTGGTTAGGAACGGTACCCAAGTGATCAATGTAGAGCAAGCTATCGCTGCCCCAATCCAATATGTTAATGATCCGAGTCTAACACTCGGCGCGACTGCTGTCCGCCAAAACGGCTCACCCGGTAAAGAAGAAGTCACCTACAAAGTAGTTACTAAAAAGGGCGAAGTTGTTTCTAAAACCAAAATTCGGGTGACTGTTATCACTCAGCCGGTGGCGCAGATTGTCGCTCGGGGTACGACCGTTTTTGTGGCAAGTGACAAGACTTCGGTTATGGCTACAGCTGGTATCTCTTCTGGCAGTTACGGCTACGTGGACTTCATAATCAGTCATGAATCCAACTGGAACCCATACTCGGTCAATGCCTATAGTGGTGCCTGCGGTTTAGCTCAAGAATATCCGTGCGGTAAATCTGGCTGTAGTTTAGGCGACGCGGTCTGCCAACTGCGTTGGGCTAATGGCTACGCCAATAAATATGGCGGCTGGGCGGGTGCTTACTATCACTGGGTAGCTTTGGGTAGCTGGTAATTATCCACCTGCCAGTTTCAAGAGTAAAATAAAGGTATGAGTGAGCCTAAAAAATCACTTGGCCAGCATTGGCTAAAAGATATTGAAGCGCTGGAGGCAATTGCCGAAGCCGCGGAGATTAAACCTTCCGACACGGTTCTGGAAGTCGGTCCGGGTCTAGGCAATCTAACGCACTATCTGGTGCGTCAGGCCCGCCACGTTGTGGCCGTAGAAAAAGACGAAGAATTAGCCAAAAAGTTGGCCAAATCCTTCGGGGGGTCGGCCCTGTCCGTGATTACCGCCGACATTTTGCAGTTTGATTTAAACAGCTTGCCGTCTGGCTACAAGGTCGTGGCCAACATCCCATATTACTTGACCAGTAATCTGCTCAGGACCCTCAGCGAATCACTTAACCCGCCTGCCATGATGGTCTTACTGGTCCAACAGGAGGTGGCCGAAAGGCTGTGTGCTGTGCCGGGGCAGATGAGTGTTTTGGCCGTAAGTGTCCAGCTTTATTACACTTGCGAGCTATCCGTCCACGTTCCTGCCGATAAGTTTGAGCCTAGGCCCAAGGTTGATTCCCAGGTTGTGGTGCTGCGCCATCACCAAAAGCCTTTATTCAAAAGTCTGGACAATGATAAATTCTTCCGCATCGTCAAAGCTGGCTTTGGTGAAAAACGTAAGAAACTAAAGAGCTCACTAGCAGGTGGCTTGCGCCTAAGCAGAGCAGAGGCCGATGCGCTATTTAAAAAAGCCGGCGTGAGCCCGGATGTACGTGCCCAGGAGCTGTCCCTCAAAGATTGGTACAGCCTTTACAAAAATTTTTAGCCACTGCTCCCCTGCCCCAAATACTTGACACGTCAAGTATTGTGCGCTTATGCTTAAACCATTATGAAAAATGATTTACCACGTCTGTCTAAAACCAGTTTTCCTCCCCTGCTCCACTTGACGTATCATTTACAACAACTAGCCGATGACCGCCTTAACTCGGAGGCAGGGGTTGGCCTTAGCCAAGCCAGGATAATGAGCGCCCTGGGCTCCTCCCCAACCAGCCAAAGAGCTATAGCTGTAACCTTGCGCCAAACAGAGGCCAACGTTAGCCGACAGCTAAAAGTCATGAGAAAAGCCGGCCTAGTGAACATAGTCAAAAATAAAAAAGACGGCCGCCAGCGCGACGTTACACTTACTGCTCAGGGTCAAAGCAAGTATGAAAAAGCGGAAGCCACTCTTGCCTCAATGGAAAATATTTTTGAAAAAGAAATAAAGAATTACTTATGAAAAAAGCTGACGAAGCCTTGGCTTGCGACGCCTGCGGCCATTATCCGATCAAACCGGAACATGCTCACTATGTCTGTCCAGAGTGCGGTTATAAAACCAAGTGTTGCGAAGGTGGCGTCTGCTAGCCACTATCAAAAAGCATCAGCCATACTAGCTTAAGATTTAGTAAGCAACTTCCACCAGCCGCGAGCAATTAACGGCTTATATTTATCCGAGACATAAGTTTTAGTGTAAATATCAGGAAATACTACTTCGGCAGCATATTTTTGCCGTAACTGTCGGTACTGTTTCTCATCGTATATTTTCCAGAAATCCGACTCCTTGTAGTAGGCGTGTGCATATAGAACTTTCCGGCCGCCCAGTTTATGGACTTCGTTTTCCAATTCGCGATTGCGCCGCACAAAGCTGTCGTAGTCTACCTGCATCTTTCCCCAAACACCAACATTGATGACTAAGTCGGTATTTAGGTAGGTTGGAGACAATATGTCCGTTTCTGATGGTCTTAGCGGGCAGAGCCAAAGCGGATAAATATTGTGGTTTTTATCAACAAACTTTATGAATGGCACGACACCCTTTCTAGGAAGACACATGTCTTGGACTAGAAACTGCTGACCCAAGCGTGCTCCGTGCAAAAAGCGGTACATAGTGCTGGTTCTATACAGCGGTGCAAGTAGCAGACGGGTAAGACGATTAAAAGGCATATGGAGTATGCCGAGCCCCTCACGCCCCGTCCAAAATGCTCCACGGTCATAACGGAATAAGTAGTCCTTTGTCGGTATCAGCTCCTCATATACCGGCTTTCTGCCGCTTACTTTTTGGGCGTGCAGGTAAAACCACTCATCGCTGAACTTATGGAAACTGGCTTTTGGCAAATTGGTCTCGTTACTGAAATAGCCCAGCATTATCACACCTGCAGTTCTTGAAAACATAATGCCATCAATGAAATCGGGCCCCTTAGCCAGGCTGGTGTAACTGCCTATAAGTTCAACGGCCTCTTTGGAGCTACCAACCTCATGATATGCGAGTTTTATGTTGGGAGTGGTCGGGATTAGTCGTAGTTTAACTAAGGTTATTATGCCTAGACTGCCGCAAGAACAGGAAATACCCCGGAATAAGTCAGACATTTTACCGGGACTTACTGTGACCCTAGAGCCATTGCCTAGAACAACCTCAAATTCCAAAGAGGGTTCATGTAAGCATCCATATTTGAACGAACTACTTTCACCGGCGCCACCCTGGATTGCACCACCAACTGTAATGGCCGGAAACTCGCTTATAACCGGCGGTATGAAACCAAGCGCTAGCGTGGCATCAACTAGTCGTTCTAAGCTGACATTTGGTTCAACAAGAACATATCGTTTATCAGTGTTGATTTCTATGATATTGCTCAGACGACGGATATCTATAGATTTTGAGAGGTCTACCTCACGGGAACGAGTTGAGTTAGTCCCTCCGTGGAAAATCCTGGCTTGTTTTTTGTGCGCAAAAAATCCGGAAACTTGTTTTTGCACACCCTCTACTTCCCGACTGTGGGCCGCCAACTTATTCACCCCCTGATAATAACAAAATAACCTCCAATAACAGAGGTTATTTTAAGCATAAGAACTTTGGTGGAGCTTCTCCAAAAAAATTGGCACCAAATCTACGAAGAACTGGGGCGGTGGCAGAGGATTTTAGCTGTTCCGTGGATGTGAGATAAGAGTGACTATGTGCCTTGAGAGTGGAACACTAAGTAGATTTATCTGCAAATACCACGAGCCTCTTCGAATAACTATGTTGGCTATAGTTCCAAACCCCTCCGCAAGTTATAAGGTTAAGGTGCGCCTTTCCGTCACTTGAGTTAAACACGGCAAAGTCATTCTCATTTTGGCCATATAGTCGTAAGCGCTGTACGACAAATGTAATTGACACACCTTTTTCATCTTCCACATACAGACTGTCCCCCCTTTGTAATTTAGATAAATTGTCAAACACTGCAGGTATGTTATGCACCCAACTGAAGTGTCCATCAATGACCGCGTTTCCCGGCTCCCCTGGACGGGGTCCGAGTTCAAACCATCCCACACTAGTTGGGTCGGCGGGTGCATCGAGCGAGCCCTGATGCGCAAGGCCTAAGTGGTCAACGGCGGCGTCAACGCTAATCTTCGGAATCTTAAGACGTGCTGGCAGCGCATAAGTCTTTACCTGTGGTTTATAGAAAGCAACAGTATTTTTTGCCGGGGGCGTCCAGTTTGGCCTTTGGCTTGGGCTCATTAATATAAAGTACAGAGCAAATGTCAGGCACAGAGCCGCCGCTGTGAAGCCTAGTAATATTAACCCTCGTTTTGATACAGCTACATATTTACTCATCGGAAAAGTGTGTTTGGTTGCTCGCCTTGATGCGGCTACATATATGCTCATATGAAAAGTGTGTTTGTTTGCTGGCCGAGAGTTGGTTGGGCTAGATTGCCCGTTTCTTGCGGATCAAGTAAGCTCCGCCTACAACGGTCGCAGCTAGAATAATGGTGCCCCAAGGGGAGCTGTTACCATGATGACTAGGGCCGAAACCCGTATTTGGCAGCTTTGGCGAGCTACCGGGCGAGCTACCGCTAGTTCCGCCTGAGGAGCTTGTAGTGCAGGTTGGCCCGCTGATAGTGTTGGAATCTAATGTTACCGTCCCGGCAGATAAGGCCAGAAACCGACCATTCAAGGTTGCGCCTGTACTCATGGCGTTAACACCATTTTGCGAAAACACATTTCCGATGAACGCAGTAGTCGTACCGAGAGTAGTAGAGCTGCCAATTCTCCACCACACATTGCAGGGGTCGCCACCAGTAACTGATGAACCGGATGACGTAATCAAGGTCGATACGGTCTTAAAAATCCAGACACCAGAGCCGATTAAGGTCAGGTTACCGCTCAAGCTGAAGCTACTAGTAGAACAGTAAACCCCTGGCCCAAGAGGCGAGAGCAAGGTTAAGTCTTGAGCCCCGTAAGAGTGGTCGCAAGTTTGGTCAAGGGTGCCAAACGTAGTCAGAGCATCGGCTTGGGCGGCTATCGCGCTCGCGTCATTAGAATGTGTCCCGCCACCAGCGCTACATGGACTAGGGAAGCCGGTGATTGAGGTGCCTGGGCTAACACCCACAGCACCGGTCGTAGTAGTAGAACCGGTGCAAGTTACGCCAGCACCACCCAATGCCGAATAGCTGGCCGACCCGACTAGTGTCGGTGAAGTCGCCGCCAAAGCTGCCGGGCTTGTAATTATAGTTAAAAATAAGACCGCTATAGCTGTTCTAATAAACTTCATATCTTTCCTCCAATCGTTAGCTTTAGTGTTGGCAGTTTAAGCTACGCAGATTGTGAGGATACTAAGTGTAGAATATTCTGACGGACTAAATTACTTATGATTGTACCATCTAAGCGTAAGTTTTGTTTACTGGCACAAAAAAACACCAGAATTAGCTTCTGATGTTCATTTGGTGGAGCTGGTGGGTATCGCACCCACGTCCGCTTGGTAACAATCCAGGTGACTACAGGCTTAGACCATTTAATTTTGTCTAAAACCGGATGATTGAAATGGCCAAAAGCCATCCGGCTTGGAGCCCGGCAGTCTTAGCTACAATCAGCGGGCCACTGATTATAGAGCATCCAGAAAATATGGCGCACTTTTGGACTATCTGATGTCATCCGCAGTGCGGTTCTTGCAATTAAGCTAGAACTGATACAGGAGCTGGAGTGCTCAGGAAAGCCATTATAGCCTCCTTCGCATTAGCTACTGCATTTGAAATGCGATTTGCATTTGTTGGTTTGATCCGACTAACGTGCAGATCAATCCGGCCTGCCACACTAAACTGTTAAGGTCCAAACGTCGAGCTAAATCAGCCCCCCAAAACCCACTTTTATCAATGAACTTTGGGCAGATGGCTTAACAGTTACATTCTACCACTCTCACCAAAAAATATCAAGCAAGGATAAGAGTACTTTGTCAAACATTGCATGGAGTACCTATACCATTGCAAAAATATACAAAAGTTGTCATAATATACCTATGGCAGAGACAACTAATCGCCCGCACTCGTCTATAGAACCGAACGATCGGTTTTTTGAGAATGCCGAATATCTATTGCAGGAAGAGACAACCTTAGAGTCTACAGTTTCTGGATCAACGATAAAGTTACGGTTTCTTACTTTACCCCCGGCTGTTTTGCTAGCCCGTGCTCTAACCGAACGGCTTGAAGAAGGCGATGCCGCCGAATACTCGGGCGGCCGATTTGATTTTATGATGAGCAGCGATTTAGGCGACGCCATTGATCGTGATGCTAAGAAAAGAAATCCATTGCTAGAAACGCGGCCTTCCGACAAGAAATTTGGAATCAGGCTAGAAAGATCAGAATCTAGTTATGAGCTTACTGCAGATTTACGTAAAGATTATGAAAATGATTCGTCCCTCGGGGGAGCAAGCATCCTCAATACTGGCTTTATTGCTCTTATGAATGAAATAAAACTAGCACCGGGTGCACACGACCCACTAGACGAGAGCGTGGAAGATGTTCTTGAAGAAGTTTTTCTCGAGGTAAGAGGCTCCTCTCGGACGGCCGGTGAAGTAAGGAGCCATAAAGAAGCGGATATACGAAACGCGGAACAGACTTTAAAAATGTTGGGCGCCCACAATGAAGGTGATTTGCGTTTACTTGAGAAACTATGGGCTGATAGAAGTCTCGATCGAGTTGCGTTAATTGACCTATTTTTACACCTCGTAGATGAAAAAAGACGTCTTAAGGGTGCAGAATCCGCAGATTATTACCCCTCGGTCTCACTAGAGGATATGGTTGATACTGGCAAGCATATTTCCGGCACCGAACTTAGATCCAGGCAACAGCGAGATAGTGTTAGGTATTTTACTGATGAGTTGGGTTTCAACGAGGCGGAAATAGAGCGTAGGACTCTTAACGCCAATCGCGAACGAGCATTGAGCTTTCGTTATGCAGCATGGTTGATAGAGCAGCCGTTTATGAGTGATCTCAAGCGGGGCATTAAAAAGACCATAGCGGGTAGCAAAACTAAACCTATCCCCAGTGTAAGAATATTTGTCGAGGCGACTAGTGGAGTGTCTGAAGTTTATAAACAACACAAAGAAAATTTAGATGGCAAGTACGATCTTTCGGTTGGCTGGCAAAATAGAGACTATCAGGAAAAACTGCAATTTCTACGAACTTGCTTGCTTCTATGCATGAACGTGTTTTTTGAGAAAGATGTCTCTTCGCTAGTTAATAGCGAAGTATAATTAGCAAGAGAGGGGCAATTAGCTCAGTTGGCTAGAGCGCAGCATTCACATTGCTGAAGTCACAGGTTCGAGTCCTGTATTGCCCACCACAAATATGAAGAAATTTAGCTATGGGCTTTTAGTTTACAGAACAACCAGCGGTCAGCTGGAAGTCTTGATTGCGCACATGGGCGGACCGTTTCATGCCAAAAAAGATGCTGGACATTGGTCTATACCTAAAGGCATTGACGACAGCGGCACAAGAGAGGAGCCAATCGCTATTGCCAAGCGTGAATTTTCTGAAGAACTTGGACTGCCGGCGCCCGGAGGCGAACTAATAGAGCTGGGTGCGGTTGATTATAAAAGCGGCAAAAAGACTGTCCAGACCTGGGCGGTTGAAGCGGATTTGAACGTGAGTAATATCCAAAGTAATACATTTGAAATGGAATGGCCGCCTAAAAGTGGGAAAAAACAAAGCTTCCCGGAAATTGACCGGGCTGCTTATTTTGACTTAACAACTGCTGCGGCCAAACTGATCCCGGAGCAGGCCGAGTTTTTGGATCGCTTGGCCGAAAAAATGAGTCTGCCATTGGGGCCGCAAGCTGACCCGCCAGACCAGGCTAGCTTGCTTTAACCCCTGTTATAAATAGAGGCAATAAGCTACAATCTAAAGTAATTATGGGTAAGTATTACGTAGCTACAACTATCCCTTATGTTAATGACAAGCCGCATCTTGGCCATGCCATGCTCTATTTATATGCTGATATCCTGGCGCGCTATCACCGCCAGTTGGGAGATAAGGTTTTGCTTAGCGCGGGGACCGACGAACATGGCGGCAAGATTGCCGAGAAGGCCGCCGAAGCTAAGCTGGAGCCCAAGCAATTCGCGGATAATCTGAGCCAGTCGTTCGTTCAGTTCCTTAAAGTCCTAAACATCAGCAACGACCGCTTTATCCGTACTACCGACGAGGCGCACATTAAAGGCGCCACCCGGATCTGGAAGGACTTGGAAAAGTATATTTATAAAGGTACCTACGAGGGCTGGTATTGCACCGGCGACGAGGAATTCTTCAGCGAACAGATTGTCAAAGCCAACAAAGGGGTTTGTCCGGACCATAACCGACCATACGAAAAAGTTCGAGAAGAGAATTATCTCTTCGCGCTCAGCAAGTTCACCGCCCCCATAAAACAAGCTATCGAGTCCGATGCCTACAAGATTGTGCCCGAAAGAAGTAAGAACGAGATATTATCGCTTTTAAACTCCGGGCTAGAAGACATCAGCGTCAGTCGGCCGTCCAAGAAAATCAGCTGGGGAATACCGATTCCCGGCGACCCTACGCAAGTAATGTACGTCTGGTTTGAGGCGCTAATGAACTACATCACGGTGCTAGGTTATCCAGATGGCAAAGACTTTAAAGATTATTGGCCAGCTGATGTTCAGGTCATCGGCAAAAATATCCTGCGTTTTCACGCTGCTATCTGGCCGGGCATGCTCTTAGGCCTGGGATTACCATTGCCAAAAATGCTCTACGCGCACGGCTTCATTGAGGTTGACGGCAAGAAAATGAGCAAAAGCTTGGGTAACGTGATTGACCCAATTGATGTCGTGGCTAAGTATGGAACCGACGCCGTGCGCTATTATTTGATGCGCCATATGCCAAGCTATGGCGATGGCGATTTTTCCTGGGACAAATTAGAGGAAGCATATAACTCCGAGCTGGCTGACCAGCTGGGCAACGCAGTATCCCGTACGGCAGCCATGATTAACTCTTATCAAGATGGCGCTATAGGCAAGTTGCCGGAACCGGAACACGACGTCGCCCAATACACAAAAGCCCTAGAAGAGTGTCATTTTGACAAAGCACTTGAAGAAGCTTGGGAACAAGTCCGCGGCCTAAACCAATATATTGATGAGACCAAGCCATGGCAGATTGCCAAGGAAGGCGAACCCGAGCACCTGGCCGAGATATTGGCTCAGCTGGCGGCAGACTTGCTGGAGATTGCCATGCTGCTTGAACCGTTCATGCCCGATACCGCCGCCAAAATCAAAGACTGTTTTGGCGGCAGCTACGTCAAAACATTGCCCGGCTCACTATTCCCCAAGCAAAAGGCTAAGTAGCATGGAACTAGTTGATACCCACTGCCACTTGCAGTTTGATAAATTACGTGAGCGCACCGACGAGGTTTTGGCTAGCGCTCGAGCAGCGGGTGTTACTAAGTTAATTTGTGTTGGCACGACCCTGTCTGATAGCCAAGGCATGATAGAGCTAGCCGGCCGCCACCCCAATGTATGGGCCGCCGTTGGCATTCACCCCCATGACGCTGTTGCCTATGTGGCTGATAAAGAGGCTGACGCAAAGCTAGTAGAACTTTTGGCCCAACCTAAAGTAGTCGCTGTTGGCGAAATCGGCCTGGATTTTTACAAGGACTACTCATCCCCAGACGACCAAAAAAAGGCTCTCATCGGCCAGATTAAGGCAGTTTTGCCCGCTGACTTACCGTTGATTTTCCATATCCGCGAGGCTTGGGAAGACTTTTGGCCGATTGTTGATGAATATAAAATCAGACGGGGCATAGTACACAGCTTTAGCGCCGGGGTCAAAGAACTGGACGAGGCGCTGAGCCGCGGCTTTTTTGTCAGCCTAAACGGCATCATGACTTTTTCTCGCGACGAAGCACAGCTAGAGGCTGCCCGAAAAGTGCCGCTAGACAGACTGTTACTAGAAACTGATGCGCCGTTTTTAGCGCCAGCTGGCTTCCGCGGGCAGATTTGCGAGCCTAAGCACCTAAGGACAATTGCTGAGTTTTTAGCCGAACTGCGTGGCGAAAGCTTGGAAAAATTAGCAGGTGCTACCACCGCCAACGCGCAGAAGCTGTTCGGGTTGTAAAAATGAGAAATATATATCTTGATTATGCGGCAGCAACACCTCGTCGCAACTTGCGTCTCTGCCTCGTTTTGCGTGAGCGCAAAAGCTTCGGCCTAAGACTTGGTTGCTCCTCTCCCCACAAATTAAAATTTGCGGGGACCCCAAAATGAGCCAGAAGAGTATCTACCTAGACTACGCGTCTGCTACGCCTATGGATCCGGGGGTGCTGGCGGCGATGCAGCCGTATTTTACGGAGCAGTTTTACAATCCGTCGGCAATTTATTTGCCGGCTATCAAAGTCAAAAAAGATTTGGCGGCCGCCCGGGCAAAAATTGCAGCCTGGCTAGGCGCCCGGCCAAGCGAAATCTACTTCACGGCCGGTGCCACTGAAGCCAACAATTTGGCCATTCAAGGGCTGATGAATCAGTGGCCCGATGGCCAAGTTTTGGTAAGCGCGGTTGAGCATGAGTCTGTTTTGGTGCCGGCGCAACTTTATAATCACCAGCAAATTCCAGTCAGCCCGCAAGGCATAGTTGAGATTGACGCACTCAAGAACCTTATTAACCCTAAAACAGTTTTAATCAGCGTGATGATGGTTAGCAATGAGCTTGGCAGTGTTCAGCCGATCAAGCAAATCGCCAGCATGGTAAGAGAAATGCGCGCCCAAAGGAGTGAGACTAAGAACAGCCGGCCGCTTTATCTGCACACTGACGCCGCCCAAGCCGGAAATTTATTTGATTTGCATACGCACCGGCTCGGCGTAGACATGATGAGCATCAATGGCGGCAAAATATACGGTCCAAAGCAGAGTGGGGCGTTATTTGCTAAAAGTAATGTGCAGCTTACACCCCTAATTGTCGGTGGCGGACAAGAACATAATTTGCGCAGCGGCACCGAAAATGTACCTGGTGCCATAGGTCTTAGCAAAGCTTTGGATTTGGCACAAAAAATGCACGCCAAAGAATTTAAGCGACAGGCTGAGCTCAGACAAAAATTTACCTCCGATTTAGCTGCGAGTTTCCCGAAGGCTATGCTCAACGGTGCCAAAAAACGCCAGTCTCCTCATATTATGAGCGTAACTTTTCCAGGCGTGGACAACGAACGGTTGATGATGCAGCTGGATGAAGCTGGGATCCAGGTGGCTGTCGGCAGCGCCTGCAGCGCTGCGAGAGGTGAGCCCTCACATGTTTTAGCCGCCATAGGCCTGGGCGAGCAAGACGCCCGCTCAACTATCCGCGTTAGTCTGGGCCGAGTCACAACCAAGGCTCAACTTAGACAACTCCTTGAAGCGCTTGTTAAGCTAATCGCCAAATCTTAAGCAAAAGCCTTATACTATTTACTAGTGATGAAGGCAAAAAAACTTACTCGCTTAGCTGTTGCTTTGGCCGTGGTTACCAGTTTTTTTGCTGTGCCCGCGCTAGCCAGGGCCGATAATATAGTGGAAGGTTTTTATGCCAAAGGGACGCTAAAAGTTGGTAACATTGTCACCCAGCTGGCAAAACCAGCCAGCACAGTAGAGCTAACACTGGCACTAAACTCTAAGGAAATGTTCGGCGTCGTGGTTAATGGAGCTAAAGTACCAATTACTTTAGACAGGCCTGGCGAGCAAGTATTCGTAGCCGGTGGTGGTAGCTACCAAGTATTAGTAGATACCGAGAATGGAGCAATTAAATCCGGTGATTATATTTCAATGTCTGCTATTTCGGGCGTGGGTGCTAAAGCCACCGGGGAACAGCCAACCGTTGTAGGGCAGGCTACTTCGTCGTTTAACGGCAATAGCGGCGTGGTCCAAAAAACGGCTGGTCGCAACATCGGGCGCATAAACATCAATGTCGCCGTGGGTTCAAACCCGCTTTATAAAAATACTTTATCTATTCCACAGCCCCTGCAGAGACTTGGCAATACTGTCGCCGGTGCTGAGGTGACGCCCCTTAGAATTTATATTGCTTTTGTGGTCTTTATAGTGGCGACAACCTTGTCTATGATCCTCGCGGTGGTCGGTATCAGAAGCTCTCTTATATCGCTAGGCCGCAATCCGCTTAGCCGTCACACGATCCTCGGTGGGCTTTTGCAGGTGATTGTAGTGAGCCTGTTTATTTTTATCGGCTCCCTGGTTGGGGTATATTTAATACTAAGGTTATAAGGATAAACGCAAAATAATGAACACTGGTGGGCTGATTTTGATTGTCGGAACGTCCCTGTCACTGGCGGCTGTATTTACCTACCTCGTTAGCCGGCGTAAGAAGCATCCTTCCCAAGCCGCCCGCGCTAACCCACTCTCCGCCGTTGATACCGGCCAGATAACGGCCGCTCATATCTTTGACGATGAATTCAGGGAAGAGCTGCGCAACCGCGGGCGGCTTCACTTCGAGAAGGTTATTGGCGAAAACGCTATGTTCTTGCAGCAGGATTTACGTCAAACCACTGCCCAATTGAATGACTATATGCGCGGAGAGATTACCCGCACCTTGCAGCAGGAGTTTAAAAAGTATGAACAAAGTATTTCTGATGCCAAACAGATTGCTGTAGGCTCCATCGAAAAAACCATTAAGACAATTGAGCAGCAGCGTCAGTTTCTGGAAACCCAGATGCAGACACAGGCTGAAGCCCAGCGCGCCCATATTGTCGAACAGTTTGAAAAGGGCATGGCCAGTATCGTCAACCACTATGTACTTAGAGCGATTGGTAATCAGATTGACTTGTCGGATCAGCTGGACTACATACTAGCTGAGCTGGAGAGGAATAAAGCAGCGATCGTGGAGGATATCAAGCGTGGCGCCTAGCGATTTACGATTGCCACTGAATGTTACGGGTCAGGCCGAAGTGGCCCGGATGCAGCGGGAGCTTGGTAAAATAGATGATTTTTTCGTGTCGGCCGCAAAACGCCAGCCAGGTACCAGCATCACGCCACCACGTATCACCCGGGTACTTGAGGAGCTAGCCAAGATAAACAAGGTCAATCTTTTAGAGGCGAAGGCCCGGAAAGATTTAAGTGAAGCTCTGGCTGGTTTGCTATCGCAGGCTCCTAGTTTGAACATCAGTTTTGCGGCTGATCCTTCGCCCAAGGCTCTTGATACATTGATAATCTGGTTCCGCGAAAATATTCATCCCCAGACCCTTTTGTCTGTTGGCCTGCAGCCTAATATCGCGGCCGGTTGTGTGCTTCGTACACCCAACAAAATTTTTGATTTAAGTCTCAAAGAAAAATTGAAGGGCCAAGAGAGCTACCTAGCAAAACTAATTGACGGAGCCTTGCGTGGCTGATCATGACCAGAATCATTTTCAGCGGTTCGTTGACGCCGGCCAGCCGGTTGGCGAAGTGATTGCCGTTAATAACTTCTTGGTTAGCATCAAAGGCATGCAGCCGGTCAATGTGCATTCATTTATAGCTTTTGACGATGGATCCAAAGGCCTGGTGCAACATGTGCTGGAAGATCGAGTGCTGGTGCTGCACCTTGGCTCAACCACTTCGCATATTCGGGTTGGCTCGCTGGCCGTTATCGAGCAGAGTGAGCTGTCAATCAACGTTGGCAAGGATTTTATTGGTCGCGTTGTATCTGTTTTGGGCCAACCATTGGATGGTAAAGGTCCGGTGGCGGCTGATTCTAGAGCGCCGGTTTTTAATGTAGCGCCGCCGATTTATAAGCGTGAGCTACTTGATACGCAACTAGCCACAGGCGTAACCGTTGTTGATGCTTTGTTCCCGATTGCTCGCGGCCAGCGCATGGCCATAATCGGCGACAGCAAGTCTGGCAAATCAACTCTGGCAACCCAAATCGCCATTAACCAGAAAAATACAGACCAAGTCGTAATCTACGTACTCATCGCCAAACGCGCCAGCGAGGTAAACACGCTTATAAACCAACTAAGTGAAAACGGCGTACTTGAACACTCTATTATTGTCGTCTCAACTATCTTCGATTCACTAGTATCAGCCTATTTAGCGCCGTATGTTGGCTGCGCTATAGCTGAGTATTTGTGGCAACTAGTTGGCCAAGACTGTGTGATTATTTACGACGATCTGACCACCCACGCGCACGCCTACCGCGAGATCTCACTGCTCAGCGGTGTTAGTCCGGGCCGCGATAGCTATCCTGGCGATATGTTCTACGCTCATAGCTCGCTACTCGAGCGTGCCGGGCGTCTGAGCAAAAACAACAAATGCCTAACCGCCATCCCGCTGGTGCTGGCCAATGGCGGGGACATCACTGCCTATTTGCCAACCAACGTTATGTCGATAACTGATGGCCAATGGGTTTTAGATACTAAGATTTTTCGTGAGGGTCTTAGGCCATCTCTCAACACGAACCTGAGCGTTACGCGTGTTGGTGGCCGCGGGCATAATGAACGCCAAAAGAGTCAGGCCGGTCAGGTCCTGCAAGCTCTTAATGTGTACTATCGGGCGCAGGAATATTCGCACTTTAGCACCGAACTTTCGGCTGTGGCACAAAAAGATATTCTACGTGGCCAAAAACTGCGGCAAATGATGGTTCAAGTTCCCGGCGAGACGTATTCGTTGGCGGCGCAACAAATGATGGTCGATATTATTTTGGATGATCGCTATCTGCCAAATCTTGACGTGGGTATTTTAAAACGCTCGGTCAACGCGACGGCAGCGCTTGTCAGAAACGATGCCGATTATGAACATGTACGCGACTCCCTGGCCGCCCAGGTAAGCAAAGGTGGCGCATGAGACAGCTGAGCGATTTAGCCCAAGAGCGTGACACAATGGCGACTGTCCTCGAGCTAACTGGCGCCTTCGAAGGCATTGCCAGTATGCACATCAGCCAAATCAGAGACCGGGTGCTGGCGAGCCAGAAATTCTTTGGTGAGCTTTGGAATATCTATAAGCAGATTCGGGTGGACAAGCAGTTTCATTTCGGTCGCCACCGCGCCATCACAAACAATAAAGACCTGCTAATCTTGGTCACGGCAGAAGGTAGTTTCAGCGGCGATATCGACGAGCGGGTTGTCGCGTCTGCAGTGACTAATTTCGATACGAGTACTCAGGAAATTGTAGTCGTTGGCACTCACGGTGCGGCTCAGCTGGCCCAGACTCACATCCCGTACGTCCGTAGCTTCCGTTTGCCTATTTCAGACATCGCCATTAACGTGGCGCCACTAGTCGGCTTGGTTCAGCTGTATAAATCGACAACCATTTTTTATCCGGCCTACATTTCTCTTAGCAACCAAGAAGTTAAGTCCATTCAGATGAGCGCTTGGGTGGACGAGCGTGGCAAAAACGTCACCGCTGCCGCTGACGATATTTCCGAGCGCAGTTATATCTTTGAACCCAGCACTCACGCCGTAGTTGATCACCTCGAGCGTTCGATGATAAACATTATGCTCGGAGAAATTATTATGGAATCGAAACTGGCACAATACGCCAGCCGCTTTGCCGCCATGCACGCGGCGCGCGATAAAGCTGATGATTCGCTAAGCGGACTCAAGAATAACTACAACCACGCCAAACGCCGGCTCAAAGATGAGCGTGCTAAAGAAATTATTAACGGTATGAGAAAGGCTGCCCTATGACGCCGGGTTCAGTCCGCTCTATCCGTGACTTAGTGGTCGAAGTACAGTTCGATGGCGAGATGCCAGACAGCGGTGAAGTGCTGGTAACCAACAGCCCACTGAATGGTATTTTGTTGGTTGACCATTTGACTGACAAAAATCTGGCGGTCTGTCTCAACATTATGGGTGATCGCGGCTTGCAAAAGAACATGACAGCCGAACGCACTGGTCACGGGCTTGAAATTCCGGTAGGGCCAGCTACCATCGGTCGCATTTTTGACGCCTTGGGGCGTCCGCTAGACGGCAAAGCTTTACCCTCGCAAAATCTGAAGCCGCGCAATATCATGTACATACCGCCACACGGCACATCGTTTAGAGCTGCGCACAACGAACTTATGGAGACTGGCATAAAGGTTATTGATTTCTTCACCCCCTTCGTAAAAGGCCGCAAGATGGGCATTATTGGTGGAGCTGGTGTTGGCAAAACTGTTCTTATCATGGAGCTGATGCATAATATCGCTAAAAGCGGACAGGGCTTAAGTTTCTTTACTGGCATCGGCGAGCGCATTCGCGAGGGGCACGAGCTTTACGATACTGTGCAAAAAGCGGGGTTGCTATCAAACACCGTTATGTTTTTTGGCCAGATGGATCAAAACCCTATCATGCGAGTCCTAGTCGGCCACGCTGCCGTAGCTTCGGCCGAGCATTTCCGCGACGAAGAAAAGAAAGATGTACTGTTTTTTGCTGATAACATGTATCGCTACATTCAGGCTCGCAATGAGTTATCAACAATCCTTAATCAAATCCCGAGCGAGGGCGGCTACGAGCCAACTATATTTTCGGACGTTAAATTGTTAGAAGACCGCATAACCTCAAACGAAAATGGTTCGATTACGTCGGTACAAACAATTTATGTGCCAGCCGACGATTTAAGTGATCCGGCAGTGCAAATGATTTCTAACGAGCTAGATGGCACGATTGTGCTGAGTCGTAAAGTAGCAGAGGAGGGCATTCGTCCGTCGGTTGATCTAATAAGAACTACCTCGAGCCTGCTTTCGCCCGATATTGTTGGCGAGCGGCATTACAAATTAAGTGTTGCGGTTCAAGCTTTGCTACAAAAATATGAGTCGCTAAAATCCATCATCGCCATCGTTGGCGAAAATGAGCTATCGGCAGTCGACCGCAGTGACTTCGCAAAGGCTCGTGCGCTGGTGCAGTTCTTTTCTCAGAGTATGTTTGTTACAGAGGCTATTAACGGCAAAAAAGGTGAATATATTGGTCGCGACCAAACCCTCCAGGGTGTCGAGGCGATTCTAGGAGGCAAAGTTGGCCAAAGCGTCCCTAATGCAGGTTAAGGTTGCCGCCCCTTTCCGTACTTATTTCGAAGGCGAAGCTGCCAGCGTTTCGGCAGCTAACGATACCGGCCCGTTCGATGTCTTGCCGCGTCACAAAAATTTCATGACCATTCTTAAGCCTGGCCAATTAACTGTACGCGTGCCGCAGCGCCCCGACTTTAACTTGTCTATCGAACGTGCTGTTATGCATGTCAAAGACGACAAAGTAACCGTTTTTTTGGACGTATAAGCGGCTTCGCCTTTTGAGGACAAGCCTACGGTTTTTCCTCAACGCCGCTTTCGGAATGAATCCGAATTCGCTAAACCGAACCGCGGCTACTCTTTTTCCCTTATGTTTTGTAAAGTAAGCTCATGATCGATGCTCTCTATGCGCGCTATAGTCGTAAAAAAGAAAAACCACTCGACCCGAAATATCGGCCAAGTGATGCCATTGCAGGCCGGCGACATCTCAAGCCGTCTGCAAAAAGGCTAGTTGTAATTTTCCCCGGCTGGCACACCCACTCTTTCCCCGTGAGTATCCTAGCTGGTCGTCTGGCGCGTCGAGGCTGGTCTGTCCTAGTCTACGACTTTCATGACCAGGTGATTATGCCGGATGATGATGCCGTTCGAGATTCGTTTAAGTTTATTCGCGATAAAATCGCCTTAGAGTTAAGCCAGCTTAAGTCCAAGCACGGATATGAACGAGTGCACCTTGTCGGTATAAGTCTCGGAAACGTGCCGCTGGCTCTGGTGACTGACCTTTACAAAGATTTTCAAAGCGCCACGTTAGTAGTAGCCGGGGATGATCTGGCGATTGATCTGTGGCACGGCACTCGGACCTCGTATCTCGACCCAATCTTCCAAAAGATGCACGTCGGTGTCAGAAAGTTGGATGACGAGTGGCATCTTTTAGCCCCAGCTAATCATGCAGCTCATTTTAGACATAAACCAGTCAAGTTCATTATGTCGACGCGCGATAGTTTTATCCTGTCTAAGTATCAGCAAAGAATGCTAGACAGCCTCCAAGAGATAGAGGCAGTTGTTAATGTCAAAAAACGACGTACTGGTCACCTGATAACAATCATACGTTATTGTATCTTCGACCGACCTCTGTAATTTTGCTAAACTGGAACGGATGAAGACGGTGTACGTCGGCTTGCTAGGCGACGGCTAACTCTTTCCCTACGACTTCAGCCACTTGGCTGGGAGTCATCTCAGCCTTGACGATATATTTCAGAACGTGCAGGGAGCTCAGCTTGGTCGATGCTTCTTGTTCCTCGACATTGGTCAGAATAATAACTTTTATATCCTTGCCCCATTCCGTGGCGCGCATTTTTTCCAGCATCTCATCGCCGTTCATCTCAGGCATCATAAGGTCAAGCATAACCAGGTCCGGCACAAGCCTCTGGCACAGCTCCAAACCAAGCTTGCCATTTCCAGCAATCTCAACTTGGTAGCCGAGTGCTTCAAACTTGAGCTTGTACATCTCGGCAATTGCCAGGTCGTCTTCAATGATAGCTATCTTGGGCATTCACCCTATTTTACACGCAGACCCTTATGTCGTCCAGATAAGCGCTAGAGCTAACCCAGTTATTGACTAGACGAAATCGCTAAGGTATAGTCCAGTTAGTAAAACCAAAACAAAAAAGGATTTTGCTTACTCATGAATATCCATATTGCAGCCGGATTAGGTACTGGGCCGACAAAGATGGCAGCTTTCGATGCCGCTCTGCAGGAGGCTGGCACGGCCAACTACAATCTTATAAGACTTAGCTCGATAATTCCGGGCGGCTCAGAGATAATCGACGAAACCAGCACCATTAAAACACCCCCTGGCAAATGGGGTGACCGACTATATGTGGTTATGGCCGAACACCGGGTCGATACACCGAACGTGGAAGCCTGGGCCGGCATCGGCTGGGTTCAAGACGCCAAAACCGGCGAGGGTTTATTCGTCGAACATGAGGGTGCCAACGAAGCCACCGTCCGACGTGACATTGAACAAAGCATGAAGGCGCTGGTCGAAACCCGCGGCAAAGAATTCGGTCCATTAAAAATGAAGGTGACGGGCATAACATGCCTGCACGAACCGGTTTGCGCCCTCGTCATCGCCGTCTATGAAGCCAGCGACTGGTCTAACGCGTCCATAAGGCAGAGGCTGCGGCGATAAGCTAAACCCAGAAACATATGAGAGCAAAAACAGTAGTATTCTCTGGCGCTGTTGGCGCGGCCGGAGTATTGTTATTTGTTTTTGATGAAGTGATATTCGGCACGCCGGTCCTGGCCATGGCTAAGTGGCTTGGTCCATGGACTGCCTTTTTCGTGTTGCTGCCAATTTATTTCATATTTGACTATATGCTCGGGACCTTGGCGTTAAATGGTGTCAAAAGATGTAAATCCAGCGGACGTCAAAACAAGTGGTCTAAAAAGTTCTCCGATACCCGCGGCAGTAACGTAGGAAAGTTTTCATACTGGCTTATGACTGCCGGCGGCTCGGCTGGCTTCGTGGCTTGTTCTTATATGGGAACGGCATTCTTGACCATGCCAATTGTTTATCTGCTAGGCAGGCGCCGCCACTTACGGCAACTAACCGCAATCAGCGCGGCGATTTATGCCATTACTTTCGTGGGCCAGTACGCCGGCCTCGGCGCTCTCATTTTTTAGCTGCCGGTTCGATAATATACTTTTTTAAAAAACGGACATGGCTATACGACAGTTTTGATTGGCGCAGGCCTTTAATGCCTAGGTCTTGCTCCCAATTTACATAATGACAGCCCCGCTGGAGCAGATCCTGGGCGGCTACGCTGGTCAGATAAACGTCACTGTTGGCGTAAGACGTAAGGGTTTTATGGTAATGACAGATGGCATAATTTTGGTTCAGTATTTCGTGGATAGTAAATCCCGCTGGAACTGAGTCGATACTCAGGAGTAGACACACCAGTTTGAAGTGCGAACCGTACTCTAACAGCCTCTTTATGGCAGTTAGCTCTAGTTCGTTGTCGGCGCCTAAGGTCTCTTTGGACTGGGCCCACCTCTGAAAAATATCGATAACTTGCGACTGGACTGAACCATCTTTCAAGTCAACTTCTTCTACGCGTATTATTTCTCCAAAAGTGTTAAGGAACCTATTGTACTTCTTTCGCTTTTCTCTGAACTCCTTACCGCCAAGCTTGGCATGGCCCTCCACGTGATACACGAAGTCAAAGTTGTCGCGGTCTTCACTTATGGTAAAGTTCTCCAGGCTGACAATAGCGTCTCGGACGATTTCGGGCACCATTTCCAGGCGGCCTGTTAATTCCAGTAGACGGGATGCACTTTCATCGATGCGATTGATACCGAGCATCGAATATATTGAATGACCCTTGGTGTAGTGCGGAAGTCTTATCACCAGATTATCATTAAGTTTTGATATGGTGGCCGAGCCATCAGTGTTCCAGGTGAATAGGCTGACGAAATTGAAGTCCGAGTACGGCTCAAACTGTTGGGTAATCGCCTCTATCTCTTGTCGATACTCAAGTGTGACTTCTGAAAAATCAGGAAAATCATTTATTAAAACTTGCATACCCTAAAAATATACCAGAGGCGTCCGCTGAGTTGCTACTTGTATATTGCGCTTATGACGATTTATACTTCTGATAATGACAAAGAAACTAAAAATGGCTTCGATTCTGGTCTATCTGGTTTTTGGCTTCTTCGCCGCCTGGTGGGTTTTACTCCGACTTAACAAAGCGCCGTCTAGTCTTAGCGGGGATTCTTTCAGCGACACCTACGGTGTAGCAGCACTTATTGGCGGCCTAATTGGTCTACGGATAGCAAAAGACTGGGGTGGTTTTAAAAGCCAAATGGGCAAAGCCCTGTCTTTCTTCTCGTTCGGACTGCTAGCTCAGGCTTTCGGGCAGTTGGTTTATTCGATGTATTTCTTTTTTCTGCACCGTGACATACCGTACCCGTCGCTGGGCGATATTGGCTATTTTGGCAGCGTTCTTCTTTATATCTACGCTATTTATACAATGCTTAAGATTACCGGTGCCCATTTGAACGTCGGCACCATCGGCAAGAGACTGTTCGTGCTGGTTATTCCACTGGCCCTACTCGTGACGTCGTACTACATTTTTTTGCGCGGCTACACCTATAGCTCGCCTTTAGCCAGCTTCTTAGATTTCGGATACCCATTCGGAGAGGCTATCTACATCTCCATAGCCATAATAACCTTTGCCCTGTCGCGTAAATTGCTTGGCGGGATTATGCGTGGCCGACTACTGTTTCTACTGTTCGCCCTACTGATCCAATATATTGCCGACTTCAGCTTCTTATATCAGGATAGCCGCAATACGTGGACGGCCGGCGGCATCAACGACTTTATCTATTTAGTGGCCTATTTCCTGATGGGCTTGGCTCTACTAAATATCGCGGGGGCTTACCGGGAGATAAGGACTGGCGATGATTGATGTGATGGCGGAGGTCGCTGAGAAGATCATTAGAGAGCAACAGAATGTTATCGGGCCTCTGGCGGTGGAACAAGCAAAACGCGTAGCCGGTCTGACAATTGATAGCCAGAATCACGTTAGCTTGGTGGGTGACAAATCTGCTGCTATCAACCACTTAGTTGAGCAGTATAAGAAAATATTCGGACAGACCTCTGTAGAAGTAAGTAAAAACGCTGTTAACAACCTTGTATCTGGACTGCCGCCGCAACAGGTTCCCAGCATACTAAAATAGGCATCATGTAATTTATGGCTGACCAGACAACTTCGGATCAAGGGGCCGCCGGCAACAAGAAGCTGGAGCAGGATCTTGAGCATATTACTCAAGAGATGTATAAGCGCAACAAAGAGTTGGCCGATACTAATCGAACGCTTTCTTTGTTGCAGAGCATCGACAGCTTAGTTCTTAAATCCCACGATGATTTAAAAATACTTAGCACGCAGATATCCTCCGTTATCGCAACCACTAATGAGTATCCGCTCGTCGCCATAGTTGGTCCCTCAAGCCTTGTCGCAAATACTCTTGAAACCTACGGCTTTAGCGTCGGAAGCGAAATGAATATTGACAGTAAAATACTAGCCGAAATAAAGCCGACAATTCATCACCCGTGGTTTACAAGCCCTGAACAAAGTGTATTTATTTCCACATTAAGCCTCCATGCCAAAGACATATCCTTATTCTTAGGTTGTAGCGAGGAAGCGGCCGAGCGATTGAAATCAACACCAATCAAGACCATATACATAGCCAAACTAGTAGCCAGGCAACAAATAGTGGGGATTATGGCCATCGGTAACACCGGGGCGCTGGAAAGTTTTGGAGCATCCGAAAGATTATTGCTCGAAAGGTTAACCGAAGCAGTTGGGATAGCTTTAGATAACAAGGTTCTCTTTGTAGAGAACCAGCTGGTCTTACAGGAACTCAAAAAGGCGAATATCCGGCTCAAGGAGTTGGATCAGACAAAGGATGAGTTTATCAGTATTGCCAGCCACCAGCTTCGCACGCCGCTTACGACCATTAAAGGCTACTTGAGTATGGTGTTGGAGGGCGATGTCGGACCGGTTACGGCGGATGAGCGCAAGATGATACAGCAGGCCTTTGACGGCGCAGACCGGATGGTTTTTTTGATTGCCGACCTTTTGAACGTTTCGCGGCTGCAAAGTGGGAAATTCGTGATAGATAACAAGCCCACCGATCTGGCCAAGATGGTGGAATCAGAAGTTAATGTTCAAAATGAAGTTGCCGTGAAGCGCCAACTTAAGGTGTCTCTTAAGAAACCGGATAAGCTGCCGTTGTTCAACCTGGACGAAACTAAAATACGCCAGGTAGTGATGAACTTCTTGGACAACGCTATCTATTACACCCCAGCCGGCGGTAGTATAGAGGTGGAGTTAGCCCTAACCGATGAGAGTATAAATTATACAGTCACGGATACGGGATTAGGGGTCCCTAAAGCCGTGCAGAGCCATTTATTCAGCAAGTTCTATAGGGCGGAAAATGCTAAGAAGATGCGACCGGACGGCACCGGAATAGGGCTGTTCATGGCCAAGAAGGTGATAGACGCCCAGGGCGGTTCCATAATCTTCAAGAGCGAAGAGGGCAAAGGGAGTACCTTCGGCTTCAGCTTTGCCCGGCAGAAGGTGGAGATAAAAGAAACAACACCCTCTGAAACCGCGCCCGGGGCGGTAGCACCAGTGCTGACAAAGTGAACGTCTTCCTCACATTTTATATATTGGGCTCATGATTGATGCTCTTTACTCTCGCTATAGTTTGCGCAAACAAAAACCGCTGGATCCGAACTACAAACCATCCGACGCCATTGCCGGCAGAAGAATTATTAATAAGCAGTCAAAAAAGTTGGCAGTTATTTTCCCGGGCTGGCATAACCACCCGGAACAAGTACCTGTCAACAGGTTGGTTAAACGTCTTCGTAGAAAGGGCTGGACCGTTTTGGTATATGACTTCCACGATCAGATTCTGCAGCCTGCAGATAGAACGGTCGTTGAATCATTCCATTATATCCGCGACTTTATCGTTGACGATCTGACCGCAACTATATCGGCAAGCGAATACGATGAAGTTAGATTTATCAGTATCAGTATGGGCGGAGTGATACTAGCGCTGGTGGCCGACCGCTTTCCTCATTTTACAGGGGCAACAGCCGCTGTTGGTGGCGATAACCTCGCCATTGATATGTGGCATGGTATGCGGACACTCGTATATGCCGAAGAATTTCAAAAAATGCATCTAGGTGTCAGAAAGCTGGCTAAAGAATGGTACGATCTAGCGCCGGAACATCACCTGAGGCACTTTAAAGGTAAGCCGGTCAAGCTTGTCATGAGCAAACACGATAGATTCGTATTGACTGAGTACCAAGAAAAGCTCAAGGATCAACTGGAGAGTGTCGGCGCCGACGTCAAAGTAAAAAGACACTGGCCGGGCCATGTTCTGACCGTGCTCATGTTCGCCTTTTTTGATTCACCCCTGTAAAATCTAGCTAGATGAAAACAACGAGACCTTTGCGTTTTGTTGTGGTACAAGAAAGGGCCGAGAATACGAATGAAAACGTACAAAGAGTACGGTGAATGAGTAGCGGAAGCCCTGACGCCGCAACGCTCAAAAAGCCCGCTGGAGTTGCTAGCTCAGCTAGCAAGCAGGGTGGGCAGCGCAATGGTCGGGTGGTGTATGTCGGGTTGAGCGGCGGAGTGGACAGCTCCGTCAGTGCCGCCTTGCTGAAGGGGCAGGGCTATAAAGTTGTGGGCGTGTTTATGAAAAACTGGACCAAAGACTTGCCGGGCATGCCGTGCCCTTGGAAAGAAGATTTTACCGATGCCAAACGCGTGGCCGTGCAGTTAGGAATAGATTTTAAAGTTTACGACTTTCAAAAACAGTACAAGCAAAAGGTTGTCGACTATATGTTGGACGAATTCAAAGCCGGCCGTACGCCCAACCCCGACATTATGTGCAACCAAGAAATTAAGTTTAAGTTGTTCCTGGAAACGGCGCTTGAGGATGGAGCGGATCTAGTAGCCACCGGCCATTACGCCCGCGTAGAAAATTCGGCCACTTTGCCTGCTTCCGGCGGAGCCGGAACACCGCAAAGTTATCGGCGGTCTGTTTCGTCTGAGCGTCCATTGCTCACTCGCAGTAGTAACTACAGCTCGCTCCGCGCTTCGGTTCATCCTCGCAGCCCATCCGAGCCGAAATCTCTACGCACACCAAGACTACTGATGGCAGCGGACGATAATAAAGACCAGACTTATTTTTTGTACCGTGTTTCAGCTGATGCGCTTAAAAAGACTATCCTTCCGTTGGGTGATTTAACCAAGCCGCAGGTTAGGGAGTTGGCCGAAAAATATAAACTAGTAACGGCCGACAAAAAAGAAAGCATGGGCCTCTGTTTTGTCGGAAAGGTAGGAATTAAGGATTTTCTGGAACAGTATGTATCTAAAAAGCCAGGCAAGATTATTGATCAGAAAGGACAGACGATCGGCCGGCATGATGGCGCAATTTTTTATACCATCGGCCAGCGTCACGGCCTGGAAGTCGGCGGTGGCCTGCCATACTACGTTACCGGCAAAAATATGAAGAAGAACGAGGTTTATGTTACGACCGACCTAGGCGACGAAAAGCTGTGGAGCAGTGAAATAAAACTGAGCGAAGAGCATTGGATAAACGGTGCGCCAAAGCCGGAACAAAAACTGATGGTCCGCACGCGCCACCGCGCAAAGCTCGTGCCAGTAAAAAGTTTTAAAAATAATATCGCCCAGTTGGGTGAAGAAGTGCGGGCACTGACGCCCGGCCAATCAGTAGTTTTTTATTCAGGCAGCGAGTGCCTCGGCGGCGGTATCATAGTCTAAAGCCGGGCTCGGGCTTTTTGGCTCTAGCTGATAAACATTGTTCTTTTGCTGTCTTTTTTGCTCCCGTTTGGACTCGGCGGCGCCTACCACAGCGCCAGATGTATGAGAGCTTAGGTTAGTGGTAAAATTTCTGCTATCTAAAAAGGCAGCCCCGACCGTAACGGTGCCAATAAAAACTGCCGTTATAGCTCTCCAGGCTAGCTTTTCTCTTTTAGTTTCCGCTTGGGCCATTTTATCAAACAGGTATTTAGTAAACATAGCTATTGTTAAGGCAGATGAGCCAACATCTGCCTGAGTTTTCTCGGTTGCAGATACTAAATGTGTCTGCACTACGGCTATATCCGCTGCTGTAGCCAGGGCTTGGGCTGACCCCAACATTAAAACCATATCTTTGGTTGTTGTATTCTTGCCTTTGGCCAGAATTGCGGCGGTAGCCAGCGGGGCAACATCAATAGCTAAATCTAACTTATCGCTCGGGTGTCCAATAAGATCCGGGCTGACCTTTGCCGGAATCATAGCTGAAGGCACGGCTTCTTCAATATGCTTGATAATGCCTGCGCCGGTTTGCATGCTCGCGGCATGATGAGCATAAAAATCAGTCAAAAAGGTACCTAACAAAACAACTAAGGCTTCGTGTCTGCGCCTGAAAAGACCTTTTAACCGGTCTATATTATCTTTCTGCTCAATTGTTGCCTGCAGGTCTGCTACTAATTCCATTTTTTGTTTTCTTAGATGATAAGTGAATTATAACTCTAAGTTTAAGCCGCTACAATATTGCTGATTACAGTTCAAAAAGGTCAGAACGGCGGCATCGTAGTCTAGCTAATTTACATTTGAGAAAAAATATGCTATAATATATATATGACAGTAGGTAAAAGATTTATTGGTCCTCTACCTGAGGAGGCTTACCGCCAAGCAGGTAGCGAATTTCATGTTCACTATTTGTGTGATCTTGCTGAAGTAATAGGCCGGGAAGGCTATGGCAGGAACATGGCTCAGATAGCCTTTGCCGATACACTGGAAAAGCTTAATGATGCAAGAACCGACAAGATGACCGGCCTTTTAACGCGGGATGCTTTTTTGGAGGAGGTTCAAACTGGTGTGCTAAAGATGCGCCACCACGGTCATGAGCGAAAAGGCGACCCAGACTCCGCACTGTTCCTCATGCTGGATATCGTTGAACTGAAGAAGATAAACGAAGGCGGCGGCCATGCTGCGGGTGATAAAGCAATACAAACTACCGCTGATTTTATTAGACAGATTTGCCGGCTTGAGGACAGAGATATAGCTGGACGCTTAGGAGGTGACGAGTTCGCAATTTTTATGCCTTATAGTGGTTACGACGTAAGTCACGAGAAAATGGGCAGTATAATTACTGAGCGCATTGACCGTAAAAGGTCTCTAGCCCAAATTAACGGTGGTGTTAACGCCCCAGCTATTCGTTATAGATATACAGTACTTGGTCCAAGCGTTTTGCTTTCCGTCAAAGAACTTTTAGTGGAGGCCGATCCTAAGCGTCCTGGAGCTACGCCAGTTTATTCTCTTCCAGTTGAATAGATTATTTATTTAACCGCTACCTCTGTTAGAATGTAATGGAAGTGACCGCTCAAGAAATCAGACAAAAATATCTAGAGTTTATGGCCAAAAACGGCCATAGAATTATTCCGCGCGCTAATTTAGTGCCACAAGACGACCCAACTACGCTTTTTACCACCGCCGGTATGCAGCCGCTCATCCCGTATCTTTTGGGAGAGGAGCATCCGGAAGGCAAACGCCTAGCTGACAGCCAAACCTGCTTTAGGGCGGAGGATATGGATGAGGTTGGCGACAACCGCCATACAACTTTTTTCGAGATGCTTGGCAACTGGAGCCTAGGCGATTATGGTAAAGAACAGCAACTAACATGGTTTTGGGAGTTTTTGACCAAAGAGCTAAAACTGCCCAAGGATAAGCTGTGGGTGACCTGTTTTGAAGGCGATGAAAAACACAATCTGCCGCGTGATGAAGAGTCCGCCAAAATTTGGCAAGGCCTTGGCGTGCCAAAAGAAAGGATTTCATTCTACGGCGGCGAGTACAACTGGTGGAGCCGCGAGGGTGAGCCAGAGCACATGCGCGCGGGTGAACCCGGCGGCCCGGACAGTGAAGTCTTCTATGAATTTACGCAGGTAGAGCACGATAAAAAGTACGGCAAAGAGTGTCACCCTAACTGCGACTGCGGCAGGTTTTTGGAAATCGGCAACTCCGTGTTCATGACTTATAAAAAAGCTGGCTCTAAATTCGAGCCTTTGCCTAAGCCAAACGTGGATTTTGGCGGTGGGCTGGAGCGTTTGGCGGCCGCAGTTAATGACGATCCGGACATTTTCAAAGTTAGTTTGATTGAGCCAATAGTTGAGGAACTAGAAGAAATCTCCGGCAAAAAATATGACCAACATACCGAGAGCATGCGCGTGATTGCCGACCACATGCGGGCGGCCGTCTGGCTGGCAGTAGACGGAGTAGTGCCTAGCAACAAGACTCAAGGCTACGTTCTGCGCCGGCTTTTGAGACGAGCTATTCGATACGCTCTTGACTTAAATATCGAACACGATTTTTGCGACAAAATCGCATCAGCAGTTATAGATTTATACAAAAATGACTTTCCAGAGGTGTTCGAGCGCGAAAAAGAAGTCCTAGAAGCTCTAACCCGCGAGGAAAAACTATTCCGCCAAACCCTCCGAAGCGGTCTAAGAGAATTCGAGAAAATCATGACCATAAAATGGGAGATTCGAAAATTCAAAGCCCGGATTGAAACGGGTGCGCATAATGTACATGAAAAAGAAGAATTTAAAAAAGAATATAAGCCAGTACTTCGCGCAAAAGATGCCTTCAAACTTTATGATACATTTGGTTTCCCACTGGAATTAACACTCGAAGAAGCCCGCAAACGAGAGATCGAACCGGAAGAGGACCTTCGACAGAAGTTTGATACTGAAATGGTCATGCAAAAAAATAGATCCAGAACTGCGAGCCAAGGCATGTTCAAGGGCGGCCTGGCCGACCACTCTGATGAAGTTGTCAGACTTCATACTGCCACTCATCTGATGGCGGCGGCGCTCAGGCAAGTGCTGGGTGGCCATGTTCAACAGCGCGGCAGTAATATCACCGCTGAACGTACACGCTTTGATTTCTCCCACCCGGAGAAGGTTACGCCCGAACAGCAAGCAGAAGTCGAACGCATAGTTAATGAAAAAATTGCTCAGGATTTACCGGTAAGTTGGGCCGAGGAAAAAACCGAGGAGGCATTCAGTAAAGGCGCTGCTGGTGCCTTTGGTGATAAATACGGCGACAAAGTTAAGGTTTATACAATAGGTGACCCGGCCAAACCGTTCAGCCGTGAAATTTGCGGCGGCCCGCACGTAGAGCACACCGGCCAGATTGGTGAAGGCGGCAAAAAGTTCAAAATTATAAAAGAAGAAAACAGCTCAGCCGGCGTCCGTAGAGTTAAAGCTGTTCTAGCCTAAGAGCGGCGTCGATAACTTCCGCCAAGCCATCCAGAACCTCATAATTTTTCAAGTCAGCGCGTTTGATCCAAACATATTCTGTATGCTCACGGTCTAACTTTACGTTTGGCCCTTTATCAACAATCACAAGACAAGGAAAAATTATATAAGCTCGCTTTTCCTGTTGACTGTTCACGGTGTAGCTGGGGGCTATTTTTATTATGGAGGGGTCGATCGTTAAGCCAAGCTCCTCTTTGAATTCATTGGCAGCAATTTCCGCTACAGGTTTGTCTTCGTCAATAAAGCCATTGATGGTGGACCAGACACCCTCGGCATCGGCTAGGCCGTAGCCGCGCTTGGCCAAAAATATCTCATCACCGCATTTGAGCGTGCACATCACGGTCGGCGCTATTGGCGCATCAGTGTAATTGACCCTGCCGTCAGGGAAGGTGCCATATTTTCTGGCTGCATCTTTAAGCCAAGTAGACAACTCGCCTTCGGCCAAGCCAGCACTGGTTTGATAGCTCATTTTTATAGTTTAACAAACAGCCGCTCTACAGCTTATCCAAAGGGTCTTTATGCTACAATTAAGGCGATTATGCCTATCTTTGACAAGGCAAAAATAACCAGCCTGAAGGGCAAGCTGCCCAAAGTTCCCGAGTCGGCTAAGAAGCCTCAGTCAGGGGGCGAGTACTTGGTAGCTTTAGATATAGGTACCGAATATATTAAAGCTCTGGTTGGCCGGGTGGTAGGCGACGGCGTTCAAATTATCGGTGTTGGTCGGGCGCATCAGCAATTGGCCGACATGCAGGCCGGTGCCATTGCCGACATTGCCGCAGTAACCGCCAACTGTGACAAAGCCTTGGCTACTGCCGAACAACAGGCTGGCGTTAGTGTTCGCACAGCCGTGATTGGTATTGCCGGAGAGCTTGTTAAAGGTACTACCTCCACCGTCCGCTTCACCCGCAAAGATGCCGAAAAGGAAATTGATGTGGAGGAGATGGAGCGCATCATAGGCCTGGTCCAGGAGCGGGCTGAGGCCAAAGCCCGTCGCGATTTAGCCTGGGAACTGGGCGGCAAGGACGTGCAGGTAAGGCTGGTCAACTCTGCGTTGGTGCGGATAGACATTGACGGTTATAAAGTGACCAACCCGGTTGGCTTCCAGGGCAAAGACGTCTTGGTAGAGATGTATACGGCCTTTGCGCCGATGATTCACATTGGCGCGCTGGAGCGTACTGCTGCCGAACTGGACCTGGACCTACTAGCCGTAGCCGCCGAGCCATTTGCCGTCGCCCGTAGCGTGGTAGGCGATGACCCAAACGCCAACGTTAGCGCGGTCTTGATGGATGTGGGCGGTGGCACAACTGATGTGGCTGTGGTAAATGAAGGCGGCGTGGAGGGTACCAAGATGTTTGGCATCGGCGGCCGGGCCTTTACGCATGCGATTGAGCGCGAGTTAGATATTGATTTTGTTAAGGCAGAGAATCTCAAACTCGGCCTGACCAGTGGCCGCTTGGCCGAGCCGCACAAAGACCAGATTGAAACGGCGCTGGAAAAGACTCTCAAAGTTTGGACCAGCGGCGTGGAGCTGGCATTGGCAGAGTTTAACAAGCTGGACCATTTACCCAACCGGATACTACTTTGCGGCGGCGGCTCATCCTTGGAAATGCTGATGGGCAAAATGAAGAGCGGCGATTGGTATAAGAACCTGCCGTTTACTAAAAAGCCGGTCATTGCCCGGATACAGCCAGAAGAAGTCATCGGAATTAGCGACACAACTGGCGATATCACAGACCACACTTTCATTACGGCCATGGGACTTCTTAGGGTTGGCATGGACACACTTGCTTCTGGCAATGAGGGTTCGGGCGGTATTCGTGAGAGACTAAATAAGGTACTACGCGTATGAGTAAAGAAACCAAAATACCTGTGTCCGGTGCTGGTGGGAGCGGTTCAACCGTTTATGTAGATATTGATGATGACATTTCCAGCATTATTGATAAATTAGAGACCGCCAGTGGCAAGGAAGTCCGGCTGGTTTTGCCAAAGCGTGCAGCGGTCTTGCAGAGCATTGTTAATATGCGCCTTTTAAAGCGGAGCGCTCAGGCGGCCAACAAAGAGCCCGTTTTAGTTACAACCGAAGCCGCGCTTCTGCCGCTGGCCGGGGCGATCCGTCTGGCTGTCGCTAAAAGTGCTGAGGCCAAAGCGGCTGTCCCGCCGGCTCCCGGTACGCTGGGCGAACCAGCGCCAACACCAGGTGCGCGTGAGGACGGCACTGGCCCGGTTGATTTGAAATCAGCCAAAAAGGCCGGAGCGGAGGCGCCGCTACCAACCAAGATTGAATACGGAAAACCCATCGGCGATTTAGCGTCTTCACACGAGTCTGATAATCCGGAGACGATTGAGCTTGATGAGCCGGCGGACAAAGCTGACGCGGTGGAAGAAGGCGGCAAAAAAACACCCAAGGCACCTAAGGATAGCAAAGTTAAGGTTCCTAATTTTAATGCTTTCCGCAACCGTTTAGCGCTGGCAGCGGTTGGCCTGGTTCTATTGATAGTCCTTTTATATTTTGCTCTGAGCGTTCTGCCTAAAGCCACCATTGCTGTTACTACAACCGGTACGCCAGTCTCCGCTAATTTGAACCTTAGCACTTCTGCGACTGCTAAGAGCCTGGACGAGCAAGGTGGGACCATCCCGGGTTATTCCAAGACGATGGACCAAACCGGCACTCAAACGGTCAACGCTTCTGGCCAACAAAACAACGGCAACAAAGCCACCGGCACAGTTACTATGTCTATTACCACTAACTGTGCAACCGATGTCACAAAACTAAATGTTCCACAGGGGACTGGGATATCTTCTGACGGGCTGACTTTTATTATGCAAAAAAGCACAAACTTTCATCCACCACCAGCTCAGACAACACCCCAGGGTTGTACTTTTACTAGCGATGTTCCAGTTACAGCTCAGACTGGCGGCGCCAAATATAACTTGGCAAGTGGTTCCAGCTTTACAACTCAAGGTTACCCAAGTGTTAGTGGCCAAAATTCCTCAGCCTTTAGCGGCGGTACGGACAACATTACAGTCGTAGTCTCACAGAGCGATGTTGATAGCGCGGTTAATAATTTCAAGTCCGCTAGCGCCGATACCTTTACCAAGACTTTTGAAGACCAGCTTGGCCAGCAAGGCTACTGGGTGCTGGTTTATACCCTCAAGGCCGGCAACCCGCATTCCACGGCCAACCCGGCGGTTGGCGAAAAGGCCAGCTCCACAACCGTTTCCATAAAAATTACCTACACCGTACTTTGTATAAAAAAGACCGATTTGACCAAAGCCTTAACAGATGCCCTTAACCAGCAGATTAATACCAAGAAGCAAAAAGTAACAACCACAGACATTTTGTCACATACCAATGTAGCCGTTGGCAGTCAAGCTTCCTCGACGGTGGCCAGCTTAAACATCGGCGTTACTGCTTCGGCTGTGCCGCTGTTTAACGATAGCGATGTAAAAATTGTGGCTGAAGGCCAAAAATCCGGCTA